>NZ_JBSFVG010000071.1:0-1012 GCF_053592195.1 Streptomyces sp. NPDC002776 | reverse complement strand
CGGGCCGGGTCGTTCGAGCCGCAACTGGTCAAGAAGCGTCAGCGGCGTCTGGGCGGGGTGGACGAGATGGTCCTGTCGCTGTCGGCGAAAGGGCTGACGCACGGGGAGATCTCCGCGCATCTCGCCGAGGTGTACGGCGCGGAGATCTCCAAGTCCACCATCTCCACGATCACCGACAGCGTGATGGCCGGCATGACGGAATGGCAGAACCGTCCCCTGGACAGCGTCTACCCGGTCGTCTTCATCGACTGTGTGAACGTGAAGGTCAGGGACGGGCAGGTCGCCAACCGGCCCGTCTACATGGCGGTGGCGGTCACCGCCGAGGGCCACCGGGACATTCTGGGTCTGTGGATCGGCGATGGCGGGGAGGGCGCGAAGTACTGGCTCCAGGTCCTGACCGAGATCAAGAACCGCGGCGCGGCCGATGTCCTGATGCTGGTCTGCGACGGCCTGACCGGCCTCCCGGACGCGTGAACACGGTCTGGCCTGCGACAATCGTCCAGACCTGCGTCGTT
Source organism: Streptomyces sp. NPDC002776 (assembly GCF_053592195.1). NCBI lineage: Bacteria > Bacillati > Actinomycetota > Actinomycetes > Kitasatosporales > Streptomycetaceae > Streptomyces > Streptomyces sp. NPDC002776. Next base: position 497 of record NZ_JBSFVG010000071.1, on the reverse strand, counting down.
CACCTACTGAGGAACAGCTTTCGTTACGCGGCCCGGCAGGACTGGGAGAAGATCGCGAAGGCACTCAGGCCCGTCTACACCGCCCCGACTGAAGAGGCTGCGCTGGAGCGGTTCGTGGAGTTCACCGACACCTGGGGCGGGAAGTATCCGGCGATCGTCCGGCTCTGGGAGGCGGCCTGGGCGGAGTTCGTGCCCTTCCTCCGGTTCGACGTGGAGATCCGCAAGATCGTCTGCACCACCAACGCGATCGAGAGCATCAACGCGCGGATCCGCAAGGCCGTCCGGGCCCGGGGACACTTCCCCACCGACCAGGCCGCTCTCAAGTGCGTCTACCTGGCCGTCATGAGCCTGGACCCGACCGGCACCGGACGCAAACGCTGGACCATGCGTTGGAAGGCCGCACTCCAAGCCTTCGACATCACCTTCGACGGCCGGCTCACCGCCGGACGACGCTGAACAAAACCGACTGAGTTCCACCGTTCGCCACACAGACCCCC
>NZ_JBSFVG010000070.1:0-1024 GCF_053592195.1 Streptomyces sp. NPDC002776 | reverse complement strand
ATACTTGGTGCCCCACTTCTCGGAGAACTCCAGGAACCGTTCGGTCGCCGCGGCCTCGCTCGGCGCCGTGTAGACGGGCTTGAGATCCTTGGAGACCTTGTCCCAGTCCTGGCGAGCGCAGTAGCGGATGCTGTTGCGAATCAGGTGAACAATGCAGGTCTGAACGACCGTGCGGGGCCAGACGGTCTCGACCGCGTCCGGCAGACCCTTCAGCCCGTCGCAGACGAGCATCAGGACATCTTCAACTCCGCGATTCTTGAGCTCGGTGAAGACCTGGAGCCAGTGCTTGGCGCCCTCGCCGCCGTCGCCGGCCCAGATCCCGAGGATGTCGCGAGTGCCCTCGACGGTCACAGCCATCGCAACGTAGACGGGCCGATTAGCGACCTTGCCATCGCGAATCTTCACATTGATGGCGTCTACGAAGACGACGGGGTAGACGCGATCCAGCGGGCGGGCCTGCCATTCCGCCATGCCCTCCATCACCTTGTCCGTGATCGTGGAGATGGTCTGCTTGGACACCTCTGCCCCGTACACCTCGGCCAGATGAGCCGATATCTCCCCGTGCGTGAGGCCCTTCGCGGACAGTGAGAGCACCATCTCGTCCACGCCGGTCAGACGGCGCTGCCGCTTGCGGACGATCTGCGGTTCGAAGGTGCCGGCGGTGTCGCGGGGCACCTTCACCTCGACCGGACCGACGTCGGTCAGCACGGTCTTCGACCGGGTGCCGTTACGGGAGTTGCCGCTGTTCCGGCCGGCCGCGTCGTGCTTGTCATAGCCGACGTGATCGGTGATCTCGCCCTCCAGGGCGGACTCCAGCACCCGCTTCGTCAGCTGCTGCAACAGCCCGCCCTCGCCGGTCAACTGCAGCCCGTCCGACCGGGCGCGGTCGACGAGCATCCCGATCAGCTGCTCGTCCGACACCGCCTCCCCAGCCGACTCGACGACCGGCTCCTCCACGGCTTCGTGCTCGGTGATGGTCTCGCTCATCAGGCGTCTCCTTGATCATCGGATCCGCCGTCTATTG
>NZ_JBSFVG010000069.1:0-1110 GCF_053592195.1 Streptomyces sp. NPDC002776 | reverse complement strand
GTAGTGAGCGTAGCTGCTCCTCGAAGACCTCGGCCGGTGTCTTCCAGCCGAGGATCTTGCGGGGTCGGTTATTGATTGCCAGGGCGACGGCTTCGAGGTCCTCGGCGGACCACCGGGACAGGTCGGTGCCCTTTGGGAAGTACTGACGCAGCAGCCCGTTCGTGTTCTCGTTCGTGGGTCGTTGCCAGGGCGAGTGCGGATCGGCGAAGAACACCTTCGTCCCGGTCTCGAGCGCGAACTGGGCATGCCCGGAGAGTTCCTTTCCGCGGTCCCAGGTCAGTGTCTTGCGGAGCTGCTCAGGTAGCTTCGTCATCGACACCGTCAGGGCAGTGTTCATCGCGACGGCACCGTAACCGCCCAACGCCGGGCCGTTCTTCACGGGCGGCACCTCGCCCCAGCCCCTCATCCTCGGCAGATGCACCAGGAGGGTGGATCGGCTGCTGCGCTCGACGAGCGTGCCGATCGCGGACCGGCCCGTCCCGATGATCAGATCGCCTTCCCAATGCCCTGGGACAGCGCGGTCTGCGGCCTCTGCCGGACGTTCACTGAGGACGACATCCGCGGTGACATGCCCTTGCGGCTTGTTCCGTGACCTCAACCGAGGCTCTCGAAGCGCCCGCCCGGTGCGCAGGCAGGCGACCAGCTCCCGCTTGAGCGCACCACGGCCCTCGATGAACAACGACTGGTAGATCGCCTCGTGGCTGATGCGCATGGACTCATCATGGGGGAAGTCGGCCTTCAACCGGTGCGAGATCTGTTCCGGGCTCCATGCTGTCGCCCACCGCCTGTCTTGCCGGTGCGGCTTGTTCAGCCCTTTCCACGGAGGCGTCTGCGGTCCTGCGACCACCGTCCCGTCAGGCTGGTGAACGTTCCCCGATAACCTCTCCTGCACGTACTCACGCAACCGGTCGTTGGCCAGGAGCTTCGCGCTCTTCGGGCGCTTGGCCGCCTGCTGAGCCTTCCACTGGGCGACCGTCGCGCGGTACTCCTGCTTGCCGCTGCGCGTGGCGGCGTTGCGGCGCAGTTCGCGAGAGATTGTCCCGGGGGCACGCCCCAGCGCGCGGGCGATCTCGCGCACACCCTTGCTCATCGCCCTGAGAATCGCGATCT
>NZ_JBSFVG010000068.1:0-1424 GCF_053592195.1 Streptomyces sp. NPDC002776 | reverse complement strand
ACTTTCGCAACACGCCCTAGTACTGCAACGGTGCTTGCCGTGACTGCTGGCCAGCTCGGTCGTTGATGTGGTCATGGGTGGGGACCTTGCTGATGTCAGGTTGTGGGCTGGTGAACTCGAGGCGATGCATGACCGGTTCGTGCACCGGTTCAACCGGGAGGAGCCGCGCCAGTCGGCACTGGCATACATGCGCGGACTGATCGCTCCGCTGGAGCGAAAGAACGGCTGGACACTGGCGGAGGAGGCCGGGCACGCGGGCCCCGATCGCATCCACCGACTGCTCAACCGCATCGAGTGGGACGCCGACGAGGTCCTGGACGACGTACGCGACTACGTCGTCGAACACCTCGGAGACCAGGATGCCGTCCTGATCGTCGACGACACCGGGTTCCTGAAGAAGGGCATCCGCTCGGCCGGCGTGCAAAGGCAGTACTCCGGCACCGCCGGACGCACCGAGAACTGCCAGATCGGCGTCTTCCTCGCCTACGCCACGAGCCGCGGACGCACTCTGATCGACCGGCGGCTTTACCTGCCCACCTCCTGGACGGATGACCGGGAACGCTGCCGTCGGGCCGGCATCGACGACAGCGTCGTATTCGAAACGAAGGTGGCGATGGCCAAGGCGATGGTCCGCCGGGCCATCGCCGACAAGGTCCCGTTCCGGTGGGTGACGGCAGACGCTGCCTATGGGTTCAGCAAGGGCTGGCGGTTCGAGCTGGAGCAGGCTGATGTCTTCCACGTCATGGCCACCACCCGCCACGACACCGTCGTCACCCGCTGGTCCATCGACCACCCCGTCCACGACCTGTTCCCCGGCCTTGCGCGGCAGAAGTGGAAACGCCGTTCCTGCGGTGAAGGAGCTCACGGCAGGCGCATCTACGACTGGGCCCGCATCGAGGTCAGGCCCTGGCACCGCGAGGACCGCCGGCACTGGGTTCTCGCCCGCCGCAGCGTCAGCCGCCCCGAGGAGATCTCCTACTACATCGCCTACTGCCCGGCCGACACCACACTGGACGAGCTGATCCGCATCGCGGGCAGCCGCTGGGCTGTTGAGGAGTGCTTCCAGACCGCGAAGCAGGAGTGCGGCCTGGACGACTACCAGGTCCGCCGCTATCCCGGCTGGCACCGCCACATGACCCTGGCCATGGCCGCCCACGCCTGCCTGACCGTCCTGCGAGCCCGAGAACTGAACGCGGACAAAGCAGAAACGGATCCTCCCAGCTCATCCACCTCAGCCTCGCCGAAATCCGACGCCTGATCACCCGTCTCACCGACCGCCGTCCCACCCCGGTCGACCACATCCTGCACTGGTCGACATGGCGCCGCAGACGCCAGTATCAAGCACGACTCAGTCACTACAAACGACGTGGACACAGCCCTTGAAAACTGCCCAGCACTCAGAACAAGCACCGTTGCAGTACTAG
>NZ_JBSFVG010000067.1:0-1446 GCF_053592195.1 Streptomyces sp. NPDC002776 | reverse complement strand
AAGGAGCTTCCCAATGCTGATGTCAAGCCGCCACTGTGACTGGTGGTGTGGCTTGGTAGTACGCTCCGTCGCGGATCATGGCCCACAGGACGTTGACGCGGCGGCGAGCGAGTGCCAGCAGCGCCTGCTTATGTCCCTTGCCTTCGGCGCGCTTGCGCGCGTAATAGGCCTTGGAGGCAGGGCAGCTCTTCAGGCTGGAGAGGGCGGAGAGGTACATCGCGTTGAGCAGGCCGCGGTGAAAGCGGCGCGGTCTTCGAAGGTTGCCGCTGACGCGGCCGGAGTCACGCGGGGCAGGCGCCAGGCCGGCGAAGCCGGCCAGCCGGTCGGCGCTGCCGAAGGCGTCCATGTGACCGCCGGTGGCCGCGATGAAGACGGCGCCCGTCATCTTGCCCGTGCCGGGCAGGCTGAGGATCACCTCGGCGTGCGGGTGCTCGCGAAACCGGGCCTCGATGAGCGCGTCGACTTCCGTGACCTCCTCATCAAGGGCCATCACCCCCTTCGCCAGCCGCACCACCATCGCGGCGGCCAGCTTCTCCCCAGGCAGGGCCGTGTGCTGGGCCTCGGCTGCCTCCAGGGCAGTCCGGGCGAGCGTGGCGGCTCCGCGCACCTTGCGGTTGCGCAGCCACGTCTCGACGCGCTTGGCTCCGCTGCGGCGGATCGCGGCCGGCGTCTGGTAGCCCGTCAGCAGCATGACCGGGCCCTTGTTGGTCAGATCCAGCGACCGTTCCAATGCCGGGAAGATCTCCAGCAGTTGGGCACGCAGCCGGTTGATCTGGCGGGTGCGGTCGGCCACCAGATCCGCCCGGCGTGTGGTCAGTATGCGCAGGTCGACGGCGATCTCGTCACCGGGACGCAGCAGACCGAGGTCGCGGCGCATGCGGGCTTGGTCGGCGATGACGAAGGCGTCCTTGGCGTCCGTCTTGCCCTCGCCCCGGTAGGAGGCCGAGGCGTGGTGCACGGTCAGGCCGGTGATGTAGACCATCGGCTGGTCGTGGCTGACCAGCAGGCCAATCAGCAGGGCGGCACCGCCGCCGTTGAGGTCGACCGCCCACAGCACGTCTTCATCGATGTCCAGGACGTCACCGATCAGCTCCAGCAGGGCCGATTCGTCGTTCAGGACCCGGCGGGACAGCAGCCGTTCACCGTCCCGGTCGATCACCACGCAGTGGTGATGTTCCTTGCCAATGTCCACTCCGGCCCATATCCGGGGCACGGTCACCTCCGCCAGTTCGTCGCGCTACCACTGCCCAGCAGACGACCTCGCCGACGTTGCCCTACGCAGCGATCGAGTCGCATCTCCCAATTAGCGGTCGAGTCGTCGCGGGGCTCCGGGTGGCCAAGCTCCTTCAGCCATCTGACGGTCGCCCAATCATCAGCCATGCCCAGAGCCCCTGGGTCCCACTGATCTTACGAATGATCATTTCGAACCCACTAGAAAGGTAGGGC
>NZ_JBSFVG010000066.1:0-1446 GCF_053592195.1 Streptomyces sp. NPDC002776 | reverse complement strand
GCTCTACCTTCTTGATCGGGTTGATCGAGCCATTCGTAGGGTTGGATCGCCCAGGGGTGCCGGGTGTGGCTATCAGGCTGCTGCCAGCTCGTGGCTTACGTCGCTTCGCCGCCCGGTGCCCCACGACGACTCGGCCGCCGATTAGGAAGTGCGAATCCGTCGCTGTGTAGAGCAATGCCGGCGAGGTCGTCCGTGGCACGAACAGCACGAACAAGCAGGTCAGGAGCGCGATGAGCCGGATATGGGCGGGGATCGACAGCGGCAAGGGCCACCACCACGGCCTCGCACTGGATGCCGACGGCAAGACGCTGTTGTCACGGCGGGTCGTCAACGACGAACCCGAGCTGCTGAAACTGATCGGCGACGTCCTGGACCTGGCCGACGGCCGTCAGGTCACCTGGGCCATCGACATGACCGGCGGAGAGCCCGCGCTTCTGCTGGCGCTGCTGGTCGACCACGGCCAGGAGGTCCTCTACGTTCCCGGCCGCCTGGTGAACCGGGCATCCGACGGCTACCGCGGCGAGGGCAAGACCGACGCCCGCGACGCCTACGTGATCGCCGACCAGGCCAGGATGCGCCGCGACCTGCGGCCCATCCGTCCCGACGACGAAGCCGCCATCGAGCTCAAGCTGCTGACCGGGCGCCGTGCAGATCTGGTCGAGGACCGCACCCGCGTGGTGAACCGCCTGCGCGGCACCCTGCTGAGCATGTTCCCGGCCCTGGAACGGAGCCTGGAGCTGACTAACACCGGCCCGCTCAAGCTGCTGACGGGTTACCAGACGCCGGCCGCGATCCGCCGCACCGGCGCCGCACGGCTGACGAAGTGGCTGACCAACCGCAAGGTCCGCAACGCGAAATCCCTGGCCGAAGCGGCGGTCGAGGCCGCCGAACGCCAGCACACCGCCGTCCCCGGGGAGAAGACCACCGCGAAGCTGGTCCACACCCTGGCCGAGGAGGTGATGACCCTCAACGAGCAGATCTCCGAGATCGACAAGCTCATCGAGGGCCGGTTTCGCGAACACGAACTCGCCGACATCGTCCTGAGCGTCCCGGGTATCGGCACCGTCCTGGGCGCCGAGTTCGTCGCTGCTGTCGGCGGCAGCCTGGACGAGTTCGACTCCCCGGACGCCCTGGCGGCCTTCGCCGGCGTCGCCCCCGCACCTCGCGACTCCGGCAAGGTCAGCGGCAACCTCCACCGGCCGATCGCCTACCACCGAAGACTCCAGCGCGTCTTCTACACCTCCGCCCTGGTCAGCGTCCGCTGCGACCCGAACTCGCGGAGGTTCTACGACCGCAAACGTGCCGAAGGCAAGAAACACGTCCAGGCCGTGCTCGCCCTCGCCCGCCGACGCGTCAACGTCCTGTGGGCTCTGATCCGTGACCGACGGTGTTACGAAGTGACACCCCCAGCGACTACGGCAGCTTGACAACAGCATTAGGAAGCGA
>NZ_JBSFVG010000065.1:0-1451 GCF_053592195.1 Streptomyces sp. NPDC002776 | reverse complement strand
CTAGTAGGGCTTGGTCAGCTTCGTTTGTGAGTGGCGTGTCTGTTGGGCTGTTGGTGTCGTTGTGATGGTGTGACACCTGGTGAGATGGCCGAGGTCCGGGAGGACCTGGAGGCGTTCACGGCGGAGTTGTTCGACGGGTTCTTCCGTGCTGACCAGCGGCGGTGGGGCCAGGTCTATGTGCGAGGGCTGCTGCTGGACGGTAAACGCAAGTCGGTGGAGCCCATGGCCGCCAGGCTGGGCGAGGACGGCAACCGGCAGGCGCTGGCTCACTTCGTGACGTCCAGCCCGTGGAATCCGGCGCACGTCCAGGCCCGCCTGGCCTGGAGGATGCAGGACGCGATCGGTCCGGAAGCGTTGATCGTCGACGACACCGGGTTCCTCAAGGACGGGGACGCCTCGGCGTGTGTGTCGCGGCAGTACACCGGCACCGCGGGCAAGGTCACCAACTGCCAGGTGGGAGTGTCACTGCACCTGGCCACCGACCGTGCCTCCGCCGCGATCGGCTGGCGGCTGTTCATGCCGTCCGGCTGGGACCCGGCCTCGCCCTGGGCGGACCCCGCCAAAGTCGCCCGCCGCGGCCGCTGCGGCATCCCCGCCCAGGCGGGACACGTGGAGAAGTGGCAGCTTGCTCTGGACATGATCGACGAAGCACGGTCGTGGGGCATCGACGTCCCCTTGGTCGTGGCGGACGCCGGATACGGCGACGCCGCCGCCTTCCGCAGCGGCCTGGAGGAACGCAACCTGCCCTACGCGGTCGGTGTTTCCGGCCGTCACAGCGCTCACCCTGCCGACGCCCGGCCCGTCCAGCCGATCTATGCGGGCACCGGCCGACGGCCGCACATGCAGTATCCCGACCCGCCGCAGACCATGAAGGACTTGGTCGTCGCGGCCGGCCGGACAGCCGCTCGGCCGGTGTCCTGGCGGGAGGGATCCCGGCCGGGCGCCAGCCGAAGCGGCTTCAAGCGTATGTACTCGCGTTTCGTCGCCCTCCGGGTCCGGCCCGCCGGACGAGGCATCCGCAAGCCGGCCGATGATCCCGAACTGCCCGAGCGCTGGCTGCTGGCCGAATGGCCTGCCACCGAGCCCGAGCCGGTGCAGTTCTGGCTCTCCAGCCTGCCCTCCGGCATGCCGCTGGCGACCCTGATCCGGCTGGTCAAATTGCGCTGGCGCATCGAGCATGACTACCGCGAGATGAAACAGGCCCTCGGGCTTGCCCATTTCGAGGGCCGCACCTGGAACGGCTGGCATCACCACGTCACCCTCGTCTCCGCCGCCCACGCCTTCTGCACCCTGCAGCGGCTGGCACGAGACCCAAAAGACACGGCGCAGGCCTGAGCCTCTACCAAGTCGTCCGCGAGCTGCAGACACTCCTTGCTCTCTGGGCCGGCGCCTGCCCCACCTGCCACCGCGACATACCCACACCGCTACGAACCTGACCAAGCCCTACTAGG
>NZ_JBSFVG010000064.1:0-1457 GCF_053592195.1 Streptomyces sp. NPDC002776 | reverse complement strand
CAATGCCGTTGTTTTAGTCTGCGGGCGTACGCTGCTGCGTAGTGCTTCCCGGGGGTGGTGCGGGTGTCTGCGGATGTCGGCGAGTTATCGGGGCTGGGACTGCTGACCTGGGTGTATCGGCCCGGGCTGGTGGATCGTGTGGTGGCTGCCTGTGGTCGTGCGGAGCAGCGCAGACGTCTGCTGCCGGCCCGGCTGGTGGTGTATTTCGTGCTCGCTCTTGCCCTGTTCTCGCCTGCGCCGTATCTGGAGGTGATGCGGCACCTGGTGGAGAGCCTACGTGGCCAGGGGCTGCTGGGCGAGTGGCGCATCCCGGCGAAGTCGTCGCTGTTCCGGGCCCGTCAGCGTCTGGGGTCGGAGCCGCTGCGGGTGCTGTTTGCCACGACTGCGAAACCGATGGGCACCGAGGCCACTCCTGGGTGCTTTTGGCGGGGGCTGCGGCTGCTGGCGGTGGATGCCACCTGCTGGGACGCGGCCGACAGCCCGGCCAATGAGGCCGCCTTCGGCCGTCCGGGAAACAGCCGCGGCCACGACAAGTCCAGCTTTCCCCAGGTGCGGATGGCCTGCCTGATCGAGGTGGGCACCCACCTTGTGCTGGATGCGGAGCTGGCCGGCTGCCGCACCGGCGAAGTTACCCTGGTCAGCCGCCTGCCCCGCTCCTGCGGACCCGGCGAACTGCTGCTGGCGGACCGGGAGTTTCTCGGCGTGCCCCTGTGGAGGGCCTTCACCGACAGCGGAGCCGATCTGTTGTGGCGGGTGCCCGCCAACCGGATCCTGCCCGTCGACCGGATGCTGCCGGACGGATCCTGGCTCTCGCGCATCCACGCCGCTACCGACCGCACGCACCGTGATCCGGTCACGGTGCGGGTGGTGGCATACCGGCTGCACGGCACCGCCCGTGAAGCGGGTGACTACCGGCTGGTGACCACGCTGCTCGATGCCCGTCGCTATCCCGCCCGCCAGCTGGCTGCGCTCTATCAGGAACGCTGGGAGGCGGAGGCTGTCTTCGCCGAACTCAAAACTCATCAACGCGGATCGCGCGTCGTGCTCACCAGCAAGACGCCCGACGGCGTCCTGCAGCAGATCTGGGCCCACCTGCTGGTCCATCACGCGCTGCGTGAGCTGATGGTGAGAACCGCGGCCACCCGGGGCCTGGACGCCGACCGGGTCTCCTTCACTGAAACCCTGCGCTCCGCCCGGCGCAGCGTGACCGTCACGCCGGGCAGTTTTTCCCCCTGAGCTGCTGGTCCAAGCACTTGTCCTGCTCCAGCACGACCTGCTCGAACGCCTCCTGCCACGCAGACGCCTACGCAGCCAGCCCCGCGTCGTCAAACGCAAGATGTCCAACTACCGGCTGAAACGGATCGAACACCACACCTGGCCCCAACCCACCCACACCGGCGCCCGAGCAGTCCGCATCAAACGACCACAACCCTCAACCACGTAATGCAACGGCATTG
>NZ_JBSFVG010000063.1:0-1468 GCF_053592195.1 Streptomyces sp. NPDC002776 | reverse complement strand
GAAAAGGTGCCTCTATGGGCTTCGTCAAGCTGTAGCCGGGGTGGGTGGCTGGTAGAAGGTGCCGTCTCGGAGCATCGCGTAGAGGACGTCGATGCGGCGTCGGGCGAGTGCGACGAGGGCTGCGACGTGGTGTTTCCCCTCGCGGCGTTTTCGGTCGTAGTAGGCACGGGACTCGGGCTGGGAGAGCGAGGCGAACGCGGCGAGGTAGAAGGCCCGTTTGAGCTGCTTGTTGCCGCGTCGTGAGGGATGTTCGCCGCGAATGGAGGAGCCGGAGTTCCTGGTCACGGGTGCCAGGCCTGCGTAGGCGGCGAGGTGGCCGGCGGTGGCGAAGCCGCTGCCGTCACCGACGTCGATGAGGATGCGGGCTGCGGTCCTGATCCCGATGCCGGGCATCGAGATCAGGACCTGGGAAAGAGGGTGGGCCTCCAGGAGTTCTTCGATCCTTGCAGCGAGGAGTTTGCGCTGGTCAAGGACTGACTGGAGGGAACTGGCGAGGGTGGGGACGATCAGCGCGGCTGCGTCGGTGCCCGGGACGACGACGGTCTGTTCGTCGAGTGCGGTGAAGATGTCCTCGACCAGCCGCTCGGCCATCCGTGGTGCCTTCGGCCGTATCAGCGTGACCAGTCGTCGCCTTCCGGCTTTGCGGATCTGGGCGGGTGAGCCGAACTGGTCCAGCAGCCGGAGCACGGCCGGGTGCTGGATCCGTGGGCCAAGGACCCGTTCCAGTGACGGATGGATCTGGGTGAGCAGGCCGCGGAGCCGGTTGGCGATCCGGGTGGACTCGCCCGCCAGGTCGTCGTCGAAGCCCGCGATCATGGCGAGCTCGGCGACCGTCTCATCGGCGGGATCGACCGCCCGCAGGGTGTGGGGCATTGCTCTGGCAGCGTCCGCGATGACGAACGCGTCGCGAGCGTCGGTCTTGGCTTCACCAGGGTAAAGATCGGCGATCCGCCGCATGGTCAGTCCGGGCAAGTAGGCGACCTGGCAGCCTGCATCCCGGGCGACTGCCAGGGGCAGGGCTCCGATGGAAGCCGGCTGGTCGACGACCATCAGCACGGTCCCGTGCTTGGCCCGGAGCTTGTCGAACAGCTCCCGCAGCTTCGGTTCGCTGTTAGGCAGCGGCTTGTCGAACACCTTCTTCCCAGCGTGATTGACGGCGGCGGCGTGGTGTTCGCCCTTGCCGACATCCAGTCCCAGATAGACGCCGATGCCAGTTTCGTCCGTCACGACCGTCGCTCCCGCCCTCGCCTGTTCCCCGGCCTCACCGCGGCATCAGCGTGCCGGCATCCACGTTACGAAGAGACTGCCGTACCCGGTTGAGGGATTGGCGCTCGTGCCTCTAATCAGCGGTCTGCCAATGCCTCCGGCACCGGCGACACCACCTTTTCGATCATCTCGACTGGGGGCTCAAGTCATACCGGGGCCGAAGGCCGGGAGCCTCCTTGCGAGGCCACGAAGAAGGTAACGG
>NZ_JBSFVG010000062.1:0-1481 GCF_053592195.1 Streptomyces sp. NPDC002776 | reverse complement strand
CTCCAAGCCTTCGACATCACCTTCGACGGCCGGCTCACCGCCGGACGACGCTGAACAAAACCGACTGAGTTCCACCGTTCGCCACACAGACCCCCCGCCTGAGCGACCAACACGCAGCGACGCACCAGTCGTGACGAAACGGGTGTGTCAAATCGACGTCTGATCGTGGTTGTTGAGGTGTTCAAAGAGCAGCCGGGGTGAGCCGGCCTTCGAAGGTGATCCGGAAGGCGTTCAGCGGTGCTTTCCAGCGCATGGTCCATTTCTTGCGGCCCGCAGAAGCTCACACGGGTGGAGCGGCAGGACGCCGGTGAGCCGCTGAGTGCGCCGACGAAGCTTCACTACCTCCCTAACGCAATCGGTGGATCCTGACCGGAGACGGGGACTCTGCTTTCTCGGGCATCGCCGGGGAGATGATCCTCCTTGAGTCCGCGCCGTGCGGGACTGCAACATGAGAAGCATTGACGTGGCAACGGGAACCGTGAAGTGGTTCAACGCGGGAAAGGGCTTGGGCTTCATCGAGCAGGACGGCGGAGGCCCCGACGTCTTCGCCCATACTCCAACATCAACGCCCCGGCTTCCGTGAGCTCCAGGAAGGCCAGAAGGTCTGCTGCAACGTCGCACAGGGCCAAAAGGGCCCGCAGACAGAGAACATCACCCCCGGCCTGATCCCTACCGCCTGCGAAGGGAACCGAAGGATGCGTGCCCCAAGGGAAGTCAACCCCTCAGCGCGGCGGAGCCCGTCCTGCGCACGCCGGAATACTCACCGGCCGCACGGAGATCGCACGCACTTGCGAGACAATGCTGGAAGGGATGACAACCCGACACCGCTGTTCCGCGTGCGGACGAACTGTCATACGGTCGGGAGCACTTGCCACTCGCTGGTGCCTCAGGCCAGCGGGACAAGCCAGATCAGAGAGGGCGGGGCTGTGGGGACTTTCGGTGAGGAATGGGGCGGACAGGCCAAATGCCGGACCGTCGAACCGGACGAGTTATTCGTCGACGGGGCCGCCCAGAACAGGGCAAAAGTTGTCTGCGCAGGCTGCCCGGTACGCACGGAATGCCTCGCCCATGCCCTGGACAGAAGGATCGAGCACGGCATCTGGGGCGGCATGACCGAACGCGAACGACGTGCCCTCCTGCGCCGTCGCCCCCTGGTGACGTCCTGGCAGGACCTGCTCGAATCCGCACGCCACCAGCATGAACTGCACACGCGGGACCATTCGCAGTGCAAGTCTGCGGTCGGATGACACCCATCGTGTCGCGCCCTCCCCTCAGCCGTCACAGGATGATGAGCTTGGCGGCGAGGTGGCGAACAGCGTGGCCATGCCGCGTGCGTCCTGGCCGCCGCCCCATGTACATGGTGTCCAAGACCCCGGGTCAAGATCCGGGCAGGTAGGTGATGTCGCCGACGTACTTCGCGTTCGGCTTGTCCGCGGTGAAGTCGCGGCCGATCAGGTCCGGGGCCTTGGCCGCGGCCGGGT
>NZ_JBSFVG010000061.1:0-1512 GCF_053592195.1 Streptomyces sp. NPDC002776 | reverse complement strand
CCGACGAGCAGGATCAGGAAGATGGCCAGGAACACCTGGGACATGCTGGCGTTGTTGCGGCCGTTCTCCAGCAACTGGCCGAGCCCGACGCCCAGGTCGGGGGAGGAGGCGATGATCTCGGCGGCCATCAGCGAGCGCCAGGAGAACGCCCAGCCCTGCTTCAGACCGGCCAGATAGCCCGGCAGGGCTCCCGGCATCACGATGTGCCAGGTGCCCTTCAGGCCGGTGGCGCCCAGGGTGCGCCCGGCGCGCAGGAACAGCGGCGGGATCTGGTCGATGCCGGCGACGAGGCCGTTGGCGATGGAGGGGACGGCGCCGAGCAGGATGACGGCGTACATCATCGAGTTGTTCAGGCCGAGCCAGAGCACGGCGGGCGGTACCCAGGCCACCGAGGGCAGGGACTGCAGTCCGGACAGGATCGGGCCGATCGCGGCCCGGACGAACTTCACCCGGGCGACCAGCAGGCCGAGGGGGGTGCCGATGGCGAGGGCGAGGAGGAAGCCGAGCAGGCCGCGCGAGACGCTGGTCCAGATGTAGTCGAGGAGTGTGCCCTGGAGCCAGGCCGTGCGTACCTCGTCCCAGACGGCGGAGGGTGCGGGGAGCTTGTAGGCGGGGGCGGCCTCGGCCCAGACCAGGACCTGCCACACCGCCAGCACCAGCGCGACGGCGGTGACCGGCGGGAGTACCTTGCGGACCAGGGTCTCGCGCAGCGGGGTGCGGCTGGTGTGGACGGCGTCGAGTGCGTCCAGGCCGGCTTCGAGTCCGGCGAGGTCGCCCGCGTCCTTGGCGGTGGTCTCAGTGCTGGCCATGGCGGCGGATCTCCCCACGCAGTTCTTCGGTGATCTCGACGGACAGCTCGGCGACGGCGCTGTCCTCGATGCGGCGCGGGTGCGGGATGCCGACGGTCCATTCGCGGGCGATGCGGCCGGGGCGGGAGGACAGCAGGATGACGCGCTGGGCGAGGCGTACGGCCTCGCGGACGTTGTGCGTCACGAACAGCACCGACAGGCCCGTCTCGCGCCAGATCCGGGTCAGCTCGTCGTGCAGCACGTCCCGGGTGATCGCGTCCAGTGCCGCGAACGGCTCGTCCATCAGCAGCAGTTTGCTGTCCTGGGCCAGCGCCCGTGCCAGTGCGACGCGTTGGCGCATGCCGCCGGACAGTTCGTGCACCCGCTTGCCGTAGGAGCCGCCCAGCCGGACCAGTTCCAGCAGTTCCTCGGCCCGGCCGCGTCGTTCGGCCTTGGGCATCCCGCGCAGCTTGAGGGCGAGTTCGATGTTCTTGCCCGCGGTCAGCCACGGGAACAGGGCGTGTTCCTGGAACATCAGTGCCGGACGGCCGTCGGTGGTGATGGCGCCCGCGCTCGGCCGGTCCAGGCCCGCGACCAGGTTGAGCAGCGTGGACTTGCCGCACCCGGAGGCTCCCAGGAGGGTGACGAACTCACCGGGCGCGACATCGAGGGTGATGTCGTCGAGGACGAGCTGCCGCCCGGCCGGGCCGGCGAAGGACTTCGA
>NZ_JBSFVG010000060.1:0-1636 GCF_053592195.1 Streptomyces sp. NPDC002776 | reverse complement strand
CTGATCGGAAAATCGTTGTTCGGGAGGGCAGGCGGCAGCATCCGGGCCGCTTGCGGACCGGATGTCGGTGGGACGGGTCGGTCAGGCTGATGTCGGGGTGAGGGCGACCTGATGGCCAAGGGCCTGGAGTTGGCGGACGAGATCACGTGTCCTGCGGGCGGGGTCGAGATGACGCCGGTGCCAGTCGGCGCCGAGTTCCTGGTAGGAGGCGCCCGGGTCGTTGATCAGGTGCCAGGCGATGACGAGTATCGAGCGGGCGACGGCGACCAGGGCCTTGGCATGGCCGCGGCGTTTGACGATGCGCCGGTAGCGGGCGCCGAGGAAGGTGTCGGTGCGGGCGGCGGCGTTGGCGGCCTCGCCGAGAGCTCCCTTGAGCCAGGGGTTGCCCTGCCCGGCCGGACCCGACGTGTTCTTCGCCCCGGACTGGATCGTCCGCGGACACAACTTGGCCCACGAGACGAGGTGTTCGGGGGTGGGGAAGCGACTCATGTCCGCACCGATCTCGGCGAGGATGATCTGTGCGGTGGCCGGTCCGATGCCGGGGACGGCGTCCAGCTTCTCGGCCAGGACGCGAGCGGTTACGGTGTCACCGGACGTATCGCCGCAGGGGCCGTCGTCCGGGGTGGTGATCTCATCCAGGGTGCGGGCGATCAGCCGGTCGAGTTCGCGGATCTGCGCGGTGAGATGGTCGACGGTGCCCAGCAGCACATCTAACAGCCGGGCGTGATGGTCCTCGAACTGGCCGGTGAGAGCCTCGATGAGAGCCGGCTTCTTCTTGACCAGGTTGCCCTTGGCGAGGTCGGCCAGGGTGCGCGGGTTGCGTTCCCCGGCGACCATCGCGTCGAGCATGGCCCGGCCTGACATGCCGAACAGATCGGAGACGACGCCGGACAGTTTGATCTGCGCGTCCTGCAGGGCCTTGTCGACGCGGTGCTTGTGCCGGGTGCGCTCCTGGACGAACACGGTGCGGGTGCGGGTGAAGTCCCGCAACTGCCTCACCGGCTTCGGCGGGACGAACGAGGCACGGACCATGCCGCGTTCGGCGAGCTTGGCCAGCCAGACCGCATCCAGCTTGTCCGTCTTCGGGCGGCCGGGGACGTTCTTCACGTCACGCGCGTTCACCAGCCAGCAGTCCAGGCCGCGGGCCTCCAGCAGGTAGAAGAACGGACGCCAGTACGAGCCCGTCGCTTCCATGACCACCCGCTCGACACCCTGGCAGACCAGTGTGTCGCCGAGCTCGAGGATTGTGTTCGTGGTCGAGGCGACAGTCCAGACCTTCTGGAGGCGCCGGCCCTCGATGGTGTCGTGCGGAACGCGCAGGCAGATCATCCCGGACGCCTTGCCGATGTCGATCGACGCGACCCGGGCGACCGTTCCGTCGTCGTGGTCTTCTCTCAACTCCTCCATGACGTACCCCCTGTCGTACTGGTGCGGGCAGGGGCTGCCCGGGAAGCCAAAGGGGGTAACGGAGAAGCTGATCGGCGTGCTCAAGGCGACAGTGTGCGGCCCCCTCGGGCGGCTCCCTCACCAGACTCCTATGCGGGCTCACAGCCCAAACATCAAGCGGCGTCGGCGGACAGCCCCTGTACCGATTTTCACGCCTGCGGGGCGTCACCGCAGGTGAACGGTCGACTCC
>NZ_JBSFVG010000059.1:0-1647 GCF_053592195.1 Streptomyces sp. NPDC002776 | reverse complement strand
AGAAGCCATCCGCTTTCCGAACGTGCTCGCTTGGTTCGGCTTGGGTGGGCATGAACTCCGGCTGATGGCGGGAGAGATGGGCGTGATTCGTCCGCTCGTCTGGTTCGTGGAGGTGGCTGGTGCCGTCGGTGCTCGGTCTGCTGGATGCCCGGGTGAAGAAGGTGCGGGAAGAGGTCGCACGGTTGCAGGAGGAGGCTGAGCGGGTGCAGGCCGCGCTCGGTGAGGCGGAACGCGCACTTCAGCGTTTGGTGGATGCCCGGGTCACGGTGACCGAGGTACTGACCGAGCCGCCCTCCGCGACAGCGGAGCCAGCGCCAAGGGCGGTGGCGGGATCGGTGGTGCCGCACCGGATCGAGGGCATGGCGTCGTCCGTCCTGGCAGCGGATTACCAACGCATCGTGGAGGTACTGGAGTCGGACGCTGGCCGGGCAGGTCTGCGGTGTCAGCAGTTGGCCGTGTCCCTGGGTCTGGAGGCGGTTCCGGCGAAGGTCGAAGGGCTGCGGTCGAAGGCGAAACGCCTGGTGGAACGGGGTTGGATCCTGCAGGTGCGGCCGGGGGTGTTCACCGCGCTCGCGACGCCGGCCTGCTGAAAGCACCCGGGCGGCGTCCGGCCAGTCGGCCGCTCATGAGCATGGTCATGGACCACAACACCATGGCCTCGTGCATGGTAGGCAGCGTCTCGTAGTCACGCACCAGACGACGCGAACGCATCAACCAGCTCAGCGTTCTCTCCACGACCCACCTGCGCGGCAGCACCACGAACCCCGCCGTGTCGTCGGAGCGTTTGACGATCTCCAAGGTGAGCCGGCACGTCTCGGCCGCCCAGTCCACCAGCCGGCCCGCATAGCCGCCGTCCGCCCAGACGAGCCGGATGGAGAAATACAGCGTGCGCAGCCGCTCAAGCAGCGGCACTCCGGCATCCCGATCCTGAACGCTCGCCGCGGTCACCACCACCGCCAGAACCAGGCCGAGACAGTCCACCACCAGATGCCGCTTGCGGCCGCCCACCTTCTTCCCGCCGTCCCAGCCGGATGTTGAGCGCGCGATATTTGCTGCCGCCCGCACCGACTGCGAGTCCACGATCGCGGCTGTCGGGTCCACCGTGCGGCCCTCCTGCTGGCGGATCTTGTCGCGCAGCCGGTCGTGGAGCTCGGCAAGTAGGCCAGTGACCTGCCAGCGGCGGGCGAAGGCGTGCACTCGCCGATACGGCGGGAAGTCCACAGGTAGGTTCGCCCACTTGACGCCGTTGTCGACCACGTAGCGCACCGCGTCCAGCATCACACGGTGGCAGAAGCCCTCCGGCCGACCGCCCCGCCCCTGAAGCCACGCGGGCACCGGCAGCAACGGCCGGACGGCCTGCCACTCCGCGTCCGTCAGGTCGGAGCCGTAACACCGGACGCGCTCCGGACCGTCCGCCGCGTTGCCGAACCTGTGCGCGAGACAGTCACACTCCTGTGTCGGCGCGTTGGACTCCGCGGACGCGGGCACGAAAGACTGCGGCACAGGGCCTCCTGGTGCTGCTCGGTTGGGATCGCAACCCCGAGCTACCAGGAGGCCCTGCCGTTATGCCCCGACCACCGAGGGATCACCCGAACAGGAACCGTGTTCGACTGATCAAGCCTGCCGAGCGGTAAGCGGATGGCTTCT
>NZ_JBSFVG010000058.1:0-2085 GCF_053592195.1 Streptomyces sp. NPDC002776 | reverse complement strand
ATAGGAGAGCGTGTTCCCGTCGCTCACCACCGCCACACCGTCCGGCGTCCGCGCGGCCTGCCGCGCAACCAGTTCATGCAGCGGCACGTCCGGCAACTCGGTAGCGGCCCCGTTCCACCCCACCAACACCCGCTCGCGTTCGTCGGCGTCGAGGATCTCGACGTCGCCGATGTGCAGGCCGGGCGAGGAGGTCATGGCCTCCAGGACGCGAAGGAATCGCTGGGCGAGCTTCGTGGCGGAGGTGCGTTCGAAGAGCTGGGTGCTGAAGTCCAACGCGCCGTTGATGCCCGCCGGCCGGCGGGCATCGTCGAACGACTCGGCGAACGCGAAGGAGAGATCGAACTTCGACGCCGTCCGCTGCACCGTCTGTGGCGAGACCCGCAGGCCCGGAAGGTCGGCGACGTCCCTCAACGCCCCCTCGTGATCCGTGTTGTTGAAGGTCAACAGGACCTGGAAGAGGGGGTGATGGGACAGCGTGCGCGCCGGGTTGAGGACCTCGACGAGGCGCTCGAAGGGGAGGTCCTGGTGGGTGTAGGCGGTGAGGTCGGTGGTGCGGACCCGGTCGAGGAGCTCGCGGAACGTGGGATTGCCACTGGTGTCGGTGCGCAGGACGAGGGTGTTGACGAAGAAGCCGATGAGCCGGTCGGTGGCGTCGTCGGTGCGGCCCGCGATGGGAGTGCCGATGGGGATGTCGTGGCCCGCGCCGAGCCGGGTGAGCAGCGCCGCGAGCGCCGTCTGCATCACCATGAACGCACTGGTGTGCGACCCACGCGCCAACGCGGTCAGCCGCTCGTGCAGCTCCGCCGGAATCTCGAAGACGACCCGGTCGCCCTGGTAGTCGGCGACCGCGGGGCGGGGCCGGTCGGTGGGCAGGTCGAGCTGTTCGGGAAGGTCCGCGAGGGCTTCCTTCCAGTGTGCGAGCTGGCGTCCGGCGAGGCTGTCGGGGTCGGTGTCGTCGCCGAGGAGTTGGTGTTGCCAGAGGGCGTAGTCGGCGTACTGGGCCGGCAGTGGGGGCCAGTCCGGTGCGTGGCCGGTGAGGCGTGCGGTGTAGGCGGTGGTGAGGTCCTGGGCCAGCGGGCCGCGTGACCAGGCGTCGCTGGCGATGTGATGGACCAGGAGGACGAGCACATGGTCCTCCGCCGACACGCGCAACAACCGTGTGGCGACAGGGAGTTCGGAGTCGATCTGGAAGCAGTGCGCCGCCACCTCGGCGAGCCTCGCCTCGATCTCCTCCTCGGCGACCTCGACGACGGTGAACGGAGCCTCGGCGACGTCCGCGGGCAGGACGACCTGATGGGCACCCTGCTCGTCCTCGGCGAAGACCGTGCGCAGGCTCTCGTGCCGGGCTACCACGTCGCCGAGGGCCTGCCGGAGGGCTTCTTCGTCGAGGACCCCGGTGAGCCGGAGGGCGGTGACCGTGTTGTAGGTCGGGCTGGGCCCTTCCAGCTGATGCAGGAACAACAGGCGTTGTTGGGCGTACGACAGGGGGATGCGCTCTGGGCGCGGACCCGCCGTGAGCTCGGACCGGGCGTGCTCGGCGCTGTCCAGCTCCGCGGCCAGTGCGGCGACGGTGGGTGTTTCGAAGAGCTGACGGATGCTGAGTTCGGCGCCCAGGGTGGAGCGGATGCGGCTGGTGAGTCGGGTGGCGAGGAGGGAGTGGCCGCCGAGGTCGAAGAAGTTGTCGTCGATGGTGACTTGGGTGAGAGAGAGGACCTCGGCGAAGAGCGTGCAGAGGATCTCTTCCTGGGGGGTGCGCGGGGCTCGGCCCTTCGTGGTGTAGGTGGGTGTGGGGAGGGCTTTGCGGTCGAGTTTGCCGTTGGGGGTGAGGGGGAGGGCGTCGAGGGTGACGACCGCCGATGGGATCATGTAGTCGGGCAACTGCTCGGCGACCCTTGCCAGGGCCGCGGATTCGTCCCAGCCGTCCGTCACGATGTAGGCGACGAGGCGTTGGTCGCCGGGGGTGTCTTCGCGGAGCATGACGGCGGCCTGCTTTGCGCCCTGGCTGACGAGGGCGGCTTCGATTTCGCCGAGTTCGATGCGGTGGCCGCGGAGTTTGACTTGGTGGTCGGCGCGGCCTGCGTAGAT
>NZ_JBSFVG010000057.1:0-2130 GCF_053592195.1 Streptomyces sp. NPDC002776 | reverse complement strand
TCACGGCCTCATTTACCTACGTACGCCCATATGCCGCGCACGCAAAGAGCCCCCCGCGACCCCGATCATGACCCTTCGAACAGGCGGGTTAGCATATGAGCACCGCCTAGCTCGAAAGAGACTTCTGTGACTGTCAACGACGACTCGTTCACCAACTGGAAGAACCGCGAGGAGATCGCGGAGTCGATGATCCCGATCATCGGGAAGCTGCACCGCGAGCGGGACGTGACGATCCTGCTGCACAGCCGCTCCTTGGTGAACAAGTCGGTGGTCAGCATCCTGAAGACGCACCGGTTCGCGCGGCAGATCGCGGGCGAGGAGCTGTCGGTCACCGAAACGCTGCCCTTCCTCCAGGCGCTCACCACGCTCGACCTCGGCCCGTCCCAGATCGACATCGGCATGCTCGCCGCGACGTACAAGGCCGACGACCGCGGCCTGTCGGTGGCGGACTTCACCGCCGAGGCCGTCGCCGGTGCCACGGGCGCCAACAAGCTCGCGGGCGGCGCGGGCCGGGACGTCGTCCTCTACGGCTTCGGGCGCATCGGCCGCCTCGTCGCCCGTCTCCTGATCGAGAAGGCGGGCTCGGGCAACGGGCTGCGGCTGCGGGCCATCGTCGTGCGCGGCGGCGGTGACCAGGACCTCGTCAAGCGCGCCTCGCTGCTGCGCCGCGACTCCATCCACGGTCAGTTCCAGGGCACGATCACGGTGGACGAGGAGTCCAGCACGATTTTCGCCAACGGCAATGCCATCAAGGTGATCTACGCCAGCGACCCGTCCGAGGTCGACTACACGGCGTACGGCATCAAGGACGCCATCCTGATCGACAACACCGGCAAGTGGCGGGACCGCGAGGGCCTCTCGCAGCACCTGCGCCCCGGTATCGACAAGGTCGTCCTGACCGCTCCCGGCAAGGGCGACGTCCCGAACATCGTGCACGGCGTGAACCACGACACGATCAAGCCCGACGAGCAGATCCTGTCCTGCGCGTCCTGCACCACCAACGCGATCGTGCCGCCACTGAAGGCGATGGACGACGAGTACGGTGTCGTCCGCGGCCATGTGGAGACCGTCCACTCGTTCACCAACGACCAGAACCTGCTGGACAATTACCACAAGGCGGACCGTCGGGGCCGCAGCGCGCCGCTGAACATGGTCATCACCGAGACCGGTGCCGCCTCCGCCGTCGCCAAGGCGCTGCCGGACCTCAAGGCCCCGATCACCGGCAGCTCGATCCGCGTCCCCGTGCCGGACGTCTCGATCGCGATCCTCAGCCTGCGCCTGGGTCGTGAGACCACCCGCGAGGAGGTCCTGGAGTACCTCCGCGACGTCTCGCTGAACTCGCCGCTCAAGCGCCAGATCGACTTCACCACCGCCCCCGACGCCGTCTCCATGGACTTCGTCGGCTCGCGCCACGCCTCGATCGTCGACGCGGGCGCCACCAAGGTCGACGGCGACAACGCCATCCTCTACCTCTGGTACGACAACGAGTTCGGCTACTCCTGCCAGGTCATCCGGGTCGTGCAGCACGTCTCCGGCGTGGAGTACCCGACGTACCCGGCCCCGGCCGTCTGATCCCGGGCCCGACCCCGCGCCGCCCGAGCCCGCAGGACGCTCAGGCGGCGCGCGGCTGTCCGGCGGCCAGCAGGTCCATCAGCTCGGCGCGGTGCAGTCCGGCGACACGGTCCAGCAGGTCGGGATGGCGCAGCAGCGCGGCCGCCTGGCGGTCGTTCTCGTCGGGAGCCGTCAGACGCCGGAACTCCATCGGCGCACCCGCGGTGTGGCCGCCGTCGAGCGCCGCGCTCACCGCGACCTCGGCCAGCCGCGGCTCGGCGAGCAGACAGGCCGCCCAGCTCGCCACCACCTCGTCCACCCAGCTCCGCCAGGGCTCGCCGCCGCCCTCCACGCCGGTGATCCAGTCCAGCCGGACCGAGCCCCCGGAGCCGGCCATGCCCGCCAGAGCGGCATCCGTCGGCGTCGGGATGCTAACCCGCCTGTTCGAAGGGTCATGATCGGGGTCGCGGGGGGCTCTTTGCGTGCGCGGCATATGGGCGTACGTAGGTAAATGAGGCCGTGACGTGGAGGTCCCTGAGATGTTCGTATGAATCCGTGGGGCGGTTGAACAAGGCGGGC
>NZ_JBSFVG010000056.1:0-2465 GCF_053592195.1 Streptomyces sp. NPDC002776 | reverse complement strand
GCCCCAACGAATACGAACACCGACACCACACCCCTAAACTCACACTCGCCGCGTCATCAATAACCGCGTGCCCACCTTCACGGGGGAAGGCCCCAGTTGTTCGTCGGTGCGTGGTTGCGCAGCAGCGCCGACGACACCACGAGTGCGCAGGCCCGGCTTGCGCAGGCGATGGCCCCGAACGTCGAACTGCCCGACACCGCCGCTAGTGCGCAGCAGGCGCCGGATGCGGTGACGGCGGTGCGCAGCGCGCGACGCGCCGGCGGGGCGTGGTCGGTGACCGTGGCTGCGCAATACCCGCACGGGCCTATCGGCCATTGAGCGGGGTGCGGCGCACGGCGCAGTACTGGTGGCAGCTCGGCCGTACCTACGGCGAAGTCGTCGTGCGACGCAAGCGGTGATCCGTTACGACCGCCGTGCACAGCACGATGGGTACCGAGACGGCGGGCACGCTCCCCCACGGGATGCCGATCCACACCGCCGACAGGCCCACCCCGAAACAAACCGCGGCGATGGTGATGAGCAGCCGCTTGCCGTACGGGTGCCAGGTGAAGGGCTCGTGGTCACGTGGCCTGACCAGGCGTACCGCGCCGAATACGAAGAGTTGCGCCGCGACGAGCGCGGCGATCATGCCGAAAGCGGCGTTCATCTGGACCTCGTCACGGGGCGCCTCGGAGGTGTTCTGCCGTACGCCGTCCTTGCGGAGCACCACGATGTCGCGCCGCCAAGCGGTGGCCGTGACCTGGTCGCCGGACTTGAGCCGCTCCAGGAGCGGCCCCGGGTCGCCGAAGAACACGGTTCCCCGCCAGGAGCCCTGGTCCGTCAGGGTCGCCTCGTAGGAGGAGCTCTTCCCGCCGGTCTCGTTCACCGTCTTCTCGACGGTGAGGCGCCAGGTGCTCAGGCAGTCCGTCTGCTCCTGCTCGATGTCGCGGGCGGAGCACGGCTCGGCCGCCCGGTAGTCCTGGTAGCGGCTCTGGTCGGAGGGCAGCCACCAGCTGAACACCACATAGGAGGCTGCCGCCGGTATCAGGGACAGCAGGATCAGCAGCACACCCATCAACCGCACCCGGTCCAGCGACCGCCGGCCGGCACCGTCCCCGTCCGGCACCCCGCCCGTGCTGCGCGGCGTCGCCCACGCATGTGCTGTCATCGCCCACCTCCTGCGCACCATCATCCAGCAGCCCCAAAGCGGCAAACAACGAGGTCGGACGGCAGTGGGCAAGAGGCGCCGGCTTCCGTATCCCGGCAAACCCAGCCGCAATGCGGGGCAAAGGAGAGCCCGATCCCAGTCGCGATCGAAACCTCCCGTGGCCTGCTGGTCGCGGTTCGGCGCACCGGCAAGCGGAAAGGTCTTCGCGATCAACCCGATGGCCGCGGCCCGCTACCGACCGCCACGCGGTCTCCCGCAAGACCGATCGGCCCAGCACGGGAGCGCGCCCTCAAACCCGGATGCTTCCGGAGCACACCATCGGATGATCGCCATGCGAAGGCGCTCCGGTCAGTCCCCAGGTGGCGGGACGATTTCCGTGCCGCTGACAGCAGGGCGGCACCGACAGGGAACGGAGTGCTCTCCATGGCTGACGCGCTGAAGTACGGCGACCGGATCCACCTGCAGAACGGCTACAACGACTGGAGCGGCGGCTACCTGGACACCAATGGCCGCACTCCCTCCACGGGCAGCGTCTACGCCGTCTCCACCGCCGACACCCCCACCCGCGGCAACGGCACTGGAAGCTGGGAAGTGCTGTCGGCAGAGAACAAGGCGGCCGGCACGGCGGTGACCAGCGGCGACCTGATCACCCTGCGCAACTGCTACCACCTGGAACTGAGCTACCTCGACACCAATGGCAGCCCCACCGCCGTACAGACGAAGAGGCACTCTCCACGGCGGACACCTTCGCCGACGAGCACTCCCTGAACACCCAGCGGTACTACAACTGGGCATGCTGGCTGTACGGATCGGATCCGAAGGGGTTCGGCTCCATCGTGAATGACGAGGTCCTGCCCGAGAGCCGACGGGAACGCTGCCCGGCAGAATATGAGCAAATTCGCAGGTCTTGGACCACTCTCCTCGACCCGTACCTGAAATGACGTTCTCCTTCCCGGCGGCCTTACCTCCGGGGAGACATCACCTTCTCCGGCAACCAGCGCGGTACCCCGCGGCCTACACGGACGCGAAGGACAACCGGGCGGTGTGTCCGTGACCTCCTCTCGGCAGCTACGACGACCAAGGACGCTTTCAGTACGTCGGCCGCACCACCACCCTCGCCCAGGCAGCAGGTGCTGCCGTCGCCGGCCTGCTCGCTCGAGGGCGGCGCTGTCATCCGTGGACAGGCTGGTCGTTCTCCGCCGGGTGGGGCAGCCAGGAGAAAGTGGGCGTTGACCCCTGATGTTGAACACACGAGACACTGGATCCTGAGGATCTGAGAACGGACATCTCGTGGTCATGAAGAACTACCCGCCGGAGT
>NZ_JBSFVG010000055.1:0-2657 GCF_053592195.1 Streptomyces sp. NPDC002776 | reverse complement strand
TACAACCGGGACCACGCCCGACTACGCGCCCCTGGCGAACGCGCCTTCGCACAGCTGAAAACCTGGCGCCTCCTTCGTCGAGCCCGATGTTCGACCAACCGCATCGGACGCATCGTCGCCGCCGTCCACACCCTCCTGATCTGCGGATACGGAGGATGAAAGAGGTTCACTACCTATAACGCAGCTCAGGACCCGAGCCGCTGCTGGAGTGCACTCCCTACCGCCAAGCTGTTGACCAGCAGAAATGCGGAAGGCCAGCTGGAGCAGTACGACTCGATTGGGCCCGCACACCGTGACACGCACCATTTTCGGGCACGACTTCGGATGGGGTATGAATCACAGCCACCTGGCCAAAAAAGGAAGGTTGCAATAATCCCCCACTCAACTATGGGCCTAGTATCACATTTGAGCCAACAGTTAGGATTGCGCCACCATGGAAAGTGAGACCCTCAAATAATGCTCAAATTCATGAAACCTTATTGACATTCCATGCGGCCCACTCATAAAGTAGCATTACAAAAGCAAACATGAAGGCCAAGCCCAAAAGAATGAGGGTCAAAATGTCCGCGGCATCGCGAATAGCTTTCACGGGATTTGCAACGTTTGGCGTTATTCTCACATCGCTCCCTGTGGCGTCAGCAAGTACTGCGAGCCGGCCAACAAATTGCAGCTACGAGACGGTTACTGCACTCATGACCGTAGCGCAGTGCCAAAATGCCAACGGCGGCCACTACCGCGCGCTCGCAATGTGCAAGGACGTGGACACGGGCGCTTTCAGAGAGTTCGTTGGTCCCTGGCAGTCGTCCGGATGGTCGAAGGCATATTGTCAGGGATCTTACAGAGTCTCATCCGCCGGAATCGAGACCAAAGTCTCCTGAGTGTGAGGCGCTCACCCGAACGTGTCTGCAGCCGACAGTAAAACGAAAGGACTCATCCCAATGAAGCGTTTCTCAGGGCTCGTCGCTGGTGGTATAGCAGTGGCCTTGTCCCTCGGATATCAGGGTGCAGCTTCTGCAGCGCCCGCAGGTGCCACAGGATGGCCGACAGGGTGCCATTATCAAAGCAACTACGAGAACGGCTCAATGGCAATATGCGACAAAGCCAACGGTGGTCACTACCGGGCCAGTGCTCTTTGCGTACGCTTGGACGGCAATGGCACGATCGACATCGAAGCCTCCTCGTGGCGTTCCAGCGGCTGGTCGTACGTCTACTGCCCGCCTCTGACACAGTTCAAGTCGGCTGGGATCGTCACTAAGTCCTCATAAGGAGGTTGTCGCGTATCGGTCTTCGTGGTGGGTCGCCGATCCAGGTCGGCGACCCACCCTGAGTGCCGTTTAAGAGGTCGTTTTCTCCCGTTGTTTCATCCCGAGATGCGGCTTTGATTCGGTGATGTCGGATCGCGCCAGGAGATGGTGTTCTCGCCGATGAGGCGGCGGAGCGGGCTGGCAGGGCCTCGTAGTCGCGGGCCAGGCGGCGGTGGAGCATGAGCCAGCCGTAGCTCCGCTCAACCACCCAGCGCTTCGGGACCGGAGTGAATCCCATGGTTCCGGGTTTGCGTTGAATGATTTCCATGTCGATGCCGATAGTGGCGGCGTGCTCGACAAGGTGGTGCCGGTAACCGCCGTCGACCCACACCTTGCGGATGCCGGGTTGTTCAGCGGCCACCTTGTCCAGGAGCTGGGTGCCGGCCACGGAGTCCTGCACGCTCGCTACGGTGACCAGCACGGCCAGGAGAAGGCCGATCGTGTCGGTGACGATGCTCCGCTTCCGTCCGACGATCTTCTTCCCGGCATCGATGCCCTGGCTGGAGACGAGCACACTGGTGGAGGTTTTCACGCTCTGCGCGTCGATCACGCAGGCCGACGGTTCAGCCTCCCGTCCTTCCTCCTGCCGTAACAGTTGCCTGAGCATGCCGTTGAACTGGGCGAATACGCCTTCCTGCTGCCATCTGGCGAAGTAGCCGCAGACCGTGCTCTAGTGCGGGAAGTCGTGCGCCAGGTAGCGCCACTGAACCCCGGTACGGTCCACGTACAAGATCGCGTCCATGATGTCGCGCAGGTCGTGCTCGGGCGGTCGGCCAAAGTCCCGGGCCCGGCCACGGCGCCCGAAACGCCAGGCCGCCAGGACCGGTTCGACCAACTCCCAACGAGCGGATGCTGTTGGTGATCTCTAGGTCGTCAGCCTTTGGCAGAGCCGCTGGAAGTGGCTGGGTGGCCGTGGTGGAGAAGCCGGTGTGGTGCCGGGCGGGAAGCATTCGCTGAGTCGGACGATGTTGGTTCCAGCGGCAGTGGCGCAGGCCATGAGCGTGGACCGTTTCTGAGACAGTGGCCTCGCAGCCTGCGCGGATGGCATAGCGCCGCTGCCAGTTGCTGGTCTTCTGGTCTTTCCTGACCTGTGACTGGATCTTCTGCTGGGGCTCGGGCAGCAGGAGGATGTGCCGCCCTTTGCCATCGATGTTGCCGGTGCACTTCATGCGGTCCTCGCACTGGCGGCATGCCTTGCGGGGGAAGAGGACGGACAGCTGGGGATGCCCGTCGCCCAAAGTGGGTTTCCAGGGCGGGCTGAACCTTCCCCTTGATCGTGGACACCTGGAGACTGGGACGTGAGTTCCAGAGGAAGTAGTGCTAGGTGGGAAGTAAGAGCAACCGCAGCAGGCG
>NZ_JBSFVG010000054.1:0-2668 GCF_053592195.1 Streptomyces sp. NPDC002776 | reverse complement strand
TCACAACGGCCTCCCCGGCCCCGATGTCACTCGCCACGTCAGTCATCAACTGTCGCTTCCAGCTCGGGAGTTACACCGCTCACCGTACAGACCCGTCCACAGGTCCGTTGCGAAGGCGAGGCACGTTATGGGGGAGGGGCCAGGACGGTTGCGAACTGCGTCTCGGTAGGCAGTGGGTGCTATGAGGTGCCGGGGCGCAGGCCATGCAGGCCGCGGCGCAGGCGGGAATGACTTCGACGTTCACCGCGACGCAGACCGGGACGTGGGCCGCGATGGCCACCGGCAGTGTCCTCCTGCTGGTCGGGATCTTCCTCGGCATGGCGATCGCCAGGGACTGACAGTCGGCCCCGCCCTACCGGGAGCCGCCCGCCTGGCGTTGCCGCCCCCGTCTGACCGGTGTGGTCCGGCGGGGCTGCCCGTTGCCGGGGCTGCCGTGGTCTTCGCAGAGAATCCAGGCGTTCACCTCACGTGGTCAACGTTCCCCATGTGCGCACGGGGGCGACCATGACGGTTGTGTGATCACTGTTTGCCTATGGGTACAGGGCACCGTTGCCAGGCCGGTGGTCGCTGTTTGTCGTGGCCGCGCCTTGACGCGTTGTTTAGATCGGTACACATGGGAACTCGGTGGGTGCAGACGATCTTGACGCTTTCCCAGCCCGGGGAGCACGGCAGGTGCTCCCCACGACAGCAAAAGGTGCCTTTCATGAGCGCGAACCCGGTTGGCAACGTAAGCCCCCACGCGGGTGACGGTGCGGCCGCTCACCGGCCGCGTCGACTGTCGACGGAGACGAAGGCGGCCTTCAAGACCACAGAGTTCTTCGCCTACATCGCTGCGGTCGTCGCGGTGCTGATCGCCTCCATGGTGGTAGGAGACGACGATGGCCACGCTGATTACTTCCGCGCCGACAAGGCGTGGCTGTACATCGTGATCCTCACGGTCGGCTACATGATCAGCCGAGGCCTGGCGAAGTCCGGCAGCCGCGATCCTTACGACGGCTGAGTACCTGCGCTCTGCGTCACGGAGTCCCCAGGAGCTGCAGCACGTAGACAATGGTGCGGGGCACCTCTGTCGATCCCGTGTTCCGCACCCTTGCATGGTGGCGAACTTGGTCCCCGCGTCTTCGGGCGGCGGGGACCATCCACGTCCGGGACCTGCAGCAAGTCACTGACCCGCCGGTCGCGGACGCGGCCCACGGCCCCACGGTAATCGCCCGCCGTCACTCGAAGGCTCGGCTACACGTCGGGCCAGTCCGTCGTGGGCGGCCGAGGTGTAGGGCCCAGCCGCCCGTGTATTCGTCCGGGTCGATCCGCAGGGCGTCCTGGACGTCGGCCCGGGTGATGCATCCGGTGCCCAGGTGCAGGGAGACCGAAGCTGCCGACCTATCCGGTTGGGCACCTCAGCTGGACACGTGACTAATCTGCCCCCCGACCTGCCGAGACTCCGGGTCCTGGAGACGGAGCTCGTCCTCACCCTCGACGGGGTCCGGCGGCAGATCGCGGTCGCCGAGCGGCGGGAGGCGGAGAGGCAGCGCAGCATCCAAGCCCGGCCGCCGGGGCCGGGCTGGCTGATCGAGAACAGCCTCAGCCTTGACGTGCCGCCCGTGTACGTACACGTCGGCGGCTGCCACATGGCGGGGAAACGGTCGAAAGGTGTGCCCCGCGCACAGGCGCTGCGGGCGCTCGCGGATCGGGTCGATCCTTGCCCGCACTGCCGTCCGGACAACGAGCTGGGGATCCTGGACTGATGCCTTGCGGTGACCGCATACGTTCGCCAGGTCGGCGACTCCCGGGGGCACGAGTAGTGTGGCCGGCCCGGGTGAACCTGAGCGGTCCCCGCGCAGGCCGCCTCGGACGTCCGGAATCTGATCGTGTCGACGTTGGGCCGCGTGCCCGACGCACCGAGCGTCGTCACCACTGGTTGCGGACACCAGGTGCCCTACGCGATGACCTCTGCCCGTCCGGAAAGTGTCACGTGCCTCGCCTGCCGGGAACATGCGCACCGGGAGTACCTGTGCTTCGCCGACCAGGTCGAGAGCCTGAGCCGGATGTCCGGTATGGCCATCACCGGTGACCAAGCGGCCGCGGCCGTGGCACGGCTCCGGCACCTCGCGAAGAGGTTCTCTGCCTGAAGTGCTGTCAACGCATCGGTTCGCCGTCACGGATCAAGCCGCGGTTTTGAGAGGGCACCCGCCCCAAAGCGCGTTGCCCTGCGCCCGTTCATGCCTGGTGATCACCCGGTTGGCTGCGCCTGTGGTGGGCCTGGCCGGGCAGGCGGGCATACGCGCGTCTGGGGTGCGATCCATCCTCTGGTGGTGTTCCGGGCGTGTGGGCGGGTGCCGCGGCTGATCCCGAGTCGGCCGCGGCGCCCGACCGTCTGCCGGCTGTCCCGTCTGCCTCCGGGTGCTGGTGAAGCGCACGGCCAGGCCGACAACCCCGCCGACGACCTCACCGGCAGCCGCTCGTTCGCTCGCGGGATCCGTCCGTAAATCCGCAGGTGATCACGCAATTCCTGCCGTGGTCGGTAGCCCGACATCCCCTCTACGCCCCCGGACCGCGCCCCACAGCAGTAAGAGGAAAAGGTGCCTCTATGGGCTTCGTCAAGCTGTAGCCGGGGTGGGTGGCTGGTAGAAGGTGCCGTCTCGGAGCATCGCGTAGAGGACGTCGATGC
>NZ_JBSFVG010000053.1:0-2719 GCF_053592195.1 Streptomyces sp. NPDC002776 | reverse complement strand
GTGCGGACGGCGTCGCGGTCGCCGAGCCAGATGTTGTCGCCCATGCCGATCTCGTCGCCGTAGTAGAGGATCGGCGAGCCGGGCAGCGACAGCAGCAGGGCGGTGAACAGCTCGATCTGGTTGCGGTCGTTGTCCAGCAGGGGCGCGAGCCGGCGGCGGATGCCGATGTTGGCGCGCATGCGGGGGTCCTTGGCGTACTCGGCCCACATGTAGTCGCGTTCCTCGTCGGTGACCATCTCCAGGGTCAGCTCGTCGTGGTTGCGCAGGAAGATGCCCCACTGGCAGCCGGAGGGGATGGCCGGGGTCTTGGCGAGGATCTCGGAGACGGGGTAGCGCGACTCCCGGCGCACGGCCATGAAGATGCGGGGCATGACCGGGAAGTGGAAGGCCATGTGGCATTCGTCGCCGCCGCTGCGGTAGTCGCCGAAGTAGTCGACGACGTCCTCCGGCCACTGGTTGGCCTCCGCCAGCAGCACCGTGTCCGGGTAGTGGGCGTCGATCTCCTTGCGGACCCGCTTGAGGAACTCATGGGTCGCCGGAAGGTTTTCGCAGTTGGTTCCTTCCTCGGCGTACAGATACGGCACCGCGTCGAGCCGGAAGCCGTCGATGCCGAGGTCGAGCCAGAAGCGCAGCGCGGAGATGATCTCCTCCTGCACGGCCGGGTTCTCGTAGTTGAGGTCCGGCTGGTGGGAGAAGAACCGGTGGAAGAAGTACTGCTTGCGGACCGGGTCGAAGGTCCAGTTGGAGGCCTCGGTGTCGACGAAGATGATCCGCGCGTCGGGGTACTGCTTGTCGTCGTCGGCCCACATGTAGTAGTCGCCGTAGGGGCCGTCGGGGTCCTTCCTGGACTCCTGGAACCACGGGTGCTGGTCACTGGTGTGGTTCATGACGAAGTCGATGACGACCCGCATGCCGCGCTGGTGAGCGGAGTCGACGAACTCCACGAAGTCGGCGAGGTCACCGAACTCCGGCAGCACCGCGGTGTAGTCGGAGACGTCGTAACCGCCGTCCCTGAGCGGCGACTTGAAGAACGGGGGCAGCCACAGGCAGTCCACGCCGAGCCACTGGAGATAGTCCAGCTTGGCGGTCAGGCCCTTGAGGTCGCCGACACCGTCGCCGTTGCTGTCCTGGAAGGAACGGACCAGCACCTCGTAGAAGACGGCGCTCTTGAACCAGTCGGGATGCCGGTCCTTGGCCGGGGTGTCCTCGAACGTGTCATGGACGGGCTCGTTGACGATCATGTGGTGGGTGACCCTCCGATCTGCGGGGTGGACGGTCGCAGGACGGTGAGGAGGTGCGCGGGACGAGTGCCCGGTTCGAGACGCACGTAATTCGTCCTGCCCCAGTGATAGGTCTCGCCGGTGAGCTCGTCGCGCACCGGAACCGACTCGTGCCAGTCCAGGCCGAGTTGCGGCATGTCCAACGAGACCGTGGCCTCCTGGGTGTGGTGGGGGTCGAGGTTGACGACCACCAGAACCGTGTTCGACCCCGACCGCTTCGAGTAGACGATCACCTGATCCTGGTCGGCGTGGTGGAAGTGCAGGTTACGCAGCTGCCGTAGAGCGGGACTCGCGCGTCGGACGGTGTTGAGCCGGGTGATGAGGGGAGCGATGGTGTCCGCGGTGTCCCAGTCACGCGGCCGCAACTGGTACTTCTCCGAGTCCAGGTACTCCTCGCTGCCCTCGCGCAGCGGGGTGTTCTCGCACAGTTCGTAGCCGCTGTAGATGCCCCAGGTCGGCGAGAGGGTGGCGGCGAGGACCGCGCGCAGTTCGAAGGCGGGCCGGCCGCCGTGCTGGAGGAAGGCGTGCAGGATGTCAGGGGTGTTGGCGAAGAAGTTCGGCCGCATGTAGGAAGCCGCCTCGCCGGACAGTTCGGTGAGGTACTCCGTCAGCTCCTGCTTGGTGTTGCGCCAGGTGAAGTACGTGTACGACTGCTGGAAGCCGATCTGGGCGAGGGTGTGCATCATCGCCGGCCGGGTGAACGCCTCGGCCAGGAAGATCACGTCCGGGTCGGTGCGGTTGATCTCCGCGATCACCCGCTCCCAGAACAGCACCGGCTTGGTGTGCGGGTTGTCCACCCTGAAGATCCGCACCCCGCAGGCCATCCAGTGCCGCAGCACCCGCAGCGTCTCGGCGACCAGCCCGTCCAGGTCCGCGTCGAAGGCCAGGGGGTAGATGTCCTGGTACTTCTTCGGCGGGTTCTCCGCGTAGGCGATGGTGCCGTCGGGACGGTGGTGGAACCACTCCGGATGCTTGTGCACCCACGGATGGTCCGGCGAGCACTGCAGCGCGAAGTCCAGCGCCACCTCCAGCCCCTGCGCGCGGGCCTGCTGAACGAACCAGGTGAAGTCCTCCAGGGTGCCCAGCGCGGGGTGGACGGCGTCGTGGCCGCCCTCGGGGGAGCCGATCGCCCACGGCACCCCGACATCCTCGGGGGTGGGGTCGAGGGTGTTGTTGCGGCCCTTGCGGAAGGTCGTGCCGATCGGGTGGACCGGCGGCAGGTACACGACGTCGAAGCCCATCTGGGCGATCGCCGCAAGCCGCCTGGCCGCGGTCCGGAACGTGCCGTGCGGCACCTGCTCGGTGCCCTCGGAGCGGGGGAAGAACTCGTACCACGACCCGTACAGGGCCCGCTCCCGCTCCACCAGCAGCGGCAGCGGATCCGACGCGGTCACCAACTCCCGCAGCGGATACCGCGACAGCACCGCATCCACCTCGGG
>NZ_JBSFVG010000052.1:0-3091 GCF_053592195.1 Streptomyces sp. NPDC002776 | reverse complement strand
CGAACACCACACCTGGCCCCAACCCACCCACACCGGCGCCCGAGCAGTCCGCATCAAACGACCACAACCCTCAACCACGTAATGCAACGGCATTGGCCCTAGTGGGCGAACTCCTGCTCGTCGACGCGTGCATCGGTGACCCCCAGTGTCCCGCCGCGCTGTGGGAGCAGATGCTTGCTGTGCAGCGCCCCGACGGCCTCACCCCCGGGATAACGATCCCATCAAGGAGGACGCCGACCTGGCGTTCAAGAACCACGAGCACACCGCCGTGATCGCCATCATGACCGGCACGCTCACCCTCGCCCGGGCTGCCGGCTCCTCGCTCACGCCACGGTGACCAAATCCGACCTCGCCAGCCTGCTCCAGGGCGTCCGCCGGTCCAGGGCGGGCCCCGCCCCTCCCCGCACATCCTCGTCCAAGCGGGTGTGCGGCCGCCCCGGCCTGAGACAGGTTCCATGAACGTCTTCGCTTTGCGTTGGTAGCCGCCGCCCTGCTGCTGTCCGGCACCGCGGCAGCGCCCGCCGATGTAGCCGATGATCACGAGTGTGCGGTTACGGAGCATCCCCTCGCAGTGTGCGAGGACTGTCGACCACGAAATCGACAACAACTTCACCAGCGGCGCCGCCGCCGTGCAAAGTGTGTGGCACGGCCGCGTCTTTGCCCGGTATCCACAGATGGTGCTCGGCGTCGCCCAGTCGTGCCCCGGCACCGGCTCTCCCGCCTCAGCGGCGATCAACGTCCCGAAGTGGACCAACGTCTACGACGACGCCCACAACGGCATCGTCCTGGAGGCGAGGTGGGAGATGGACTTCCCCTACATCGGTCCTCTACCCAACAAGGTGCTCACCATGACCCTCAAGCTCGAGCCCCTCCAACTAAGGAGTGTGCGCCGGAGGCGGTAGCGCAACCCGCGCCTGCGATACGAGTGATCTGTGCATCTACTACACCTTCACAGCCACGACACGAGCCTGATCACAGCCCGGACGGGCCGCATAACGCCTGCGGCTCCACCGGCCGTGGGCTGTTGCCGTGCCGGCCCGGACTCCAGAATGCCTGTACTCACAGGACTTTGCTGCCGGTCTCGATCGCCTCGGTCGTCAAGATCCGTCGGGTCATCGGCCAGAGCCTGGATGAGACCGGCGGCGAGTTTGGCGGCGACGGGTCCCGCGAAGGTGTGGTGCCGGGGTTCTCGCAGGGACACCAAAAACGTACATCGGCGTTGGCGACGGGCCACGGCCGCGGATGGCCGGACTCTGGGCACGGGGATCTTGGCGCGTACGAGTCAACGGCCGCAGCGACGCCGGGAGGCGGTGCAGGGGCCGGTCTTGGGGTGGTGAACGCGGCCGGTGCGCGCCCCCCTTGGTTGCGTTCGTGCTTCGCCTCATCTGGCCCCTACGCACCGCAGGACTCACTCGGTCACATGGGGGGTTGTGCGTACCGGGATCCGGTTTGACGCTGACTCCCCCGGTACCCGGCGCCTCCGCTTGAGGGCGTGCCGTGATTCGGTTCCGGTTCTGTGCCACAGAAGGGAACTGCTCATGTTCACTCGTCTTCGCGCCGTCCTTGGCGTGCTGGCGGCGGCTTTGCTGCTCGGCCTCACCGTGGGTGCGGCTCCCGTCCAGGCCGACCCTGCCAACACCGCGACGGTGCAGGATCCGACCGGCACCTTCAAGCTCAGCGTCACACCCGCCAGTGCCTCGGTGGGTGACACGGTGTACGTGACCCTCGACTACACGAACAAGGGGTCCGCCACGGTCCAGACGAACTTCGGCTACACCGGCTCCCCTGTGGGTTCCTACGCGATCGGGGCCCCCACCGGTGACACCGTGCTCTGCGGTGGCCCCCTGATCGTGGAAGGCGGCTGCACCTATCCGCTGGTTCCGGGTGGCGACTCCCGGCAGACCACCTGGCCCGTAGTGATCACCGCGGAGCCCGCCGACGACAGGATCTCCTTCAACACGTTCGAAGCACTGGAGACGCGCCTCATCGGTCAGTCGACGTACTTCCTCCCGCCGCTGGTGCTGCGCGTCCACTGACGGGCACGCTTGGCTGCCTGGCGGATGCATCCACGCAGCGTGGAGAGCGGCTGCACCTACCCCCTGGTCCCCGGCGGTGACACCCGCACCTCCTCCTGGCCGGTCACGATCCTCGCCATGCCCCCGGACGGACGCATCTCCTTCATCCCTATGACGCCTCAGGAGACCCGTCTCGTGGGCGTCACGACCTACGACGTGCCCGTCCACCCTCAACGTCCGGGAACCCCGGACACAGCACACGCCCGCGCCCACGCGGCCGCTCTCACCCGGGAGGAGCCTCCTTACGGGTGAGAGCGGCCCGAGGTCTCCCGTCCGGCCCTGCGGACCAGGGCAGGCCCTCGGCGCCGCTGCGGCCCGGCCATTGGGACCGGGGCGAGCCATAACCGCAGCCCGCGCCGTAAGAGCCTCTCTACCAGCGCGAAGAGAGCCGGTGCCTGACACGGAGGGGCCACGCCGACTCCGGCATGACCCCTCACGGTGTCCTGACGGCCGTTACGCCGTCGCCCACTCCAGACCCAGCTTCGCCAGCGTCTGGAGCCGGTCGAGGGCGAGTTTGACGCGCCTGGTGCGATGTCTCGGTCTCGTGACAGTGGAGTGAGAGACAGTGAGTGTCTGTGAGTTGGCGCAGGGCAGTGCCGGTTTGCGGGGTGGGAGAACTGTCATGAATGCGAGAGATCGGGGCGGTTGCACTGTCTCGGGGTGGTGTCCGTGCAGGTGGGGCACTGACACGAAACCGAGAGATCGCACGCAGGTCATGCTCGGGCGGCCGGCCGAAGTCCAGGGCCCTGCCGCGGCGCTCGAAGCGCCAGGCCGTCAGTACCGGCTCGATCAACTCCCAACGGGCATCGGACAGATCACTCGGATACGGGCGTCGCGTAGGCATGCTTCCGGCGTACTGCCGCAGGCCGAGTGCGCCCAGGCGCACAGCGACGACAACGGAAGCAACGCGGTCACGAATGGACCTTCCCCTTGATCGTGGACACCTGGAGACTGGGACGTGAGTTCCAGAGGAAGTAGTGCTAGGTGGGAAGTAAGAGCAACCGCAGCAGGCGGTA
>NZ_JBSFVG010000051.1:0-3799 GCF_053592195.1 Streptomyces sp. NPDC002776 | reverse complement strand
GAACACCACACCTGGCCCCAACCCACCCACACCGGCGCCCGAGCAGTCCGCATCAAACGACCACAACCCTCAACCACGTAATGCAACGGCATTGCGACTAAAGGGCGTTTACTCGGGGGTGGATTCCGTGGTCAGGCGGCGTGTCATGCGGTTGAACTTTGCGAGGTGGATCATGGCTTCGGAGCGGTGGGGGTGGGCCTTCGTAGTCGCGGGACGGGCGGCGATGGTTTCAGCCGGTCCAGGGTGTAGTTGGCACCAAGCCAACCGTCCGCCCGACGCGTCTAGTTGAGGGTGTGGGGGGTGTACCGGGGATCAGTCCAGACGTCGCCGGGGCCAGGGTTGTCCGGAGCGGTGACGCCACCGAGGGCCCGCAGGACGCCCCAGGCCGCATTGAGCCCGGACCCAAGAGAGTGTTCGACCCAGCCGCCCGACCAGCAGATGGCGTCGCCTGCCAGGAACAGGTTGTTCATGGGTTCGCCCGGCACAGCCGGCTTGCCCTGGTAGTCCTTCATGAAATGGGCGAACCGGTCGCGCTGGGGACCGTACTCGCCTGGCACGTTGAAGTTGCACACTCCACGGAAGTTGGGTTCGAGTTCCCAGGATGCGGTGACGGTGTTGTCGACGCGGACGTGCCGGCGCAGTTCGTCAGCGAACTCAGGGTGGATGCGGCCGAGTTCGCTGACGCCGAGTTCGACCCGTTCTGCAAGCGATGAGCTGCTCAGGTTCAGGGCGTGCTCGCCCCAGGTGTAGCTGAGTACCAGGGCCGCGAGGTGTCCGGCCGCTTCGCTGCCCCGGTGGTACCGGTCGTAGTCCAGCGCGTAGGCGTCACGGATGAGGGAGTCGCTGAGGGTCACGCCGTCCAGGCTGGTGCCGCGCCAGAACGGCTCGTCGACCAGGCTGACCGTCTTGGCGCAGGTCCAGGAGGTCGTCTGGCGGATGGCGCGGCGCAGCCGACGGCCGAACAGCGGGGCGTCCCCGGCCAGTTCGATGCCCGCTTCCATGGCGTGCGGTTGCGGAGTCAGGATCACCGCCGGATAGGTCACGGCTTCCTGCGCGTCCTCGACGGTCACCGATCGGGTCGAGGCATGCGCCGCCAGCCGGGTGACCGGACCGCGCAGCCGCTGATCGTTCAGTGAGTCCAGGCTGACCTCGGCACCGTCAGGCCGTCGCACCGGAGTGGTCCAAAACCGCCGTGCGAGCTCGCTCGCGCCTTCGAGGATCAGCTGTTGGTCGTGTTCCATGCCGCTGATCATGATCCGGAGGATCTCGGGGGGAGCCATGGCGTAGAACGCGTCCCAGCCACCGGTGCCAAAGCCCATGACGCCGAAGAGTTTCTACCTGTTGTGGTGTCATCGTGCAGGTCTGCGGATCAGTGAGCAGGCGGCGAAAACTCCAGTCCTCGCACATTTCCAGCAGGCGGTTCCAATGCTCCTTGGCACTGGCGAGATCGCCATCGGCCAGCTGCTGGCGGATGGCGTACACCCCGACGTTACGCAGCAGCTTCTCCCACGCCTGGTGCACGTCCTCGAATTC
Organism: Streptomyces sp. NPDC002776; assembly: GCF_053592195.1. NCBI lineage: Bacteria > Bacillati > Actinomycetota > Actinomycetes > Kitasatosporales > Streptomycetaceae > Streptomyces > Streptomyces sp. NPDC002776. The sequence goes on along the minus strand of NZ_JBSFVG010000051.1, from coordinate 2,266 downwards.
CGGCATCCGCTCGAACAACTCCGCCTGGGTACTGGCCTGGTACTGGTGCCCACCGAGATCGAGGACCGTGCGCGAGGCGCCTGCGGTGAAGGTGACGTTCACGAACTCTGCGGCCACTCATAGGATCCCGGCATGACAAACACGGGGTGGCGCGTCGCTCTCGGCGTAGCAGCGTCCAGCGCGTTCTTCTGGGGAGTCGCCGGGGCTGTCGACCTGGGGCTCGAGCGAACCCGCAACGGCTACGCCCTCCCTGACGGCGGCGAATGGTACAACGCCGCTGTCTTCGCCGGATTCATCGTCGCGTACTTTTCCGTGGCCAGCCTCACCGATCGCATCGCCAGCTGGAAGGCGGCCCTGATCCCGACCGCAGGCGCCGGTGTCGGTGGCGTCTCAAGCTTGCTCATGGGGCAGCAGGCTCGGCACTGGATCGCCGCCTTCGCGATGGTACTTGCCGGGTATGCACTGCCACTCATCGTTCGCCGACGGGATCACATGACGCGGTCCCGGGTGGGCCGGAGCGAATCGACCTGACGGCTGTCATTCTCTCGGGGTGGCCGAACGAGTGCGGGTCAGAGCAATCGATGACGATGAGGGTCGGCGGCTGCTGCTGACGGTCATCCGCCGGGGCGCCGGGTCGGGGGCGACTTGGTGGTGGGCCCAGATGGTTCCTGCTGTCCGCGCAGGGCATGCGCCGGTGGCAAAGATCGCCGTGTGATACACACCTTCACCACTGACGGCTTCAACTCCCGTTATCCCAGGTACAAGAACGGACGGACAAGAACCTTCGCCCTGCCCGAGCGGCGCGAGACCGAGCCGCTCCCGGCGGCTACATGATGCGGACGTTGGTCTGGTGCGCGGGCACAGTCGCCCTAGCTCTGGCCGTCTTCTGCGTGCGTGCCCGCTCGTACGGCACCGTCCTGCAGACGCCCTCGGACAGGGAGAGTGCCATTGCCGCGCCCAGGTGCCCGTCGTGGTCCTCGAGGGCTCGGACCGCATCGGCGACGGGTGGCGCGCCCACCATGACCACCTGCGGCCGCACATCCCTCGCCGGCTGTCCAGCCTTCCCGGCTTCCTGTCCCTCGAAGTGCCGGCACCTGGGTGACGCGTGACGACTGGGCCGTCTATCTCAAGCCATACGCCGTCCACCACCAGCTCGATGTGCGCACGGGTACACATGTCGAACGGGTAACCCTAGCCGGCCCGTCGCCGACTCCACGGCAGCCGAGTGGCTCGTCGACACCGGCCACGATGGCCTGCTCGCCCGAGCGGTCGTGCTCGCCACCGGCCGCAATCAGACACCCCACCTGCCGGACTGGCCCGGTGCCACGCGCTGCGCCGGGAGCTACGGAGCAGCGGCGTCCACGTGAGCGCCATCCTCGCCGGCCTCACAGCGACCCACATGTCGCACGGCCTGCGCCTGCCCTTCGAGCTGACACCCCTGTCCCCCGCCGCCGTGGCCACAACGGTGGACCGGACGCTACGCCGCCCGACCCCCGTGAGCTATGCACCCCGGTGGCTGGGCTGGCTCATGCCCTGGACGAACCTCGTCCCGGCAGTCCTGCTCGACCGGATGGACGACCTTCTTCATGTGGATGCCATCGCCGGTGCGTTGGTCCGGTACGGGCCGGCAGGGCGACAAACGTTTTACGGCGACTTAGTCCACGCTTCGGGACAGCCCGGAGCGACGCGCGGTGGGTGCGGGTGCGCAAGGAGGTGCGAAATGCAGCGGGTGCAGTCGGCTCCAGTACACGTGCAGTACGTCGGCCTGTGCGTCGGCAGTCGGCATGGTGCGGTCGCGGAAGGCCCAGTGCAATTCTTCGACCCGGTCATGCGTAGACGCGTTGGCTTCGATGTGCGGCAGGTGACCGCGGCCGACCCACCAGCGCACGCTCCAGGCGGCTCCAGCGGCCGCGGCGGTGATGATCCAGACCTGGTCGGACGATATGGCCTGCATGACACTCCCCGGTTTTCCCCAGACTTGGCGGGCGCTTGGCTATGGGGGTGTCCCGTTCAGGGCGGTTCATTCCGCCCCAGCATGTACCTGGCTATCGCCCGAGGTGCGGTCGACCTGCAAAACTCCTGCTCAGACAGCACCGAAGCAGGCCGCTGGCGCAGGCAAGCGCCCCGCAAGGCCAGAGGCGACGGTACGCACGGACTGTGTGGCGTCCAGTGGCTGATCGGAAAATCGTTGTTCGGGAGGGCAGGCGGCAGCATCCGGGCCGCTTGCGGACCGGATGTCGGTGGGACGGGTCGGTCAGGCTGATGT
>NZ_JBSFVG010000050.1:0-4098 GCF_053592195.1 Streptomyces sp. NPDC002776 | reverse complement strand
GAACAGGGCGCCGTTGGTGAAGAACAGCACGGCGACGGCCACCCGGGCCCGCCGTTCGGCCGGAGCGGGCCGTCGCACCACGTCGAGAGTCATGGCAGGCAGCCTAGAGCCAGAGCGTACGAACGTACACTCCGGTTATGGCTTGACCTTGCCGCAACGTCAACGTCTCTACTGGGGCCATGCGAATCGGAGAGCCCGCGGGCGGGACGAAGGTGTGGCGCAAGGCGGTGCTCACCGACCTCGGCTGGCCGGAATCGTCCCAGCTGGACATCGGCGGCATCACGAGCGCCCGCGGGCAGGAGCACTTCGCGCTGCTGTTCATCGGGATCGCGAACGGGCTGGGCTCCCACACCTTCAACATCAAGGTGGTCACCCTGCCGTGAGGCACCGGGGCAAGGTCACCGCTTGTGGTGCCGCTCCAGTCGGGCGGTCGCCGTCTCCGCGCGGCGCCTGGCCTCCCGTACCCGGCGTTCGAGCGCCCGCAGCCCGTCCCGCGCTCGGCGTTCCTCGTCGCGGGCCCTTCCGTGGTCCTCCTCCACGCGGCTCAGCTCCTCGGTCAACTCGCTGATGCGCTGACGCAGTCGGGCGGTGTTCTCCCGCGCCTCCTCCGCCGCCCGCCCGGCCCCGGCCGCCTCGTCCTCCAGCGCCCGCAGCTCGCTCACGGCCGTGTCGGCGTCCTGTCGGGCCCGGGTCAGCGCCTCGTCGTCGCGGCGCTTCGCCGGGCGGGGTGGGGGTGGCGGGGCGGCGGGCCGGCGTACCGCGGCCGGGCTGACGTCGGGGAAGCCGACGGCCGCCTCGAACGGCCGGGCCAGTCGGCCCTGCGCCCATTCCCGCGCGGCCTCCGGGTCGGCGAGGACGGTGTGCAGGGTCGCCTCCACCTCGCGCCCCACGTCGTCGCCGACCGGATGACCGGCCTGCCTCGCCAGTTGCCGGGCCTCCTGGGAGAGGGCTCTGATCAGGGTCCGCTGCCGGCCGCTGAGTTCTCGCAGCTGCGTCCCGTCCAGGTCGTGATGGGCGCGCCGCAGCCCTTCGCCGAGCTTGAGCAGGGCCGCCACCTCGTCGGGGCGCTCGCGGACGAGGAGGTTGCTGACCCAGGCCGAGCGGCTGGGGCGGCGCAGCTTGCCGATCCGCTCCGCGAGAGCGCGGTCACCTGCCGTGCGGGCCTCGGCGACCCGGACGTTGCGCGCCGCCGTGAACTCCTCCGGCCGCAGCGCGTACAGCTCGTCGGCGACCGTGTCGATGTCCACGAGGGCTCCTGTCGATGGTCGGCACCGGCACTGCCGAGCCTAGGAGGGCGGCGCGCGGAGTGCGCGTCGGGAGCCGTGGCCTGCGGCCGGCCGGGGAGCGTCCGGCAGCGATGTGTGAACGCGGCACTTCAGTTGCCTGTCCCACCATTGCGACCGTGCGACGTCGACGCCATCCGCATTGACCTGGCTGGATTGCGCTGCAACGCTCATGACGTGAGCAAGCCCGAGAACCTCGCCGCGCGCCTGACCGTCGATCTGCCACGTCAGGCCGACGCCCGCTGCGCCGACTGTTGTCGCACGCACTGACAGGCGCCGTTCCCCCTCACTCCGAACTGGCCGAGGATCTCGGCTATCTGGGGGACGTGCGGCTGGAGTGGGTCGGCAACACGATCGGCGTGGACGCCTTCGGCGGAGTGCGGACGAAGGTGACGTCGGTGTGCCCGGGATCGTGATCCCGCCCTACGGCGGCCACACGCTCATCGCCAACTCGGCCGCCGCGTACGGGATCTGCCCGCGCCGCTGCGCGAGTTCGCGGAGAGGCTGTGGGCGGTGCACACCAATGACTACGACTATGCGGCGCCGAAGAGTGAGAAGGCGGCCGAGCACCGCAGGCGGTTCGTCTCCCGGAAGTACCGCACCGCCCATCCGGTGGTCCGCGTCCATCCCGAGACCGGGGAACGCGGGCTGTTCATCGGTGGTTTCGCCCAGAGCATCGTGGGCCTCGGCCCGTCCGACGGCACCCTCAGCCATGTCGTCGAGGGCGACGAGGCGGCCCACTGCACGCCCGCCACGGCATAGCGGGTAGAGCGCACGGCCGCTGGTGGTGCGGGGTGCCGGCGCCACCAGCGGCCCTCGCTCAGGCGTCGCGCCGGATGCGGCGCAGCAGCACGAAGCCGACGAGGACCAGGACCGACCCGGCCGCGGCCGGCCACAGCTCGGCGCCGGTGTCGGCGAGTCCGCCGCCGACGGTCCGCGGTTCGGTGCCGGCCACCGGCGACTGCTCGGCGCCGACAGGGGCCGGGTTCTCGGTCGGCGAAGCGGTTGCCGTTCCCACGGCCTCGGCCGGGGCCTCGCCGGTGCGGGTCGCCGACGGGGTGACGTAGGTCTTCGGCTTGTCGGCGCCGTCGGACGGGGCCTCGTCCGCCGGGGTCTCGTTCGCCGGGGCCTTGTCGCTCGGCCTGGCGGCCGGGGGCGCCTGCGTCGCGGGCTCGGTCTCGCCGCCGTCGCCGTCGTCGCCGGTCGGCGTCGGGTCGGCGGGCTCCTGCGGCTCGTCGGACTGCTCCGGCTGCCCGGTCTCCTGCGGCTCCTCGGGCTGCTGGGTCACCCCCGGCTGCTCCGGCTGGTCGGTCTCCTGGGGCTCCTCCGGCTGCTGCGGCTCCTCCGGGAGGGCGCCGCCGTCGCACTGCCGTCCCTCGTTGATGCAGTCGACCATCTCCCGCATCAGGTCCTCGTCGAAGACGTTGATGAAGTCGCCGTGGTCGGTGACCGGCTTGTGCAGCTGCTCCGGGAAGGAGTCGACCGCGAAGAGCGGCTTGGTCCGGCCCCCGTCCTCGAGGCTCGGGGCGTCCACGTCGTAGACGATCCGCTGCACCAGTTGCGGGACGGCCCGGAAGCCGGCCGGGCAGGAGCCGTCGGCCGCGGCGAACGCCACATGGGTGCGGTGGTTGGCGCTGTCGATGTTGCGGCCGTCCCAGCAGCTCTGGAACTTGAACGTGCGCACGACGTCGCTGCCGTCGGGGCAGAGCGGGTACTTGTCCTTCAGCTGCCGGTCCTCGAACCCGGTGCAGCTCCAGGAGGCGTTGGCGTTGGCCGTGCCGTTGACGAAGGCCTTGGCGTCGCCGGTGATGATGCGCAGCAGCCGGGGCATGGCCGTCACGTCACCGGTGGGGCTGCCCTGGAAGGTCAGCGTGACCTCGCGGGGCGTGACGATCTCACCGGCGTTGCCCTCGATGCCGCCGCCGGGGGCGTTGGCGTCCTGTTCCTGGGTGCCGTTCTGCAGGCGCAGGACGGGCCAGTAGTACGAGGACTTGTCGCCCGGGTTCTCGCAGCTGGTGTCGGCGGCGGCCAGGTCCTCGTCACTGGCGAAGGCGTCATTGGCCTGGTTGCCGATGTAGTCGTGGAAGTGGTGGGCGCCGTTGGAGACGCCCGGCGCGACGATCACGTTGTCCGAGTTGAACACGCCGTTGTCGTTGACCCCGCAGCTGGTGGTGAAGGTGCCGCGGGAGGCGCCCGCTCCGGCGGCCGGGGCCTGGACGTTCGGCTGGGCTTCGGTGATGTCGGTGAAGTCCGCGGCGACGGGGCCGTTTCCGGCCTGGCCGCCCTCCGGCTGCTCCTCGGGGACGGTCAGTTCGCAGCCCGCCAGCGCTTCGAGCCCTTCGGGGCGCTCGCCCGCGTTGCCGATCGCGACGGCGATCTTCTCGATCGTCCCGCCCCGCTTCTCCTTCAGCGGGTTCATGATCGATTCGTCGGTGAAGCCGGTGTCCTGCCGCTGTTCCGGTGTCGCCTCCCGCAGTTGCTGGTAGGCCTCGGCTGTCTGGCCGTCCAGGGCGGCGAGTTCGTTGTCGACGTCCGCCCTGGCCGCGTCCGGGACCTCGGTCAACTTGGCGCCCACGTCGGGGCAGTCGATCGTGGCGCCGCCGGTCTGGGCCGATGCGCCGTCACTGCCCTCGGTCGCCGAGGCGTAGATGTTGGTCGCCACCAGTCCGCCGCCGCCCAGGATCAGCGCGACCGCGGCGAAGGTCGCGCGTCGTGGGCCGGTCGGGCGCCTGCGCGTAGTGCGTCTCAAGGCAGTACTCCTACGTTCGTGACGGGCGAGCGGACATACAGATCCCTCGCCCCATACGGACCAGGG
>NZ_JBSFVG010000049.1:1890-4703 GCF_053592195.1 Streptomyces sp. NPDC002776 | reverse complement strand
ACGGTCGTTGCCTCAGAACTAACACAGTGGACGCGAGCAACTGAGGACAAGCCCTCGGCCTATTAGTACCGGTCACCTCCACACCTTACGGTGCTTCCAGATCCGGCCTATCAACCCAGTCGTCTACTGGGAGCCTTAACCCCTCAAGGGGGTGGGAGTCCTCATCTCGAAGCAGGCTTCCCGCTTAGATGCTTTCAGCGGTTATCCCTCCCGAACGTAGCCAACCAGCCATGCCCTTGGCAGGACAACTGGCACACCAGAGGTTCGTCCGTCCCGGTCCTCTCGTACTAGGGACAGCCCTTCTCAAGACTCCTACGCGCACAGCGGATAGGGACCGAACTGTCTCACGACGTTCTAAACCCAGCTCGCGTACCGCTTTAATGGGCGAACAGCCCAACCCTTGGGACCGACTCCAGCCCCAGGATGCGACGAGCCGACATCGAGGTGCCAAACCATCCCGTCGATATGGACTCTTGGGGAAGATCAGCCTGTTATCCCCGGGGTACCTTTTATCCGTTGAGCGACGGCGCTTCCACAAGCCACCGCCGGATCACTAGTCCCGACTTTCGTCCCTGCTCGACCCGTCGGTCTCACAGTCAAGCTCCCTTGTGCACTTACACTCAACACCTGATTGCCAACCAGGCTGAGGGAACCTTTGGGCGCCTCCGTTACTCTTTAGGAGGCAACCGCCCCAGTTAAACTACCCATCAGACACTGTCCCTGATCCGGATCACGGACCCAGGTTAGACATCCAGCACGACCAGACTGGTATTTCAACGACGACTCCCCCTGAACTGGCGTCCAAGGTTCACAGTCTCCCAGCTATCCTACACAAGCCGAACCGAACACCAATATCAAACTGTAGTAAAGGTCCCGGGGTCTTTCCGTCCTGCTGCGCGAAACGAGCATCTTTACTCGTAGTGCAATTTCACCGGGCCTATGGTTGAGACAGTCGAGAAGTCGTTACGCCATTCGTGCAGGTCGGAACTTACCCGACAAGGAATTTCGCTACCTTAGGATGGTTATAGTTACCACCGCCGTTTACTGGCGCTTAAGTTCTCAGCTTCGCCACCCCGAAGAGTGACTAACCGGTCCCCTTAACGTTCCAGCACCGGGCAGGCGTCAGTCCGTATACATCGCCTTACGGCTTCGCACGGACCTGTGTTTTTAGTAAACAGTCGCTTCTCGCTGGTCTCTGCGGCCACCCCCAGCTCAAGGAGCAAGTCCTCTCACCGGATGTGGCCCCCCTTCTCCCGAAGTTACGGGGGCATTTTGCCGAGTTCCTTAACCATAGTTCACCCGAACGCCTCGGTATTCTCTACCTGACCACCTGAGTCGGTTTAGGGTACGGGCCGCCATGAAACTCGCTAGAGGCTTTTCTCGACAGCATAGGATCATCCACTTCACCACAATCGGCTCGGCATCAGGTCTCAGCCACATGTACGACGGATTTGCCTATCGCACGGCCTACACCCTTACCCCGGGACAACCACCGCCCGGGATGGACTACCTTCCTGCGTCACCCCATCACTCACCTACTACAAGTCTGGTTCGTCGGCTCCACCACTCCCCTTTGCCCGAAGGCTCCGGGGCGGCTTCACGGACTAAGCATCGCTCGGTTCGATGTTTGACGCTTCACAGCGGGTACCGGAATATCAACCGGTTATCCATCGACTACGCCTGTCGGCCTCGCCTTAGGTCCCGACTTACCCTGGGCAGATCAGCTTGACCCAGGAACCCTTAGTCAATCGGCGCACACGTTTCTCACGTGTGTATCGCTACTCATGCCTGCATTCTCACTCGTGAACCGTCCACCACTGCCTTCCGGCGCGGCTTCACCCGGCACACGACGCTCCCCTACCCATCACAGCCGCCGTTGGGCGTATTGCTGCAATGACACGACTTCGGCGGTACGCTTGAGCCCCGCTACATTGTCGGCGCGGAATCACTAGACCAGTGAGCTATTACGCACTCTTTCAAGGGTGGCTGCTTCTAAGCCAACCTCCTGGTTGTCTGTGCGACTCCACATCCTTTCCCACTTAGCGTACGCTTAGGGGCCTTAGTCGATGCTCTGGGCTGTTTCCCTCTCGACCATGGAGCTTATCCCCCACAGTCTCACTGCCGCGCTCTCACTTACCGGCATTCGGAGTTTGGCTAAGGTCAGTAACCCGGTAGGGCCCATCGCCTATCCAGTGCTCTACCTCCGGCAAGAAACACACGACGCTGCACCTAAATGCATTTCGGGGAGAACCAGCTATCACGGAGTTTGATTGGCCTTTCACCCCTAACCACAGGTCATCCCCCAGGTTTTCAACCCTGGTGGGTTCGGTCCTCCACGAAGTCTTACCTCCGCTTCAACCTGCCCATGGCTAGATCACTCCGCTTCGGGTCTTGAGCGCGCTACTAAACCGCCCTATTCGGACTCGCTTTCGCTACGGCTTCCCCACACGGGTTAACCTCGCAACACACCGCAAACTCGCAGGCTCATTCTTCAAAAGGCACGCAGTCACGAGACACCAAGCAAGCTTGATGTCCGACGCTCCCACGGCTTGTAGGCACACGGTTTCAGGTACTATTTCACTCCGCTCCCGCGGTACTTTTCACCATTCCCTCACGGTACTATCCGCTATCGGTCACCAGGGAATATTTAGGCTTAGCGGGTGGTCCCGCCAGATTCACACGGGATTTCTCGGGCCCCGTGCTACTTGGGTGTCTCTCAAACGAGCCGCTGATGTTTCGACTACGGGGGTCTTACCCTCTACGCCGGACCTTTCGCATGTCCTTCGCCTACATCAACGGTTTCTGACTCGTCC
>NZ_JBSFVG010000048.1:0-6075 GCF_053592195.1 Streptomyces sp. NPDC002776 | reverse complement strand
CAGCCGACTCGACGACCGGCTCCTCCACGGCTTCGTGCTCGGTGATGGTCTCGCTCATCAGGCGTCTCCTTGATCATCGGATCCGCCGTCTATTGGACACTCCCGCGCCAGCCCCACATCGTCCGCGGCTACTTCGGCGGCCCCCACGTCCGCTACACCCTCGAAGAGAACCCTTTGAGTTTCTGATCAATAGGGCATTACCGGCGATTGAAGGCGAAATATAGTGAACTGGCGGCCCAGCAATTTATCTACTGGGCCACCAGTATCATCCGAAAGGGTTCCCAGTCGTCAAGCACCCGAGTTTCTCCTTGAGCGCAACCACACCACTACGAGTGCACCCAGGAAGCCAGCAGCTGCGAAGATCAGGGCTGCCTCTATGAGACTTCCCTTGACCAATCCAGCTGCGGTGGCGCCAGTTCCCGCAGCAGCTGTGAGCAGCGATGTTCCAAGGATTGCAGCTACTGGATTTGTGCGTTTCCGTAAGTGCATCTGCCTCCTCCCCTATCCGAAGAACAGTGCTGCGAGGCCGCTACTGGCGCCTCCAACAAGCCCGCCTAGAGTACCGTTGACTCCTTCTGCCGAATTGCCGCCAGCAAGGACGGATCCCAGAGCACCGCCTCCTGCTCCCCATGTGGCTCCGGTGATGATTGCTGCAGCAGCGCAGCCCACCCCGGCGGTAATGGCGCAAATACTTCCTACCGCAGCGATTCCGGCTGCTCCGGCGAGGGTTCCGGTGACAATTCCCACCGTATCGGCAAAGCTGAATAGGCCGGTGGGGTCGATGCGGTTGACGGGGTCGCCATCGGCATACAGATAGGGATTCTGTTCCTGGCCGGAGGGGTCGGGTTGGGTGAAGAAGCCGATTTGGGGGTCGTAGTAGCGGTGGCCCATCTTGTACAGGCCCGTCGGGTCCAGGTAGGCGCCGCTGTAGCGGAACGGCTGGGGGACCGCTTGGGTGGTGGTGCCGCGGGGCAGACCGGTAGGGCCGTAGGCGTAGGTGTGGGTGCGCTTGCCCGCGTCGTCGACCAGGCCCAGCACGTTGCCGGTGGCCGGTGAGGTAGTAGAGGACTTCCCCTGTTTTCATGGAGTTCAGCGTGCCCCGCCGGCATTCTCGGATGAATCCGTTCCCAACGCCGTTCACCGACGCTTTCTATCGAATGACAAGACTCTCACCTACATCAAGGCCTATTGCGGCGTCGCACCATGTAGGTGATCGCCACCACGAAACCGATAATGATGAGCAGCAGGCCGGAAAGAATGACAATCTCCGCACCTCCGAGCTTACCCATGACGTTTGATCCTCCCCTTTGTTAGTGATGCTCTGCAGGTACGCAGAGGAGCGGCGGCAGGCTGAATTCCGGACCCAGCCCGCCGCCGCCCTTCAACAGAAGTGGCCGCAGTGGTCAGCCAGCGTGGCCAGTGCGGCGTTTGAGCAACCACACAGCGACGTAGCCCACTAAGGCGAGGCCGAACAAGATCGATACCGTGATGCGTAGGATTAGCCACGGCTGTCCGTCAGGATCCCACAGCGCCTCGATCAAGTTGAGAATCAGGGCAATGCCGAACGTGACGGATAAGGCTGCCTTTAGCCATCCGGGCCTCCGCTGTGTGGTTTCCATCAGATGCCTGTCACTCCGTAACCCACGCATAGGGGTTGAAGCAAGTGTTCAGATCGCTTGCTTCATCCTCCAGCGAGTTGTCCGTGTCCTGCCACGCCCTCTTGGCATAGCAACCGACAGGGGCTGCGCTGGTCGCCCGCCCCAGAAACTTGGGCCCCTTCGTCTTCACGAAGTCGACGACACCCGAGTACCAGGCAAGTCCGGTCGGGTCCGCATGATTGACGGGATCACCCGCGGCGTAGAGGTAGGGGTTGAACTCCTGCCCGGAGGGATCGGGTTGGGTGAAGCGGCCGATTTGGGGGTCGTAGTAGCGGTGGCCCATCTTGTACAGGCCCGTCGGGTCGAGGTAGGTGCCGGTGTAGCGGTACGGCTGGGGGACGGCTTGGGTGGTGGTGCCGCGGGGCAGGCCTGTGGGGCCGTAGGCGTACGTGTGGGTGCGCTTGCCCGCGTCATCCACCAGGCCCAGCACGTTGCCCGTGGCGTCGGTGAGGTAGTAGTAGGACTTCCCCCCAGTCGTCATGGAATTCAATGTGCCCGCCGGTTCGCGGATGAATCCGGTGTCGACGCCGTTCGTGGTTGTGGACGCGAGCCCCAGGGCTGTGTGGTGGAACCACGTGGAAGCCAGCTTGGTGCGCTCGGAGTTGGTGGTGCCGGCGTGGACCAGGTCGTAGGTCGTGCCGCCCTGTGTGATGCGGGACAGCTGGCTGTGGTCTGTCCAGGTCTCGTTGGTTCGCGCGGTTGTGGCGACGCGTCCGCCGGCTGTTTCGTTGCCGAGCTTGTCGTAGGACCACGGCGTGGCCGAGCCGGTCTGGGAGGTGAGCTGGCTGGCGTCGTTGTAGTTGAACACCGAGCTGCCCGGGCAGGTGGATGCGCTGCCGTCCTGGCTGGTGAGGTTGCCGGCCTTGTCCCAGCAGTACAGCCACGACGCAGTCCGCGCACCGGCCGCATCGGCCTCCAGCGCGTAGGAGAGGCGTTCTTGGGAGTCGTAGGTGTAGGACGTCTTGCGGCTGGTGGTGTTGTCGGTGCGGGTGCGGATCTTGGTGGTGTCCTTGCCCGCGCTGGCGTAGCTGTAGGTGAGGTCGATCAGCGTCGTTGTGCCCGAGGTGGTCTTGACGGCCGAGGGGCGCCCGTTCTTGTCGATGGTGAAGGACTGGGTGGTGCCGCCGGGGTAGACCGTCTTGGTGCGCTTGTCGTTGTTGTTGTAGTCGAAGTCGGTATTCTTGCCGGCCGGGTCCAGCAAGTAGTCCAGGCGGCCGGCCTTGTCCCAGGTGTAGTCCGTCTTGCCGGTCGGGTCGGTGTAGTAGTCGACCTCGCCGCCCGGGGTGTAGGCCAGCGCGGTCTGCGCGCCGTTTTGCAGGGTGCGGACCTTCTCGCGGTTGAGCTTGTCGTAGTCCCAGCTGGTGGTGCCGGAGGCGTCGGTGCGGGTCTTGACGTTGCCGTCGCCGTCGTAGGAGTAGGTGACCGTCGCGTTCGTGGAGGACACCGTCGTCACGCGGTCGCGGTTGTCGTAGGCGTAGACGGTCTGGATGGCGCGTCCGTCGGTGACGGTCTTCACCCTCCCGAGCGCGTCGTAGGTGTAGGTGGTCTGCCCCAGCGGCGCCGGCGGGGTGACCTTCGACAGGTTGCCCTTGGTGTCGTAGGTGAAGGAGGTGACCTTGCCGTTGCCGTCCTTTGCGGTGCAGCGCTGGCCCTCGAAGCCGCCGCAGGTCGGGGTGGTCTTGTTGTAGGTGTAGCTGCGGGTGGCGCCGGCGGTGCCCGTCGTGGTCACCGACTCGGTGTTGCCGTTGGTGTCGTACGTGAAGGAGTCCTTGCGGCCGTCGGCGGAGGTGAAGTCATTGGGCAGATCCGTGCCCGCAATGGTCTGGTACGCCGTCACCGACGCGGTCGCGCCCATCGGCAGTTTCTGGGAGACGGCGTTGTTGCGGGCATCCCACCCGTAGGTGGTGGTGTTGCCGCCCGTCCCGTCCGCTCCCGTACCCATCGCGTCGACCGCGGTCTGCAGCAGGTGGTTGGTGTACCGGGAATGGCGGGAGTGGCCCAGGGGATCGGTGACCTTGGTGACCTCACCGTCCGCGTTGTGCAGGTACTGGGTGGCATCCCCGTCGGGGTCGGTGACCGTCGTGGTCCCCGCGTCGGACGGGGTGGCGGCCGTGTAGGCGTACCGCCAGGTGGGACCGGTGTGCTCGCCGCCGGAGACGTCGGTGACGCGTTGCGTGGAGGTGACGCGGTTGTAGGTGTCGTAGGTGAACAGCGTGATGGTGCCCTCGGGGGTCGTCACCTTGGTCAGGCGGCGTGAAGAGTCGTACCCGTAGGAGGTGGCCTTGCCGGTGGTGTCGGTGACCTTGGCCAGGTTGCCGGAGGCGTCCAGGTCGAAGACGGCCGTGCGGCCGGTGTGGTCCTTGGCCTGCCACTGATTGGGGTAGGCCTTGGTCAGATCGATCCAGCGGCCCGAGCGGGTCTCGGTGAGCTTGAAGCCCTTGTGCTCGCCGGTCTCGTCGTGCTGGTCGACGGTGATCACACCGTTGTTCTTGTCCGTGACCTTGGTCAGGGTGCCGTGGACGTTGAAGGTGTCCTTCGAACCCGACTTGCGGTCGGTCAGGGTGTAGGTGCCGTCCGCGTTCTTCTTCAGGTCCTTGGAGTAGCCGGCCGGTGTGGTGTAGCCGCCGGTGGACGTCGGCTTGAACCGCACAGCAGCCCCGGTGGCGTCGTAGACGACCACCTCGGTGTCGTCGGCCTGGAGGTAACGCTCGTAGCCCTGCCACCAGCGCTGCGACACCTTCCCCCACGGCGCTTCCAGGGAGTTGTACGTCCGCGTCAGCTGCAGCTTGCGACCGACACCGGCGATGTCGAAGTCGGTCGCGGCGAGCAACAGGTTGCCGTTGGAGACGTTCACCCGCGCCACCAGCGCATCATTCAGACGCGTGTCGAGAACACGGTGCCAGGGCACATCACCCTGCCCCTCAGGCACGAAGGACAAGGCCTCAGCATCCGCCTCGGCATCCGCCGCCGCCGACTGCGGGGCGGCCTCACCGCTTGCGCGGGCCTGCTGCGCCGCCCGCCAGGCGGCAACCTCCGCCGACGGCTTGGCCTCCGCCTCCGACTCCGGCGCCTTTACCGACCCGGCCGGAGTCGCAGGAGCCTCCACCTTCGTCGGCCTCGTCCACGGACTGGCCGGCTCCGGTAACTCCGGCTCCGGTGCCGCCGCCAGACCAGGCGCCGCGGCGATCACCACGGCCGCCGTGGTGATCGCCGCGACGAGAGCGGTTCTGTGTGTTCTCCGAGCACGCCGAAACGACGCGCTTCCAGCACGTACATGCATCAGCTTCCCCCCACAGGGAAGTCAGACAGAAAGTCAGAACCGGCGACCCATACGGCCACCTCGGCCACACAACCTGCCACGAGAAGCACATGAGCCGACAGGCAGCCCTCACAACATCCGCCCCCTGACGGCGGAATGAGCCCTACCTCTTAAAGGGGCGAACGCGGACACCATGGGGCGATCCGCCCCGCACAAAAGGGAGAATTCCGCGTTCCGTTACTGTTCGCCGTGGCCACTCTGACCGAAATTCTTCGACTGCATCCCAATCAGCGCATCTCGCGCCACTACTGACTACTTTCGGTCCCGTTCAGACCAAGCCGGGATATACCCAAGAGAGCGCTTACCTGCCCTTGAGCACGAAAGCTCACAAGAACCACTTGTCTCAGAGACAGCGCACAGCCGCCACGGCCGCTGGAGGCACACCTTCACTCCATGCACACTTACGCCGTCCTGCATGCCGTGTCCCCCAGCCCGCGGCAACCACCCCTGCTGCAAAGGACCTTCCCCGGATGCGTACGCCCGGCATACGCCTGCCTGCCTACTGCCCCACCCGACGCTGCCGCCACCAGGACCGGCTCACCCGAGCCGTGCAGTGGACCGGCCGCCTGCTGTGCTGGAGCCTCGCCGCTGGCATGACCACCGCCGCCACCAACCTTCTCTTCGCCCCGCAGGCCAGCTGGTGGCCCGCCCTGTGGCCCTTACCCTGGCACGTCACCTGCTTCACCGCGCTCACCTGGGCCACCCTCCGCGCCCGCGAGAAAGCCGCACAACACCCGCCAGACGAAGACGCTCTCCCACACCAGTGGGACCAGGCAGCGTAGAACCCGACACTCCACCCTGGTCCCAGGCATACCGCATGCCCTGTATGACACTCCCCACCAGACATCCGCGCGGACGTCAACGTCCTGGAGATGCCGCAGTTCGGTGCAGGCGGCACCTTGCCATGAGTCAGGTCCGGGCCGCGGTCAGTTCCATGGCCGGGCCAACCACGCTGCCAGAGGTGAGCTACTGTCGCAGATCCAGATAGCAGCGCAGCCGAACAGGTCATGTCCCGCGGGGTGGTGTAGTCACGGCAGCTGTTTCGATTCCGGTTGCGGGGTGATCTGCGGCTCGGGTGAGGTGGGCTGGGTGCTGAAG
>NZ_JBSFVG010000047.1:0-6777 GCF_053592195.1 Streptomyces sp. NPDC002776 | reverse complement strand
CGCCAGTATCAAGCACGACTCAGTCACTACAAACGACGTGGACACAGCCCTTGAAAACTGCCCAGCACTCAGAACAAGCACCGTTGCAGTACTAGGTCCGGCCCCGGGTATTGGCTACCGGGGCGATGGCCAGGCTGCCTGTCAGTGGCTCTCCGTACGATGCCGCCGAAGTGAGTGACAGAGGGGTGGAGATGGCAGGGGCCAGCCAAGAGGTGCTGAGCAAGGACCGGGGGAATCAGCCCCTCTGGGTATGGATCATGGTCTTGATGGCGCACGGGCGCCGCTGTGTGTATTGCGACGAGCGGCAGTCGCAGACCCTTGAGCACGAGGTGCCGTTGGCGGGCCCGGCGGGGCGGGACGTCTGGTGGAATCTCGTGCCTGCGTGCGACCGGTGTAACGGTTGGAAGCAGAAGAAGTCCGCGGTTGAGTGGGCGCGTGACATGAAGCTGCATCATGCGTACCCGAAAGTCGGCTTCGCCCGCCATGCGCTGCCGCTCTATCTCGTTGAAGGGATCAACGATCGTGTAGCTCAGGTACTGCGTGAGATACGCGAACCCGCTCGGCGCCAGTGGTTCGAGCACCACTACGGACGTAAGCGCACTCCGCGGTTGCGCCGGGACAAGCACGAAGAAGCCCAACGATGCGCTGAAGGAATGGAGCGTTACCCCTATGCGCCGTGGGAGTCCCGGGAGATCAAGCCACCCACGCGCCACTGCATGCGAGTGCTGTGCTGCGGCTACCAACAAGAGGACGCACACCCGGAGTTCATAACCCTGGCCGAAGCCGAGCGTGAAGACCTGCGGCGTATGGCTTACGAGAAAGGCTGGTACCTCGGTGATCTGATCGGCAACCTACTGGATCAGGCCCTTGAGGAGTGGCGCCGGTCTCGGCCGGGAGACCGCTGCGAGGAAAGGGCCGGTGGTGTGAACCGCGAAGGACGGTCGGCGTAGCTGTCGGACGCGCGCCTTTCTCGCTGACCTCGGCTCCCAGCAGCAGACAATTCCAAGCAGGGAGCGCCCAGTTCCGCTGCCGGGGAGTTGTTGGTTCCTGGTCCGTGGCGGAGGCTTTCGGTGACCGGGTTCGAGCAGTTGCCTGCGAGACTTTCGCCGGGCAATCTGACCGCGTCGCAGTACCCCAAAGGACCGTGCATCGGCCGCTCCCTCCCCGCGTGCGCTCCGGGAAGCATGCCCTATGTGCGGCCGCCACAGCCGGCCTGACTCTGACCTTGTCGTTTAACCAATGACTGCGTGGTCACGGTGTCATTGGACGCTGGTGAGCTTGCTTGTCGGTGGCCTCGGCCTGAGTGAGTGCTCGGCGCATGGCGGCGGCGTGCTCGCGAGTGAGGTCGCGGAGAGTGGATGAGTGCGCGGTCCGCTGGGCTGCGGCTTCGGCTTCCTCCGTCCATTTTCTCATGACTTCGAGGGGACGTTGGTGGCCGCAGTCCACTTCGGTGCCGGACTGGTCTCGGACGACGGCTTCAAAGCCGATGTTCACCCAGACACTGACTCCCTGGTCATGGAAGACGACGTCGAAGGGTGCTTCGTCAGAGTCCTCGCTTACAGCGGTTTGGGTGGCGATGGTGAACCTCTCCTTGGGGTTCATCCAGTAGTCCTCGCCCAACGGCTCGATCCAGACTGTAAGTATCTTCTCGGTGTCGTTGTTCAACCTGATCTTAGGCATGCCCGCAGCGTAGAGCCGCTCCCGAAGGCGTCAGGTGCCGGATCCGGTGCGACGAGGTTTTGTGCCGACCTTGTGGTGCGCCGGGCGGGTGTAGGCCTCACCGGTCACGAGGACGCGTCCCACTTCGTAGCGGGCGGCGGGGCGCCGGTTTGGTGATCCGGGAGGTCGTCCGGGGCCAGGGCGGGTGGGTTTCGGTGCACGGGCTGGCGTGCCGGTCTTCGCGTGCAGGTTCCTGAACCCTGGGCGGACCCGGGCCGGGGTGAGCCTGTTCGGTTCCGCCGGTCGCTCCCACGGCCGACGGAGATCCGCGGTGAGGGGACGGGCGAGGCGGAGTTGCGCGTGGGCGGCCAGGACGAGCCAGGTCCACCGGTCGGCCGCGGCTGAATCCCGGAGCCTGGGCCGGGTCCAGCCCAGAGTCTGCTTGAGCAGGCGGAAGGTGTGCTCGACGTCGAACCTCCGTAGGAACGCTTGCCAACACCGGTCGACGTCCCCGGGGGCGGCACCGGTCCCCGACCACCACAGCCAGACCAGCTTGTTCACCCCGCCGCTGGGCAGCTTCGCCACGATCAACCGGATCACCGTGCCCTCGATGATCGGCAACGGTCCCTCGTGATCCCCCCACGCTGCCCTGCGGGTCAGCCAGGGATGGAGCCGGTCCCACGCCTGCGCGGTCGCGGTCCCGTACCGGTCCGTCACGGTCGAGGTAACCGCCGTCTCGTTGCCCCAGGTGCCCGGGTCGCCGAACACGAACTCACCGCCGTGCTTCGGGGGACGTCCGCCCTGCGGCGGGCAGATCCACGGGACAGGGACCGGCTTGCGCATCACCCGGTCAGAACGGAGCCGGCCCAACACCTCGATCGGCATGTCCGCCAGAGGTGCGCGATCCGAGGCGCGTCGTACCCGGCGTCCAGGACGACGAGGACGTCCGGCTGAGCCTGCTGCCACTGACCGGCCGCGATGAGGCGTTCGACGACCTCGCGGACCTGGGCGGCGGTGACGGCCGCGACGTCGGCACCCGGTTCCAGCCGGATCGCGTCCAGCAGCGCGGTCCAGGACGTGCGGCCCGTCTTCAGCGCGGCGACGATCGAGTACGGCCAACCGGGCACCATCTGGTGCTTGCCCAGGCCCCGGCCGAAGGTGTGGCAGAACGACCGGTCGGAGCAGGTTTCCGCGTCCGGCCGCAGCCACGGCGACACGTCCACCGCGAGCACCAGGCGCCCGTCGGCGGCCCGGGGCAACGGAACCCCGACCAAGGCCCGCCGAAGCCGGGCGACGTCTATCCGGCCCTTATTCAGCCCGGCGTACAGGGCGCCGTGGCCACGCCGGTGCTCGGGCGCGAGGGCCAAGTCCACAAGCGTGCGGACCGGACCGTCGGTGCACAACAGCGCGTCGCACAACCCGAAGAGCGCATCACGGCAGGCCAGCAGGGAGGCGTACACCTCGGTGCGGAACGCCGTCACCGCTGCGAACGCGTCTCGTTGAACCTTGTACTCGACCTGTCCCACGATCCGGCCTCCACCGCCGCGCCGACCTCTTCGCGCAGGATCGGGCCCCAGTCCCGTGGACACGCCGTGAACTGGGAAACCCCGAACAAGTTCGAGACCCGTTCGACGGCGGACCAAAAACGTCAAGCTGACTGCCTGTTCTCTATCTGCTTGCCTGGTCGGCCCAGTTCGCACAGTGTCCAGTTTCGGTTGAGCTGACCGACGGCCCAGGCATGGAAGAGAGGCCTCTGGCGAGGAGGCAGGCAGTCGTGGTTGGTGTGCTAATTCCGTGCGGGCGGGGCGGTCGGTCAGGGTTGCATCCAGCTGACGCGTTGTTCGGGATCATGAACGGGCCGCCATACGGGGGCCGCTGGTCCGTGCTCAAGGAGGTCCGTCAACGGAGCTGCACGGATGGGTACCTGGTGCCGGAAGTCGGCCTGGGTCAGTCCGGCTGCGGCGTGGAGGGCGCTGAGCCGGTTGTCGACCCCTTTGGGGCCGGTGCCGTCCAGGACGAACAACACGCGCGGGAAGAGCGGGTACTTCCGTCGCCATTCCTCCACCGGCAGCTCGTGTACGACGCTCCGGGCCCGCCCGGCGGGGACGGATGCGGGCACGTACCGGTAGAGCCGCTCATAGGCGGTGATCTTGGCGGCGAGGCGTTCGGGGCCCATGGTGGCCCGGTCGACTTCGACGAACGCCCGCAGCATCGACCCTCCATCACCGTCCTGGCGGCGGCGCTGGTAGTAGAGCAGGGCGTCGGGTATGAGGGCCTCGCCGCCCCCGAGGGGGTGGTAGACCTCGGTGAGCCAGTCCAGAGGTTGGCACACGTCTCTGCGGCGGCGGGCGTCTTGCACGAAGGCCAGGGCGGTCTGGGTCACCGTCAGGGCGTGATAGACCCGCAGGCGTGCGGCCGTGCGGTCCCAGCCCAGCCTGGCAGGCTGCCAGTCCCGTAACTCCGGCCATTCGCAGGCGACCTGTGCCCCGTACTGGGTCACGAACCACACCCGCATCCGGCCGGCCTGCGGCAGCGTGATCCGGTCGATCAGCCCCTCGCCCTGCAACTTCACCAGCCGCCGCCGTGTCTGCTCGATCCGCACCCCCGGTGCGATCAGCTGGTGCATCTGCTCCGTCGTGGCCATCCGGTACTGCGCCAGCACCGCCAGCGCCAGCCGGTCTCCACCGCCCGCGTCCCCACGCGCCATCGCCTCGCCCCTTCCCTATGGCGCAGCGCCGTCCTGACCGCCGCCGCGCATGGCCATGGCATCAGCCGGCCCCGACCAGACCACCGACCACGAAGACCCGACCACGGTCACGATGCGACAACCCCGCCGCACACCAGGCCGACAACCCCTCCATAAACTCCGCCGACATCCCCGCCGACAACTGCCTGCCCCCAGCGACCACTTGCCCACGTCAACGCAGCTCACCACGCCTGACCAGCCATGGTCGCCAGCCCGACATCCCCCTCTGCACACTCCCGCGCCCCACCAACAAAAGAGAAGGAAGGAATGGGCGGGCGTACGGGAGCGCACCGTCGGGGGATCGAGGCGGCGTCGTCTCTATTGCGCGTCGGCAGCGCCTCCGCGCAGCGCCGCACGCAGGAGTGGCGTGCACGAGGATTCAGGACCCGGTGCCGGCGCCTCCCGCCTCGTACAGCGCGCGGGCTTCGTTCAGGGCGCGCTGCCAGCTGCGTGCCACCCCACCGTGTTCGCGAGCAAGACGCGCGGCCATGCCCCGCCGGTAGCCACCTTCCGCGCGCAACGCAGCCAGGGCCACGGCAACCGCCTGCTCCCGCCGCGCCCGGTCAGCCCCGCCGTAGCCACCGCGCCCGTCTCCCGGTTTGCGCCCCGCCGTTCCTAGCCGGCCGGTACCGACGTCCTCCTGCCAGGCCGCCCAGAACGCCTCCACGGCCTGCTGATCGAAGTAGTGTGTCCGCCCCACCGTGTACACCACCTCGGGATGCCGACACCCCTCCGGCCGCGTATGCCGCTCGGCGTACCAGCGAGCGAGCGTCGCAGCCGATGCGCCCGTCAGCCCAGCGATCCACGCCCGGCTGACTACCCACCGACCCTCATGCAGCAGGCGCAGCGACACGCCCTCCGACACCATCAACTCCCCGCCTCTGCCTTCGACTTCTCACCCGCCATACAACCTACCGTCCCATAGGATTGATGAGCCTCCGCTGGAAGGGGCCGCTGGCGGGGAACTCTCCGGACCAGGTTTGCCGACCTACCGGAAACACAATTCCCCGCCAGCATCAAAAACCGCCCAAACAAAAAAGGCGCAGCAGAACAAGAAAATCTCATCCCGCGGAGCGGGTGGCCTGGCGCTGCGCGCCAGGCAAGCGAAAAGCCCCCGGCAAGCCGGGGGCTCAAAACGGGAGAGGTTCCCGCAAGCGGGAACCTGGGTCGCGCTGCGCGCCGACCAGGCGAGCACGGCGCGGTGCGCCTTCAATGGTGGGCCGGGGTGCCGAGGGTCCCGCACCCCGGCCCTGTGCCCCGTCGGCGGGAACCGGGGCGGAAAGGGCGGGCCAGGTCGCCATCCACAGCCCGCCCAGGCTTCCTACAGGACCGTGTAGGCCACCGGCGGGTAGACCGCCTCCGTGTCCCCGTCGTCCTCACGGTGGACACCAGGCGCGTCCAGGAAAGCCGCCGCCCTCTCCCCATGTCCGATCAGCTCGGCTGCCTCGGCGGCGCTGCACTCCTCCAGCACACCCCAAGCCAAATGCCACGCCTGCACGGTGCAGGACGCACCCTGGTCCTCGCCTGCGGGGGAACGCAGGTACATGACCCCGTGGCACAGCGTCTGCGCCAGCCCGCAAGCCAGCAGGAACACGAAGTTGTCGAAGTACCGCTCCTCCGCGCCCACGAGATCGTCCCTGCCGCCGTCTCCCTCAACGGTCAGCGGGAGCGTGGCACTCAGAGGGCGTTCCTGGCCGTCCATGTCGACGCCCAGCCGTAAGACGTGCTCACCCGGGGCCAGCCGCACCATTATGTGCGCGAGCACCGCGTGGGCTTCCTCCCGAGCTTCAGCGAATACATCCATCGAGATAGGCTTGAGTTTCATCCTCAGTCCTTTGCCTGCTGGAAGAGTGGGCCGTCTGATGAGGTTGCCGCCCCTTCAGACACTCTTATTCTCCCGCAGTTCAATGGAACTGAATGCCTCATTTCAAGCCATCCTGAAGGGCCCACCCGGTAGGAGACGTGATTCCCAATCCGTACACAGCCATCAAGGATGATGCATCCTCCGCTCGGCGCTCGCAGCAAAACAACCTCGGGACAGGGGAGTGGTTCGGGTGGAGCGCAGCGGAGCCCGTCTCTTCGATGGACCGGACACTTCGTCAGACTGACGGCCCGTCACCCACCCTTCCAGGGGGGTGGCCGGGAATCCCAAACCCTACACAGGCGTAAGCATGATGCACCCTCCCTTTGTTGCCAGCCCTAGCATCCGCGCTTGCGCGGATGCCCTCAATTCGCGCTTGCGCGAATTGAGGCGCTTTCAGAATTCCGCTTGCGGAATTCAATTCCCGCGCTTGCGCGGGAATTTGGCGGAGCGTCAGCGGAGCCGTTCACTGCCACGCGGCCTGCCGCGGGGCATCCCGCGGAGCGGGATG
>NZ_JBSFVG010000046.1:0-7635 GCF_053592195.1 Streptomyces sp. NPDC002776 | reverse complement strand
GCCACGAGCTGGCAGCAGCCTGATAGCCACACCCGGCACCCCTGGGCGATCCAACCCTACGAATGGCTCGATCAACCCGATCAAGAAGGTAGAGCAGCCTGAAGGTCACATGGCTTGGTGGCCGGCGGCGTCCCCGCCGGGGTCGTCGGCGAGTAAACGGCTGCGGTGATCCGCTTGCCCACCGGCTCCCGGTGGACGCAGAAGGTCTGGGACACCGCCATGACGATCTCCAGTCCGCGCTGCCCCAGCCGCGTCGGGTCGGTGGCCTGCACCGATGGCGGGTCGCTGCTGCTGTCCCACACGCTGATCTGGACGGCGCCCTCAACGATCTGCAGGTCCAGCAGGCAGGGGCCCGGCGCGTATTTGCGGGCGTTGGTGACCAGCTCGCTCACGACCAGTTGCACCATGCCCATTGCCCTAGCCGACACTGGCAGCCCGTGCTCGGCCTGCACGGAGGTGAGGAAGTCACGGGCCATATACCGGGCCTCGGCGATATCCGCGCTGCCCTCGAACGCGGTGCAGGCCGCGATCCGACGCTCGGAAAGCGGCTCCTGGCCCTCATTTTGGGCAGCAGCATCCATGGGCCCGCCTCACTTCCGAAGCGCCGTTGCCCACCCCGCCTACCCCCGGAACCTGGCAGTAGCCCTCTCAGAAGAAGCTTGTTTCCGGAAAATACTTGCGGGTATTCACTGCCGTGGGCGAAGGGACGGGCAGATCATGGACGAGCAGACCGGGAAGTGGGGCTTCCTCACCAAGCACGCACGCGTGCTGCTGGTGCTAGCGCAAGATTCTGACGCCCGTCTTCGCGACATCGCCGCCGCCTGCCACGTCACCGAGCGAACCGCCCAGAGCCTCATCGCCGCCCTGGAACAGAGCGGCTACCTGAGCCGCGAGCGGGCGGGACGGCGCACGCGCTACATCCTGTGCCGGGACGCCATGCTTCGCCATCCGGCGGAGGCACACGTGCCCGTCCAGGAACTAATGGAACTCTTCACCCCGCAGGACAGCCAGCACTGAAAGTGCAACGGTTTCCGACTGCCGCGACCACAGTTGCGGAGCGTGCTCGTCGCCAAGGCACCCAGCCGCTGGGCATCGGCTCCGGCCGCGTCCAGGTCACCCCTCATCCCTTCCACCCGCCCTGCGCCACTGGCCGCAACCCCCGTAGCTCCGGGCACTGGCAGGCGACCTGGACGCCGTACTGGGTGGGGAACCACACCCGGGTCCGTCCGGCCTGCGGCAGCGTGATCCGGTCGATGAGGCCCTCACTGCGCAGTGTGGCCAGCCGACGCCTCGTCTGCTCGATCCGCACCCTGGGCGCGATCAACAGGTGCATCTGTTCCGTGGCGGCCATCCGGTACTGCACCAGCACCGCCAACAAACGCCAGCCGGTCCCCGCCACCCGCGTCCACATCACACACCACGGCCTCTCCCGCTTCGTAACTGTGCGGCACCGACTCATCCGGTGCCGCGCGTACAACGAAGCGCAACAGCCGCCCCCGACCAGGACTGCGACCACGAAGGCCCGACCACGGTCACGGTGCGACAACACCGCCCCCGACCAGGCCGACAACCCCGCCGACAGCCACTCGTCCGCTCGCGGCATCCGTCCGTAAATCTGCAGGTCACCACCGCTTTTCCTGCCATGGTCGGCAGCTCGACATCCCCTCTACGCCCCCCAGACCTCGCCCCACAGCAGGAAAGGAAAAGGGTGGGGGTGGGACAGCTCGGCCGGGCGGCGGGCGAGGCTATCGGGCGCCCCCTAGGTGTCCTCGCGCGACGGCGGGGCCGCGCGCGCCGCCCCGTGTCCACTCGCTCGGCGGAGCACGGCGGGCTGAGGGCGGGGCGCTGGTAGGGCGGCACGGCAAGACCGAGGAAGCCCTCGTGCAAGCCCGCGCCTGACACGGCGTGGGGTGCCACGCCGACCCCGGCATGGCCGACCACCACGCGGCACCATGGAGCCGGCCCTTCAGACTGAGCCGGGCGGGGTCCGTGGCAGCCTGCGGCACCCGGCAATCGGATGATGCGGGTCCTCCGGGGGCCGTGCGCGCTCGGCAGAGCCGACGGTGGAGCGCGTACGAACGCGCGGTGAGCCGGCCCGGGAGGGCGAAGAGCTCGGGTAGGCCCTTGAGACGGTCATTGATGTGCCCCGTCTCGTCCGCGGCTTACGGCCGGGCTGGTGTCGCCCCACCGGTCCGGCGGCATCGGGTACACGAGGTCGATGAACGCCGGAGAAGAGGGACCACCGCCCACGGATGTACCGACGCTGATCGGCGAGATCGTGCAAGCCGTCCGGGACGGCGATGATCCGCGTATCCGGGTGCTGCTCGGGCTCCTGGCCCAGCGGGCGGATGCTGAAGCACTCCTGTTGCTGCGCGCTCAGCTGAACGAGGACGTGTCCCCAGCTCCACGCTCGGCACGCCGACGGGAATGATGCCCGGTGGCCGGTGACGCGGCACGCGTGCGTACCGTGTGGCCGGTTTTCGGGCCGTGCAACGTGAGCCGCGGCAGAGCGCTCCTTTTCGCGACTGGCTTGGCAGCGAGCTGTTGATGGGGATGCTTTGGCAAAGCGAGGGTGTCGCGTTTCGACGGCGAGAGCTATGGAGCACCAGGGGGAAGACGTTGTGGACCAGTCGGCACTTGGTGGGATAGGCGACCGAGGGAATGCTGTCCGAACTTCTTGATGGCGTCGGTGGTCTTGGTGGCGGTCATGGCCGTGTCCTTTTCGAGATCGTCGGCGGATGCCAGGGGCAGCCAAGGGCGCACGGGCGGGTGTGCCCCTGTAGGGGGGCGCGCTCGTCGGGGCGGTGCGCGCTCCTCCTTTCGGGCCATGGCCGGGCCCGGGCAGGGTTGGGACGGTGGTGCGGCACGGTCGCCCGGCCGGCGGCGTACGCGCTACGCCTGCTGTAACAGGCGACGGCTCTCCCGTGACTCCCGGCAGAAAGGCACATGTGATGCGGTTCCCCACGCGTGGCGGGATACGGAAGTACGGTGCGCTCACCGCGAGTGCTGCCGCCTTCATCGCTCTCGGGCTGACGCCCACCGCCCAGGCCGCCCCGGCAGCTTTGGCCGCGGGCGCGAGTCAGCAGGCTGCCCTGCTGGAGTGCCCCGGCTACGAGACCACCTCCTACAAGCCCGGCCTGACACTGTTCCCCCGGCAGGTCGCCCTGTCCGCCGACGGCGCCATCGGCCCGTGCCTGGGCCTGCCGCCGGACCACACCAACGGCACCATCCTCTTCACCGGCAACGGAGAACTGTCGTGCACCACCGGCAACTCCACCGGCAACGGCCGGATCAACTGGACCAACGACCAGACCAGCTCCAGCACCTTCGACTTCACCGCCGGAGTGGGCCTGCGCCCCGGAGGCGACTCCGTCCTGGTCCTCACCGGTGAGATCAAGTCCGGTGACTTCCAGGGATCGACGATCATCATCGAGATCGTCCTGGCCGCCGCACCCACCCAGACCCTGGAATGCGCCACCACCGACGGCCTTGACACATCCTCGGGCCTGGTCAACCTGCAAATCATCTGAGCGACCGCTTCGGCGGCCGTGGAGGGCTGACTTCCTCTGCCTGGCTGTCCCTGCCCCCCTATTTTGTTGCTGAGCCGGGGAGGTGGGGCGGGTGTGCGGGCCCGGCCCTGCAGGGGGAGGGGGCGGCTGCTGTGTTCAGTTTTGGTCCAGGTGGTGTGCGGCTGCCGGACCGGGCGGGGCCCAACCACGGCCGTCCGGTCCGGCAGCCGCGCGGCGGGTGGCCTGTGCAGGACTGGGGCTCATGGGGTCGGCCACGGCGGGCGGTGGGCGAGCCGCTCCTATTCCCGGTCCGCGCTAACGGGCACCATGCGGCGGGCGGCCGCCCAGCGGGCGGCGAGTTCGCCGAAGATCAGAACCCTGCCAGGGCTGGGCGTGACGGCCGTAGTGGTCGCCGGCGGGGCGGGCGGCATCAGCAGCATCGTCATGGAAAGGTCAACGCTCCAGCCCTCGTTCGGTCACCCGGTCAGCAGCCAGGGCAGCCACCATGGCCCCGCCCCTGCCCCTGCAGCCGATCCGGAGCGCGCAGACAGCGGCAGGCGGGGCAGAAGCCTCCGCCCGGCCCTGGAGATGACCGCGGCCGCACACTCACGGGTGGTCCTGGACATCGCCGGGGCCACCTCCGGTGACCCACCTTCCTCGACCTGCTCCGGCGTCTCCGGAACCAGGCCCGGCTGCGGATCGCTGGCGCACCTGGGCAGGCGCCGGACCTGCTCGAGATGACCGGTAGGTATCAAGTCCTGCCCCTCTACCCGGACCTGGTTGCTGCCGTGCCGGCCCGGACCTCAGGGCGCCTGTTCTCACGGGAGTTCGCTGCCAGTCTCGCTCGCCTCGGTCGTCAAGGCCCGCCGGGTCTTCGGCCAAAGCCATGAGGAGATCGGCGGAGACGGATCCCGCGGGGGTGCCTATTCCGCAGGGGTGTCTACGGGGTCACACAGCGACCAGAAGCGTACATCGGCGTTGGCGACGGGCCACGGCCGCGGATGACCGGGACTCTGGGCATGGGGATCTTGGCGCGCACAGGCAACGGTGACGGCGGCCATGAAAAGCTCCCCGTAGGTGGCCACTTACCGCCCCACTGATGGCCACGGGATTCCCCACGTACGGCCAGATATCTCCCCGCTCGCTATGGACGCATCCCGCTCGGCGAGGCTCGGGCGGGTGAAGAACAGCAGGGAGATCATGGAGATCCTTGAGGCGTACGACCTCACGGGCAGTTACCGCGCCGCGGCCGAGCTGACCGGCGTCGACCACCACACGGTGGCCCGGTATGTGAAGATGCGGGCCGCCGGCCAGCATCCCGACCAACGCCGTCACCGAGCCCGCGCGATCGACGACTATCTGCCGAAGATCGAGGAACTGGTGGTCCGTTCGCAGGGCAAGATCCGCGCGGACGTGGTGCACAAGAGGATCGTCGCGATGGGCTTCACCGGCGGGGAACGCACCACCCGCCGCACCGTCGCCGAGGCAAAAACCCAGTTCAGGGCTGGTCGACGGCGGGTCTATCGGCCGTGGGTGACCGAGCCGGGGCTGTGGATCCAGTACGACTACGGCGACGGGCCGACCATCGCCGGCCGCAAGACCATCCTGTGGTGCGCCTGGCTGGCCTGGTCCCGGTTCCGGATCGTGATCCCGATCTGGGACAAGACGCTGCCGACGGTCACCTCGTGTCTGGACGCGACGTTCCGCCGCATCGGCGGAGTGCCGGCCTACGTCCTGACGGACAACGAGAAGACGGTCACCAACGATCACGTTGCCGGGATCGCGGTCCGCAACCCGGAGATCGTCGAGGTCGCCCGGCACTACGGCACGACCATACGCACGTGTCTGCCCGCAGACCCGGAGACCAAGGGCGGTTCCGAGGCGACGGTTCGCATCGCAAAGGCCGATCTGGTGCCGAAGGACGTCAACCTGCGCGAAAACTACAAGACCTTCGGTGAACTGGAGGCGGCCTGCCGGGCGTTCTGCGACGAGGTCAACTCCCGCACCCACCGGGCGACCCGGCGCAAGCCCGTCGAGCGGCTCGCAGAGGAACGACAGCGGCTGCACCCCCTGCCCAGACGGCCGTTCACCGCCGCGTTCGGCACCACCCGGAGGGTGAACTGGGAGTCCACGATCTCGGTCGACGGGGTTCGCTACTCCGTTCCGCACCAGCTGATCGACAACCGGGTCTGGGCCCGCTTCCACGGCGACGAACTGATCGTCACCGCGGTCGGCGAGGACGGCTCGGCCCGCGAGGCCGCCCGCCACCGCCGCGGCCAGCCGGGCACCCCGGTCCTGGACGACGCCCACTACCCGCCGCGGGAGAACAAGGAGAACGACCGCACCCCGAAGCCCACTTCAGCAGAGGAAGCTGTCTTCCTCCAGCTTGGTCCCGGGGCAGCGTCCTGGCTGGTCGAAGCAGGGGCGGCCGGGGTCCGACGCGTCAAGGCGAAGATGGCCGAGGCCGTCGCCCTGTCGAAGCTCTACTCGGTGGCCGAGGTCGACCGGGCGCTGGGCACCGCCGCGGTCACCGGCCGGTTCGCGGACAAGGACCTGCTGTCCATCGTCGACTACCAGGCCACACGCGAGCACACCGAACCCGCCCGCCGCAGCGAGGAACACTCCCTGCAGCCCGGAACCTCCGCCTGGTCCTCCTTCGGCCTGCCCACCCAGCCCGCCTCCGACGTCTCCGAGTACGACGAAAGCGATCGCGCCTGATGGCCACCCCACTTCGCACCGTTCCCGGCACCAACGGCGACCCGCTCGCCGAGGCCATCGAGCTGACCCGGCGGCTCAAACTCCCGCACCTGCGGCGGGTGTTGGCCGACCTGATCCCCACCGCCAAGGCACAACGCTGGGACCCGGCCGAGGTCGTCCGCGTCCTGCTGGCCGAGGAAGCCGCCGGTCGAGACCGGGCCAACCTCCACACCCGCCGCAAGCGGGCGGGTTTCCCCACCGGCAAGACCTTCGGCGACTGGGACGAGACCAAGTCCGCCATTCCCCGCCCCACCCAGGACGCCCTCAAGTCCTTGGAATGGATCGGGCGGCGGGAGAACTTCTGCATCTGCGGGCCCTCGGGAACGGGCAAGAGCCACTTCACCGAGGCCCTCGGTCAGACCGCGGTCGAGGCCGGGCTGACCGTCTCCTGGTTCACCATCGAGGACCTCGGAGTCCTGGTCCGCCGACACCGCGCGGACGACTCGATCGCCCGAGCCCTCGCGAAAATCATCCGCTCGGATCTGATCATCGTCGATGACATCGGTCTGCTGCCGGTCTCACCGGACGCGGCCGAAGGCTTCTACCGCTTGGTCGATGCCGCCTACGAACGACGCTCGATCGCCGTCAGCAGCAACCTCCACCCCTCCGGATTCGACGAGATCATGCCCAAGACTCTGGCCACGGCGACGGTCGACCGGCTCATGCACCACGCTCATATCGTCGTCACCCAAGGTGACA
This sequence comes from Streptomyces sp. NPDC002776, assembly GCF_053592195.1. NCBI lineage: Bacteria > Bacillati > Actinomycetota > Actinomycetes > Kitasatosporales > Streptomycetaceae > Streptomyces > Streptomyces sp. NPDC002776. The sequence continues at coordinate 670 of NZ_JBSFVG010000046.1, read as the reverse complement.
GCTACCGGCTCACCCAGGCCACCAGCGGACAGGGAGTGAAACCCTTCAGCTGACCCGACCGACCCGAGGGCGGGAAATTATCTGGCCGCCAGCGGGGACGCCACGATGGCCGCCAGCGGGGCGAACTCCTGGCCGCCTATGGGGAGAACGAAATGGCCGTTGACAATCTCCAGCAGATCACCGACCGTGCCGGTGGCGTCGAGGGGACAGAACGCGCCCCTGGATACGTGCGGCGCAGGCCACGCGGCGTGCGCACCTGAACGGCCGTACCGCAGAGCCATTGCGGACATTCGGCTTCGGCTGCCTGCCGTCCCCGCCGTAACTGAGTACCTTCACAAGCCCCCTTCACCCCCGCGTGAGAACACAGGCAGGCAAGGAGGAGGGGTGTCGGACAGGCCTGGATTTCGGCCCGGATGATGCGGCCGGTGCCCAGGTGCAGGGAGCCCCGACGCTGGCGACCTATCCGGTTGGGCACCTCCAACCCGATGAGTGGCAGTGGCAGCATGGAGCGGGCCTTTCAGAGGTGGCTTGCCGCCTCGATGTGCGCCTTGGTGGCGTCGGTGATGAAGTCGCCGCTAGTAGGGCTTGGTCAGCTTCGTTTGTGAGTGGCGTGTCTGTTGGGCTGTTGGTGTCGTTGTGATGGTGTGACACCTGGTGAGATGGCCGAGGT
>NZ_JBSFVG010000045.1:0-7909 GCF_053592195.1 Streptomyces sp. NPDC002776 | reverse complement strand
CCGATACGAGAAACTCGCCGTCCGCTACGAGGCGACTGTGCTGGTCGCAGCCATCAACGAGTGGCTGTGACCAGCACTTTCGCAACACGCCCTAGATTCCACTGTCCCAGCTCGGTCCATATGTCTACCCTGCCGACCGACGCGCACGAAGTCGCCTGGTGCGTCGATGCGATCACCGGTTGCGGGGCTGCGGACCTGGCGTTGGCCCGGGCACGGGCGCTGGTGGAGCAGGAACGGACGGCGCTCGAACCTGCCCAACCCATCACCGCCGTACTGCGTTCTCTCGGGTTCTATGCCGTCACACGCGACGCCGAACTGAACGGGTGACGCCGAGACCCCCGGGAGGGGGCGCACGCCACCGGCCACGCTCCGGTTTCGTGCGCTGCGCTTCACCTCACCGGCTACACCCGCCTCGTATGTGACTCCGTCACCACCGCCACTGGCGTATTTCCCGCCCGAAGCGCATGGTGCTCGAAGCCCCACACGTTCGAGGAGTTCGCATAAGGCACACGCTCATCCGGACCGCTGTCGCGGGAGTCCTTCCCGCGGCAGACGCGCTCGTCAGCACCCCCACCACCGTCGCCGACACCACAGCGAACTTCCTCACCACCTGCGCGGCGACGGACACCCCCGTACTACACACTCGCCGTGAAGGCGGCACCAGTGTGCTCGACTACACCACCGCCGCCTCCGCCCGCGTCGTCGCCGGAGTGATCGTCACCCTCAAGGGCGAGGTCGTCTCCGGTCTCTTCGAAGGCGCTCAGGCCGTGCGCACGCTGCAGTCAACCAACGCCGCGCTCACCGAATGCCTGCAAGACGGCATCGACCGGGTCACGGCCGGCGGCCAACTCCAGCTCGCCCTCTGAGCCCGCACACCACCACGCCCTGAAGAAAGGTTACTTCCCATGAGTAAGCACAAGCCGTCACGGCGCTTGCGCACCCTGCTGACCTGTCTGGCAGCGGTGGGGGCGCTGGTCATGCCCGCCGCCTACGCCGGACCCGCAGCCGCGGCGACCACGGAGCAGACCGCTCTGCTGGAGTGCCCCGGTTACGAAACCACTTCCTACAACCCGGGCCTCACCCTGGCCACCCGCCAGGTCGCCCTGTCGGCCGACGGTGCTGTCGGCCCCTGCCTGGGGCTGCCGCTGGATCACACCAACGGCACCATCAGCTTCACCGGCAACGGGCAGCTGTCCTGCATCGCCGGCAGCTCCACCGGAACGGGGCGCATAAACTGGCAGAACGACCGGACCAGCACAACCACCTTCGACTACACAGCCGTGGCCGGGCTGCGCCCCGGTGGTGTCTCCGTCCTCGTCCTCACCGGTGACGTGAAATCCGGTGACTTCCAGGGCTCGCAGATCATCATCGAGATCGTTCTGGTTCCCGCCCCCGCCCAGACCCTGCAGTGCCTGACGCCGAACGGCCTCGACACCTCTTCCGGAGCGGTGAACCTGCAGATCCTCTGACCTCTCTCGCATGCCCTGGCTCTGCGCCGAGCGCTCGCGCAGAGCCAGGGCATGGGGTGAGCCGATCCACCAAGTGCGTCTCTTTGATCGGGTCCATGCACAGCACTACGCCCCGGCGGCCCGGAGAGTTCCGCCGCTGCGGCGGCTTCACTTGCGGTAGTCACTGCCGGGCAGCGGGGCATCGGAGCCATCGCTCTCAAGCGTCACTCCAGCCTTGGGAAGCGGCGGCTGGAGCGCGTCCGGGGCCACCTCGTCCGACGACAGGGCATCAGGCCCGTCGCACAACAGCTTGACCAGACATGCCAGGGAAAATCCGTCCAGAAGAGCATGATGCGCGCTGAGTGAGACTCACTGAGGGAGCGACTACTCACGGCACCGGAGCAGCCAACGTCAACCTCGCCGGACTCCCCATCGGCAGCCCCTTCAACCAATGCGGTGGCGCCGAACTCCCCGGTGCCGACCAAGTCCTTCAAGCGGGCAGAAGCATCTCCCTGGTGGGCGACACAGTCGGAAAGCAGGTGATTTCCTTCTAGAAACCTGGAACACAAGCTCAAGAGCCGGGGCCTGCGCGCGGCCGATCCCGCAGCCGGCGCCCGCGCACAACGGCCTCAGGGGCGGCTTCTCGCCGGGGTTTAAAGAGCCTGGGCGTCACCGTGATCATCGGCATGGGTCACCCGCCAGCTGGCCCGCGCGCGGGCCAGCCCCGCATTCCGCGGGGCCTGAACGTTCACCCGGACCATCCCGGGCCAGGCTCCACCTAAAGCCGATAGCCCCCGGCTTCGGGGGGAAGGCCGGGGGCTACCTGCCATGACAGGGCGGTCATCGGAGCCAGTAGCGGTTCCTGGCCCCACACTGGCGAGACCTGGGACCGCATGAGACTCCGATGCGCGTGTCCCCTTGCCTAACGCGCAGAGGACAGTACGGTCACGGGTCAATTCCCCGGCACGCAAGCCTGCCCCAGCCTCGCACGGCGAACTTGCCCTGGATTTAATCCTCGATTTGACCCGCGCTTGCCGCTGGATCGCGGGGTCGGGGCCGTGCGTGGCCAGGGCTCCCCGATGCCCCGGCCACGCACGGGCGCGCGGTCCACCGGCCGACGATCACGCCGACCAGCGCGGCCATCACCGTGACCGAGCCGAACGCGGCGCCAAGAGGCGCGCCCCACGTCGGGTGCCGGTGCACGACGTAGGCGGCGCCGGCCGCGAGCAGCAGCACGACGACGACCAGGAGCACGGGCATCTGCCCGGCGCAGCCGGCAGTTGCACCGCCTCGCATGCGCGCGTCACGCGCGTGCCATGGCCCGGCCCGGCGCGCGCGGCCCCGCCGTCGCGCGAGGACACCTGAGGGGCGCCCGATCCCCTCGCCCGCCGCCCGGCCGAGCTGTCCCACCCCCACCCTTTTCCTTTTCCTGCTGTGGGGCGAGGTCTGGGGGCGTAGAGGGGATGTCGGGCTACCGACCACGGCAGGAAATGCGTGGTGACCTGCAGATTTACGGACGGGTCCCGTGAGCGAACGAGCGGCTGTCGGCGGGCTCGTCGCGCGCGGGCGACAACATCCGCACGCTGCTGTCGCAGAACGGCCTGCGGGACCCGTGGGTCGACCTGGTCCGGGGCGGCACCGCGCCCGCGCCGGGCAGCGACGCCCTGGTCTGCGACGCGGCGGCGCCGACGGACGGCTGGTCCAGGGAGGTGTTGTCGCACCGTGACCGTGGTCGGGCCTTCATGGTCGCAGTCCTGGTCGGGGCGGCTGTTGCGCTTCGTCGTACGCGCGACACCGGATGAGCCGGTGCCGCACTGTACGCGAGGCGGGAGAAGCCGTGGTGAGCGATGTGGACGCATGGAGCGGGGACCGGCTGGCGCCGGCAGTGCTGGCGCAATACCGGATGGCCACCACGGAACAGATGCACCTGGTGATCGCGCCCAGGGTGCGGATCGAGCAGACCCGGCGCCGACTGGCCAAACTGCGCAGTGAGGGCCTGCTCGACCGGATCACCCTGCCGCAGGCCGGACGGACCCGGCTCTGGTTCCCCACCCAGTACGGCATCCAGGTCGCCTGTCAGTGGCCCGAACTACGGGGGGTGCGGCCGACGAAGACGGCGTCCGACCGGACCGCAGTACGGCTGCGGGCCGGCCACGGGCTGACCGTGACAAAGACCGCGCTGGCGTTCCTTAAGGACGCCCGCCGCCGCGGCGAGCTGCGCCGGCCACTGGACTGGATCCCCGAGGTCCACCACTCCATCGGTGGCGGCGAAGCCGTCATCCCCGACGCTCTGCTCTACTACCGGCAAGGCGGTGACGGCGGATCAATGCTGCGGGCGTTCGTCGAAGTCGACCGGGCCACCATGGGACCCGAACGCCTCGCCGCCAAAATCGGCGCCTACGCCCGCCTCCACGCCCATGTTCCCGTGCCTCCCCCAGGTCAGCGCCGGCCGGCCTTCGGCCAGGAGCCACCGCAAGAAGAATGGCGCCGGCACTACCCGCTGTTTTCCCCGGGTGCTGTTCGTCCTGGACGGCACCGGCCCCGCCGGGATCGAGACCCGCATCGATGCGCTGCACGCTACCGCCTGTGACCTGTCGCAGATCGGCTTCCGCCGCGACGTCATCGTCCTCGCAGCGCCGCTGGTCGACCTGCTCCACCACGGGCCCGCAGCGCCCGTGTGGCGGCCCGTCCACGCCCCCGACCAAAGAGTCAGCTGGATGCACCCACACCCATGACAGCACCCTGGCCATGACCCCAACCACAGCCCGACCACAGCAGGTCACAGCGCTGTGTCGAGAAGCATCCAGCTTGCGCATAAAATCGAACAAGGTTTCTACTGAGGATATGGCCAGGCCCCGCGTCGACTACCTCACCAGCACCCAGGAGCACATCCTGCGCTGCATTCGCGACGCCATCACGGACCGCGGCGAGGCGCCCACAGTCGCCGAGATCGGGCAGCACATCGGCCTGCGTAGCAGCGCATCCGTGCACTGGCATCTGAGACGGATGGAAGCCCTCGGGTACATCGAGCGCGAACCCTACAGAGCGCGCGGGATCCGGCTCAGATGACGACCGATTCGGCCTGCCCAGAGTCCGTCACCCCCTGCCCGACCTACGCCCCGAAAGGCCCACCGCGTGACCAGCCCAATGATCGAGGGGATGGCGTCCCATGAAGTGGTGTAGCCGGGCTTGGCCGCGGAACGCGCGGGTGTCTGCCCGGGGCGTGCATCCGCTGGCGGTGCATGCTCCCTGAACAAGGGCAGGCCATCGCGTAAGTCTCCGTGGTGAACGGGCAGTTCAACCGGAGGAGCACGCGATGGCCTTGTCCCAGTCTGAGCTGATGCGGCTGCTGGAGTCACTACGTCGGGCAGAGGGAGTTGAAGCAATCAGGGTGGTGTGCGAGCGCATCTTGCAGGAGCTCATCGAGGCCGAGGCCACCGAGGTGATCGGTGCCGCCCCGCGTGAGCACTCCGAGTCGCGTACGACCTGGCGCAACGGACATCGCGACCGTCTGCTGACCACGCAGGCCGGCGACCTCGATCTGAAGATCCCGAAGGTGCGGACCGGGTCGTTCTTCCCGTCGCTGCTGGAACGTCGGCGGCGCATCGACCGGGCACTGTTCGCCGTGGTGATGGAGGCATACGTGCACGGCGTCTCCACCCGCAGCGTGGATGACCTGGTCAAAGCACTCGGTGCGGACTCCGGGATCTCCAAGTCCGAGGTCTCGCGGATCTGCGGTGAGCTGGATGAGGAGCTGACCGCGTTCAAGGAACGGCCGCTGGATCACACCGTCTTCCCCTACGTCTTCCTGGACGCCACCTACTGCAAGGCCAGGGTGAATCACCGGATCGTCTCGCAGGCCGTGGTCATCGCCACCGGGATCTCGGCCACCGGGCATCGCGAGATCCTCGGTGTGATGGTCGGCGACAGCGAGTCGAAGCCGTTTTGGACGAAGTTCCTGCGCTCGCTTCGGGCCCGCGGCCTGGAGAACGTCCAGTTGGTGATCTCCGACAGCCACAGTGGTCTGGTGGCTGCGATCCGCACGGTCTTCCTCGGTGCGGCCTGGCAAAGGTGCCGCGTTCACTGAAGCCGTAAGGATTCAACATGGTGTTTCGCTGTCTTCTGTGACGGATGCGAGTACGTCGGCGGCCGTGGTGAAGCGTCGTTGGGCGAGCGTCGGGACGCACGGGTCTTGTTCGAGGATGGGGCGGACGTCCTCGATGGCGTTGCGGATGGTGCCGCGGCTGACACCGAACAGGTCGGCCAGGGCCTGCTGGTTGCATAGATCTCGCTGGGAAAGGACCGTCGCCAGGATCCGGTCCGCGTCGGGGATCTTTTGGCGGAAGACGCCGCCACGGGTTCCTGGACGCCGGGCACCGCCGCGCTGGTGATGCCGGCGTTGTTCGAGCGCGGCCTGGTAGGGCACGGTGATCCGGTCGATCAGCGCCTGAAAGTCCGGACGGGACATGCCGGTGAGTAGGGGGTGGGACAGGGTCTGGGAGAGATCCATTCGACTGGTGGTCGCGCCGTTCTCCGCCCAGTCACGCAACTCCGGGGCGGAGGCGAAGTAGTGCGCGGTCTGCGTGACGGTGATCTTCTGTGCGTCCATGAGGGTGCGGGTCTCGCCGATGACCTGGCCGATCGTGACCGGGTTGATGGCGAGCAGGTCGACCAGGACCTTCTGGGAGCAGACTCGGCGCAGGTAGATCACCGTGACAAGGATGCGGTCCGCGTTCGAGAGCAGGGGCTTGCCATGTGCTCCGGGGGCCTGCAAGCGTCGGCCGCCGCGCTGCTGGAACTTGCGCTGCTCGGCCCGGGTGGCCTGCGCGAAAGCCAACTGGGCGCACAGTGCGTCCAGTTCCGATGAGGTCATGCCGCTCAAACGCGGGTCGGCGAGCATCGCAAGAACCTGCGACCTGGCCTGGTCACGATCGCTGGCGTTGATCACGCAGTCGCCGGTGGCGTCGGCCGGAGCGATCGTGTAGTTCCAGGATCCGTGCCGGTCATGGTGCGTGATCGGCAGTGAGCGCACTTGCTCGCGGCTGACGGAGATTCCCACTGGGTAGGTCCCGGTGTCCAACTCGGCGTGAACGCGCAGGCCCGTGCGAGTGCGGGTCGCGGCAATGCTGTTGACCACGACTTCGTGGCTGGTCAGGGGCCTGCCACGCCAGTTCATGGAGATGTGGGAGAACAGCCGGTGCTCGATCTTGTTCCATTTCGAAGTGCCCGGCGGAAAGTGACAGACGCTCACCGTGAGGCCAATCTCGGCGGCGAACGCGGCGAGTTCGGTCTTCCATAACCGGTAGCGGTAGCTGTTGGACCCTCCGCAGTCCGCGGTGATCAGCAACCGGTCGGCATCCGGGTGGTCCAGCCGGCCACGGGCCCGCCACCAGCGGCGGATCGACTCGACGGCGAACACCGAGGTGTCGTGATCGGTACCGACGTTCACCCAGCCGCTGTCGTGGGCCAGATCGTAGATGCCGAAGGGTATCGCCACCTCGACGTCGGGGCCGATGAAGTAGAAGCTGTGGTCCTCCACCTGCACCGGATCGCCTGCGGGGCGCCATTGCCGCCCGGGGTTCGGCAGCTGTCCTATCTGCTCCTTCTTCTTGGCATCGATGCTGATCACCGGCTGACCGCCGGACTGGTGCTCCTTGACCTGTTCGTTGATGTAGCGGAACTGTGCGTCCCGGTCGGGGTGTTGCTTGCCCTCCAGCGTCTTGGCGCTGGCCTGCAGACTGAAACCCTGCTCCCTCAGCAGCCGGCCGACGGTCGGAGCGGAGACCGGGTGCCCTTGACCGGCCAGCTCCTCGGCGAGGTTGCGCAAGGACTTGGTGGTCCAGCGCAGCGGCGACATCGGATCGCCCCGCTCATCCGGCTCCACAGCTTCAGCAACGCCGGAACCAGCAAAGGATCCTGTTCCTCAGATGGCTTGCGGCCACCCCCGGGGCGCCGGACGCAGCCGTCCCGCAGCGGATCCGCACCGGCCTCCAGCTCGAACACACCGTTGCGGACCGTGGTCTCGCTCACCCCGGCCGTCCGCGCCACGGCCCGTACCCCACCGTGTCCGAGCAGGCGTGCCTCCTGAGCCAGTATCAGACGCCGCTGCCGCTCGTTCAGATGCGGCAACAGGACCTGGAACCGCAGCGCGAGCTGGTCCAGAACGTCGTCGGCGAAGCTCATACCAGAGCAACGGGCTTGTCCTATAAAAGCAACGGGTTGTTCCTTGACGGCTTCGGTGAACGACGCAGGTCTGGACGATTGTCGCAGGCCAGACCGTGTTCACGGCGTCCGGGAGGCCGGTCAGGCCGTCGCAGATCAGCATCAGGACATCGGCCGCGCCGCGGTTCTTGATCTCGGTCAGGTCCTGGAGCCAGTACTTCGCGCCCTCCCCGCCATCGCCGATCCACAGACCCAGAATGTCCCGGTGGCCCTCGGCGGTGACCGCCACCGCCATGTAG
>NZ_JBSFVG010000044.1:6964-8302 GCF_053592195.1 Streptomyces sp. NPDC002776 | reverse complement strand
GCCAGTATCAAGCACGACTCAGTCACTACAAACGACGTGGACACAGCCCTTGAAAACTGCCCAGCACTCAGAACAAGCACCGTTGCAGTACTAGTTCCCCTCCGTAGCCGGAGCAGTTCGACCGTGGGTGTCGGCATCGCGGGAATGCGCCGGCACTCACGGTAAGTGGTTGTAACAGGGCCCTGGAGCATGCCCGCTGCCGGTGCCCTGGTAGCCGCGTCGGCGATCGTCGGGGCTCCGCGGCAGGCGCGGTCGACGCCGGATTCGGTGTAGGCCCGGCAGTCGTTGCGGTGTTCGTGCAGATTCAGAAGCTTTTTCTGCACTTCGTGCCTGCTCAGGGGCGTGATCGTGGTGCTGGGGCGCCGTTCAGACAGCTCGTGTGAACTGCTCCTGGGTGGCTGTCGGCTTCGGCTGACGGCGGGTGAGCCGGCGGGTCATGAGCGTGATCGCGGCCCAGGTGATGAGGCTTTCGCTGTGCTGGACCAGTCGCTCGTAATCACGGGCGTGACGGCGGGCGTTCATGACCCAGGCCAGCGACCGTTCGACGACCCAACGTCGCGGGATGATCACGAATCCAGAGGCGTCCTTGGGGCGGCTGACGGGCTTGATCGTGAGGTTCAGATGCTTCTTAGCCCAGGCCACGAGCTTGCCCGCGTAGGCGGAGTCGGCCCAGACGATCGTGATCTCGGGGTGCATGAGGCGCAGGCGGAACAGGACTTCCTTCGCGGCCGCGGAGTCGTGGAGGTCGGCGGGAGTGACCATCACCATCAACGGCAGGCCGCGGGTGTCGACGACGAGGTGCCGCTTGCGGCCGTTGATCTTCTTCCCGGCGTCGTAGCCCCTGGACTCGGAGGTGACGGTCGAGGCGGCTTTGACGGACTGGGAGTCGATGACCGTTGCGACCGCCCGAGGGCCTTTGCCCAGGTCACGGCGGATGCGGGCGGCGAGCGCGTCACGGATCTGTCCGATGATCCCGGCGGCCGCCCAGCGGGCCATGAAGCCCCAGACCGTGCGCCAGGGCGGGAAATCGGCGGGCAGTGCCCGCCATTTGCAGCCCGTGGCGACGACGTAGCGGATCGCGTCGACGATCTCGCGGCGAGGGTGCTTCTCCGGCCTTCCGCCCGTGGGTGTTTCGCAGGCCGGCGGAGGAAGAAGCGGTTCGATCAATGCCCACTCGGCGTTCGTGGTGTCCGAGGGATAGAGGCGTTCACGCATGTCAGGGCCTTCAACATGACGGTGGGGTCTGGCCCCGCCGCGGGCCGGCCCAACCCACCCACACGCCCGAAGTGAGGCGGGTTTAAATTAGTAGAGGGGAGATTAAGAATAAAAAAATAGGGG
>NZ_JBSFVG010000044.1:0-6954 GCF_053592195.1 Streptomyces sp. NPDC002776 | reverse complement strand
CCGGCCGAAGGCCGGGCAGACCCCACGAAGCGGACGGATGTCAGGCGGTTTTCATGAGGTCGAGGGTCGATTCGATGGAGTTGACCTGGGCGACGAGATACTTGATCCACTTGTCGCCGGGGTGGGCTTGCTCGTGCGGGAGGACCGTGGCGGTCAGGAACCGGCGGAACTCCGTCAACTTCTCGGAGATCACAGACCGTTCGTACTTCTCGAGCACGTCCTTGAGGGCTCCGAGCTGATAGCCGTCGGCGCGGGTCCATGACAGCGGCGGCCAGCCGTTCTCGGCGATGATGTCCTTGAACATCGCGAGCCCGGATCGGACCTGGCAGGGCGTCAGGCCCGAAGCGCGGACCAGCTGCTGGAAGCTCAGCCCCGCGGGCCGGGCCTCGAACAGGATGAACCGCAGTGTGTCTGCGTGGCGTCTGGCCGCATCACCCCGGCGCCGCGAGGCCCGGGCCATCACTCACTCGCCTTTGAGGAACTCGGCCAGGGCGTCATCCATGTCGACCTTGCCGGTGTCGACGGCCTGCTCGATCCAGTCGAGCGTCGCCCGGCATTTCGCGATGTTCTGGTGCACGATCGCGGACTCGTCCTCGTTGAGCGTGCGGTCCCGCAGGCCGGGGACGGTGCGGCCGGCCGCGGCGACGAACGCGTGGCAGGCCGTGACCAGGTCAAGGAACTCAATACTCCTCTTGTCGGCGTACGGACTTTTCTCCCCAGTTGCGTACGGATGAACGTCCCCAGCTGTCAGGCCACTTCGTTCTCCCGCTCGATGGCCTTGAGGCGGTTCTTGAGCCGGTAGCTGGGGCCGTTGATGGAGATCACTTCGCAGTGGTGGAGGAGGCGGTCGAGGATGGCGGTGGCGAGGACCTCGTCGCCGAAGACCTGGCCCCATTCGCTGAAGGTCTTGTTCGAGGTCAGGATGATCGAGCCTTTCTCGTAACGCTTGGAGATCACCTGGAAGACCAGGTTCGCCTCGGCTCGTTCGAGGGGCTGGTAGCCGACCTCGTCGACCACGAGGACGCTGGGCCGCAGATAGGTGCCGAGCTTGTTCGTCAGACGGCCGGCGGCTTCAGCGGCTTTGAGGTTGCGGACCATGTCGTCGAGGCTGGTGAAGTAGATCGAGTAGCCGGCCCGGCAGGCCGCGACCGCGAGAGCGACGGCGATGTGGGTCTTGCCGACCCCGGGCGGCCCGAGCAGGGCGGCGTTCGCTTTGCCGTCGACGAACGAGAGGGTGGCGAGGTCCTTGACCTTGCGTGGGTCGAGGTCGGGCTGGAAGGAGAAGTCGTACTCATCGAGCGTCTTGTGGTGCGGCAGTCTGGAGAGCCGCAGGCCCTGGCGGAAGCGGCGGTCGTCACGGACGGCGAGTTCCTCGGAGAGGACCAGGTCGAGGAAGTCGAGGTAGCCCAGCTTCCCCTCGTCGGCCCGCCGGGTGTACTCGTTGATAGTTTCGGCCAGGTGGGGCAGGCCGAGCTTGCCGGCCGTGTTGCGGATGCGGGTGCTGACCAGCTCGCTCAAGACGTTTCCCTTGTGCTCGGACGGGTGGTGAAGGGGCGGGTGCCGGTCAGCTCGTCATAGACCGACAGCGGACGGCGGCCGACCTCGACGCGGGTGGCCGCGGCCCGGTTCAGCAGGGCCTGCAGAGGACCGGCCTCCTCGCCCAGAGGACGCTCCTTGCGAGGCCGTGGCAGAACATCGCCGGTGGTGGTCCGGCGGCCCTTGCCGGTGGGTAGGCCGTCCCAGTGGGCCTCGTCGACGACGCGGGCTCCGCGGCCGATCGCCCGTGGGTGGGTGGCCAGCAGCGTCCCGCCGCTGGCGTCCGCGATGGTGGAATGCAGCATGACCTGCGACTTCGTGGCCCGGATCTCCACCAGTTGACGCGGTCGGGCCCTGCGGGCAGGCACGGAGTAGAGGTTGCCACCGAAGGCAACCAGGCAGTCCTTGCCGACCGGCCGCAGATGCCGCTCGGCCACCAGATACGGAGTCTGCGGCAGAGGCTTGAGAGCTGCGTGGTCGCGGGCTGCCCGCTCTCCGATGATCTGCTGGTGTGTCCTGTGGGCCTGGGCCCGCCGCTGCGGCACCCAGGCGGCGAAGGCGGCGTCCATCTCCTCGACGGAGGAGAACGACCGGCCGGACAGGACGTGGTCGCGGACGATGAGGACCTGGCGCTCGACGCGTCCCTTGCCGGTGGGACGGTAGGCGGCCAGGACGTCGATGTCGAAGTCGTAGTGGCCGGCGAACCCGACCGCTTCCGGGTGCAGCGGGACCGCCTCGCCCGGAGCAACGTGGCGGCGGACCACCGTTTTCGTGCGGTCGTAGACGATCGTCATCGGGACGCCCCCGAAGTGGGCGAAGGCCCGGCGGTGGCAGTCGAAGAACGTCTGCAGGTCCTGGCTGGTGGTGAAGCAGCAGAACGGGTCACGCGAGTACGACAGCGTCACGTGGAAGGAGTAGACCTTCGGGATGCCCATGTGGGCGAGGATCTTGCCTTCGTCGCCCCAGTCGACCTGGGCCTGGGCGCCGGGGATGACCTCGAACCGGCGGTGCATGCCGGCGAGTTCCTTCGGCGTGATGCCGAGTTCCTCGGCGATGCGAGGCCGGGCTTCCTGAACGTAGAGCTTGACGCGCTGGTAGTTGCCGGTGAACCCGTACTCCGCGGCCAGTCGCCCGTGGATCACCGCGGCCTTCATCAAAATCTCTGCCCGCAGCATCGAGTCCACCAGCGGCGCGAACTCGTCGATCACCCTCGCCTTCGACCGCCCGTTCGGCGACCGGCGCGGCGGGGTCGCCGGCCCCGGTGCCGACAAGTACTTGCGGACCGTCTTCCGGTCCAGCCCTGTCTCCCGGGCCACTTCCGACAGGCTGATCGCCCCGGACTCCAGCAGACTCCGGAAGCGCCGAAGTTCCAACCAACGATGCGGATCCAGGACCACCGTCGACCTCCTGCCGCCGCCTCTCACCGACCAAGCAGCAGAGTGCCGAGCAGCAGGTCTCAACGCATCAGCAACTGTCCCTTTTCATCCGTACGCGGGTGGGGACGTTCAGGTGTACGCCGACACCTCTCGATGTTGCGGACCGCCGGAGCGAGGGGATGATGGTCCTCGAAGTGCTCGTGCGTCTGCCGCAAGCGGTCCATCTGGGCCCGGTTGGCCTGGAAGCGGGCGGTGTCGTCGCTCATCGCCTTGAACGCGACGTCCGGCCGGCGCATCAGGCTGGTCGCGGCGGTGGTCGCCACCGACTCGTCGCGGGTGAATTCCTCCACCACCCGGACCTTGTCCTCCGCCGACACTTTGGCCGCGACCTGCGGACGCTTCAGGAAGTCGGTGGTCACCGCCGCGGCGACCTCGGGCTCCCGGGCCAGCGAGTGGATCGCGGTGACCTTCTCCTGCGGCGTGATCGGTGTTTCGACCTGCTGTCCCACCCGGCGATTGGCGTCGTCCGTGGTCCAACGGGCCTTGCCGTTCGACGGCGTCAGGATCGCCTTGAACCGCTCGTCCTCGTCCTCGATGTTCGCCAGCGAGCGATGGACCGTGTAGGAGGCGAGCTTCGGCTGCCGGTGCTGTTTCGGCCAGCGGGACGCCACCCACCTGGCTGTTTTTACCGCTCCGACGCTCAATCCGATGTCATCAGACAGCCGTTGCAGCGACTGCTCGACCGTGTACTCACTTGACCCGACCAGGCCGCCTCGCTGCCTCATCGGTTCCACTTCCAGGGCGCGGTCCCCGATCGTGAACTGACCCCGGGTCTGCTGTTCGACGACTTCACGAAGCTCGGCGATGATCTGTTCGTAGCGGGACTGGCTGACCGCCCCGACGTTCTCCTCGGACATGGCTTTCACCACCCAAGTGCGGGCCCAGAAACGGCACTTCGGACCGTAACGGGACAAGGCCCGCATCTCTGTCGAGAGTCGGACCGCACATCCACAGATCACAATGGATGACCGCAAATGATCGGTTAGCGACCGAAGCGGGTCTCAGGATGCGTTCGCTCAGCGGTTACTGTGACCGTTCGCCGAACGGTTCCTTCCGGCGCTTCCACGCGCTCACCTTGCACTTCGTCGAGCAGAACACCGCGTCCGAACGGCGATCCACCCCCGCGATCCACCGGGTCCCGCACTCCGGGCACTCGACCTCGCCGGCCCCGTCCTTCACCGCCGCAAGCCGCTTCCGCAACCGGTCCTCCACCCGCCACTGCCTGGAACGACACGCAGTCGAGCAGAACACCGCACCCCGACGGGCCTCCGGCCTCAACGGCTCCCCGCAAGCCCGGCAAATCCTCTTCCCACCCCGTATCGCACCCTCGGACACCGCACCAGGCTATGCCTCAAGGCTCCCAGAAACCGGGGATCAGAAACAGCTACTTGGTGTTGACGCCCTCAGTGGACGTTAAGTCCGATCTTCCTCGGTTCGTGATCGCTCGATCGAGGTACTGATCGTCGCGCAGGCCCTCTGTTGGGCATGTGCATGCTGAGATGCGGGCATGGAGCGAGAGCCGTACCCCAGCGACTTATCGGACGAGCAGTGGGCGTTGATTGAGCCGATGATCACGGCCTGGAAGCAGGAGAGAGTGGCTCGGTCAGTGACCGGAGATCCCGGCTCCTGCGATCTGCGGGAGGTCGTGAACGCGATCTTCTACCAGAACCGGACGGGCTGCCAGTGGCGCTACCTCCCGCATGATCTGCCGTCCTGGTCGGCGGTGTTCTACTACTTCGGCCTGTGGCGCCAGGACGGGCTCGACCAGCGGATCTCCGAACTCCTGCTGCCAAGTGCGGGAGAGAGCCCGGCGATTAGAGGACCCGTCCCTGGTGATCATCGACACCCAGTCCGTCCGCGCGGCCGCGGGTGTCCCGAAGACCACGACGGGACTGGACGCCAACAAGAAGGTGTCGGGGCGCAAGCGGGGACTGGCCGTTGACGTTCTGGGGCTGATCATCGGCGTCGTAGTGCTGGCCGCCTCCGCCCATGACAACGCAGCCGGCACTGCCCTGCTCGATCAGGCGGCCGAGCGGTGCGGATGCGTCTGGAGAAGGCCCTGGTGGACCAGGGCTTTAAGGACGAGGTTCTCATCCACGGCGCCCTGCTGGACATCGACGTCGAGGTCGTCCGCCGCAACGCCGCAGACCAGGGCAAAGGCTTCGTCCCGCAACCGAAGAGGTGGATCGTGGAGCAGGTCAACGGCACGTTGATGCTGCACCGCCGCCTGGCCCGCGAGTACGACCACCGCCTCGACACTTCCGCCTCGCGCGTCTACTGGGCTTCCATCGCCAACATGGCCCGCCGCCTCACCACACCCGCCCCCACCTGGCGCGACACCCTCGGGCTGGCCGCGTGAACATCAGCGAGCTCCTGGCAGACCTCCAGGACCAGCACGACAAAACCACGGCCCGGGCTGACGAACTACGCAGCCAGATCGACCACTTGACCGCCGCTCTGGCCGAGACCGAAGCACGACGCGCAGACCTGGCCACCACCCGGAAGATCATCGCCGAACGCATCCCACCCGGGACCGAGCCCGATCCGCCCGAGAAGGCGCGGCAGACCCTCTACGACCAGGCCATCGTCCCCTTCCGTGACATTTTTCAGCGTCTCAAGCACATCGATCCTGGAGCCCCCAGACCACCAGCGTCGGCATGGGAAGCTCGGGCAGCATCCGCAGGACGAGGTTCTTCTGCCCCAGCGGGCCGGCGGCGCTGCGCTGTGAGCGCAGGGTGGTCGCCAGCGCCCCGGGCGTGCCGGCCGCGGCCGTCTGGCTGGTCCACCACGCCGCGGGGATGCGCCAGGGCCGGCAGGACCCCATGAGCGCGACCGACGCCACCGTCAGGCTCGGGGCGAGAGGTACCAGCGGGGTCAGCCACGCCATCAGGTCACCCAAGGGGGTGGCGGCCTGTACCAGGTGAGCTGACCCCGGTTTCGTGGAGTCCCTGAAGCCAGGTTTATGATCCTGGTCCGAAGGAGAACCACGAGCAGTGCCAGCACCACGTAGATACCCGGGCGAGCTGCGCGAGCGGGCCGTCCGCGAGGTCCGCACTACCGGCCGGCCGATCGCGCATGTCGCCAAGGACCTGGGCATCCACAAGGAAGCCCTGCGCGGCTGGGTCCGCCAGGTTGAGGCGGACGCCGGCGAACGCGACGACCGGCTGACCATCGCCGAGCACGAGGAGCTGAAGCAACTCCGCAAAGAAGTAGCGGAGTTGAGGCGGGCGAATGAGATCCTCAAAGCCGCGAGCGCATTTTTTGCGGCCGAACTCGACCGTCCCTGGACGAGGCCGACCAGGTGATCGACCACCTCACGGACAAGGGTCTCGGGGTCGGGTTCGCCTGCCGGGTGCTGGGGCTGTCGGAGTCGGCGTACTACGCACGTAAGAAGCGGCCGAAGTCGGCCGGCCGACTGCGCGACGAGTAGCTGATGCCGCTGATCGAACAGATCCATGCTGAGTCCGGCGGCACCTATGGTGTTCGCCGGATCACCCGCGCGCTCAGGCGCAAGGGCATTCTCGTGGCACGCTGCACCGTCGAGCGGCTGATGCGTGAGCTGGGCCTGGAGGGCGTGATCCGCGGGAAACGTCGCCGCACCACGGTGCCGGAGCCGTCGGCACCCAGGCCGTCGGACCTGGTCGACCGCGACTTCACGGCCTCGCGGCCGGATCAGCTGTGGGTAGCGGACATGACGTATGTCCGCACCTGGTCCGGCTGGGCGTACGTGGCGTTCGTCCTGGACGTGTACTCGCGGATGATCGTCGGCTGGCAGGTCGCGAACCACATGCGCACCGAACTCCCTTTGGGCGCACTGGAGATGGCACTGTGGAGACGGAGGATCAAGAAGGGCTCCGGCCTCATTCACCACAGCGACCGCGGGGCGCAAGGTGGATTCAACTGGTCGTCGCAACACCCTGATCTCGGAGGTGTGCGACGTGGCCACGACGGACTGGAGTTTGAAGACCAGCGATGTTCCGGA
>NZ_JBSFVG010000043.1:0-10150 GCF_053592195.1 Streptomyces sp. NPDC002776 | reverse complement strand
ATGGCTCCACCGCTACAACACCCGACGCCGACACTCCCGCCTCGGACAACGATCACCGATCGCCTTCGAGAACACCCTCCACCACACACCAACTAGGCTGGCACCAGCCGCATAACCCGTGTTCAGGATTCGGGGTCAAGGCCCGAGGAACTCCGGGACGTTCCACGTGATCAGAGCGCCCTGCCGGGAAGGGCAGAGGTCGCCCCGGTCGATGCCGTACGCGTTGTCGTAGTCGAGCCGCAGGTATCCGGCGAGCTGCTGTACGGCAGAACGATGGATGGATGGTGTGGGGGCGCGTGGTGGCTTGGCAGTCGATCAGCAGCCCACCGACGATGAAGTCTGCATCCCGCCCAAGTCGGCGCTCGCGAGGCGGAACATCTCGGAGATGTGCACGATGTCGCCCGGCCGCGCGTAGGTGAGCAGTTCGTGGAACTTCGGGCGCTGGAGCGGGTGGAGGCGGCTGGAGGTGCCCGGGTCCTCCTCGAAGACGACCGGGTCCTCGATCCCGGCTTTCTCCAGGACGAGGTCCTGCCGGGCGGTGGACTGCTGGTCCGTCGAGACCCGCTTGTAGACCGGGTTCGCCACCCGGGGCCCCTTCCGTACGGAGGATCGGACCCTATTTGTCGTCAAACCCTGTCAGCAATCACCATCGGATCTGATTAAACTCGAGCCGCCACGAACCCCCGGATTGCACGGGTTCATTGGAGGCGTCAGCTGCCTGTCGTAAAACGATCGTTTGACGACAGTGGGATGCTGGGAGTCCACCTGATGGCTCGGGTCGTTGTGAGTGGTAGCAGGCTGAGGTCGAGGGCCAGATGGCCTCGCGGCAAGTGCGCGCACCACTAGTCGACGCGAATGCGCGCTCGGGCTACGACGAGGGTAAAGCTGCCAGGCCCAGCCGTGCGCCGTCGAGGAACAGGGCCAGGTGGCGCCGGTAGGCGTCGGGGTCGTCCGCGGTGGCGCCCATGATGCCGACGAGGGCGACCTCCAGGTACGTGATGTCCCGCGCGGAGATGTCGGGGCGCAGGGTTCCCTGTTGATGCGCCAGTTCGACCACCTGCGCACTGCCCCAACTCGCCGAGCAGATCCTTGCCGAGCCCGGCTGGTACGCCCTGGCCGCGACCATCGCGGACACCGAAGCCGCCGGCGCCACGACCCGGCCGCCATCCTGTCCGACGCCGCAGGGCGCCGCGAACTCGACACCGCGGACTCGGTGAGCGACGTGCTGGTATGCGGCTGCGGCGGACGGCCGATCTGCCCGCCGATTCCTCGATCCGGTCTGAGAACGGCACCGCAGGGCGCCGCGGGTCCTCGACGCCCAGAACGGCGACCCGCCCCAACTCGCCGGGCAGGCGCCACAGCGGGGAGGAAACATCGGGCAAGACCCGGTGAGCATGCCGACACCGAAGGGGAGGTCATCCCGTGCCTGTACGCCGCCGGAAACTCGATGGCGGCGGTCAACAGAACCATGTACCCGGGCGGCGGCAACCCGATCAGCTCCTGCTTGGTCTTCAGCCACCTCGCCGACCTGGACATGGGCGACCCGGAAGCCACACTGACCCGCTTACCCGAGCTCGGCGATAGCCCGGGCGACGTCGGGAAGGCGGAGGTACGACGCGACGCGGTGGAAGTCGACCGAATGGATCGACGCCTCCCCGTCGGTGTCCACACCGGCGAACTTCGTCGCCAGCCACCTGGGGATCGCGACGATGTCGCCCGGATCTGCCAGGTTGACCCATCGCCGAACCCGGGGTGGGCGCTGGCCGAGGCCGTCTCGGGGCGCGGGGCACAGCCGCTCGAAAACGACGGACGGCAGGCCGAGAGGCGAGCCGAGGGTCACCAGCAGGTCGACGTCGGGTCCGGGCCGCGACCACAGTGCCTCGTACGCGATCACAGAGCCGAGCGAGTGCGCGATCACCACCCGCGGACGGTGCTCGATGATCGACTCGGCCACCGAGTCGCGTACGGAGGCCCGCCCCGGCGCGCCGGGATGTCCCAGGTAGGCGTGCACCTCGCGGCAGAACACCGCAATGAAGGCGGACATCACCGGCACCGCGACGCCACCGCGCGCGGCGAGCAGCGCGATCGCCTGCCGGAGCGGCAGCGTCAGCCGGCCCTGCCGTACGGCCGTCGCGTCGACCTCGGCGACCAGGGCGGCGAGCACGTCCAGCTCGGCCGGGGACAGGCCGTGGGGGTCGGTCTCGGGCCCTTGACGGCGCCGCCGGTGCAGGTGATGGGCCCAGTAGGCGACCCGCACGTCGTCCGACCGTACACCGGCACCGCCGGCGGTGAGATGCCGTTGCCAGGTGGCCGTGAGCCGCTCGGCGGCCTCCGCGGCGGAGCGGTGCGGGTCGTGGTTCCCGACGCCGTGGACCCCCAGGATGCGCGTCACGAGGCGCCACCCGTGACGGCACCGCTCATGTCCAGGACGGCAACCTCCTGCCCGTACCCG
This sequence comes from Streptomyces sp. NPDC002776, assembly GCF_053592195.1. NCBI lineage: Bacteria > Bacillati > Actinomycetota > Actinomycetes > Kitasatosporales > Streptomycetaceae > Streptomyces > Streptomyces sp. NPDC002776. The sequence goes on along the minus strand of NZ_JBSFVG010000043.1, from coordinate 7,698 downwards.
ACGGCCACGAGGCCGTCGTCGTCGATGTCGAGGCAGTGGATCCACCCGCCGGGAAGCACGGTGTCGGCGAGCCGTTCGCCGGTGAGCAGGTCGTGTACGCCGAGGTGGCCTGCCTGGGTGCCGACCACGCAGACGGCGCGGCCGTCGGCCTCACCGCAGGCGAGCGCGGTCTGCGGGCGCTCCGTGTCGGCGTCGTTGACGACGCGGCTGACGAGGGTGCCGGTCCTCGCCTCCCACACCGCGAGGGTGCCATTGAAGTCGGCGAACGCGACGAGTGGGACGCCCCGATGCTCGTGTACGGCGAGGCACTGCGCCGAGCTGTATCCCTCGAACGCCTGGATAACGACGTCGCGCCGGCTGCGGCTCGCGAGATCGTATAAGGCGATATGGCCCGTGGTGGGTCCGTACTCCGCCTGGACCCCGGCGAGCACAGGCGTGCCGTCCACCAGCAGACCACGCCAGACCGCCCGGTGGGCGTCGCCGTCGGGCACCATCCAGTGCAGCAGGCATTCGCCGCCTAGCAGGTCCCACATCCAGACGAGGCCGCCGTCCCCCGCTCCCACGATGACCGGCTGGCCGTCCATCCAGAGCACGTCGACGGAGTGTACCCATTCCATGTCGTCACCGGGCGACCGATAGTCGGCGAGGGGCTGTCCCGACGCGAGATCGTGCAGCCGTACGCCGGCTCGAGGGCTCCCGGTCACCGCCACCTGGTGCTCGGCGATCGTGGTCACCGCGATGTCGGTTATCCGGAGGTCCCCGTGCCACAGCCGCGCCGTCCGCGACCCGGTACGGGCGTCGCGACGGTAGAGGTCGCCGAGATGGCCGCCGCTGAGCACCACCGGATGCCCGCCGACCCTGGCCAGGGCGATGGACTCGACGCCGATCTGGTGGCCGGGAGACGGATCGGCCGGGCCTGAGTCCGACGGTGACAGGTCGGCCACCCGGAGCGCGCCGTCGTCGCACGCGGCGAGGACCAGGACGTGTCCGTCGGCCCGGGCGATCTCAAGATCGCCCACCCAGCCCCGGGCGACCCCGAGGCGGAGCAGCTCGTACGGCTCGCCGCCGCTCAGGTCCCGTACGGTCACAGCGCCGCTGCCGTCGCCGGCCACGAGCACCGCGTGGCCGTCCATCAGCGTCACCGCCAGCGCCGTTATCCCCTCGAACTGCGTCCAGGCGGGAAACCGTTCCTCGCCGGTGAACACGTCCCGGATCTCGACGTTGGGGTGATGTCGCTCGCCGTTCATGTCAGTGTGCACGTGCTGCGGACCCACGACGACGACGGGGCGGCCCTCGTGCAAGCCGAGGCGGGCGATCGCCGTGCCGGACCGGGGTGAGCACCGGTGGGCAGGGCCGATCTGGCCGCCGCTGTTCAGGTCGATGACCTGGCACGTGCTGCCGGGGTCTTCGTCTCCGTATCGGCCGCTGTGGGTGGCGTAGACGAGGACGGGGTGATCACCGATCTCGCCGAGCTCCAAGGAACAGAGACGCTCCGACGGAGTCTGGATCACCGGTCCGACGGTCGCCCCGGTGTCGAGGTCGCGTACGAGAATCCCCGGTTCCTCGTCGAGCGCGGCGACCGCACGCCCCGCCAGCACCCCGGTGGCCAGGCAGGATCCCTCGCCTGTGGGGTGCTCGCGTACGATCTGTCCGGTGGCTACCGACCGTACGACCAGCCCACCCTCGGAGCGGAGGACCACGACGGCTGCGCCGTCGACCTCGGACACCGCGATCACACCCTGGTACCGCGATGCCCGTCCCGGATGCTCGCGGTCACCCGTGATCGTGATCGGCGGCAGCGTGGGCTCGCCCGTAAGCAGATCACGAAACCGGACGATCGTGTCGTAGCCCTCCCGGTCGGTGCCGGTGGTGACCACGACCTGCCGACCATCGGTACGTGCCACCGCCACCGCGTACACCCGGAAGTCGCCGTCGTCGAACACGGCCCGTACGGCGGGCTTGATCTCGGAGCCGGTGGAGAACAGCGGCTCCAGCGCGAGAGCCGGCGATCCGAAGGGCCGGCTGAGGCGCCGGGCCAGCGCCTGGGCGCCGACGCGGGAGCCGCTGATGGCGAGGTACTGACGGCGCCGCTCGGGCAGCGCGGACCGGAGGTCCTCCAGCGCGCTGCGGTAGACGGTCGCGGCGATGACCGCGTCCGGACTGGACGCACCGGGCAGCGCGGGGATCAGCGTGGCGGGATCGGCGTAGACCAGGAACTCGGAATCGGCGAGCAGCTCGTCGAGGCATCCGCCCTCGACCGCGTGCTGCACGGCGTGGCGCAGCAGATACGGGTCCGCCTCCGCCCAGCGACGTGACCCGTCGGGGTGGCGGCCCACCTGGCTGAGCAGAATGCCGGCGAGTGCCCCGCGGTCCGTACCGCTCATGTCGCCGGCTCCGATGCCGCGTCGGCGGGTACGGCACGGGGGTGCGCGAGCAGATACTCGACGAGACTCTCGTGGAAGAGGCGGAACACGCTGGTTCCGCTGACGTCGGCCGACTGGCGGAGGTAGAAACGCCCCTCCTCCAGGGCGCGGCGCACGTCCCTGGTCGATGGTGATCCCAGACCCTCCGGCGCGAACAGGGGTGCTATAGCCCGAATGATCTTCGGTGGCATGCCCACGCCGCGCGCGTGCGCCAGCGCCGCCAGAACCGGACGCATCCAGGGACCGACCTCGGGCCGGTGCAGCGTCATCTCGAGAACCTCGGGCAGCGAGGCCGGGACCTGGGCGAGCAGCCGATCAGCCTGGGCCTGGTCGGTGACCGGGGGCAGCGTGTGAGCGACGTACTCAGCGAACAGCCGGGCAATCAAGAACCCGCCCCACCGAGGCTGGGCATCGCCGGTACGCGTCAGCGTGGCAGCGACCCCGTCCGCGATCGCGGTCACGAACCAGTGGCCGTCCACCGAGCCGTACCCGCGGCCGGCCCGCAGGACGCGCTGGACGTACGCGCGCAGGTTCCCGGCCAGCTCCGCGGCCGGGACCTGGTCGAGGTCCAGGATTGTGCCGCCCGCGAGGGCAACGGCCCGCCGGAGCGGCTCGAACTCCTCCCAGGGGCGCATGCCGACGATCAGCCGGCACGCCGCGGAGCCATCCGCCCTGCGTACGCGGGTGAGCGGCACCAACAGCCGCGCGCTCAGCTCCTCGGAGTCGATGGCCTCGTCCAGCGAGTCGATCACAATCACCGGGGCGACGGGACGTTCAGCGACCACCTCCAGCAGCGCCTCGGCCGACGCCGGCGCCTCCGCCGACGCCGCCTCCGGCGCGAGCTGCGTGAGCAAGGACGTCGTGATGGCGTCGACGGTCTGCTGCCGGGCGTGTACGGCGGCGAGGTGCGGCGTGGCGGCCGGCGCGGGCAAGTGGCCCCACACCTCCTCGGTCGCGTGCCGCAGCGTGGGGTGGGCCGCGCACACCAGCACCCCGAGCAGGGCCGATTTCCCCACCCCGGGGCTACCGGTGACGATCCACGGCACCGCTGCAGCCGCTCCGTCGACCAACGCCGAAAGCGCCCGCAGCTCGCGCTCACGCCCCTGGAACAGCCCGGGCCGACGGCCTGCTTCCCAGCGGGCAGCCGCCCGGTCACGGAAATGACGGGGGTCGACGAGGTGGTCGACCTCGCGCGCGAACTCGGCGAGCCGGTCGTCCATGGCGGCGAGGGCGTCATCGAAGGCGGCGCGCCGGTGGTCCGGATTCGGGAAGAACGGCAGATCCAGCCGGGCGGCCGTCATCGTGTCGATCGGCGTCCCGGTGGGCTCCTGGATCGGCAGCAGGACGCCGTCGCCGTCATCGCCCGCGACGACCTCCCGGATCCGCGCGGACACCGCCAGGTACGGGACCGTGGGCCGGGACGGATGCGTGCAGAAGTCTCCCGCCGCGACCTCCCGGAGGACCTGGACGACGGCGCGGCTGAAGGCGCAGTCGAAGGCGTCGGAGTCAGGGGCCGACGCGGCGAGGACCCAGGCCCGGTTCGACGCCTGGAATGGGCGGCGATGCCAACGGGGCACGGTGGCAACGCCAGAGCGGCAGAAATCGAGCAGGAACAGGGTCCGTGGTCGTGCGTCGCCGCCGGCGACCACGGTCCGGACCCACGCGTCGACGTTGCACGTCTCGTCGCGCCGCCCGTCGGCGCCGATCGCGTACGCGGTGTCCATATCCGGGGGCTGGTCGCCATGGGTGATCACGTGGACGATCACGACATCGTCCGGGCCAACCTCCTGGATGGTGCGCGTCACGGCCGCGCCCAAGTCGGCCGCCGCCGGCGCCGTCGCCCCGGCCAGCAGGGTCACCTGGAAACCGAGCTCGTCGAGCATCGTCGCGACGCGGCCTGCCCAGTCGCCGGCGTCGGGCAACGGCGGCCAAGCCGCGCAGTCGATTGCCTCCTCCGCGTCGGGTACGGTCCGCGAGCTGGCGGCGAACTCCGCGATCCCGACCACGAGAGCGCGTCGCTGGCCCATTCCGCTCACCATCCGTGTCCCCGGGGTCAAGCCCGATGATAGGCCGAGAACGATCTCACCGCCGGGTTTCTCGATGACCCGCCGGCTCAGGGTCTCTCGGCCGCGACCTTACGCGCGAACGCCCGCTCCACTCCCGCTTTCGCGACGCCGAGTTCACCTACGACCATGGCGAGCAGGTCGTTGGAGAAGCGGGTGGAGGGCACCCGCTGAATACGAGACCAACTACTACCGCGAAACCACAAACCCCCAGGCAAGATCCAGACGACGACTTGCGCGGCGCCCTCAGCATGTCGTTTGATGTGCCCGATCTCACCGTGGAGTCGGCGGTGGCAGTACCAGTCGATCCACTCGGCGGTGGCCAGTTCGACCTCGGAGAGTGTCTTCCAAGGCCTGCGGGGCTCAGCCATCCTCACCCTGGAGCGTCAACGCTGATAAGTAGTTGTTGTCGTTCCGATCTTGAGAGATGCGCGTCGAACGGGAGTCCCGATTGGGTGATCGTGGGGCGCTTGGCGCATACGGACAGGGCCTCCTGAACAGCTCGTTGGTGTCGAATCACCGAGCAGCAGGAGGCCCTGATGCAACAGTCTTCCGTGCCGACGGCCGGGCAGTCCAGCTCGGTCACCTGGGAGTGTGACTGCCTGGCTCACCGGTTCGGAAACGCCGCCGACAACGGATTGCGGCAGCCGCGCTATCCGACGGACATGACGGACGCGGAGTGGGCGGCCGTCCGGCCGTTGCTGCCGGTGCCGGGCTGGATGCGCGGTCGCGGCGGCCGGCCGGAGGCGTACTGCCACCGGGCTGTACTCGATGCGATCCGCTACCTCGTGGACAACGGCATCAAGTGGCGGGCGATGCCGGCCGACTTCCCGCCGTGGGACCGGGTATACGCCTTCTTCCGCCGCTGGCGCGACCATGGCCTGGTCAAGGAGTTCCACGACCGGCTACGTGCGCAGGTCCGCGAGAAGGCGGGCCGCGACACGGAGCCGACGGCCGGAGTGATCGACTCCCAGTCGGTGAAGGCGGACGCGGTCGTCGGCTCCGACAGCCGCGGCTTCGACGGCGGCAAGCTGATCAACGGCCGTAAGCGGCATGTCGTGGTCGACACCCTCGGTCTGCTGCTCGCGGTGATGGTCACCGCCGCGGATGTCGGCGACCGCGCCGCCGCCCCGGTCCTGCTGTACCAAGTCGCCGACGCGCACCACAGGCTGGCCCTGGTCTGGGCGGATGGCGGCTACACCGGCAGTCTCGTCGAGCACTGCCTGGCCACGCTCGCCCTGGTCCTGGCGATCGTCAAGCGCAGCGACGACATGCGTGGCTTCGTGGTGCTGCCCAAGCGGTGGATCGTCGAGCGCCTTTTCGCCCACCTGATGCGCACCCGCCGCCTGGTGCGCGACTTCGAGCGCCGCACCACCAGCGCCGAGGCGATGGTCTACTGGTCGATGACCCTGCTCATGACCCGCCGCCTGGCCCGGTCACATTCTGCGCGAGCGTGAAGCGGCCCGGCTGCTGTTCGGCCAGCCAGCCGCGCGCGACCAGGCGTTTCGCCTTCGACCGCAGCGCTTCCACCTTCGCCGGCACCGCGTCCAGGCCGAACGAGACGGCCATCTCCTGGCAGGTCAGCGGCCCTTGATGGAGGCGATGCCGGTCCGTAAGGGCCTGCAGGATGCGCTGGTAGTCGATCGACAGCACGGACCAGGCCAGTCCCTCGCGCCACATGGGCACCTGCGACTTCGGCTTCGCGGCCCTCGACGCCGATGATGCCTCCTCGGCCGGTCCCTCGGTCGGCCTCGCCCGCTCGGTCCGGGCGTGATCTTCGGTCTCGTCCACCGGCGCCAGCACCTCGCCGACCCGCGAGCGGGCGATGACCCACTCCTTCCATTCCCGCTCGGCCACGGCCAGCTCGGCCTGGACGCGGTCGGCTTCCTCCCGCAGCTCGTCCACACGACGGCGAGCACCCAGCTCACGCTGTTCCAACAGCCCAACCACCGACGGATCCACAACCTCCCGGGCAGCGACAGCACGACAGGCCACTACTCCCACGGGATCGCCGACCCTACGCCCGACCAGCGGAAACGCAGTCTTCCACTCCGGAAAGACAACGGCTTCTAAGGAATCCCTACGTTGTTCTGCGGGATGTGGTGAGCCCTTCGTATGGTTGACCCGCCCAGGGGTGCCGGGCGTGGTCCCGGTTGAACTGGGCGTACTTCTCGGGGAGGTCGCGGCCGTAGTAAGGGGTGCGCACGGTGGCTCCGGCTCCGCGGTAGGCCCGGTCGGCCAGAACGAGGAGCTGACGGGACAGGCAGGCTTGGATCACACCGTGTGCGCGGGCCGCGGTCAGGTCATGCGTGCGGCCGGGCAGCGCTCGCGAGAACCACAGCGGTGTCCCGTCCGGAGAGGCCACGACCTGCACGTTCATCCCGTGACGGCGGTGTTTCATCGAGTCATAGGGCTCATCCGCCACGATGCGATCAGTGGCGATCAGGGTGCCGTCGAGGATGACGAACCCCTCATGTGGTGACTCGCGCAGGGCCTCGTGCAGGCTCGGAGCGCACTCGGCGAGGAGGTCGACCGTCTCGCTCACGTACCGGCCGGCGGTAGCGGTGGAGACACCGAAACCTGCTGCGACCTGGGCCAGAGTCTCGTTCTTACGCAGGTGTACCAGGACGAGCAGGGCCTGCCGGAAGCAGCCCAGCCTGCGCCAGCGGGAGTTCAGCTCACACCTTCGGGCGTAGATGAGCCAGGAAACATGCTCAACAACCTCGTGAGGGACGTGACCCAGCGAGTACAAGGTGAAGTTTCCCCGTGATGCTGGACACTCGATGCTTACGCCGTGAGGGTGTGTCCTTGTTCGTGTCGCTGTCTGATCTCCAGCGGGGTGAGGTAGCCCCAGCCCGGATGTTTCCGCAGTCGCCGCCGGTTGTAGAAGGTCTCGATGAAGGCGAAGACCTCCGCTCGGGCAGTTGGCCGGTCCGGCCAGGAGCGGGTGCCGATCTCTTCCTTCAAGAGCGCGAAGAACGACTCGGCGGCGGCGTTGTCGAAACACGATCCCGTGCGGCCCATGCTCTGCCGCAGCCCCAACCGGTTTATCTCGCGCCGGAGTTCGTCCGCGGTGTATTCGGCGAGTTCAACCGGTCGTTGCAACACCGGGCTGTTGTAGTGAGCGTAGCTGCTCCTCGAAGACCTCGGCCGGTGTCTTCCAGCCGAGGATCTTGCGGGGTCGGTTATTGATTGCCAGGGCGACGGCTTCG
>NZ_JBSFVG010000042.1:0-10669 GCF_053592195.1 Streptomyces sp. NPDC002776 | reverse complement strand
CCGCTGAACGCGTTCCAGATCGCCTTCGAAGGCCGACTCACCCCCACCAGCCACTGACCCTCAACAACCAAGATCAGCCGTTGACTGGACACACCGATGAGACGGGAGGGCGGCACGTGATCACCTCGAGCGTTGGAGGGCAGGGGGTAGGTGTGGGGCGGACGGGCCGTGTCCGGGTTGTGCTCACGGCCCGTCTTCCGAAGAGCGGTCGTGCCGCACATCCACGGCGACTGCGGGATGAGGGACGATCGGCCGCGGGGTCGGGGGTGTGATGGCCTCGGTTGAAGGCGGAGCCACGGTGGGTGCGCCAGGCATGTACAGCAGGCTGCGCAGCGGGGAGCGGTAGAGGACCACGACGGGGACGACGAGCAGGCAGGTGCCGACGATCAGGGTGGGGCGCACACCGATCCAGGTGCCGAGCCCGCCGGCGAGGAGCGCGGCCACCGGCCGCCCGCCGGAGGTGAGCCAGGTAGGCACGGCCTGCATCCGGGCCTGCATGCCGTCGGCGGTGATGACCTGGCGAATGGTGCGCTGGGTCGTCCCCGCGGCCCCGGCGCATGCCAGCTGAAGGAACAGAGCGATGCCGATGGAGAACTGCCAGACCAGGCCCGGGGAGGCGAGGAGCAGAGGAAGCTGGGTGAGCGGGATGATCGCGAGCGCGGTGAGCATCATCAGCCCGGGCCCGTACCGCGCCGCGAGTGACGGGGCCGCCAGAGCCCCGGCCGCCGCGCCCAGCGCCCCGAGTCCCAGGACCACCCCGAAGGCGGTCGTGCTCATCGTGAGGGACCGGAACAGGTTTGTTTCCGCAGAGACCGTGTCCCCCGCAGGTCGTGTCGCTTTACATGGCGGTCGACGACGTCGGACGTGTCGAGTTGCAGTAGCCCATCGTGTTGCCATCCACGTCCGGTCCTGTGAGGAAGGGCATACTGCCGCCGAGGTGGATGGCCAAGCCTTCCAGCTTGCGGGACCAGCAGTCACTGCGTTGTGCTCTGGATGCCGAGGACGTCGTACAGATGCCGGCCGTGGGCCCATGCCTTCAGCTCGGAACGGCCCATGAGGATGAGCCGGTGGTGCTGGGCGAACTTGATGGCCGGTTCGGTGAAGCCATTGAGGGCGATCATGATCGGGAGGTCGGCTCCGTGGTGCGGGCGGGCTGTGCCGTTGAACTTCTGCACGTGGCCTGACCCGACCGGGTTGGTGTACTGCTTGCACTGGACGATCAGTAGGCGGCCTTCGGGGTCGTGGGCGGTGACGTCAACGCCGAGGTCACCGGCGCCGCCGACCCGGCGGGGACCCAGGAACCCGTCACGGGCCAGGAGATCGGTGCATGCCTGCTCGAACCCCGTGGCGCTCATCGAGGAGAGCTGCTTCATCTTGAAAGTCAGCACGTCCGGGTCGGGATCACCGTCTGATGGTGCGACGAACGCGTCGTCCGGGCCGACGTAATTGTGGGTGCCGAAGAAGAACGACAGGAGCTTGCCGACCAGTATGAGCACGGCCGGTGCGCCGACCGCGATCAGCCCGGTCCACCATGGGTGATCTGCGATCAGGTTCCACAGGTCTACGGTGATCCACCGGCTGACGTCTTCGGTGAGCCACTGCCACAGCATCTTGCCGATGGCCAGCGCGAGGACCGCGTATAGGAGGAATTTCAGCGTTGGGTCGAGTGACCCGTCTTCGTCGAACACCACACCCCCAGACGTATCGGACGGCGGTCAGCGAGCCGGTTGGTCAGGTCGCGCGCTTGAATCGGCTTGCGCGGGAGCGCGGGGACAACCCGAGGAGTTCATGCAGGGCGGCGCCGCTTTCGGCCCAGCGCCGGAGCTTTCTCGGTCGACCCAATGGACACCGTGCCGGTCGCCCCACGCCTTGGCGTCGCGGGTGAAGGACCCGTTGGTAATGACGACTGCGTGCTCGGCTTTATGGGCCGGGCCAGCTGTCCCTTGCACCGCGTACATCACCGACGACCCCACCTTCCCGCCGACGCGAGTGTGCTTGGCCTGTACGACGATTCGACCTCGCTGGCGATGGTCGCCCATGACGTCGGCGGCCTGGTCACCGCTACCGCCCACACGGCGGGCCGGCCAGCCGTCGCGGACCAGGAGGTCTCGTAACGCGTGCTCGAACTGCCGGTCGTCCATGGAGTCAAGTTCGGCCAGGGTGATCCGCAACGTGGCCAGCCGTCCGGCGTCGAGTCGGTGCCGACGCACGCTCGGCACGATCCGGCAGGACCCAAGAGCGGACGCCAGCAGAGTGACGGCCACTACGAACGGCCACGCGTCCTCGCGGCGGTCGCAGCGGCCATCCGGATGGCCAGCACCACGACGGCCAGGGCCACGACCAGCGCCGAGAGGACCTCCGCGGCGCCGCGTGGGCGGCGCACCTGCCACCGCGTGCGCGTCATCAGCGGCTGGCCGGAGTGGAGGCGGCGGGCTGCGGAGCTGCGGGCGGCGTCGTGGAGGCCGCCTCACCGAACCCGAACACCTGCCCCCATAACCAGTCGCCGGCCAGCAGTCCGGCGATCATCCAGCCGCTCATCCGCTTCGCGCTGCGCGGTTTCGGGTTACGGCGGATGTGTCCACGCACATAATGGAACCCGTCCGGAATGTTCGGCATGCTGTTCCCTCCCGTCGGTGAGCCACTGGCGCGGCTCGTCCCTGAGATTGGTGTAGCAGCGGCCACTGACAGGAATTGATGGATCATCACGGTGCTGTCCTTGGCCGGACCGCCATCAAGCCACGTGTGTCACTCGGCCTCGCGGCCCCCGGGTCGTGGAGCCTGAACTGCTGACCTCGACGGACAGGCTCCTCAGCTGCTCTGCCGTCCGCGCCGCAGTGGCTCGGACCCTACGAGCTGCAGCAGCCTACGCGGCGCTCACCTGCGGAAATGCTGCCGGACTCACTAGACAGGAGTCCTGGGAATGAATGGCGAAAAGCCGTAGGAGCGCACGCCTCGTCGCGAATGCGCCGGTGCCACCCCTGAGCCACTTCCTTCGCGATGCCCACGTGCGGATTCGGAGGAGGGCTGCCGTGGCCGGACTCGGCCGCCGAGACCGAAGGCAGGGGTAAGGGCGGGTTCTGCCGGCGCCCGGCGATCAGGTACGGGCCGACTCGCTCTCGGGCAGCCGTGCGCGGAGCGTGGCGGCGAAGTCCTCGGCGCGGGCGAGCTGGATCCGCAGCTTCTCCACCTGCTCGGCTGCGGCCTTCTCGTACTCGCGCACGCGCTCCAGAAGCGCCTCGCGCTCGTCCGGGCCGAGTTCACCGCCGGCGTCGAGGCGGTCGGTGGCATCCAGCAGGTCGCGCATCTGGTCCAGGGTGAAGCCGAGCGGCTTCATCCGGCGGATGACCATGAGGCGGGCAACGTCGTTCTCGGTGTAGAGGCGGAAGCCCCCCTGAGAGCGTGCGGAGGGGACGACCAGGCCGGTCTCCTCGTAGTGCCGGATGGTGCGTAGGGACAGCTCGGTGCGCGCGGCGACCTCGCCGATCTGCATGTGCCTGCCGTCCACGTCCCCGCTCCTGGCCTTTCCGTCACAGTGGTCGCCCCGGCCGGGACCCGCCAATGCCTACTCTAACGTTAGGGTAGAGTTGCTGATGCTGGAGCGGCGCACCGCTGCTTCACCAGTGCCGTGTCGGGGCCGATGCCGCCCCCGGCGAAGTTCTGATTGTTGCAGGAGAGACGCGTGCGCGAGCCCATGACGCCCGGTGCCGCCGCCTGCCCGCCGTGACGCTTCGCCCCCGAATGTGAGCCCGGCGCCCTCGCGCCTGCCTGCTCCGTTCCCTCTGGTCTTCCGGCTCCGCGCTGACGGGGCCGTCCGCGGGGTGTCGGCCCGGCCCCTCCGCGTCCTCCCGCATGTCCCTGGCTGCCGCAGGGTGTGCCCGAGCACGACAGGTTCCTGAACTCTTGTCTTCCGCTACCGCTGTGTCCCCGGCCGCGCGCCTGCGCGGCCTGAAGCCCAACTGGCTGACCGATCCGAAGGTCTGGCGCACCGAGGTCCTCGCGGGCCTGGTTGTCGCCCTGGCGCTGATCCCCGAGGCGATCTCCTTCTCGATCATCGCTGGTGTCGATCCTGCGGTCGGCCTGTTCGCCTCCTTCACCATGGCCGTCGTCATCTCCGTCGTCGGCGGACGCCGAGCGATGATCTCTGCCGCCACCGGTGCCATCGCCCTCGTCATCGCCCCGCTCAACCGAGAGCACGGCCTCGGCTACATGATCGCCGCCGTCATCCTCGCCGGCGTCTTCCAGGTCGTCCTCGGAGCGCTCGGGGTGGCAAAGCTGATGCGGTTCATCCCGCGCTCGGTGATGGTCGGCTTCGTCAACTCCCTCGCCATCCTGATCTTCATGGCCCAGGTGCCGGAGATGCGGAACGTCCCTTGGGCTGTGTATCCGCTGATCATCGGCGGCCTCGCGCTCATGCTGTTCTTCCCGAAGATCACAACCGTGATCCCCGCACCGCTCGTCTCCATCGTGATCCTCACCGTCATCACCGTCGGTGCGGCCATCGCGGTGCCGACCGTCGGCGACAAGGGCGAACTGCCGTCCTCCCTCCCCGTGCCGGGCCTGCCCGACGTGCCGTTCACCATGGACACCCTGACGACGATCGCCCCGTACGCCTTCGCGATGGCGCTGGTCGGGCTGATGGAATCGCTGATGACGGCCAAGCTCGTCGATGACATCACCGACACCCACTCGAACAAGACCCGCGAGTCGATCGGCCAGGGCATCGCCAACATCGTCACCGGTTTCTTCGGCGGCATGGGCGGCTGCGCGATGATCGGCCAGACGATGATCAACGTGAAGGTCTCCGGCGCGCGCACCCGTCTGTCGACGTTCCTGGCGGGGGCCTTCTTGATGGTGCTCTGCATCGTCTTCGGCCCGATCGTCTCCGACATCCCCATGGCCGCGCTCGTCGCCGTCATGATCATGGTGTCGTTCGCGACCTTCGATTGGCACTCCCTCGCACCCAAGACCCTCAAGCGAATGCCCGCCGGCGAGATCACCGTCATGCTCGTCACCGTCGTGTGCGTGGTCGCCACCCACAACCTGGCCATCGGCGTCGTTGTCGGCTCGATCACCGCCATGGTCATCTTCGCCAAGCGCGTCGCCCACCTCGCCGAGGTCACCGCCGTCACCGACCCCGACGGTGGGACGGTCCTCTACCGGGTCACCGGCGAGCTGTTCTTCGCCTCGTCCAACGACCTCGTCGGCCAGTTCGACTACGCGGGCGACCCCGGCAAGGTCATCATCGACCTGAGCGCGGCGCACATCTGGGACGCCTCCTCCGTCGCAGCCCTCGACGCCATCGAGAGCAAGTACGCCCAGCGCGGTAAGACCGTCGAGATCGTCGGCCTGAACGACCCCAGCGCCCACCTCCACGGCAAACTCAGCGGCGAACTCGCCGGCAGCCACTAGCCTGGCGCTCAGCGCGCGTGACACTCGATGACGGGACAGACGCCGTCGGCCTCCGGCTCCGACCCGGAGGCCACCGCGTCCTCGCGTGCCGCCACCAGGGTCGCGCGCAGCGCCCGCAGGTCAGTGATGGCCCGGTCGATCTCACTGATACGGGCGTCCGCCATGTCGCGCACCGCCGTGCACGGGGTGGTGCCACTGCGGCGCAGGGCGAGGATGGTTCCGATGTCGTCGAGGGGGAGGGCCCGGGCCCTGCGGATGAAGGTGAGTGTGTCGACGTTGTCCTGGTCGTAGAGGCGGTAACCGGCGTCGGTGCGCGGGACCGACCTCAGCAGGCCGCGCTCCTCGTACAATCGCACTGCCCGGCGAGTGGCGCCGATGCCTCGGCGGCCTGTCCCACAGTCATGGTCCGGCTCATCGCACACCCTCTTCGGCTGCTAGTGTCATGCGCCAGAAATCCTGTTGGTTAGTAAGTACCCTGTTGTCATGTCGCATTCGGGGCCTTCTGCTGTGGCGATCACGTTGTCCGAGGCCGAGCGCGCGGAGTTGGTGCGCCGGACGGAAATGCCGCACCGGCGCTCGGCCGAGAAGGCCCGCATCATCCTGGCGTGCGCTGAGGGGATGTCGAACGCGGGTGTCGCACGGCTTGTCGGTGTCCAGGCCAAAACGGTCGGCAAGTGGCGTCGGGCATTCGCCGCAGAGCGGATGGCTGGGCTTGAGGACGCCGGCTGGATCGGCCGGCCGAAGGCTGACCTGATCCTCGACGATGTCGAGCGCAGACAGCTGCAGCAGTGGGCTCGGCAGGCCAAGACCGCCCAGTTTCTCGCGTTGCGGGCCAAGATCGTGCTGCGCTGCGCGGAGGGAGGAACGAACCAGCAGGCCGCGGCCGACCTCGGCATCGACAGGTCGACCGTGGACCGCTGGCGGGCCCGGTTCATCGCGAAACGCCTCGATGGTCTGCACGACGAGCCGCGCTCGGGCCGGCCGCCCTCGATCCTCCTCGACCAGGTCGAGGAGGTCGTCGTGGCCACCCTGGAGTCGGTCCCGGGCCAGGACACCCACTGGTCACGGGCCTCGATGGCCCAGCGCACCGGCCTGTCGAAGTCGACGATCGGGCGGATCTGGAAGCGGTTTGACCTCAAGCCCCACCTGCAGGACTCCTTCAAACTGTCCACCGATCTGCAGTTCGTCGCCAAGGTCGTCGACGTTGTCGGCCTGTATCACCACCCGCCCGAGAAGGCGGTCGTCCTCTGCGTGGATGAGAAGAGCCAGATCCAGGCGCTGGACCGCTCGCAGCCGGTGCTACCGATGATGCCGGGCATGCCCGAACGCCGCACTCACGACTACCTTCGGCACGGCATCACCAGCCTGTTCGCCGCCTTCAACATCGCCGACGGCACCGTCATATCGGCACTGCACCGCCGCCACCGAGCGATCGAGTTCAAGAAGTTCCTGATCCGGATCGACAAGGCGGTGCCCGCCGGCCTCGACGTCCACCTCGTCTGCGACAACTACGCCACTCACAACACCGCCGACATCAGGACGTGGCTGAGCAAACACCCCCGCTTCCACGTCCATTTCACCCCCACCGGCTCCTCATGGATGAACCAGGTGGAGCGATGGTTCGGCATTCTGACCGACAAGCTCATCCGCCGCGGCGTCCACACCTCCGTGAAAGCGCTGGAGGACGACATCACTGCGTGGATCCACACTTGGAACGAGAATCCGCGGCCCTTCACCTGGACCAAGACAGCCGACGAGATCCTCATCTCCCTCGCCAACTACCTCACCAAGGTCGGAACCACCGGCCAGAAAACCGGGCAGAACTAACCAACAGGATTTCTGGCGCATGACACTAGCCACCCTCGCTTCGGGACAGAGTCGAACGTCTTACAGTCCCTTGACTGGTTCGTACGTGTCCTCGGTCCGACCGGGATGTAGTCGGACATGGCCGTCCTGCATGACGAAGTCGACTTGGCCCATGAGGTCGATGTCGCGCAGGGGATCACCGGGCACGGCGACGAGGTCCGCAGCTCCTCCGGGTGCGATCCGGCCGAGGTCGGGTCGCTGCAAGAGCTCTGCTGCGTCTGCTGTGGCCGCACGCAGTGCGTGACGGGGAGTGAGGCCGTGGTCGACGAGGGTGGTGAACTCCCGCCAGTTCTCCGCATGGGGGAACATGCCGGCGTCCGTGCCGAAGGCGATACGCACCCCGCTGTCGGCGACGAGCGGGAAATGCCCGCGCAGTGATGCGGCCTGCTCGGCGTAGGCGTCCCGCAGTGTCGGAGAGCGCTGCTGCCAGAAAGCGTCGTCTTCCAGACGGTCCAGGTAGTACCGCTGTGCATAATGCGTGGGGACCAGGAAGGCGTCGTGCTCTGCGATCAGGGCAAGGGTGTCTGGCCCGGTGAGACAGCCGTGCTCGACGCTGCGCACGCCCGCCCGGACAGCTCGGCGTACGGCCTCGTCGGTGAAGGCATGACAGGCCACGGGGAGCCCGCGGTCGGCCGCTGTTGCGACGAGGAGCTCCATCTCGTGCTGTGTGTAGCCGACGTCGGTGACGGTGTCGCTGGGGGATGAGAAACCACCACCGGCGGCGAATTTGATCCAGTCCGCACCATCGCGATGCTGGGATCGGACGGTGCGCAGGATCCCCTGCTCGCCGTCCGCGAGGGTACCGACCACCTGGTTGTAGCGTTCAGTGAGCGTGGGCTGCTTGTCTCCGTGGCCGCCGAGAGCACTGATGATGTTGGGCGCGACCAGCATGCGCGGCCCCGTGAGGTGGCCATCGGCCACGGCGCGTTTCAGGGACACGTTCAAGGGCTGGTCGGCGCTGCCGAGGTCTCGAACTGTGGTGAAACCGTTCAGAAGCAGGGACTTGAGGACGGGGACGGCGCTGGCGACCTGGTAGCCGACGGGCTCGGTGTCCAGGGAGTCGTCAAGGACGTGCACGTGGCAGTCGATGAGCCCGGGCAGCAGAGTGTGACCGGGCAAGTCGATCACCAGGCCGTCGGCCCCGCTCGACCTCAGCCTGGGGCCGACTTCAAAGATGCGGCCGTTACGGACGAGGACTTCGACGCCTTCGACCGGTTGCTCGGCCGTACCGTCCCACAGACGCTCGGGACGCAGGATGGTGTCCGTGGCGGAAGGTGCTGGCATGGGAGTCCTCTCGGCGGACGGGAACGGGGTGCCGGTTAGAACAGGAATACGAGGGAGGCGACGATCTTGACGTAGTCCCCGTTGTCCGGGCCTACGGCTTCCACCGCGGCGGCGTGGACGGCGACGGACCTGCCCGAGATGAGGTAGCGGTCCCTGTCCGGGCTGTACACGGCATCCGTGTCGAAGTCGGCGTCACCCCACTCCAGGGCCATCGCGGTCAATGCCATCCGGACGGCTTTCTGCCGCGCCTGAGCGGCGTTCTTGCCAATGGCGTCCGCTTCATGCACTTCGGCTACGCAGCCCAGGCTTCCGTCCTCGGGGACTGCCGCGCCCACGGCGGAGCCGATCTTCGTACCTGGTGTACTGGTCTCCGCGAGTGCCTGGATCGCGAAGACGATCTGGCCGTCGCGCAGCAGGCGGCCCCCCTGTGCACAGTCGATGAGGGCGCAGTGCGGTGGTACGCGGCTGGATACCAGCACCCGGTTCGTCCTGCCGAGACCGGCGTCCATGTACATGAGGTCGTGAGCCTGCAGTTCGTACGGGTGCCGGCCGACACCGGTGGTGAAGTACATGTGGGTGGGGACGAGTGAGGGGCCGGACAGGGTGATGTCACTGCTCATGGGTCGGGTCTCCTAGGTGAATGGAAAGGATCGCTGCTTCAGGCTGCCGGTGCTGCCAAGTAATCGACCACGGCCTCCAGTCGGCCGGCGTTCTGCTCGGCGACGCGTCGCTGACGCGTCGCACCGTTTCCCGAGTGCCGGATGCGGTCCAACCAGTGGCTGACCTCACTGGCGTCACCGAAGCGCTCCAGGTGCGGCTCCACTCGCGCCCAGAGATCGTCGACCAGTTCGAAGGCGGGGAGCGTGGGACAACCATCTCTGTGCGTGCCGACGAGCGTGTCGTCCACGCCGTATCGAGCCGCACGCCAACAGGCGGCCCGGAGGAGCATGTCGGGAACGTCCGGGGTGGGTGCTCCGTCCCGCACCCTGGTGAGCGCGTCGGCGACGAGCCCGCGTACGACCAGGGCGTAGGCGACCGTGTCGGCGGCTTGGGGCAGCACGTCCGCGATACGGACCTCGACGGTGGGCACATGCCGAGACGGCCGCACCTGCCAGTAGAGCATCGCCGGGTCGAAAGCCGCTCCGCTGCTGACAAGCTGGTCGACCAGGGTCTCGTACTGCGCTGCCGAATGGAGCAGCGGTGGTGGGCCGGCACAGGGCCAGCGGTCCCAGACCATCGAGCGCCAGCTGGCGTATCCGGTGTCGACGCCGTTACAGAACGGTGAGTTGGCCGTGAGCGCGAGCAGGAGCGGCATCCAGGGGCGCAGGTGCCCGACCGTGCGGATGGCCTCGCCTCGATCCGGCACGCCTACATGCACATGGCAAGCATTGACGCACTGATCTTCTACCAATTGTTTGAATCTTCGTGCGATCCGGTGATAGCGGGGCTGGTCGAGAATCGGCAACGGCCCCGGGTTGCCAAGGACGGGACTGCCACTGGCCACAAGCAGACAGCCCTGCACATGGGCAGCGGAGGCGGCAGCGCACCGCAGCCGCGTCGTCTCACGATGCAGTTCCTCTGCGGTACTGCACACGGCGCCCACGTTCTCCACTTGCGCCTGCGCCATTTCGGCAGCCACGTGGTCGGCCCCCACCCGGCTCCTCGTCGCGACAAGGACGCCCGACGCCTTGCGCACCGCCATGCGGGTGCGACTATCGGCCAGGACGAACTCCTCCTCGACACCGAGTGTGGGCGCTGCCTGCGCCGATGGGCTTCCGGTTCCTCCGGAGGCGCTACGGACATCAACGGTCGGGGCCACCAGGCCAGGATCCTCGGGCATAACTCGCTCTTCCGATCATGCCGACGGGATCTGGGGGCGTCCCGTCGGCTGCAACCACGGGTATCCCAGTCACCGGTGGCTACGGGGGGCGCAGGAAGCACTCGATTCCTCCCGTATTGCGCCGGGCGCATTCTGGGGGCTGTGTGATGTTGTGATCAATCAGTCGTCTTCAGTAAGAAGCCATCCGCTTTCCGAACGTGCTCGCTTGGTTCGGCTTGGGTGGGCATGAACTCCGGCTGATGGCGGGAGAGATGGGCGTGATTCGTCCGC
>NZ_JBSFVG010000041.1:0-11107 GCF_053592195.1 Streptomyces sp. NPDC002776 | reverse complement strand
GGCAACGGCTCCAGCACACCCGACTCGAACAGCCCCATCAACGCCCGCAACATCTCGCCGATCCGCACCGGACCCGCATCAAGCATGTCGAACGCCACGTACTCGACACCCGGCTGCTCCACGCCCACCCGGACGTCCGTCTTGCCCATCTCCAGGAAACGGCCACCAGAGGTCAACAAGTCCAGTGAGGCGTCGACATACTCGCCGGCCAGCGAGTTCAGCACGACATCCACACCCGCCCCGGCGAAAGTCTCCCGGAACCCCAGATCCCGCGACGACGCGATCTGGTCATCCCCGAGCCCCAGCCCGCGCAGCACCTCCCACTTCCCCGGACTCGCCGTCGCCAGCACCCGCGCACCCAGATGACGGGCCAGCTGCACCGCAGCCATCCCCACCCCACCCGCACCCGCGTGCACCAAAACCGTCTCCCCGGCCCGCACACGACCGAGATCCACCAGCCCGTAATACGCGGTCAAGAACACCACCGGAACAGTCGCCGCCTGCTCGAACGACCACCCCTCCGGCACACGGACCACCACCCGCGCATCCGCCACCGCCAACGGACCGAAACTGCGCGGCACGAGCCCGAGCACCCGGTCACCCACCGCGAACTCGGTGACGTCATCGGCCGTCTCCACGACCACACCGGCGATCTCGCTCCCGATGAACGCCTCACCGGGATACATGCCGAGACCGATCAGGACGTCACGGAAGTTCACCCCGGCCGCCCGGACCGAGATGCGCACCTGACCGGACTCCAGCGGCGCGGCGGCCTCCGGCGCCGGAACCAGCGCCAGCCCGTCCAACGTGCCGGAACCCGAGGTGTCCAGCCGCCACGCGGACTCCCCCGCCGGAACCGCCAGGCTCCCGCCCGACCCGGCCGCACGCACCAGACGCGGCACCAGCACCCGGCCCTCCCGGACCGCCAGCTGGGGCTCACCACTGGCCAACGCTGACCGCACCACGGCCGCATCGTCACCGTCGGCGGTCGGGTCCAGGTCGAGCAGAACGAACCGCTCCGGATACTCGGACTGCGCGGACCGCACGAGCCCCCACACGGGTGCGGTCGCAAGATCAGCGAGGTCACCGCCATCGATGGCCACCGCGCCCCGCGTCACCACGACGAGCCGCGACTCGGCCAACCGCTCCTCGCGCAGCCAACTCTGCACCAGTGCCAGCACATTGGCGGTAGCGGTCTCGGGGTCGCCACCGGCGGGCGGAGTGAACAGGACGAGCGGCGGTACGGAGGAGACGCCGTCGAAGAGGGCGGCGAGGTCGACGTACCCACCCTCCTCCGCCGTGCCGATCACGGCCCAGTCGCCCGTCACGTCCGCGTCCGCCGACTGGGGCACGCTCTCCCACATCAGCCGGTAGAGGGAGTCCGTCCCGGTGGTGAGGGACGACGTCAACTGCTCCGCTGTGACGGGCCGCAGTGTCAGGGAGTCGGCGGCGGCGATGGGGGCACCGGTGCCGTCGGCGAGGAGCACGGAGAGCGCGTCCCCGCCGAGGGCCGTGATACGGACGCGGGCGGCGGTGGCACCGGACGCCAGGAGCGACACGCCCTCCCACAGGAACGGAAGCCGCAGCCCTTCACTGGGCTCTGCGGTCGCCAGCACCGCATGCAGGGAAACGTCCAGCAGCGCCGGGTGCACCCCGAACTTCCCCGCCTCGGCATGCAGTTCCTCTGCCAGCTCCACCTCGGCGAAGAGTTCGTCGCCCCGGCGCCAGGCGGCGGTCATGCCCTGGAAGGCGGGGCCGTAGCCGTAACCGGCGGTCTCGGCCGCGGCGTAGAAGCCGGACACGTCCACTGGTTCCGCTCCGGCGGGCGGCCAGACGGTGAGGTCGGCGGGCGGATCTGCCGGGGTCCGCGCGAGGACTCCCCGCGCGTGCGCGGTCCACGGCTCGGCCGTCTCCGGTCGCGAGTACACCGTAAGCGGGCGCCGCCCGTCCTCATCGGCTGCGCCTACGACGACCTGGACCTGAACTCCGTTCTGCGCGGGGAGGATCAGCGGTGCCTGGAGGCTGAGTTCGGCAAGGTGCGCGGCGCCGACCTCGTCCCCGGCGCGGATCGCCAGTTCCACGAACCCGGTGCCGGGGAAGAGGACCGTACCGGCGACGGCATGGTCGGCGAGCCAGGGGTGCGTGCGCAGGGAGAGGCGGCCGGTGAGCATGACCCCACCGTCGGCGGCGAGACTGACGGCGGCGCCCAGCAAGGGGTGCCCGGCGGCACCTTGTCCCAGCCCGACGGGGTCGCCTGTCGGGCCGGCGGACTCCAGCCAGTAGCGCTCGCGCTGGAAGGGGTACGTGGGCAGGTCGACGCGGTGCGGGTTGCGGCCGGTGAAGAGGGCGGCCCAGTCGACGTCGACGCCACTGACCCAGAGCTGGGACAGGGCCTGCGTGAACGTCTCCACCTCAGCGTGGCCCCGCCGGGTGGCCGGGACGAACAGGCCCTCGACGCTCTCGGCGGCCATAGCGGTGAGCGTGGCGTCCGGGCCCAGCTCCAGGAACTTCGTCACCCCGGACTCGGCCAGCACAGCGACCCCGTCAGCGAAACGGACCGCTTCGCGAACATGCCGCACCCAGTACTCCGGGGTCCGGATCTCCTCGCCCGCCACCCGGCCCGACAGGTTCGACACCACCGGGATCCGCGGCTCGGCGTAGTCGACGCTCGCGGCCACCTGAGCGAAGTCCGCCAGCATCGGCTCCATCAGGGAGGAGTGGAAAGCGTGCGAGACCGCCAGCCGCCGCGTCTTGACCCCGGCCGCCGTCAGCCGCTCCCGCACCACCTCGACATCCGCCTCGGCTCCCGAAACCACCACCGAGGTCGGCCCGTTGACGGCAGCCACATCAACCCGCTCCGCGTGGACGTCCTCGACACCGGCCTGCACCGCGAGCATCGCCCCGCCCTCGGGCAGCGCCTGCATCAACGACCCCCGCGCAGCGACCAACCGGCAGGCATCCTCCAGCGAGAACACCCCCGCCACATACGCGGCGACCAACTCACCGATGGAATGCCCCATCACAAAGTCCGGACGAACACCCCACGATTCAGCGAGCCGATAGAGAGCCACCTCGACCGCGAACAACCCGGCCTGCGTGAAGACCGTGCGATCCAGGACCTCACTGTCGGCCGACAGCGCCTCCCTCAACGACCCGGGCAGCAACCCCTCGAACCCGGCACACACCTCATCCAACGCCCGCGCGAACACCGGGAACTCAGCCGCCAGCTCCGCACCCATCCGCGCCCGCTGCGACCCCTGCCCCGTGAACAACACCGCAAGGCGACCGACCACGAGGGCACCGGAGGACTCGACGGAACCCAGCCCCGCCGTCAGCTCCGCACGGTCCCACCCCCACACCACCGCCCGATGCCCCAGCCCGGCGCGACCGGTCGCCAACGACCACCCCACATCCACCGGATCCAGCTCGGCAACGACCCCCGACAACCGCCCGGCCTGCGCCACCAACCCCTCAGCGGACCCGGCGGACAACACCCACGGCAGTACCCCACCCACCGGAGACGGAGACGCCACCTCCTCCGCGCCCTCCGGCGCCTCCTCCAAAATGACGTGCGCATTCGTCCCGCTGGCACCGAAGGACGAGACACCCGCTCGGCGGACACCGTTCGGCGACTCCCAGGCACGTTCCTCCGTCAGGAGGGAGACATGGCCCGCGGACCAGTCGACGTGCGGGGTCGGCTCGTCGACGTGCAGCGTGCGCGGCAGCACCCCCGCCCGCATCGCCATCACCATCTTGATGACACCCGCGACACCGGCCGCCGCCTGCGCGTGCCCGATGTTCGACTTGACCGACCCCAGCCACAACGGACGATCGGCCGCACGGCCGTCACCGTACGTGGCCAGGAGGGCCTGAGCTTCGATTGGGTCCCCCAGGGTCGTACCCGTGCCGTGCGCCTCCACGGCATCCACCTCGGCAGCCGTCAGCCCGGCCTGGGCGAGCGCCTGGCGGATCACGCGCTGCTGCGACGGCCCATTGGGCGCCGTAAGACCATTCGACGCACCGTCCTGATTGATCGCCGAACCCCGCACCACCGCCAACACCTGACGGCCATTACGACGCGCGTCCGACAACCGCTCCAGCAGCAGCACACCCGCACCCTCGGCCCACCCCGTACCGTCCGCCGCAGCCGCGAACGACTTGCAGCGACCGTCCGCGGCCAGCCCACGCTGACGGCTGAAGTCGATGAACGTCCCCGGCGTCGGCATGACCGTGACACCGCCCGCCAGAGCGAGGTCGCACTCGCCCTGGCGCAGTGCCTGGGCCGCGAGGTGCAGCGCGACCAGTGAGGAGGAACAGGCCGTGTCGACCGAGACCGCGGGCCCCTCCAGGCCGAAGGTGTAGGCGAGGCGGCCGGAGACCACGCTTCCGGAGGTTCCGGTTCCGATGTAGCCCTCGATGTCCTCGGGGATGCTCGGAAGCCGGCTGGCGTAGTCGTGGTACATCACGCCCGCGAAAACTCCGGTACGGCTGCCCCGCACCGAGTCCACCGCGATGCCCGCCCGCTCGAACACCTCCCACGACGTCTCCAACAGCAACCGCTGCTGCGGATCCATCGCCACCGCCTCCCGCGGCGAGATCCCGAACAGACCGGCATCGAACTCGGCGGCGTCGTAAAGGAATCCGCCTTCGTTCGCATACGACTTGCCGAACGCCCCCGGATCCGGATCGAACAGCTTCTCCAGATCCCACCCGCGGTCCGCCGGGAACGGACCGACCGCGTCCCCGCCCTCCGCCACCAACCGCCACAGATCCTCCGGCGACGACACACCACCCGGATAACGGCAGGCAGCCGAGACGATCACCACCGGATCATCCGCCACCCCAGCGGTAACCACAGGAACCGCCCCGGCAGCCTCCGCACCGGCAGCGGACCCCACCAGCTCACGCAAGAGCAGACCCGCCACCGCCACCGGCGTCGGATAGTCGAACACCAACGTTGCCGGAAGCCGCACCCCCACCGCCTCACCCAGCCGGTTGCGCAGCTCCACCGCCAGCAGCGAATCGAAGCCCAGCTCCTTGAACGTCCGGTCGGCTCCGACCAGGGCCGTTCCGGCGTGTCCGAGGACGGAGGCGACGTGGGTGCGCACGATGTCCAGGACGACCGGCTCACGCTCGGTCGCGGGTAGGGCGAGAAGTCTACGGGCCAGCGTGGACCCGCCGGACTCGGTGCGGTCGGCACCGGCCGCGCGGCGAACGGTCGTGGGCACGAGGGTGCGCAGGAGCGGCGGCAGTGCGCCCGTGCCGGCCTGGGTCCGCAGCGCGGCCCAGTCGAAGGCGACCGGCACGAGGTGCGCGTCACCCCGGGCCATGGCGGCGTCGAAGGCGGCCAGTGCCTCGGCGGTGGTCAGCGGGGTCATCGCCTGCCGGGCGACCCGAGCCCGGTCGGCGTCGGTCATCGTGCCCGTCATCCCGCTGGCGTCGGCCCACAGGCCCCAGGCCAGGGAGGTGGCGGGCAGTCCTTCGGTGCGGCGGTGCTGGGCCAGAGCGTCCAAGTAGGCGTTGGCGGCAGCGTAGTTGGCCTGCCCCACCGTGCCGAAGACACCGGCGGCGGAGGAGAAGAGGACGAAGGCGGAGAGGTCGAGGTCGCGGGTCAGCTCGTGCAGATGCACGGCGGCGTCGATCTTCGGACGCAGAACGGCGTCGAGCCGGTCGGGGGTCAGCGAGGCGAGGACGCCGTCGTCGAGGACACCGGCGAGGTGGACCACGCCCGTGACGGGATGCGAGGCGAGCAGCGCCGCCAACGCCTCACGATCGGCGGCATCACACGCCACGGCCTCGGCCACCGCACCCGCGGCGGTCAGCTCGGCCACCAGTTCCGCCGCCCCCGGAGCCGCGGGCCCCCGACGACTGGCCAGCACCAGCCGCCGCACGCCATGCTCCGCCACCAGATGCCGGGCGACCAACCCGCCCAGCGTCCCAGTGCCGCCCGTGACCAGGACCGCCCCGTCCCCGAATCCGGCAGCGGGCGCGGTGTCGGAAGCGTTCGCCCGCACCAGGCGGGGCGCCAGCGCCTGACCTCCGCGAACCGCGATCTGCCACTCCCCCGCGCCGAACGCGGCGAGCGCGGGCATGAGTTCATCGGTGTCGACGTCCAAATCGACGACCAAGTCGACGTCCAGGTCGAGCAGGCCGAACCGTCCGGGGTTCTCCGCCTCGGCCGAGCGCACGAGCCCCCACACCGCGGAGGCCGCAAGGTCGGTAGGCGCGCCGGGGCCGGTGGCGACGGCGCCGTGTGTGGCGACGACCAGGCGCGACCCGGCGAACCGCTCGTCCAGCAGCCACTCCTGCGCCATGGCGAGCACCGCACCCACCACGACTCCGGCCGCGGCGCCCGCCGGTACCGGCGGCCTCCACACCACCAGCGCGGGAACAGCCGTATCGGCCAGCGACGACAGCCCATCACCGGAACCGTCGTCGAGCCACACCCAACCCGGCTCGTCCTGCCTGGCCGTAGCGGTGAGGGGCGTCCACTCCACCCGGAACAGAGCATCCCGTACGGCGGACTCCACCCGCTCCAGCGGGCGCAGCACAAGCGACTCCACGAAGGCCACCGGAGCGCCCTCGGCATCGGCCACCCACACCGACACCGCGCCCTCTCCGACCGGAGCCAGCCGCACCCGCACCGCCGACGCCCCCACCGCCGACAGCGACACACCCGACCACACGAACGGCAGCCGCACCTCACCGCCGTCCACCGGCAACACCGCGTGCAACGCCGCGTCCAGCAACGCCGGATGCATCCCGAACCGGGCCGCCTCGGACTGCTCGGACTCACCCAGTGCGACCTCGGCGAAGACCTCGTCCCCACGCCGCCACAGTGCGCGCAGCCCTTGGAACACGGGCCCGTAGTGGTAACCCGAGGCTGCCGCCGCCGAGTAGAAGTCCGACACATCGACGGCTTCGGCACCTTGCGGGGGCCACACGGCGAACTCGCCCGCCGGAACCTGCGCCGTCTCCGCCGACATCGTGCCCATGGCGTGGGTGGTCCACGGGGACTCGGTCCCCGAGTTGTCGGGGCGCGAGTGGATCGTCAACGCCCGGCGGCCGGTGGAGTCGGGGGCCGCGAGAACGACCTGCACCTGCACGGCCGAACTCTCGGGCAGGACGAGAGGTGCCTGCAGAGTGAGTTCCGCGAGATGGCCGCAGCCGACCTCGTCCCCGGCGCGGATCGCCAGTTCCACGAACCCGGTACCGGGGAAGAGGACCGTGCCCGCGACGGCATGGTCCGCGAGCCAGGGGTGCGTCCGCAGAGACAGCCGGCCGGTCAGGACCAGCCCTCCATCGGCGGCAAGTCTCACCGCGGCACCGAGCAGCGGGTGCCCTGCGGCACCGAGGCCCAACTCGGCGGGGTCACCCGTGGACCTCGCCGCCGCCAGCCAGAAGCGCTCACGCTGGAAGGCGTACGTCGGGAGGTCCACGGGGATGACAGCGCGGCCCGCGTAGACGGCTGACCAGTTGATGTCGGTGCCGTGGACCCACAGTTCGGCCGCGTTCGCGAGGAAGCGGGCGTTCTCGTCCTCGTCCCGGCGCAGGGTGCCGACGACCGTGACCCGCTTCTCCGCAGCCTCGGCAATCGACTGCACGCCCATGGTCAGCACGGGATGCGCACTGACTTCAATCAGCCGGAAATGACCCTGCCCCATGGCTACTTGGACCGCTTCGGTGAAGCGCACGGGCTGACGCAAGCCCTCGTACCAGTACGAGGCGTCCATGGTCTCGGTGTCCAACAGGCCACCGGTGACCGTGGAGATGATCGGCACCCGCGACACCTGCGGCACCACCGGGGCAAGGTCCTCCAGCAACCGCTCCCGTATGTCCTCCACATGGGCGGAGTGCGAGGCGTAATCCACCGGAACCCGCCGGGCCCGAACACCAGCGGCCTCCGCCCGCGCCGAGATCTCATCCAGGGCTTCCGGATCACCCGCCACCACCGTGGCATCCGGACCGTTATAGACGGCTATCGAGACCCGATCACCGTACGACGACACCCACGCCGAAGCCTGCTCAGCACCCGTCGCCAGCGACAACATCCCCCCACGACCGGCCAGTTCATCCCGAATCGCGGCGGACCGCAGCGCCACCACCCGCGCCGCGTCCTCCAGACTCAGCGCACCCACCACCGCAGCAGCGGCAATCTCACCCTGCGAGTGCCCGATCACGGCAGCGGGCTCGATGCCCAATGACTCCCAGACAGCCGCGAGCGAGACCATGACCGCCCACAGAACGGGCTGGACCATGTCCACCCGCTGCATCCACCCGTCATCGTCACCGGTCAGCACCTCGGTCAGCGACCAGTCGACGAACGGGCGGAGCGCCGCCTCGCACTCCCCGATCCGCGCCGCGAACACCGGCGAAGAGTCAAGCAACCCCCGCCCCATCCCCAGCCACTGCGACCCCTGCCCCGGAAACACGAACACCGGCGCACCCGACGCAACAGCCGTACCCGACACCGCGTTACCCGCGACAGCACCCGACGCCAGCGCCTCCAGCCCTGCCGTCAGCTCAGTGTCCTCCCGCCCCCACACCACCGCCCGGTGCTCCAGCGCCGTACGCGAAGCCCACAGACTCCACCCCACATCCACCGGCTCACCCGACAGCCCGGCCAGCCGCCCCGCCTGCGCAGCCAACGCCCCAGCCGTACGCCCCGACACCAGCCACGGCACCACCGCCGACCCCGACAACCCCCCAGCACCGGAGACCACGACCGGACCCAACCCGGCCTCAGCCGGCGCGTCTTCCAGGATCACGTGCGCATTCGTCCCGGAGATACCGAAGGCGGACACGCCGGCCCGGCCGGGGCGGCCCTCGGGGCGTATCTCCACCGGAGCGGTCAGCAGCTCGACGCCGCCCGCCGTCCAGTCGACATGCGGGGTCGGTTCATCCACGTGCAGTGTCTTGGGCAGTACGCCCGCACGCAGGGCCATCACCATCTTGATGACGCCCGCGACACCGGCCGCGGCCTGCGTGTGCCCGATGTTCGACTTCACCGACCCCAGCCACAACGGCCTTTTTTCGTCCCGTCCTTGGCCGTAGGTGGCCAGCAGGGCGTCGGCCTCGATCGGGTCGCCCAGGGTCGTCCCCGTACCGTGTGCCTCCACCGCATCCACCTCGGCGGCGGAGACCCCGGCGTTGGCGAGCGCGGCACGGATGACGCGCTGCTGGGACGGGCCGTTGGGCGCCGTAAGGCCGTTGGACGCACCGTCCTGATTGATCGCCGAACCGCGCACCACGGCGAGGACCCGGTGCCCCTTGGCGAGGGCGTCGGACAGGCGCTCGACCACGAGCACACCGACACCCTCCGACCAGCCCGTTCCGTCGGCGGCGGCCGCGAAGGGCTTGCACCGGCCGTCCGCCGAGAGCCCGCGCTGGCGGCTGAACTCCAGGAAGAGTCCGGGGCTCGGCATCACCGTCACACCGCCCGCCAGGGCGAGGTCGCACTCGCCGCCGCGCAGCGACTGCACCGCCAGATGCAACGCCACCAGCGACGACGAGCAGGCCGTATCGACCGTCACCGCCGGACCCTCAAGCCCGAAGGTGTAGGAGAGGCGGCCGGAGACGACGCTCGCAGCGTTGCCCGTCAGGGAGAATCCCTCGACGACGTCCGGCGTACGCTCCAGGTCGACCAGATAGCTCGGGTACCCGGCGCCGACGAAGACGCCGCTGTTCGACCCCTTCAGCGACGCTGCGGCGATGCCGGCGCGCTCGACCGCCTCCCATGCGGTCTCCAGGAGGAGCCGCTGCTGCGGGTCCATGGCCAGCGCCTCGCGCGGCGCGATGCCGAAGAGGTGCGGGTCGAACTCGGCGGCGTCGTACAGGAATCCGCCCTGTCGGGTGTAGGCGGTTCCGGGGTGCGCGGGGTCGGGGTGGTAGAGCGCGTCCAGGTCCCAGCCGCGGTCGCCGGGGAAGCCCCCGACGGCGTCGGCGCCCTCGGTGACCAGCCGCCACAGATCCTCGGGCGAGGCCACGCCGCCGGGGTAGCGGCAGGCCATGCCGACGATCGCGATCGGCTCGTCCGCCGCCACGGCTGAAGGGGCGGTGGTGACAGCCGTCGCCTCCTCCGTACCCCACAGCTCGGTGTGCAGGTGGCCGGCGAGACGAGCCGGGGTGGGGTGATCGAAGACGATCGCGGTGGGCAGCCGCAGCGCCGTGGCGGCGGTGAGCCGGTTGCGGAGTTCGACGGCGGTGAGCGAGTCGAAGCCCTGCTCCTTGAAGGAGCGCTCGGGGTCGACGGACTGTTCGGAGGCATGCCCCAGTACGGCGGCGACATGGACCCGCACCAGCTCCACGAGCCGCCGTTCCCGCTCGGCACGGCTCAGCCCCGCCAAGGTCTCGGCCAGCCCGCCCGAGCCCTGGCTTCCGGCTGTCGTGTCGGCGGTGCGGCGGGTGGTCGCGGGGCGGACGAGTCCGCGCAGTACGGCAGGCACGGCCTCCGAGCCACGCAGACCGGCCAGATCGAGGCGGGCGGGCACGAGAGCGGGCTCGGCGGAGGCGAGCGCCCGGTCCAGCAGAGCCAGCCCTTCCGCGGACGACAAGGGAGCCAACCCACTGCGACTCAGCCGCCGACGATCCGCGAGGTCCAGCTCACCCGTCATGGCACTGGCCTGCTCCCACAGACCCCAGGCCAGGGAGGTCGCGGGCAGCCCTTGGGCGCGGCGGTGATGGGCGAGGGCGTCCAGGAAGGTGTTGGCGGCGGCGTAGTTGGCCTGCCCGGCACCGCCCAGTACACCCGACACCGACGAATACAGCGCAAAGAACGCGAGGTCGGCGTCTTGCGTCAGTTCGTGCAGGTGCAGGGCGGCCTGGACCTTGGGGCGCCAGACCGTGGCCAGTTCCTCCGGGGTGAGGGCGGTGACCAGACCGTCGGCCAGGACACCGGCCGCGTGGACGACACCGGTCAGCGTACGGCCGTCCAGCAGGGCCGCGAGCTGATCACGGTCGGCGGCATCACAGGCCGCCACTTCGATCGCCGCCCCCAACTCCTCTATTTCGGTGATGAGTTCCTGCGCCCCCGATGCCTCCGGTCCGCTGCGGCTGGTCAGCAGCAGGTTCCGTACGCCGTGCTCGGTCACGAGGTGCCGGGCCAGGA
>NZ_JBSFVG010000040.1:0-11682 GCF_053592195.1 Streptomyces sp. NPDC002776 | reverse complement strand
TCACAGCCCAAACATCAAGCGGCGTCGGCGGACAGCCCCTGTACCGATTTTCACGCCTGCGGGGCGTCACCGCAGGTGAACGGTCGACTCCTATGGAACTCCTACGGCCCCCGCGACACCTCCGCCGCGGCCACCAGGCGCTCCCTTGTCTACGAAGCCCGCCACCTGGGCGCCATCCGCCTGGACCATCGCCTCCACAAAGACGAAGGCGTCCGCGACACCGACTCCTGAACGGCTGCCACCCTGACCCACCTGACCTGACCCAGGACCAGGCGGCCGCCGGGCGTGAGGCTGCGCAGTGCCTGGCGGGCGGCGGCGCGTACTGCAGGGCGTCCAACGTCACAGCCCTGTCCGCACATTGATCGGCCAGCGGAAGGCCAGCGACGTCGGCCACGGCGAAGGCCACTTCGACGGGGCGCGACGTGGCCCGGTGACGGGCCTGGGGGATGGTGACCGGGAAGAAGTCGATGCCGATCAGGGCCGCGTGCGCGTGACCGGCGAGCCACAGGCCGGGACCGCCGCGGCCGCAGCCCGGACAGGAGCTACCTCAGGTGCAGGTCGAGCTGCTTTCCGGCACGCGTGCAGCGGCCCCTTCGCGTGACGGGGCCGCTGCACGCGTGCCGGAAAGCGATCAGTCGAGTGGGAACCAGTACTCCAGCGGCGAGATGAGCCCGTGCTGGTGGAGGTAGTAGGCCAGCACGTGGCTCACCGGTACCTCGAGCGCGGCTGCGGCCACGGCGGACCACCAGGCGAGGTTCCACTCGCGGAGCCTGCGCGTGAAGCGCCGTTCGGAAACGGACGGGCGGTGGAGCGGAGGAGTCGGCAGGGCCGCCCTCGCCGTCGCCCGCGTCGCCGCCCCGTCCGGCAACGCCTCGACGGGCAGGGCGAGTACGACGGTCGAGCCAGCGGGGACGGCCCCCGCCGGTACGACAACGATCAGTACACGCGCCGGGCGGGCGCCCGGTTCGGTCTCGGGTTCGAAGGGCACGGGTACGTCGGACATAGCGGTCTCCTGCGGGATCAGCCAGCAGCGGACTGCCGCCGGCGGAAGGCCAAGGAGGCCGTTTACAAGGGGTTTCCATCGATCGGGTCAACGTCCCGCGCGAGGACGTCTAGGCTGGTCAGCCTTGGGTTCGAGGACTTTTCCGACGATCGCGAACCTTGCAAGCCGTACGTGGTGAAAGGCCGGCGATGGGGCACGCGGAGCGGTTACGGGCGGAGCTGAACGCGCTGCACGAGGCGGCGGGCTCGCCGACATTGGCCAGCATGGCAAGCCTGGGCGCGAAGCAGCTGCCGCCCGCCACCGTCTCCATTTCGTCCGTCGCCGGGTGGCTGAAGGGCCCGGCCGTGCCAAGCGCCGGCGCGTACACCCGCTACTTCCTGGCCCTCGTACGCCACCTGCAGGGCGAGGCGCAGAAGGCCGGGTCGGACTACGCCCCGCGGCCCCCGCAGTACTGGGAGGCGCTGGTGGGCCGGGCACGGGCGGAGCGCAAGGCGCGCGGCGGGCGTCCTTTGAGTGCCGCGGCCGATCACGTGCCGGCGCCCGCCCCGATGACGCTTCCTCCGGCCCCGGCAGGGTTCACCGGCCGGACCGACGAAATCGACCACGTTGTGCGGTGGTTGCAGCCGTCAGACGGCGACGGTGAGCGGGACGAGGCGGCGGCCATCGTGGTGTCAGCCGTTTCCGGAATGGGCGGCGTCGGCAAGACGGCGCTGGCCTTGCACGCGGCCCATCAGGCCCGGGCACGGGGCTGGTTCCCGGGTGGGACCCTCTTCGCGGACCTGCGCGGGTACGGTGACGAACCCATTGGCGCCGCCGAGACGGCCGACCGGATGCTGCGTGCCGTGGGAGTGAAGAGCAGGGACCTGCCGCCCACGCCCGACGGGAAGATCGACGCCTGGCGGCAGAAGCTGGCGGAGCTCGCGGCACAGGACCGGCCGCTGCTGATGGTCCTGGACAACGTGCGCGACCCCGCGCAGGCCGAGGCATTGCTGCCGGGCACGCCCCACCGGGCCCTCATCACCTCGCGGCACCGGCTCTCGGCGATGCCCACGCGCCGGATCGAGCTCAAGCCGCTGAGCGCCGCGGACGCCGTAGCGCTGCTGGACCGGACCCTGGGCGCCGGCGGCATAGACGACGACCGCGTCACCACCCAGCCCGAAGCGGCACTGGAAATCGTGCAGCTGTGCGGCTTCCTGCCGCTTGCCCTGCGGATCATCGGCGCACTGCTACGGGATGAGCCGGGCCGGCCGCTGGCGGCCCAAGCCAGGGAACTGGCAGACGAACGAACGCGACTGGACGCGCTGGAGTACGACAGCGCGGAGTCGGACGGGCGGCCGCTAGCCGTGCGGGCCTCCTTCGAGCTGTCGTACCGGCACCTCACGCCGGATGCGCGACGCGCGTTCAGGCTGCTGAGCGCGGCTCCCGGGGTGGACGTGTCCACCGCGTCGGCGGCCAAGCTGTTCGACCAAGGCCCGGCGCCCGCCCGGCGGCTCCTGGCCGGGCTGGCCCGGGCCCACGTGGTCGAGCAGAGGGCGCAGGGTGGGACCGACCAGGAGCCTGCGGACGGCGAACGCTGGTCCATGCACGACCTGGTACGGCTCTTCGCGGACGAGCGCGGGCGCGAGCATGCCGCGTACGACGGCCGGGATGCGGCGGTGGCGCGCCTGCTCGACCACTACCTCACTACCGCTCAGGCCGCCGACACTCACCTGCAGACGACGCCAGGCTGGGCCCTCCCGGACGACTTCACCGACCGCGGTCAGGCTCTGGAGTGGCTGGAGGCCGAACAGAGCAACCTTGTCGCCGCCGCCACGGCCGCCCCTGCGCATCACGCCGCCGCGACAGGACTTGTACTCGCTCTTGGTACGTTCTTCGACCTGCGCCGCCACACCAACGACTGGCTCAACCTCAGTACTGCCGCCGTCGGCATCTGCCGTGAGGCCGGAGACCGCCACAATGAGAGGGCAGCGCTCGATGGTCTAGGGCGCGCCCTCATCCGTGCAGGCAGGTTCAAAGAAGCTGTCGACGTCTTCACAGCGGTGCTGGATATGTGCCGTGAGACCGGAGACCGCCACGTAGAGGCCATAACGTTGACTAATCTCGGCCAGGCTCTGGCATTCCTGGAGAACTTCGTAGATGCCGTCAACGTCCTCACCGACGCTGCAGCTCTGTTCGGAGAGGTAGGAGACAGTCTGGGCGGGGCCCGGGTACTGGGAATCTTAGGGCCCGTCCGGATCAATATGGGCGCGCCCAAGCAGGCCGTCGGTTACTTGACCGAGGCCGTCGCTTACTGGAGGGAGATAGGCGACCGCCACGCAGAGGGCGTAACGTTGGTCAACCTCGGACTGGCGCTGGCCGGCGCGCAGAAGTTCAGGGAGGCAGTCAAGGCTCACGCTGATGCCCTTGCCCTCTTCCGTGAACACGGTGACGTCCACGGAGAGGCAGAGTCTCTGAACAATCTCGGGGCCGCATTGATCCAGATGCGGAAGTTCGACGAGGCCGCCGACGCCGTCCTCAGTGCTGCTCGCCTCTCCAAGGAAATGGGATTCCCTGAATGCGAGGCCAAGGCGCTAGCCAATTTCGGGCAACTGCTGCTTCATAAGAAGAGCTTCGACAAGGCAGTCACGCCGCTCACTGCCGCTGCCAGCCTCTTCAGGGAAACCGGCGACCGCCACAGTGCCGCCTCTACGCTGAATTTACTCGGCCAAGCCCTCGTCGAACACGGCAGATTCGACGAGGCTGCTGACGTCGGCGCCCAGGATGCGGCACTTTGCCGGGAGCTGGGCGACCGCCACGGCGAAGGCATCGCTTGGAAGAATGTCGGGCTCAGCCTGTGTCAGGTACACAGGTTCAATGAAGCCGTTAAGGCCCTTTCCACCGCTGCTGCCCTCTTTCGGGAAACTGGCGATCGGCGCCGCGAAGCCGAAGTACGAGTCCAACTGGCCCGCGCCTCACGTGGGCGGCGCAACTGACGGCCACCCCCCACCACAGTCACTGTCCGCTTGGCCGACTTCGCCTGCCTCCAGCCGACAAAGCCCCCGGACCCCGCGTCTGGACTCGTATGAAATCGCTGAGCGACTGCGAGGCTGGCGAACGACGCGGCCACGCCGCGGTTGCCGCTTACGCCTCGGCCCATAGTCCATCAGCACACGGCGTATGAGGCCCTCGCTTCGGCCCCTCAGCAGGGCCTCGCACCGACGGCAGCGGCGGGTCCTTCGCTGTCGAGCCCCTCTGGGGCGACCGCCGCTCGGTCTCCACGCGTCCCTCAAGGGGAGGACCGCGTACCGGTCTACCTCCTCCCTGTTTCCTCGACCACGGTTCTCCGCGCTTGTACCTATAGTCGAAATTCAGCCACCGATTATCGAACTCCTCTGCCGTAAAAGACACTTCCATAATTAGCCGCGTGCATGACACCTTGCGTCCACCACCTGTTTCGTACGACCCGGCCTGACCCCCGGGTCATCGGAGGACGCATTGATACCCCACAGATCCAGCCGCCCTCGACGTACTCTCGTGCTGGCCGCCGGGCTCAGCGCGACGCTTGCCTTCGGGGCCCCCGTCGCGCTCGCCGACACCGCCCCCGTCTCCCCCTCCGGCACCGACGCACCTGCTCCCGCAGCGGCGCCCCGGGCCGCGGCCCCCGCTTCCTCAAGTGCGACCTGGGTTGCCGGCACCCGCGCGTACCTCGTGATCACCGCCCCGGGTGACACCACGGCGGTCCGCAACGCGGTGACCGCCAACGGCGGAACGGTCTTCCAGTACTACGACGCGATCGGTGTCATCACCGCCCACTCCGCGTCCGCCTCCTTCGCCGCGACGATGCGCGGTGTGAGCGGGGTTCAGCAGGTCGGCGCCACCCGCACCTCCGACGTGCCGGCGGACGCCTACAACCCGGCGCTGCCCGCCAACCCGGCACAGTCCACGACCCCTTCGGGCGAGCCGGTCCGCGCCGACATGACCCAGATCAAGGCCGACCAGGCATGGGCCGTCACCACCGGCTCCGCGTCCGTCAAGGTCGGCATCCTGGACACCGGTGTGGACGACCAGCACCAGGACCTGGCGCCGAACTTCAACGCCGCGGACTCCGCGTCCTGCGCGTACGGCAAGCCGGACACCCGTACCGGCGCTTGGCGCGACATCGGCACCCACGGCACACACGTGGCCGGCACGGTCGCGGCTGCCAAGAACGGCAAGGGCGTCATCGGCGTGGCCCCAGGCGTGAAGATCTCCTCGGTGCGCATCGCCGAGCCCGGCAGCTCGCTCTTCTTCGCCGAGAACACCATCTGCGGCTTCATGTGGGCCGGCGACCACGGCTTCAAGGTCACCAACAACAGCTACTACACCGACCCGTGGCAGTTCAACTGCCCGGACAACGCCGACCAGGCCGCGATCATCGAGGGCGTCAAGCGCGCCCAGGAGTATGCGGAGGCCAAGGGCTCGCTCCAGGTCGCGGCGGCCGGCAACTCCAACCTCGACCTGGCCAACAAGACGACCGACACCGAGAGCCCGAACGACTCGACGCCGGTCACTCGCACCATCACCAATGCCTGCCTGGACATCCCGACCGAGCTGCCGGGCGTCGTCACCGTCTCGGCGATGGGCACCACCGCGAAGGCCTCCTACTCCAACTACGGCCTGAACGTCGTCGACATCACGGCCCCGGGCGGAGACACCACCGGCATCTACAGCACCCTGCCGGGCGGCAAGTACGGATCCAAGAGCGGCACTTCGATGGCCTCGCCGCATGTCGCCGGCGTGGCGGCGCTACTGGCCAGCACCAACCCCGGCATCACCCCCGCGCAGCTGCGCGACAAGCTGGCCACCCAGGCCAACGACGTCGCCTGCCCGTCGGACAGCCGCTGCAAGGGCACCACGGCCAAGAACGGCTTCTTCGGCGAGGGACAGGTCGACGCCCTCAAGGCCGTCGGCAGCACCCCGCCGCCCGGCAAGTACTTTGAGAACACAGCCGACTTCGCCATCGGTGACAACACGACCGTGGAGAGCCCGATCACCGTCAGCGGCGTAACCGGAAACGCCCCGGCGACCCTCAAGGTAGGTGTGAACATCGTGCACACCTACATCGGGGACCTGAAGGTCGACCTGATCGCCCCGGACAGCACCGTCTACACGGTCCACAACCGCTCGGGCGGCAGCACCGACAACATCAGCCAGGTCTACACCGTCAACGCCTCCTCGGAGGTCGCGAACGGCACCTGGAAGCTCCGGGTCAACGACAACGCCGGCGGCGACACGGGCAGGATCGACTCCTGGAACGTCACATTCTAAAAGTCGTCCTCCCCCGACGAAACCCTGCTGGAAGCGTTGCCGGGCTCAAGCCGTAGGCACGCCGACATCGAATGCGGCAGGGTACTGCCCGGCGCGTACTCCACGGCCCGACGAGCCGGACAGCCAGCCCACTATGCTCGGTGGCGGGTCGCGAGAAGCGACCCGCCACCGAGCTTGATCTTTAACGTCCTCACGTCGCACCGGCATCGCGGTCTTCGTCGTGGCCCCTGGTCTATCTTGGCCTGCACATGCGACGCTCCGGTCGACGCCGCCCGCTGCGCTGACTTGAGACGCTCTGCGAAAACGCGGCGGCGCATGCCGAGTGAAGTCGGCCGTCCGGGCGCGGCACCCGTACCGCGCGTGCCTCAGCACGAGGGAGTTCAGTAGCACCAGCGTGCGGGCCCACGCCGCGCCCCCTTGGTGCCGCGTCGCCGAGTACCACGAGTGGGTAAAGACTGCGCGTGTCTCTTTCGGTACCCGGGCCGGATCGACGACACTTGCCGTAAGACAAGAGTTGCTCAGTGGTGAACACACGAGCATGGCATCCGCTGGCCTGCCGGCGCAGGGACAGTGGGAGATGTGCAGCGATGACCGCGATAGCCGCTGGAGCGGGTGAGGCCTCGGACGGGGATCGTCCGACTGGTCTGCCCGCAGGGCTCCTGCCCGAGGTGTTCGAGTGTCTGCCGGACGCTGTGACTGTCTCCGTTGCCGTGCGGGATGCCGACGGGCGTGCGGTGGATATGCGGCTGGAATCTATGAACGCAGCCGCTCGGGCCGGGCAGCCCGGCCAGGCGGCGCCTATCGGGGGGTTGTGCAGCGAGCTGTGGCCGCAGATGGTCGACAATGGCTCCTTCGCCGCTTGCATGAGGGTCTTGGACACCGGTGAGCCTGCGCAGGGAGCATTCACCTGGACGCAGGTGAGCGCGTATCGGGCGGCGGACTACGAGTTCCAGGCCGTGCGGGTCGGAGCGGATCATCTGCTGTGGGTGCTGCGCGACAACAGCGAACGTGTGCTGAGAGCCGAGCTGCTGGCCGAGGTCACCGCAGCGCTGGCGGCGGCGGACACCGTCGCCTCGGTCATGACGGTTCTCACCACGCATATCATGCCGGCCGTCGGGGCCGTGGTCGGTGCCGCCGTCCTGAGCGAGCCGGGCAGTGACTGCTACACGGTGCGGCACCTCCACGACGCGGATCAGACGCTCCAGCCTCCCGCTCCCTTCAGCGTCCACGCGCCCTACCCCATGGCCCACACCGCCCGAACCGGCCAGGCCCTGTTCTTCGCCGACCCGGCCGAGCGGGCGCAGGCCTTCCCCGAAGCCGCTCATTTCTTCACTGAACGATTCCAGTCGACGGCAGTACTGCCCTTGCGCGTGGAGGAACGTCTCTTTGGCGCGGTCAGTTTCCATTTCTCCGTGCGCCACGTTTTCGCCGACTCCGAGCGTGGCTTCCTGAGCGCTCTGGCAGGGCAGTGCGCTCAGGCCCTAGACCGTGCCCGGCTGCTGCGCGAGTCCGCTGACAGGCAGGCCCAGCTCCAGGCTCTGTCCGATGTCAGCCGTGTCCTGGCCACATCCCTGGACCCGGAGACGACCTTCGCCAACATCGCAGCCACTGTGGTGCCGCGACTTGCCGACGGATGCCTTATCCATGTCATCGACGAAGCCGGGCAGCCGGCCCTGGTCGCCCTGGCCCACCGCGACCCCGCGCAAGAGCAAGCCTTGCGCGCGCTGCTGCGCGACTACCCTCCGCGGCTGGACGCCGAAGGCGGAGTCGGAGCTGTGGTCCGTACCGGCCGATACGAACTGGTCACCGATGTCGTCCGCACGCTGGACCGTCTGGCACGCAGCCCGGAACATCAAGCAGCCCTGCGCGGTCTGATTCCGGCGGCGTCCTGGCTTGCGGTTCCCATGACGCAGACCGGGGCCGTGATCGGCGCCATGGTCCTGATCCAGGCCGCCCCTGCGCAGAGCCTGTTCACCGAACGTGACATCCCCTTCGCCCAAGAGCTCGCGCAACGCGCCGCACAGGCAGTCGACAACGCACGGCGCTTCACAGAACAGAGCCAGGTCGCCAGCGCCCTGCAGAAAAGCCTGATGCCGGCCAGCCTGCCGGACATGCCCGGCGTGGAGCTCGCGGCGTGCTATCACCCCGGAGCCCGGGGCAGCCTGGTCGGCGGCGACTTCTACGACATCGTTCCGACCGGCCCCCGCAGCTGGGCCCTGGCCATCGGAGACGTATGCGGCAAAGGCCCTGAAGCAGCTGCGCTGACCGGCCTGGTACGCCACACCGCGCGCGCCGCCGGACGCCTGGGGACCGACCCGCGCACGGTGCTGGAGGCGGTCAACAGCGCCATCATCGCGGACCGGCCTGCTCACCGCTTCTGCACCGCCGCCTACGCCGACCTGGACCTGAGCGCCTCACCGGCTCGCCTGCGCCTGACCCTTGGCGGGCACCCGCACCCCCTGCTGCGCCGGGTCGACGGAACGGTCACCCGGCTGGGCAGAGCAGGCACCCTCCTTGGTGTCGTGAACGACCCCCCTCTGCACACCACTGAGGACGACCTTCATCCCGGGGACCTGCTCCTGCTGTATACCGACGGGGTCACCGAGCGCCGCTTGGGCGCCGCCATGCTCAGCGAGGACGGCGTGCGCGACATTCTCGTCCGTACGCGCCATTCTTCCGCCTCGGCCACCGTCGCCGCACTCGAGCAGCAGGTGCTCGGCTATGGCCCGACACCGCCAGAGGACGACTTCGCCATCCTCGCCCTGCGCATCACCTGACGCGAGACAGGTATGCGGCAGCTAGCCACATCCGGCCACCAGGCCCATGTGGTGCGGGCGAGCCTCACACAGCTGAAGCGCTCACGTGCGCGCCGCCGGCCCGGGCGCAGTTCCTCTTACTGACCCTGTCAGACAACCTTCATCTACCACCCTGACCCGGACATACCACACCCCTTATCCGCATAGCCCAAAAGAACAGCGACTGGCTCATCCGGGCCAACGGTGACGAGGTGATCAAGCGAAATGCGATCGACCCCGTGGCCTGGTCACGAACAGCTGCCCGCTCGCCAGCGCGGGACCCGGGTTAGTCCAGAACCTGTTAGGGAGTGCTCTGATCGGCGAAGTGCATCGCCCTTTCCCCACGCCGCAGACCGCCCAGCACGTAGGCGGTGACCACCCGGAATTTTCTCCGCATCGTCCGCGAACGCCAGACACAAGTGATCGCCGTGGCCCGTCTCTTCGACCAAGTGCTCCCTGTCAGCCCGCATCGTCACTTCAGTCCCACGATGTTCAGCCCGCCACGAGCTCATGTGGGTAGCCAGGTCCGAAGAACTGGTTCCCACGTGAACCATCGGGCTGCCGCGCCAGGAGCATTACCCCGAGGAGTTCCACGCGAAAGGCGTACGCCTGACCTGCGAGGACCGGGGTATCCGAGAGCGGAATCCCATCCGCTGACCCGTAGGAGGCCACCATGCCGTCCACAGACGTCGTCGAACTCATCCTGCAGGACCACCGACGCATGGAAGATCTCTTCCGCACCATGCGCAACGCCGAAGCCGACCGCGCGGCCGCCCTCGAGGAATTCGCGCATCTGCTGATCGCCCACGCCTCCGCCGAGGAGGACGAGGTCTACCCGGCTCTGCGGCGCTACAAGAACGTCGACGGCGAGGACGTCGATCACAGCGTGCACGAACACCAGGAGGCCAACGAGGCCCTGCTCGCCCTGCTCGAAGTCGACGACATCGGCTCCGATGAGTGGGACGAAAAACTGGAAGAGCTCGTCACTGCAGTCAACCATCATGCCGACGAGGAGGAGCGGACCCTGCTCAACGACGCGCGGGAGAACGTCGCCGACGACCGCCGCTCGCAGCTGGGCGAGGCGTTCCGCGAAACCCGCGCGAAGTACCTGGAAAACGACTGCGGCAGCATCGACAGCGTACGCAAACTGGTCGCTTCCAGCAGCAAGTGATCCCGCCGCACGGAACGTCACCTGTCGGCGCCTCCACTCAGCGGCGCCGACAGCGCGCAGGCCACCTCCGTGCGTGCGAAGCCGTGCGTCTCAAGGGCGCTGCACCTGGCCCGGGTGGTCACCGGCTCGCCGACACGGCGGGCAGGCGGGCCTGCGTCCTGGGCAACCGGGTTCGTTCACATGCGGTAAGGGCTGCCGTGAAGGTGGGGCTCGGGCTGGCGCGTCTCGGTGAACACCGTGGCCCGCCTCATGGCCGAACTCGGCCTAGCCGGACGGAAGACACGCCGTCGGCACGGGCTGACCCGGCCAGGCAAACGGCCGACGGCCCGGACTTCGTGCGCCGTGACTTCACCGCGGACGCTCCGGACCAGGTGTGGTGCGGTGATATGACCGAGATCATCACCGGTGAGGGCAAGCTCTACCTGGCCACCGTCATCGACCTCCTCTCGCGTCGATTGCTCGGCTACGCGATGGGCGCCTGTCACGAAGCCGAGCTCGTCGTCGCCTCCCTGAACATGGCCGCGGCCACCCGCGGCGGCGACGTCAGGGGTGTGATCCACCCGCACCGAGGCCCGGCTGAGGATCGCGACCTGGATCACCGGCTTCTACAACACCCAACGGCTACAAGGCGTATGCAGGTACCAGAGCCCGATCGACTACGAACGAAACCACCAGGCCAACCCTGCCGTGGAGTTGGCCGCTCGAAAGATCTCCACGGCACGAGGGGATTGACATCAGCCGGTTCTCCCGAACGCGCCCCGCACAGTACCCGGTAGTGAAACAAGGACGCACGTCTGTCCACGCACGCCGGCAAAAACGGGCCGCGAGCTTCGCCTCAATGCCCGCACTGACCCCTTGCATCCCTCGCCTACCGGTGCGGGTTGTCAGGCGCACAGGGCCCACCGGGCTGGTACTGCCCCGGCGCACGATCTGTTGCAGCTTCTGGCCCTCCTGGTCGGTCAGTCTGCGCACCCGCACAGTGGTCAGAGCACTAGCGGGATGCCGATACCTGCCCGGAGGTGCGTGGGATCGTTCCAGGTTGGTCGGCGAGCCACTCCTGCAGCTCGCGGTGGCGGAACTGATAGGCGTTGCCCGAGATGCGTAGCAGCCCGCCCTGGTAGGCCCAGTTGAGGAATGTCCCGAGCCTCCAGGGCAGGACCCGCCGCGCGCACAGCAGCAGCACGGCGTAGCGTGTCCAGGCGTTTGCCACAAGGATCACCGCGAGCAGTGACACGGCACCCAGCGAAATACCGAATGCGGTCCCCATGGTGACCCCTGCTCCTGTCCCTACGACCAAGCCGAAGACCACCGCAACCAGGAGCCCTGAGACAAGGGGCCTTGACCCCGAATCCTGAACACGGGTTATGCGGCTGGTGCCAGCGTAGTTGGTGTGTGGTGGAGGGTGTTCTCGAAGGCGATCGGTGATC
>NZ_JBSFVG010000039.1:0-14957 GCF_053592195.1 Streptomyces sp. NPDC002776 | reverse complement strand
AGGCCCTGCCGTTATGCCCCGACCACCGAGGGATCACCCGAACAGGAACCGTGTTCGACTGATCAAGCCTGCCGAGCGGTAAGCGGATGGCTTCTGAGGGTGCTGGGGACAGGCGTTGAGCGAAGCGGCGCAGGCGGTAGGCCATGCCGTTGCCGCGGCTGTCCTGTTCGGTGGTGGCGGTGGCGGTTTTCCAGCAGACGGCTGCGGCGTTTTCGAAGAAGGTGTGCGCGGTGGTGGGTTCGTGGTCGGCGGCGGTCACCTGGACCAGGAGGTGTTCGGGGCCGCGGGGGGTGGTCTTGGTGGGGATGTGCTTGCGGTCCTCGTCCGGGGCGAGCCGGTTGGGGAGGTCATCGGTGGCAGGTGAGGCATCCGTGGCCGGGGATTGCTCGGGCGCGGACCGGAACGGATCTTGCGTGCTGGTCGTGGCGGCGACGATCTCGAGTTGTTCGGCGAAGAAGGTGCCGGGCAAGGGGATTTCGAGGTCGGGGTGCCGGGTGTAGCCGCCGGCGACCGCGGAGGCGACGAACTCGATGACGGCGCGCGCGGCCGGGG
Organism: Streptomyces sp. NPDC002776; assembly: GCF_053592195.1. Lineage (NCBI taxonomy): Bacteria > Bacillati > Actinomycetota > Actinomycetes > Kitasatosporales > Streptomycetaceae > Streptomyces > Streptomyces sp. NPDC002776. The sequence goes on along the minus strand of NZ_JBSFVG010000039.1, from coordinate 14,405 downwards.
TGTACCGCCGGGTGGGCATGGTGCGGCTGAGCTGGGCCAGGACGCGCAGGACGGTGGCCAGGCTGGTGTCGGCGCTCATGGATTGCAGGGCCGGGGCGAATTCTTCGGTGTGCGCGTTGTCCTGATCGGCTGTGTAGGCGTCCGTTTGGGCGTGCCAGAGGGCGGCGGCGTGGGTTTCTCCGTGGGCGAGGTGCTGGAGGTAGAGGCAGTAGGAGGCGGGGGCGTCTTCGGCGCCTGCGGCGTACTGCCACCAGAAGCGGGCGCCGATGTCGATGATGACTGCTGTCCGTGCCTCGGCTCCCGACTCCAGGGGTGAAGGAGCCGATCCCTACGGGACGAGACGGAAGCCCTCCAGATCCGTCACTGTCCGCTCGCTCACACCAGAACCCGCCGTAGGAGGTCCTCCGTTGACTGCTCGACAGGCGGCCGTACGCCGCGCCCCGATCGCAGCTCGCCTGCACACGCCGCCCGGGGCCAGGACCGCCGCCCCGCAGGGACGCGCTCAGGCGGAGAGCCGCAGCAGGACCGCCGACCGCGCGGCGCACCCGCCGCAGTCGACACCGCCCGTGGCTGCGTTCCCCGCCCCATGTACCCAAGGGACCAGCAGCACGAGCCGGTACAGCGTTCCCGCCACTGGCCAGTCGCCGCTCCCCGCGCACTTTCCGCCGGCTGCCGCCAGCGCCGACCTGCCCGCCGCGATAGTGCAGGGCGCCGGGCAGGGCGCTGCCCGCTACGCCGTGGCGCACGTGGCGGACAAGTTCCTGTCCAATCCGCCCGACTGGCTCGAGACTCTGTGGAACGCGCTGACACGTCTCTGGGATAACTGACTGTGACGGGCTATACCGGTCCGCTTGCTGTCCCGTAACACCCAGCCAGCGAGCCCCAGCGCCGTGCGCTGCCGGGGCTCCCTGATGTGTCATCTGATGGGTTGGTGGCTTCCGCCACCGTGCTGGCCATCCTGGGCATCGCGAGGGCTCGCGTCGTCGGCCCAGAGCCGTACCGGCAGGCGCACTCCCGTCTCGGCCTCGCTCTCCTCTATCGCCCAGCGAAGGTCCGCGAGGATCCCCTCCAACGTGTCCGGCGCATCCGTAGACGGACGGGTCAGTGCGCGGGCGGGTGGCCAGCACAAGTCACGCCAGCGTGGTCCCGAGGCGGTGGGGATGACCCTCGCGGTCACGCGCTCGTCCCCGCACATCGCACACGGCACCAGCGGCATGGCAGTGACGCGGTCGCGGAACTGCTCGCGAGTGGGCTGAGCAGAAGCCGACGGCAGCGCGGCCGGGTCGATGCCGTGTTCCTGCAACTGTGCCTCTGTGCTGGTGGCGTCCGCACCCCCTGCCTCGGCAGCGTCATTGTCGAACGCCGGCGCCGGGGCGCAAGTTGTGGCTACGGGCGCAGGTGGCGTCCATCCTGGCGCCGTTGCCGATAGGCGGGTGCCTCCCGTTCTCGTGAACATCGGCTCCACCGGCTCGCGGGTGACTCCCGAAGTCGTTGTCCTTCGACAGCGAAGTTGGACTGATTGCCATCGAAGTAGGCCTGCCAAACTGGGGCACCTGCCAGGTATGAGGCGATGGTGGCTATGGGTGGGAGCGCCAGTTGTCCTGGGCATTGCGGCGGGTGCCGTCACGACCCTGCTGACGGACAGAGCCTGGAGCTCTGAGCTGGTACCTCGCTGCGTGAACTTCTCGGTCGTCTACTTGGTGATCAGGCCGGCGATGCTCCTACGGCGCTCCGCGCGGCGAGAGCAGCAGACGCCGACGGTGGACAACGAGGAGACCTTGCACGATCGAGAGAGGTAGTTCCCAAGGATTGCGACAGTCCAACTTGCGTGGCAGCCGGTCCAAGCTCGTCGTCACCGGACAGTCGTCGACGTCTGCTGTCGTCGCTGGTGAACAAAGCCAGGCCATGCCGGAGTCGGCGCGGCCCCTCGCCCTGTGTCAGGCGCCGGCCCTCTTCGCGCGGGCGGCCAGCGCGTCACGCAGGATCCCGTCGGATGCTGCGCCATGCGCAGCAGTTCACGGAACACCTCGGTGGTGGTACGTCGCCCGGAAGCCGTACGGGGCAAAGAGGGTGACGCACGTGCGCAGCGCGCTGTGCCGGCGGCTGAGTGGGAGGCGGGTCTCGTGTACGCGCGCTCGGTGGGTCAGGAAGCTGTTCATTGTGTGGGCGCCAGGTCCAGTGCCCGTGCCAGGGCGGCCGTGACGGCGGCGGTCTGTGCCGGCAGGTGCTGTTCGGCCCAGCTTCCGGCGAGGCTGAGGAAGCTCTGCAAGTCCCGCTGGGCGCCGGTGACGAGCATGCGCACCTGGTCCACTGGCAGCTCGATTACCGGGCTGTCTTTCTCCGCATAGGCGTCGAGAGTCAGCCGGACTCTTTCGCCCACACGTTCGGCCATCGAGGACGGGGCGTGGCCGAAGTAGCAGCAGCCGGTGCCGTCGAGCACCTCAAGCCAGTCCCGCCAGGTCTCCAAGCCGTTGCAGCAACCCGGCTCGGCGAAGACGGTGTCGGTGGCGTTGTCGGTCACCCGGAACCCGCCGGCGGCGAACAGGTCAGGCATGGTGAGCAGCCCGTGCAGGAACGTGCCGAGCGGGTCGGTCGGGCACGGTCCGTGCTCCTCCTCCGGCTCGAAGTTGTTGCAGTCGGCAATCCGCATCACTGCCGTGCCGACCTCCGCCGGAGTCAGCTTCCCATTGAGAACGAGGTAGCCGTAAGACTCGTGCTCGCCAATGGGCCACAGCGCAAAGTCGTCGGCAGCGCAGATCTCAAGAACGGGTTGCATCACCATCACACGGGGATGATGCCGGACCCACTGCCCCGCCGCCACGGGCTTTGGCTGCGGAAACGGACTCTCCCCACGGCTGTCGCGTGGAAAGACTTCTCAATGCCAGTATCAAGCCGATGCGGGTGCTGTTCAGACGAGGTTATGCCGCTGGTTCAACGCTCACCGCGACGGATCGTCTCCGAAGGTGAACCGCCAGAATCTCCATCTCGACGAGCGTGCCGATGAGACCGGTCTCGGCAAGTTGCGTGGCCAGCACGCGTGCTTCGCCCAGGGACAGTTCTCGCGCATTGCGGAGGGCCTGCAACACGGGAGCAAGGCTCAGCAAGTCTCCAGACAGGCGAAGCCGTGCCGCCCCGTGCACTTGCAGCAGAGCTTGTCGAATGTTCTCGGTTGTGACGGATCCGCTGTCCTGCTCGCACCACCCGTTCAGGCAGTCTGCGCATCGTCCTTCGGTGCCCCAGCAGAGCATGCCGTTGTCGATGAACTGACCGACATCGCAGGTCGTGGTGCCTCCGCAGACACTGCACCGACCTGTGACCTGTACTCCTTGCGTGATCACAGAGGCTCCTCAGCGTCATCCGTCCATGCTGACGGCATCTTCCTCGAAAAGTCGGCTCTCGTCGATCAGGTTTGCGATTGACGAGAGGCCCTATGAGGCGGTTGCCATCGGTGGCATGAGTTCGTAGTGCCGCTGACCTCGGAGAAGTGCCCACAGCACGTTGACCCGTCGCCGGGCCAGCGCCAGGACTGCCTGGGAGTGCCTCTTGCCCTCGGCCCGTTTGCGGTCGTATTACCGACGGGACTCAGAGCAGCAGGTGATGCTGCTCATGGCGGCAAGAAACAGGGCCCGTTGCAGACGTCGGTGGTAGCGCTTGGGGCGATGCCGGTTGCCGCTGACCTTGCCTGAATCCCTGAGAGCCGGCGCCAGGCCGGCGTAGGTCGCCAGGCGATCACGGCTGCCGAAGAGATCCATGTCGCCGCCGATGGCGGCCAGGATCTCGGCTCCGAGCAGGTTGCCGATGCCCGGCATGCTGGCAATGATGGCGGCCTGCCTGTGGGCACGGAAGGAAGCCTCGATCTGCCGGTCGACTTCGCTGATCTTGTCGTTGAGCGCGATCACTTCGCGGGCGAGCGTGGCGACCATGGCTGCGGCCGTCTTCTCTCCGGCGACGCTGGTGTGCTGTCGCTCAGCGGCCTCCATGGCGGTGCGGGCCAGGGCTCCGCACCAGCGGAGCTTTCGGTTCCGGAGCCACTGTTCGAGGCGGCCGTGAAGAAGGACGGTTGCAAGGCATTAACATCCCCCCATCGCTCCGGTTGTCCTTGATCGCGGAGGTCGGGGGCCGGCGTTCCACCAGGGGGTTTGAATGGGAAAGCGCACTGTGACAACTGCTGTAGCCGCAACGGCAGTTCTGTGCCTGAACACGTCGACAGCGTCAGCGGAGACCCGTCTGGGCGACACACAAATCCTGTCCGCCTCGATCAACGGTGGAAAGGCCCTCGTCGTGGGAGCCGCCGCGCAGGCGTCGTTCTCCGCAACGGTCACCGCCAGCGATCCGGCCGGCCTCGAGTACATCGACGCCTGGCTGTACCGAGGGCCCTCCACCGCCCCCACCGGCGCTCTCGCCGCGCCCCAGGACCCAACCTGTACCGCCGTCAACGAAACCACCACCCGGTGCACCTTCCCGTTCCAGATGGGCGAAGGCTGGTTGCAGAACGCTGACGCCGGCACCTGGCACCTCTACGTCAACGCCCTCGCTCGTGACCGCGACTACCACCGCAAAACAGCAGCATCCTTCAGCCTCCAGCGCGCCTCGACGGTGACGGCAAACGCTGCGCCCGAGCCCGTACGCAAGGGCGAGCCCCTCACCATCACCGGCGCCCTCAGCCGCGTCAGCTGGAACGACTCCACCTACCACCGCTACCCCAACCAGGCCGCGCGCCTGCAGTTCCGCACCCCCAACGGCAGCTACACCACCATCAAGACCGTCACTGCCAACTCCACCGGCTTACTCAAGACCACCGTCACCGCGAACCGCGACGGCTACTGGCGCTACAGCTACGCCGGAAACACCACAACCGCAGCCACCAACGCGCCGGGCGATTACATCGACGTACGGTGACCTGAACACTACAGACCGACAGCACGACCTCCCATGCCTTCCCATCAGCACTGCACCACAGCCCCGAACTCATGGACCGTATCCAGCCGTAGTCGAACCCCCCAACCACCGCAATCCCCGTCGAATGGGTTGCGTCGTGCGGACCCTTTCCACTGCCCCGGGCATGCCGGCAACCCCACTGGTGTGCACTGATAAGCTCCCGTCGCCCGCTCAGGGCATGCACATTTCATTCCCAGGCTGTCGGGGTTGTCGGGGCCGCGGATGGCAGGGTGAGGGGCCGGGGGGTTCCGTGGAGGTCAGCAAGGTCATGCGACGCCGCCTGTTCGGCAGAGGGGGTGCGACCCTGGCCGTGAGCGTGGCCCTCGCCGCGGGTGCTCCGGGTGCCGTGCCGATGGGGATGGCGGTGGCCGTCGGGGCGGACCAGGTCGCCGCGGCGGGCGAGGTCGTGCTCCCCGCCGCGGACCGGAGCGCCACGCGCAACCCGGTGTTCATCGGCTTCGGCGACACAGGTGTGCTGTCGAGTCCGGAAGGCTCCAGCGGCTGGCTCTGGACCGACTACGCGACGCGCCGGACCCGGGAGGTGACCGAGTTCGCCGGCACTCAGCAGCCCAATGCGCTCGCCCAGTCGGACACTACCTACACCCTGTCGACGGACGTCGAGGGCCGTCGGGTCGTGCGGTTTCGCGCGATGGGCTCCGGCGAGGACCGGGGCTCGGTGACCGTTCCGACCGGTCTGACCTATGCGGGGACGGCCGGCGAGGGTGTCGTGGTCGCTTACCTGGGCGGCTCGGCCAACGTACGCGAACTGCACCTGCTGAAGCAGGCGGCCGGTGGCGGTACCGAGGACACGAAGGTGACCGGCTGGCCCGCCGACGCCAAGCTCCTCGCGTTGAGCGGGAGGGACGAGCGCTCGCTGCTGCTGCGCTATCGCGTGCCGACCGAGGACCCGCAGGTCTTTCTCTACCAACTGGTACTCGTCGACGTCCGGGACGGGACCTGGACCAAGCTGTTCGCCCCCTACAACACGACCTCGGCCCGGCTGCCCGTCCTGAGCGAGGACTACGTCGGCTGGTGGTATCCGGGAGCCGGTGCGCGGCTGCTGCGCCGCGACGCGCTGGACGGGCCGGTGATCACCGTTCCGGCCCAGGGCACCGTGGGAAAGACCGACTTCACGGTCGTCGGTGACGATGTCGTGGTGGCCACCTACGGCGACGAGACCCGTGCCGTGCTCACCCGGCCCCTGACCGACGCGGGCCAATGGCGCACGCTGCTCCCGCAGATGGACGGCTGGGTGCACGCGTCGGCGGACGGATCGGCTGTCGTGGTGGGCGGTCCCGACAAGGCGCACTGGGGCATGTTCCGGCTCTCCGAGGCGACTGACGGACAGATCGTCGCCGATGAACTGATGGATCTGCCGCCGGTGCCCGCGCCCGTCGACGGGCTTTCGCTCGTGGGCGGCATCCTTGCCTGGACCGACCAGACCTCGTCCCCGGCCTACGACGTCATGTTCAACACGCGCACCGTGTCCGCCGACGCGGTCCCCCAGGTGGGGCCGGTCCGCCAGGCCGGCGGAGGGGGCAAGCCGTGCATCTTCATCTACAGCTGTGTGCGGCTGTTCGGCGCGGGCGACGGATCCGTCGTCTACAACGACGTGGACAACTCCCAGCTGGTTCACCGCCGTACACCCGCCGGTGACGTCCAGACGCTGACGGTGGAGGGCTTCTACGGCGAGGTGAGCGCTGCGCAGGGGCGGTACGCGCTGCTTGCGGGCGGCCCGAACCGGAAGCATTTCCTGGTCGACTGGACGCAGTCCAAGGTCGTGTCGACGCGCACGGCCGTGGCCGCCACCCTGTGGGACGGACAGCTGTGGACCACGACGTCCACCGCCGGACACCTGTCGATGAGCCGTCTCGGCTCGACGGCTGCGGCGGTCGACGTCAATGTCGGCTCCGCATGCGTGCCCAGCGAGCTGCAGGTCAACGGCCGATTCGTGTACTGGGCGTGCGCCGCGCAGAGGAAGGCCGGCGTGTTCGACCGCTCGCGGGGGCGGTCGGTGTCCGTGCCCGTGGGGGACGCGCTGCTGGCCGACGGGTTCCTGGTCCGCCATGACAACGAGCGCGGCAAGCTGGTGCGCACCGATGTGCGCTCCGGACAGGCAGTCAACTTTGACCTGGCCGATCTGCCCGCGACGACAAACCTCATGCCCGAGGGCAGCACCTCGGACCGACGCGTGCGCTGGACCCTGGACCCCGACAGCGGCCGCGTAGCTTTCGTGGACGCCGATGAACGCATCCATCTGATGCCAGGCGGGACTCTCGCTGCTCCCGTGCAGCGAGAGCACGCGGGCCGGGACGGCATCGGCGACCTCCTCACCCTCAACTCCTCCGGCGCGCTGACCTTCCAGCAGGGCACCGGCAACGGCACGTTTGCCGGCAAAGTGAGCGGCAGCGGCTGGCCGACCTCGGTCAAGGCGGTGCCATTCGGGGACCTCAACGGCGATCGCTGCAACGACGTCCTCGTGCGGCTCAGCAGCGGCGCCCTGCGCGCCTACACGCCGGGGTGCGGTGCCGCGCTGAAGACGTCGACGCCTTACACCTCGCTGGGCACGTCCGGCTGGAACCAGTACGACGTGCTGACCGCGCCCGGTGACGTGACCAAGGACGGCCGCCCTGACCTGATCGCGCGGAACTCCTCGACCGGGACCGTCTACCTCTACAAGGGCACCAGCACCGGCAAGCTGTCAGCCCGGGTGAAGCTCTACGACAACTGGAAGACGTACAAGAAGATCGTCGGGGCCGGGGATCTGAACGGCGACGGCATCGGCGACCTGCTCGCCCAGGACACGTCGAACAACCTGTACCGGTACTACGGCACCGGCAACGGCACGTTCGGCGCCCGCACGAAGGTCTTCTCCAACTGGGGCGGCTCCTACAACGTGATCGTCGGCGTCGGTGACATCACCGGGGACGGCAGGGCCGACCTCGTCTCGCGGGACAGCGCGGGAAACGTCTGGCGCAACAACGGCAACGGCAAGGGATCCTTCGGAGCGCGCGTCAGAATCGCCACCGGCTGGCAGGGCTACAAGGGCCTCTTCTAGAAGAGCACTTCCCGGCCACGTCGCGACGTATGCCATGCCCCGGTGCGGGGATCGCAGGGGGCATGACAGGTGACGACAAAGGAGACTGGCCAGGTCATCGCAGCAGCGATTCCGGACGGCCTGGCACGCCGACTACTTCCCTGGACGGCTCCTTGGCGAAGCACCGGCCCGGTTCCGCCAGGTCCGAGTCGCATCGGCCGCCGCACCGGCCGTGCCTGGCAGCCGCCGCCACTCAGGCCAGCCAGGCCCGCTCGTGCGTGGCCGGGGCTCCCCGGTGCCCCGGCCACGCACGGGCGTGCGGTTCACCGGGTGAGGATTACGCCGACCAGCGCGGCCATCACCGTGACCGAGCCGAACGCGGCACCAAGGGGCGCGCTCCACGTCGGGTGGCGGTGCACGACGTAGGCGGCGCCGGCCGCGAGCAGTATGCCGACGACGACCAGGAGCAGCGCGGCGAGCAGAGCGAGCGCGGACACGACACCGCCGACCTTGGATCCCATAAGGTCCGCATGCAGGGAAAGGGAGATTCGTGGGGCGGATGCGGGTTCTGCTGCTGGACGCGGCTCCTGGAGAGCTGCTCGATCGTGAGCTGGGGTGCCTGCTCGGGCACGGGGTGGCAGTCACGCTGAACCTCCGGCGGGTAACCGACCAGACGAGCGCGCGAGCTGCGTGGACGGACCGGGTGGACTTCGCGGACTTCGACGCGTTCGACGAGTCGGCGCTGATAGCCGAGACCATCCGCGATGGGCTCGGCTATCACGCGGTGAAGTCCCGGGCCGGCGTCCCGTTGCGCGCCACGTTCCTGGCGGCAGCGACCAATCCGGCACTGGACAACCGGCTCCGGGTGATCGGCCGGGCCACCACGTCGACCTCGCCGCCGCCGCCCACCACGGCGTCACCGTCACCCACACCCCGGGCTCCAACGCAACCGCGGTCGCGGAGTTCACCTTGGCCCAGCTGCTCGCCCTGACCCGGAACCTCTCAGCCCACAACGAGGCCGCGCACCACGGCCGCTGGAGCGGACCGGCCGCCCCCGCGGTCGAGCTGTCGGAGCTGACCCTGGGCGTCCTCGGGCTCGGCCGGATCGGCCAGGCCCTGGCCGAGCGGGCGGCCGCCCTCGGCATGACCGTTCAGGGCCTCTCCCGTCGCCCCGCAGGGACGGCGGTGCGCCGAGCAGAGTCCCTCGGCGCCCTCCTTGCCAGCAGCGACGTGATCTCCCTGCACCTCCCGCTCACCCCGCAGACCCGGGGAATGATCGGCCGGGCGGAACTGGCGCTGATGCGGTCTGGCTCGATCCTGCTGAACACCTCCCGGGGAGGCATCGTCGACGAGCAAGCCCTGGCCGACGCCCTACGCGACCCGGCACATCCCCTGGCAGCCGCCGCCGTCGACACCTTCATCCATGAGCACGCCGCCTTCACCTCCCCGTTGTTCGGCCTGTCCAACGCCCTGCTCACGCCGCACGTCGCTGGGATGACCCGGCGCGCCATGGCCGAGGCCGCCCTCCGCTGCGCCGACCACATCGCAGCGCTGCTCGCTGGCCGCCCGAACGGTGTCCCCGTGGCGACGCCGTGACCTCTACAGCCGGCGGGTGACGACCGGGCAGCAACCCTGGTGGTCGACCGGCCGATGCCGTCGACGTTCCCAGGCCAGGTCGGCAGTCAGCGGATGCGCGGACTCCTGGACGGCTATCCCAGCGGTAGGCGCCCATGCGCGTCGGATCAGACAGCGGAGGGTGATGATGACGCAGGCCAGAACGATGAAGATTCGATCGGTGCTCTGCGCCGCTCAGTGCAGCGGCGGCATCGAGGTGCTGCACGGCCCCACCGGTGACGTAGCAATGGAGGTGAGGGGATTGCAGGTAGTTCAGAGCACCCTCGCTCATGACAGCGACGAAGCCGTTGGACCAGTCCGCTGTTTGAGCGGGGACTGCCCCTGCGACATGCTCAGACTGGCGGGTGATGATCACAATGACGCTCGTCGACGTGCAGGACCGCAACGCCGCACGCGGCGTACATTCCTCGACACAGTCGCAGTAGCCCATCAGACACCGCCCCAGGGCGTGTAGCCCGCCAGAGAGCGGACGACCTTGGGCTCGGCGTGAATAGCGGAGACCTCGTAGCACCAGTCCCCGTCGCGCCACTGTACCTTCAGCGTGGAGACCTGAAGCACCGTCACAGGGTCGGTGAACCGCGTCACCAGCTCGACGACCGCGACTTCGTCGCTGTAGGTGACGAAGCGGAACCCGGCAAGCTGCCCAAGCTCCCCGGGTTCCGGGGATGGCATGGGCGAGGCCTCTTCGGCTTCCTCCCGTGCTTCGATCATGGCCGTCTTGGCATCCCCCACGGTCTGCTCTTCCATGACGCGCCGCCAGCCGGGGGCGAGCGCGGCCCGCGTGCTGATCTGTGCAGCGGCTATAAGGGCGCCGGAGGGTGTGTGCGCGTAGCAGCGGGCTACGTCGCCCTCGAACACGGCCGGACCGGAAGCTTGAGAGACGGGCAGCGCCACCGTGGAGAAAAGCTCCCAGCGAACGCCGACGGGGGCTCGGTCGGGCACCGTCTTGGACGTGTCGGCCAAGACGGGGCAACCGTCAGGGTCTTCTGGCGATGCGCTGGCCGCCGGTGCCGGGTCGCCCTTGGGGCCGGAGGCCTTGGCGGGCTCGTCGCCGCCGGCCACCGCGATCAGCACGCCCAGCAGGGCGATGACGGCCAGCAGGCAGGCGGAGGCGATGAACCAGCGGGAGCGTAACGGGCTCGGTGTGTCGTCGCCGGGTGCGGGGTCATACGGGTCGGACGGCATGCGATCTCCTCGTTGACGCGCCGGATCGGGCAAGCAGGGGGCCGACGATCCCCCCGAGGCTCTGGCGGCAAACACAAACACAGCGTCAGGTCCCGAAACCCGACCTCAGCCGTCGCCACAAGCCCCACAAATCCTCTTCACGGCCCGCCCGGTGCCCTTGCACAGCACGCCAGCGTACAATCTAAGGCTGCTCAGATCCGAGGATCACAAGCACGTGGGAGCGGGCGTGGTGAGGGCGGCCGGAGTCGAGGGCGAGTGACGGCGGCCAGGAGAAATTCCCCACGTACGGCCAGCTCGATTCCCCAGTCGCCAATCACACTCAGTAGCCTCGGTGCTGGCTCGCGATCTGGCGCATAGGGGGTTGTTGACGTGTCTCGTACCTGGCTGTCGATCCGCGTGGAGTTGGTCTCCGGTCACGGTGCGGACCTGTGGCCGCGTCCCGGCCGGGTGTTCGCCGCTGCGCGGTCGCACTCCTTCGCACAGTTCGCCTCGGCCATCGATCTCGCCTTCGCTCGCTGGGACCTGGCTCACCTGCACCTGTTCACGTTGTCCGACGCCACCCACGTCAGCCCGCTGGACTGGTGGGACGGCGAGGCCCCGGACGGCACCGTGGACGGCCATGCGACCAAGCTGAGCAGACTGCAAGCCGGCGAGCAGTTCGCCTACGTCTTCGACATGGGCGACGACTGGGCCCACCTCTGCACGGTGGCGGAGAATCGTATTGATCCCCTCGAGGAACTCGGCGAGATGGCCGACCGCCCGGTGCCCTACTGGGGCTGGGGCAGCCTCCCGGACCAGTACGCGCGCCGCTGGGACGGGGACGACGGGGAGACGCCGATGCCCAAGCGGCCGGCCCGCGGCCTCAGCGACCTGCCGCCGATCCTGCCGGGGTGGGGCGAACACCGCCGAGGATGACCTCACGCTGCGTACACGAAGCGGCCGCCAGTGGGGAATTGAAGTAGCCGTGGTGGGGAGCCGAAGTGGCAGCGCGTGGGGAAATCTAACTGGCCGCTGACAGGCGAGCCAGCCGGCGGCGATGGCAGGGATCTGGTCGCGCTTGCAGGCGGCGCTGTGTCTGTTCGGTGTGGCGGCCCTGGCGGAGCCAGCTGTGCGCGGTTTTACCAGCCGGGTGGTGGCTCGGCTGAATGCGGCGGAACCGGGTCTGTGGTCACGGTCGTGGGCGTAGACGGCGCGTTCAGCGGCCGTTTCATCGCCTGTGATGCCCGCGTGCGTGCTGTGCGATCGTCGCCGCGATCGCCTGGCAGTAGCGCATCACGCCCGGTGACCGTTTCGCACATGGCTTGGGGTCCTTGGTCATCGGCTCCATGCAGAAGTGCAAGTAGTCCTTGTCGTGGTGCAGTTCGGTGGTCGTGCCCTCGGTGCAGTACTCGGGATGGGCGCGCTCGTACGCATTGCAGGGCAGCCGCTGCACCCAGGTGTAGCGGTCGCCCGCGCGCGACACCGCGGCGCCGGCGTCAGCGGTGAGGTCGCCAGTGGAGGCGGCCTGGGCCTTGTAGATTTCGTTGACGCGCCGGATGCGGTCGGGGGCCATCGGATCGGGGCCCTGGAGTACCCAGACGAGCTTGGGACGCTCGATGCCCACGTCGGCCGCCGCGCGCTCGATCTCAGCGGTCAGGGCGCGGGCGTCGGCGGCGTACCGCTCGTAGTAGGCGCGCTGGGGCGCGAGTATCTTGCCCATGCACGGCGTGTAGATCCAGGAGTTGCCCCAGAACTGGAGCACCACGACCTGGGGCCGCTGCGCGCGCACCAGTGCTGCCGCCGTGTGGTTGCGGGGGACGAGGAGAGAGTCCCCGGTCTTGTCCTCCATGTAGTCGCAGAGCGTGGTGCCGGAGTGCGGGGCGCTGTGCAGGGTCGCGGTGCCAGAGTCCTCGAGGAGATTGGCGAGAATCTTGTGGTTTTCCAGGGCGATGGAGTCGCCCAGGTAGAGGGCACGGACGGGCTTGTGGGCGGGGTCGTCGGCGGGATCTGCGGGTTGCGAGGGGGCGGTCCCCGGTTCCGCTTGCGACTCTGGTTCCGGGTAGGGGCTCTGTTCGGCCGCTTTTCCGGCGGACGTGGGGGTAGCGGGGGGTGCGGGTGCGGCGGCTGCGCCCGAGGGGTCGGAGTCGACCATCATCCGCCAGCCGAATACTGCGGCTACCACCAGAGCGAGCACGGTAGCGGCGAGGGTGCCACCCCTTAACAGGCTTCGTCCCTGGTTCACTTGAACCTCCCAGCTCTCCGCGCGACGACGAGCGCACCACGGTGTCGGCTCCGGGCGCCGACGTCCAGAGCCGCAAGTAGAGAAGTGGTCCGCTCGACGATCTTTCGCCGGCAGGGCCGGACGCCGGCTCAGAGGCGCGCCCAGATCTTGCGCAGCGCGTCCACGAGGTGGCTCAGGGCGACCACGGGAACGACCGCTGCTCGGCGTGCGACACCTCCGGCCGGTGGCGACATCGCGCGCACCGGCACCGCATCCGAGCCGAGATGCGTGCGATCAGCTGTAGATGTCACGCCCGGGCGCGCACAGGGGGTTCGTCGCTGCGGCATCGCGACGGATGAAGATTGCGGATTCGCCACCATTGACCGGCATCACCCAGCAGAGCTGATAGTGCTGGCGTAGGACTTCTCGCTTGGTGATCTCTGCGGGAGTGTTGTCCAGGGGCTGGCCGGGACGATCGCGCAGGACGTTGATCTCACGGTACTGGAGCATGCGCTGCCGGATGACGTCCGGGGACGCCTCAACGCCGTACAAGGTGCCGGACGCAGCCGGCGTCTGCTGCAGCGCGATGTCGTCGAGCGGCCCGAAGACGGCTGGCCGGGCAAGCACCCATGCCCGGCGGCGTGCAGGCTGGAAGAGAACCGGTTCGGGGTCTCCCGGAACGGTGACGGTAAGCCCCCAGTAGCTCTCCACCGTGTCGGTGCGACTGGCAGCGGAGCGAATCTGCCAGTACCAGGGGCCGAGCGCTGAGAAGAGAGCAAAGGCAACGGCTGCTGTGGCGTACAGCTTGCGCCGCCTGCGCGCAGGGTCGGCCTCCGCTCGCAGGCTCCGCTGCCAGTGCCGCAGGGCCTGGCCGACGAGGAGCGCCAGGCCAGACATGCAGTACAGGACGTAGCGATCGACGTACCAGGGGTGGACGAGGGACACCGTCAGCAGGAATCCGGCAGGGACGATCAGGAGCGGCACACCGATCGCTGGAAGCGTTACTGCCCTGGCCGAGCCCGCGTCGTGCCGGCGAAGCGATACCCCCAAGGCGGCTGCCAGGGTGGCAGGAACCACGAAACACAGCCAGTCCTGCAGGCTCGGACGGCCCAGCCAGTCCAGCTGCGCTGGCGCCTGACCAGCACTGGCCACGGCTAGCGGCGCCACGGCGCAGCCGACGAAGGCGATCACCAGCACCCAGCAACGCCCGAGCCGGTGCAGGTGGCCGCTGCGCCAGAGCGTCACGGCGTGCGCGAGGATGACCAGCAGAGCGAACACATGCAGCCACCCACCCAGCAACAGCAATCCTGCATATTGAACCTTCCCCTTGATCGTGGACACCTGGAGACTGGGACGTGAGTTCCAGAGGAAGTAGTGCTAGGTGGGAAGTAAGAGCAACCGCAGCAGGCG
>NZ_JBSFVG010000038.1:0-15162 GCF_053592195.1 Streptomyces sp. NPDC002776 | reverse complement strand
CCGCTGAACGCGTTCCAGATCGCCTTCGAAGGCCGACTCACCCCCACCAGCCACTGACCCTCAACAACCAAGATCAGCCGTTGACTGGACACACCCGCCAGCGCGCCGGAAGCCCAGTCACGGCCGCTTCGGCATGTCAGTGGACAGGGTCTGCTGGGACTTGTCTGCGGTCGATTGTGACGGGACCCGCGTCTGCAGGCTATCGGCGACGGGGGAGGGGGGTGGTGTGGTCGGAGCGCTGAGCCCGAGCCGCAGATGCAGCAGGGCGCTGAGGTCGTGGAGGGTGGTGCCGTTACGCAGGAATTCCATCGGAGGGATGTCGATACTGAACTGCTGACGCACCAAGACCAGGAGCTCGGTGGCCATGAGGGAGTCGAGGCCGTACTCGTCGAGCCGACGGTGAGGGTCTAGTGCATCCGGTTCCATCTGCATGGCCTTGGCGATGTTGTGGGAGATGGCTTTCTGCAGAGCAGCCCGGGATTCCTCGGGGGACATCGCGGCCAGGGAGGTGAGGAAATCTTGCTGGGATTGACCGCCCATCTCCTCGTTGGACGGAATGATCAGGCTGTGCCGGGGAGCGGTGAGACTGGGCAACAGGCTCCGTAGTCGGCTCCAGTTCTCACGGCCGATGCCGGTCACAGGAAAGCCGCGGGTGAGCACGTCGTCGGCGGCAGCGAAGGCGTCCTTCAGCCCGAGTAGTTCCATGCCCAGCACAGCGAGATGGGGAGTGAGGTTATTGCGGACGACGTATCCGGTCTCACCGAGCGCTCCCCAGGCGATGGCCTGGGCGGGCAGTCCGGCTTGGCGTCGCTGGCGGACCAGGGCTTCGAGATAGAGGTTCCCTGCAGCATACGGAGCTTGGTGGATATTGCCGATACCGGCGGCCGCAGACGAGATCATCAAGAACAGATCGAGATCTCTGGTGCGGGTCAGCCGGTCCAAAATGTCGGCCCCCCGGGCCTTGGGAGCGAGCACCGCCGCAAAACGAGCATCGCTCAGCTCGTCCAGTGACGCGTCATCGAGGTGCATGGCACAGTGCACCACACCCCGCAGCCGATGCTCACCCGCGTCGATGCTGTCGATAAGGTCGCGCACAGCACCTTCGTCGGTGACGTCACAGGCATACGCGCGTGCCTGCACCCCGCGGTCGGCCAGTTCGTCCAGCAGCGCGGGCGCCTCGGGTGCCTGACGACCACGCCTGCTGACAAGAGCCAGGTGACGGGCGCCGCGGTCGGCCAGCCATCGGGCGGTTGCCGCGCCGAAGCCACTCAGACCACCGGTGACAAGGTAGGTGCCCTCTGGATCCAGCTGCAGCTGTTGAGGGACAGGTTCCACCGCGGGCGGTTCGTCCAGGGGGTCGAACGCGACGACGACCTTCCCGATGTGTCGCGAATGCTGCATCAGCTCGAACGCATCGTCCACCCGTGCGGCCGGGTAGACGCTGTGCAGCAGGGGGCAGTAGTTGCCGGTCTGCACATGCTCGTCCACCTGCTGCGTGAGCAGGCGCCCTACCTCTGGCTGCTGGGTCAAGGTGGTGAGGTCGACACCGAAGAACGCCAGGTTGTCGTTGAACGGCCGGAGGGAGAGCGGATTGTTCTCCAGGATGTCGCGCTTTCCCAGTTCGATGAACCGCCCGCCAGGAGCCAGCAGTTCCAGACTGCGGCTGAGCGCCTCTCCAGCCAGGGAGTTGACCACGACATCGACGCCGCGGCCGTTCGTGAGGTGGGTGATCTGGTGGGCAAAGTCGAGATTGCGCGAGTCGAGGACGTGCTGAACACCGAGGACACGCAGCAAGTCACGCTTGGATTCGCTGCCAGCAGTCGCAATGACGCGGGCACCACGTTGCGCGGCGAACTGCAGCACCGCGAGCCCAACGCCGCCCGCTCCGCCGTGCACCAAAACCGTCTCTCCCGCACGCAGTCGCGCCAGGTGCTCCAGGCTGTAGTGAACAGTGGAGAAGGCCACGGGGAGCGTGGCAGCAGCCTCGAAGGTCATGCCCTGCGGCATCCGGCGCAGTGCATGTGCCGGAGTGGTGGTGTGCGACGCGAGCGAGCCGGCGGCCATTCCATAGACCCGGTCACCCACGCGCAGCCCGCTCACGCGCTCCCCCACAGCGGTGACCACACCAGCACATTCCAGGCCGGGCACGGTGGAAAGGGTGCGTTCCTGGGCCTCGGGAGGCAGCAGCCCGGTCACCGTCATGATGTCCCGGTAGTTCAGCGCGGCGGCGCGGACGCTCACCGTCACCTCTTCCGGTCCCGCTGCCGCAGGAGTTGTCGCCTGCCAGGCAAGTTCGTAGCTCAGCCCTGGCTTGCGCACGCTGAGGGCATAGCTCTTCGGGGGGTGGGGGGAGGTGGTCGGCAGCGGAAGGACACGGGGTACGAACCGGCCACCCGACGTGAGGGCCACCTCATCCTCCTCCGTGCACGCGCGCAGCTCATCGGTCAGCCGACGGGCGTCACTGTCCTGCTCAGTCGTGCGTTCCAGACTGATGCGGCGCACCCGGACGTCCGGAAACTCGTTGGCCAGAGTGCGTGCGGCGCCCCAGACGGCCGCGTCGACCACGGTGGAAGGTGGTTCGGGCGCCGGCAGGGCGCCGCTGGGTCGTGTGACCAGCCACAGCCAGCTGCTGGTTGTCGAGGCCATCTGCCGGCAGGCATGCGCCATGGCCCGCAGGAGCGCGGCTCTCCGTGCTGTGCCGGCCACAAGGGCCTCGGAGTCGGAAGCCAAGTCTGCCAGCAGCAGGACCAGGTGTACCTCCCCCGCTGAAGTGTTGTGGCCGCGCTCCCAGTCGGCAGCTTCCTCACTGGCGCGCATGCACTGGACCCGGTAGTTTCCGCTGTCCGCCAGCTCCGCTTGCACGGCGGCAGCCAGCGGCTCCTCGTCCGGCGTTTCCGTGGCCAGGACCACGGTGCACGGCGCTTGGCGTCGCTGCCCTGTCGGCGCCGCAGGATGGGGACGCGGCTTGTCCGTGGTGGTCGCCATGATGACGGAGAAGTCGTCATCTCGGCCTTGAGCCGCTTCCGAGCTCTGCAGGATGTCGGTGAAGCCGCACTGTTCAAGGAGCTCGCGCCATGCGTGACTGGGCAGCAGGGGGGACACCGCTCGCAGCGAATGGTCGGTCCGGCGATGCCAGAAACTGTCGAGAAGGCCGAAGTACGGAACCAGCATCCCGGTCGAATGTGCTTCGAAGGCGAGCAAGTGCCCGCCGGGGGACAGGAGTGCGGCGATGCCGCGTACCGCGGCGGTGACGTCCTTGCTGGCGTGCAACACGTTCGCGGCCACCACCAGGTCGAACGTGCCTTCGGCCAGCCCTTGGCCGGCCGCCTCCTCGTCCAGGTCGTACGTCCCGTACTGCACGAAGTCGTAACGGGCGAAACGCTGCTGGGCGCGCGGGAGGAAGTGTGCGGAGGCGTCTGTGAACAGGTAAGTGGTGCGGTCGGCTGGGAGTAGAGGCAGCAGTGCACTGGTCATGCCCCCGGTTCCGGCACCGACTTCTACAATCCGCAGGGGACGGTCGGTGGGCCACTGCCGCACCAACTCGTGTACGAGGGCCTGAGCGATCCGGTTGTAAGCACGACAGGCAGGTGCGATGTCGTAAAAGTTCTCCAAAGCGGTCGCCGCTCCGCCTCCCGTCAGCATGTCCAAAGCGCCGGTGTGGCCGCGCCGGATGCTCGCGCCGTGGACGTGGTTACGTGCCTGCAGCAGGATTTCGGCACTGAACGCAGGGTGGTCACGTACCAGTTCGCCAAACAGGGCGCGCTCCCGCCAAGGACCCGTGGTCAGCCGCCATGTTCCGGCCCCGGCCGGCTCAGCGACCTCGCGCCACTCGTCCGTGGTGAACGCATGCTCGTACTCGGCGACATGTGACCTCTGCAGACCTGCACCGATCAGATGTTCGATGGTGAAAGGCTCGGCAGGGTCCGGCAGCATTGCCGCCGTCACTTCGGCGAGCCGCTGCGTGTAAATTCGCTTCGCCACACCGGAGGGGGCGCCGAGGCGCAAATCGGCTACGGCACGGTACCGCTCGCTGATCCGTGGCCGACAGGCTGTGGCGATTTCGGTCGCGGAAGGCAGGCGACGTGCCGGGGCCACGGTCTTTGGCAGTGGTGCGGCACGCATCTGCGTGTGATAAAGCACCACGGGAACGTGTTCGGGGTGGGTGAAACGTCGCTGCCTGCAGCGCTCGAGCTCGATCGTGACCGTACCGTCCTCGTCCATGACGGTGACGTCCCAGCACATCTCCCCATGCGAGCGCGAACGCTCGCGCACATGGATGAACCCTCGGCCGGAAGGCGACTGCCAGGCCCGTACCGCCCCCACGGCGGAAGGCAGGTAACCGATTTTCCCTTCCAGGACATCCCCCATCAGCAGCGGAACGCCGGCTTGCAGGGCACCGTCCAGCAGCGCGGGATGCGCGATGAACTGCGTTTCGTCCGAATGGTGCTCATAGCCGGCCAGCACTTCTCCCTCGCCCACCCACAACTGGGTCAGCACCTGGAAGGCCGGCCCGTACCCGAGCCCCTGCCGTTCCGTCCACACGTAGTGTTCGGCAGCTGACACGTGCTGTGGGCAGCGCTGGCGCAGGCTGGCCACATCGACGGGCTGGGGGGCGGAGCCCAGGCGAGCGCGCACGCGGGCACGCACATGCGGGCGTCCCTGGCGGCTGTGTTGATCGGTGCTGGCGATGGTGAGGAGTCCATCATCAGGATTGAGTGCCACCTGCGTGTGGACGCTGGAGGCGTCTGCCCACGGCACCGCCAAGGGAGCGGTGATCTGCATGTGGTCCACTTCCACCGGTACGCCCAGGGCGCGCTGTCCAGCGGCCAAGGCCATCTCCACGTACCCGGTGGCGGGCATGACGACCGATCCGACGATCTTGTGGTCGACCAGCCACGGAACCAGGGCCGGCTCGATCGCCCCGTGCCACGAGGGGTGTGGGCCGGGCATCCGCTCCCCCAGCAGTGGATGATCGAGGATGCCGGTGCCACTGGTGCGCACCCAGTCCTCAGCTGATCCTTGCCAGTGGCGTTTGCGCTGCCAGGGATATGCCGGCAGATCGACCATCCGCCCCGGCCGCGGGAAGTGCCTGGTCCAGTCGAGGTCGGCCCCGGCCGCCATCACCGCTGCCTCTGTGTGCAGCAGTGCCGTCCTCCCGCAGGCCCCGCGACGAAGTGTAGGAACCACCGCCACCGCAGTGCGCTCCCACGCGCCGCCTCGCCGCAGGTAGGAGCGAAGCACCGGATGTGGGCCGATCTCCACCAGCACATCCGCGCCGTGGGTGAGGGCCGCTTCGAGCGCGGGCGCGAACTGGACGGTGGCACGCACGTTGTGCCACCAATAGGTGGCGTCCAGCTCGGAGCCCTCGGCCCGCTTGCCCGTAACGGTGGAGAAGAGCGGGATGTGCGTGGAGGAGGGGATGAGTCCGTCTAGTGCTGCGCGCAGGGGCTCACGCAGCGGGTTCATGGCGGCGCTGTGGAAGGCGTAGTCCAGCTCCAGAACGGTACAGGCAGTGTCGCCGCGAGCCATGTCCGCCGCGAGGCGAAGCACTTGGCTCTCCGGGCCGGCCACCGTCACATCGTGCTCTGAGTTGACCGCTGCCAGTTCCAACCCGGCGTATCCGGAGAGGAGTTCCATGGCCGGGTCCGGGGGCAGATGGAGAGCCGCCATCCGCCCGCTGCCGGCCGTCAATGCCTGAGCCCGACTGCGCTCCGCGATCACTCGGGCCGCCTGCTCCAGGCTCAATGCCCCCGAGACGTATGCCGCGGCCACTTCGCCCACGCTGTGTCCGAGCACCGCGGCCGGGGCGATACCCCGCGCGCGCAGCACGGCTGCCACACCGATCTGCACGACGAACAGCAGCGGCTGGGCCACTTCGGTGGCCGTCATGTCCTCGGCGGTAACCGTACCGAGCCGATCCGCCACGGACCAGCCCAGACAGGGACGCAAGGCAGCGTCCACCTCATACACCGCGGCACGGAAGGCGGCATCCTCTGCGAGGAGGTCGGCTCCCATGCCGGCCCATTGCGAACCGTTGCCGGAGAACACGAACGCCACTCGCCCGCGTGCGACCGCCTCACTCACCGCTCCGGAGGTCGCGTCTACGGCAGGGGACGACGACTGGGAGGGCTCCCCCTTCGATTCTTCCTGCGGCGCGAGGAGTTGCTCCATGCTCCGCGCTGCCTCTTGGGCCGTCCGCGCCAGAACGACCGCCCGGTGACGGTGCAGCCCTCGGCGTCTGCTCGCGCTGTAGGCCACGTCGTAGAAGTGTCCGGGGTCGGCTTCCTTCAGACGCGCGCACATACGCATGGCCGCCTCCCGCAGAGCCTGCGACGAGCTCGCCGACACGGTGACCGGCCGCAGCGCGGCCTCAGCGTCAGCCGGCTGAGAGTCTCGGGGCGGCGACACGGGAGCGGCTGCCACGATGACATGAGCATTGGAGCCGCCGAACCCGAACGAGTTCACGCCCACCATGGGCCGGTCGACCGGCTCCAGTGGCGTGGCCTGCGCGACCGGAGCCACGTTGAGCCCGGCGAAGTCGATATCCGGATTGGCCGGCAGGGAGTGCAACGTGGCGGGAATGATCCCGTGCCGCAGCACGAGCAGCGCCTTGAAGAGCCCGGCCATCCCGGAGGCCGGCTCCAGGTGACCGAGGTTGGACTTCACCGAGCCGATGGGCAACACCGTGCTGCGCCGGGCCCCCAGAGCCCGCCCGATCGCCCTGCACTCAGCCGGGTCCCCCACCGGCGTGCCTGTGCCGTGGGCCTCGAGATACACCAACTCCTGCGGCTCCACCGCGGCTTGGGCGTAGACCTGTCGCAGCAGATCCTCCTGGGCATCGGGATTGGGCAGGGACACGCCAGGGGTGCGGCCATCGTTGTTGGATCCGCTGCCGACGATCACCCCGTGGACCCGGTCACCGTCGGCCAACGCGTCTTCCAGCAGCTTGAGCACTACCAGCCCGCCGCCCTCGGCTCGTACGAATCCGTCCGCGTTCGCCGAGAACGCCGCGCACCGCCCCTGCCGCGACAGCATGGATGCTTGGGAGAAGCCCACATAGTGGTAAGGGCTGAGCAGTACGTTGACGCCCGCGGCGAGTACCGTGCGGCTCGTGCCCTCGTGCAACGTACGGCAAGCGCGGTCCAGGGCGACCAGCGAGGAGGAGCAGGCCGTGTCGATCGCCATGCTGGGCCCACGCAGGTCCAGAAAGTGCGAGAGGCGGTTCGCCGCCAAGCTGGATGCGCCGCCGGCCATGGTGTAGGCGTTGACCGATCGGTGTTGCATCATCTGCAGCGCGGCGTAGGAGGCATCGGAGACGCCGACATATACCGCGGTGTCCGAACCGGCCAGCGACCGAGCGGGAAGCCCCGCGTCGTCCAGGGCCTCTACCGCCAGTTCCAGCAGCATCCGGTGTTGCGGATCCATCCGAGCCGCCTCTTTCGGCGCGATGCCGAAATAGTCGGCGTCGAAGGACGCCACATCGTCCAGGAACCCGCCCGCCGCGGTGTAGCTCTTACCCGGCCGTGGCATGTGGACATCGATGAAGCGGTCGCGGTCGAATCGGTCCGCAGGCGCTTCACTAATCAGGTTCCGTTCCTGCCGCAGGGCCCGCCACAGCCCGTGAAGATCGACGATGCCGCCGGGGAGCCGGCAGGCGACACCGACGATGGCGATCTGCTGAGCCCGTACCGGGCCGAGGCGGGTGTTCACTGGGATGGCCTCCAACTACAGGTCTGCGGTTGCAGAACCGTCGGGCAAGAGCAGCGGCGATGCTGCCACGGGGCACGTCCCCGACACGCCCGTGGAACCGCAGCCCTTCGACGCACATGTGGCTCCCTGAAGTGCTCGGCAGAGCTACTGACCAGCACCAACAGCGGCTGTGACAGTCACGGCCGACCAGCTCTTCCCGCCCCGAACATCACCTGTGTGGAGGATGGCTCCGCCGCGGATGCCTAGCTCATGGCTCGCGCTGCGAAAGGTTGTGGGCACCGACTGGCCCCTTTGGAGCGGAGCTGGCCGGCCTGCCAGCCGCACGAACTTCGCGTCGGCTTCGGAAAGGAGCTCGCGCTCCGCCACGCCTCACGTCATGGTGCGCATGCGAGTGCGTGGAGTTCGTCAAGGGCGTCCTTCCACATCCGGGGAATGCCCGCTCCGCAGGGCATGGCGTCGTCGTACACGACGGAGAGCTCACATGTCGCCTGATACCGGAGAAGCGTGAGATGACACAGCTGGCCGGGCGCCGGAGCGCCCCAGCCGACGACACCGGTCATAACGGCTCCGTCAATCGCAGGCCGCCGAAGGGCCAGGGGAAAGTAGGTGACAGCTAGCGGAAATCGGCGGCCTTCGAAGAGCCGGCGAAGCACCAGCCGAGTCAACGGGGCGGGCGTCAAACGCAGAAGCCAGCGAGAGCTCTGAATACGCCTCTCCGAGCTTTGCGCAGTCAACTGCCGACCGATGAGCTGGTGGCGGCGCAACGGATCCGGATCGTCACACGGCAAGAGAATACGCGCCATGGTGACGAAGTTGCCCGGTAGTCCCTGCTCTGAGATGCGTCGGGTGGAAAGAGGCCACAAAATCCTCACTGGTCGTGGCCTTCGCCCTTCCGCCAATGCGACAGCGCGCATCGCTCCCGCCACGGCTGCGAGAAAGACCTCATCGATTCCAGCGTCCAACCGCCTTCCGATCTCTCGCAACCGTTCTGTCGGTACGGCGCCTACGGCATATGAACGCTTCCGTGTTGTTGCGTTACGGAACATGGGCGGGACGCGGCAAGGCCACATACCTGCCGTAACCTCTCGGACGATCCCGAACACGGCCTTGGCGGACATGCGGTCATCGCCTGCTCCCACCGTTGCCTGCTTTTCCGGATACGGCGGCTGTGGCAAGGAGCAGAGGATTTTAGCTACATAGCTGAGGCCGACGCCGTCCGACACCGCATGGTGGATACGGAACAGCAACACGAACTGCCCAGTGGTTGCGGCGTCATGAATCAGCCAAAGATCCCAGCGGGGGTGGCACTCAGACGGCAGAGGAATGAGTTGTACGCGCCGGAAGGCGCTTTCCCAGTCAGCCTCACCCACCACGTCCAGAACACGTACATGCCGACGCATGTCAACATGGGAAAGTGGTTCCCAGCAGGGCGCTTTCGAGTTCGGAGTGAGGCGGTGTGTGAGCCCGGGCAGCGAGCTCAGCCGCGACTGAACGTAAGAACGCAAGGCTTCCACCGTGGGCGGGCGACCGGCGAAACGCGCGGTCCAGCCGATGGTCAACTCATCCGGTCCGCCCAGACGATGGAATACCTGACTGACCTTGTCAGCGGCCCGAAGGTCGGATGGCGACCTCGGCACATCCTGGGCGGCGGGCGACCGTGGCACGCCGTCGTCGCCCAGACGTTGCGAGCATGCCGCGTTGCGTTTTTCAGTGGGATGAGACATCACAATCCATACCCTCAGGGAACCGGGCCCTTCAGCGCGGCTCACAGCGCCCTTAGTAAGCGTGCGCCGATCGGCGCGAGGCGATCCGACGACCGGAGCCTATGCTCCGACCTGACGGGTATAGCAGCAACGAAACCGCCCGTCGGCCACCTCGTGCCTGCCGGATGGCAGTTGCACCCAGACCGCCCGCCCGAGCCCCCGTGGGCAACGAACATTGCGGGCGGCGCAGCGGCCGGCGGCCCTCTCGGCGGCGCGCGATGGTGCCATCGGGCTGCCCCTGGCCGCGCCGAACGATACCGGCCGCTCCATCGACCGAGCGGAGCCACGACATACCAGGAAACGTATGTCTCCGTCACCACGACGAAGCACAGCGCTGCCGACGGCTGGCGTCGCATGAGCGAGGCTCCGGCTGTCCGCGCCTGGCTGCCTGGACAGCCAATCGTGTGAACACCGGTGACCGCGTTGTGCTGACCGGCGTTGGGATGGGCAAGCCAGAATGCATGGACGACTGCCCATGGGCAAAAAGGGACGTGACACCTTGAGGCTGACAAACCTCGCTGCAGGGCCGGAACGGCCTGGCGGGCGAGCCAGGCGACGGGGAGGCCGCACAAACTGGCGGCGGTTCGGACTTGCCTCTCTGGCCGCCACGCTCCTGGCCACCGGGACCGTCGCCACAACCACAGCAGCCGAAATTCCGGTCTCCTTCGCCGTCGCAGGGAATCCGTTCACTGTCACCGCCGAACACCTAGAGGCCACCGGAGCCACCCAGTTCGCTTCCTTCCGCAAGGACGCGAAGGGCTCCAGCCATCCTGTGACAGTGGTCGGGATCCGTAGCGCAAGTATCGAAGGACTGTGCCAATCCGCGGTAGCCCGCACCCCCTTGGGCGCAGTGACTCTCATCATCCGCTCAAACGGGGACGCACCTGTGACTGCCCGGAACGTAGCACTGGACATCACCCGCCTCACCGGAGACATGACATTCCATTCCGTGGAGATGGGCCGCGATGCCGCCACCTTGGACAGCTCCGGAATTGTCGGCACACCGGGAACCTACGGACAACAAGCCCGCTCGCTCACGGTCGAGAATGCTCGCTTGCAAGCCTGGTCCCTGACCGCGGGAATGTTCTCGCTGACCGGGTCCGACATGTCTGTGCAGCGGGGTGAGCAGACGTGCTCCTGACTGCTCACCCACGTCCGTGGGCCGCCTGTCTCGTCATCGCTCTCGCCGGTGTCGAAATCGGCTCGTTCCCCCTCGCGCGCCCCAGCCTTCTGGGCATGCAGGGATTCAGCGGAGCTAGCGCGGTCCTTGTAGCGGCCGCTCTTCTCGGATGCTCCGTTCTGTTGTGGATGCGCCCAGCAAACGCCGCCCTGAACGGCACGGCGGCAATCTTCCTCGGCCTCTTGTCCTATCCGCTGGCCAATCTGGGCGGCTTCTTGTTCGGCATGCTGCTCGCGCTGCTCGGAGGGGCGCTGGCTCTCGCTTGGCAGCCGGTCGACGAGAAGGCCGTGTCGGTGCCCGCTCGTGACTGAGCGGATGTGGTCGCCCCGCCGCGCAGCGTTTTCTGTACTTCTCCTCCCTCTCCTATGCACATTCGCACTTTCTCCGGACCACGCCGGTGCAACCCCTTCGCCGCATCCCACACCGGCATCCCTTTCCGTCCCCGGCTCATCGACGTCCTGCGCGTCGGAAATCTTTCCACGAGCCCGACCCGCAGGGGCCGAGTTAACGGACACCGTCCAAGCCATCACCAAGTGCCTGAGTGGCACCGTGCCCGAGATCACGTCTCCCGGCAGCGTGGCACTCCAGGCCGAGGACGTCACCGTTACTGGGCTGAAGTGCGGGCTTCTGCTATTGGGCGACGGAGATTGCCGGGCCCTAAAAGTAGTTTTGAACGGCGTGCACATCCATTACCCGCGTGCCGCTGGACAGCCCGGCTCGTGCACCACCGCTCGTCGGATCACCCTCTCTGGCCAGGTGCACTTTCACGCGGCTTCACTCAGCGGTCGCGTGTTCGGCCTCATGAAAGTGGCCACGTCCACAGCTCTGGTGCCACCCGTGCCCATCCCCTACCTTCAACTCACAGACGTTCATGCCACCGGCCTCCGGGCCCGCGCCGACCTTGTCACTACTCGGCACACGGCCATCCTTCCCAGCGGTCCGCGCTCAGCTGCCTGCCCTGATGACCCGGCCGTTTTCGGCCCCATACAGCTGAACCCTTGACCTCCGTAGCGCCTTCCCCATCACATGCCGCGAGGTCGCAGCGGCCCGAGCGAAGAGAAGTGAGAACCTTATGACTCGCGAAGACATTGCCCGTTCCCTTGTCGGTCTCACCGCCGTGCTGTGGTTCTGGAGTGAGGCGAAATGGGTGATCAGGCAACGCGCTACCAGCGACCGAGTCGTCATCAAGGAAAGCCGGTCCTTTTTTGCACTCGTCATCTCGTACGGGGCCGCACAAATGGGTGCTTTCGGATTGATGTGGTTCTTCCCATCTCTGCAGATCGCAGACGACTGGAGTACCTTGATGATTGCGGCGATGCCGCTGGCGTGGACCGGACTCGCCCTGCGGCAGTGGTCGGTGCACACGCTGGGAGACTTCTTCCGCGCCAAGGTCACCGTGCAGCGAGACCACGACGTCGTCCGCAGTGGCCCCTACCGGTATATCCGGCACCCCTCATACGCCGGTGGACTCATGACCGTCATGGCGATGGCCCTGATCTTCAATCACCTCGCAGCCTGGATCGTCGTGGTCGGTGCCGTATTCACTGGAGCCCTGTACCGCATTCGCGTGGAGGACGAGGTTCTCTGTCGACACCTGGGATCCGACTACCGCCATTACGCCGCGCACACGTCGCGCTTGATCCCTGGTATCTGGTGAACCACCGTAAACGCGTGGCGGCGCGGCTCGCCTCGGGCGATGAGGACCGCACCGGGTACCGCACCGGCGGAACGGGCACTCACGCCTTCGGCCGTCATCGACCGGTTCCTACGTTGCCTCGGCCCGCCCGGGATACCGTCGGACAGTGCCGTCCTGCATGGACGAAGTCGACTTGGCCCATGGGGTCGATGTCGCGCAGGGGATCACCGGGCACGGCGACGAGGTCCCGGTTCGTCCGGGCGCGATCCGGCCGAGGCCGCACGCAGTGATTCCAACCCAGCGACATCACGAGTTCAACCTCAGTAGCGGTAGTTCGTTAAATCCGGAGGTAGAGATCAATACCGTGTCCGGTGGTGACCGCGTCGATCAGGGCCTGGAGGTCGGGGGGTGGGTCTTTGTCCGTCCAGGATCGCCACCATCGGTTCAGGGTGGTGGCAGGGGTGAGCCAGGCGCGGACCGAACGTAATGCCTTGGGCCAGCAGGGCAGTTGGGGTGGGTGGGGTTCGGTTGGTCCCCCTCTCTGGCCCCTCGTCGGGGCACGGGTCCGGCGCGGTGGCGTCCAGGTGTCCAGGTGGGGCGAACCACTGGTCCCAGCAGAAGGAGAAGGCGCAGTTGACCAGGGCCTGGTGGCGGCGGATGGCGCGGTCGGAGCGGACTTGGAAGTCGGCCCAGCCGAGTTCGTCCTTGATCTGTTTGTAGCTCTGCTCGATCCACGGCCGCAGGCCGTAGAGGCGGACGATCTCGGCCAGGTCGGCGGGCGGGTGCGGGCTGGCGGCGGCGTGGGGTGCGTCCGGGTGGGGCAGGTTGGTGGCCAGGTACCAGGTGGCCTTCTCCGGCAGCCGGGCTGGGTCGGTGGTGGCCACGACCAGACGGCAGGGCGAGTCGCGACCATAGCCGCCCAGTCGGGCATCGGCGGCCCACCAGCTCTCGGTGTGCCCGTCACGGAAGTGACGCTCCACGGGCGTCCAGTCGCCGGGACGCCTGGCATCACGCCAGGTCAAGGTATGGGCGGCCTCGATAGGAGTGTGCGGCTGGCCGGCCGGAGCCCAGGTGCCGCGGTGCGGCTTGAGCGCCACCACATAGGCGAGGCCGGCCTCGCGCAGTGCGAAGTACCAGTCGTCGCTGACGGAGTAGGCGCAGTCGGCGACCACCGCCCGGCAGCCGAAGCCCGCTTGCTTGCCCTGGGCCGCGAGGTCAGCGGCCAGCTGGGGTTTCGTGCGGAAGGCCGGGTCGGACCGGCCGCGGGGGAAGTGGTGGGCAGGGGTGTAGGGGTGCGCGTGCAACGGGTAGTAGACGCGGCCGTCGGTCCACACCGTGGTCACCGTGACGATGCCGTTGTCGGTCTTGCCCAGCCGGCCCAGCCACTGCCGGCCCACGTGCGCGGTCGCGGTGCCGTCCTTGCGGTCCCCGGAGTCGTCGATCACGATGACCCCGCCGTCGTGCGGAGCCGTCGCCGGCTCCTCGCGCAGCAGTTCAAGCCGCCGGTCGTTGATCTGCTCGGCCTCCCAGGGCGACTCGGACAGGAAGAACTGCAGCCGCTGCACCCCCGGCATCCCCGCACCCGCCACCGGCTCCGCCCCGGCCAGGCAGGTGATCGTCTTGTTCCGCTCCCGCGGCGCCAGCAGCCCGGTCAGATACTCACGAAAACCCCGCCGCTGGGCCAGGCTGAAGAAGAGGTCGTCGAACCGGGCCGCGTAGTCCTCCAACGGCCCCGGCGCGGGCGGACACGGACGGCGAGCAGTCATCTTCAGCCCTCAGCACGGCAGTTGGCTCCTATCACCGGCCTACGACCAACTCGACCCGTCGTAAACCCACACCACCGCCGGATTTAACGAACTACCGGTAGCGCCGGGGGAGCGCTCGGCCTCGCGCCCGATGCGGGTCTGTGTAGCGAACGGCCCTGTCTCACATTCGGTGGTGACGGAGCGTGCTGTTATCCGAGGAGGATGCGGTGCCGGAGCAGGGTGAAGCCTGCTCGTCCGTGCATCTGGCGCGCGATCCGTTTGGTCTTGGAACCTGTTTCCGAAGACGCGTGTTGGAAATTGGCCATCTTGGTTTGAGCCGTGTGCGCCCTTCGTGCTTCGCCTCTCTCGCCCCATCAATCGTCCGGTGTCCCAGATGTATAGGCGTGTCTTGTGCGGCTCCAGAAACACAGGCACTGTCGTGCTGCCCTGCCGAGACCTCGCCCGGGCTCCCCCCAGTCGAAGGAACCTGCCATGACCCGTCGTTTCATATCCGGCCGCCTCGCGGCCGCAGCCGTCCTGCTCGCTGTTCCCGTCCTCGGCGTCGCCGCAGCCACCCCAGCAGCCGCGGCAGAGTGCAATGGGGTGCAGGTCACGGGCAACATCTCCGACAAGCTGTGCATAGCGATCGGGGAGAACAAGGTCCTGCTCGACAACAGGCTCAAGGCGTCCAATGTGCTTACGTCCAGGCTCGAACTCGGGGTGGACTACGCCATAGGGCAGGACTTCACCGTGACGCTCGAGCCGGGCGCCGAGGTGGAATTCGATCTCAGCGGTGTGGCCACGGTCAGCGTAAAGGCCGGCTGACCACGAGTCGGGCAGATTAGCGGCCCCGTACAGGACGTCCTGGCGCCCTCGTGCAGGGGCGCCCGCCTACGTTGGGGTGCTCCGCCTCGCTCGTAAGGCTGCAACACAGAATTTCGGGTGTGCTCCCTGACGTAGAGGAAATACGCTGTCCCGGCTCGTTCTGCCCCCTGTCTGAGGAGGAGGGTGGGGTAGGACGTTCCGGCCGTGTTAGGGCGTGTTGCGAAAGTCGATCTTGGTCGTGAATGATCACTTGTCGTGGGGCGTGGTGATCTGACGAACGACCAGTGGGCCCGGCTTGAGCCG
>NZ_JBSFVG010000037.1:0-20639 GCF_053592195.1 Streptomyces sp. NPDC002776 | reverse complement strand
CGACATCAGCCTGACCGACCCGTCCCACCGACATCCGGTCCGCAAGCGGCCCGGATGCTGCCGCCTGCCCTCCCGAACAACGATTTTCCGATCAGTCGCCGGTGCCACGGCCCAGGAGGCGTCCGTCTCGGCCGCCGCGGCGAGGTGCCAGCTTCGCAGCCGACACCGAGCGCGCTGTGAAGGCCTTCCAGGGCCGCAAGGGCATCGCCCGGGACGGCAAGGTCGGCCTGAACACCTGGTAACACCTCCGCACGCCGGGCGCCAGACCGGGGAAAGCGGGCTGTGTGACATCCCGTGGTGTGCCACGAGGCGCCATGAAATCGATTGAGGGCGAAAGAACCTCACCGCCGGTCAGTCGCAGCTGACCGGTGAAGCTGGGGGGGGAGCCGAAGCGCGGAAACGCGCACAACGGTGAGAGCAGCCCTGACAACGTACGGGATGGGGCGGCACTGGCAGACAGCCCGGGTTCGGCTAGGAGCGAGAGAAGGTGTACGCGAGGAACCACTGTCCGAAGCGCCGTGGGCCCGCCCGGCATCACATGCCCACCGCCCCCGGGCCCGCCAGGCAGCGGTGGCGGTGGCATGTGGGGAAGGTTCGGTGCCGGCACTGGAACCCCGCCCTCCCCGCGCTCCTACTCGCCGGTGTCGCGGGAGAGCAGGTGCAGGGCACGCAGCGAGGCCTCCAGGGCGAAGCGGTGGTCGGGGTCGGCGAGTCGATCGCCCAGGAGGGAGTCCAGATTGCGCAGGCGGTAACGGACGGTCTGGGCGTGTACCCCCAGCAGCTTGCCGACCTGTTCCGCCGACGCTCGCGTGGAGACGTGCACGCGCAGGGTCTCCACGAGCCGGTCGCGGCGGCTGGCCGGAAGACCGTCGATCGGGGCCAGCTCCCCGGCCGCGATGTGGGACACGAGAGCTGGGTCCGACAGCAGCCACAGCGTCACCAGGTGGTCTTCGCAGCGGACCACGGGAGCGTCGGCCACCACTCCCTCGTCGATCAGGTGGAGCACGCGGCGCGCCCAGCGGATGGAGTCGGCCGCCTGCGCCAGGGGTACGGTCAGTCCCACCACGGCGTGGGAGCCCGCCAGGGTGGCTTCGAGCATGGTCAGGCGTTCCGGGGTGAGGCTTCCGGGCACCAGCAGGTGCGGCTGCGGGACGTCCAGGTCGAAGAGGACGTCGTCGGCCAGCCCCGCCTCCAGGTGTTCGGGTACCGAGGGGCGCAGGGCGACCATGGTGACGTCGGTGGGCAGGTGCCAGGCGGCGGCCTCGCAGAGCCCGGTGAGCGTCTGGGGCAGCGGGGGAGCGGCGAGGATGAGGTGGAGCAGCCGTCTGCGCCGCGCCGGTACCTCGGAGAAGGCGCGCGACTGCACTTCGACGTAGCCCTCGCGAGAGATCCGCTCCAGTTCCTCGACGTAGGCGAAGAGCGTGTCGGCGAAGGCGAGGATCAGGGCGGGGGAGAGCTGGTACTGCTGGCCCATGGCTTTGGCGCGGCGCAGGGCGATGCGGGCGCCGAGCCGGTACGCCCCCTGGAGCGTGTCGAGTTCGCGGCCCTCGTAGGCTTCCACGCGGCCGAACTTGCGCAGCAGTTCGTCGCGGAGCGCCGCGTTCTTGCCGGGTTCGGCGACGCGGTCCACGAAGGCGTACAGGGCCTGCTCGACGCCCTGCCGGATGGCGGCGGCGTTGGGGCCGTTGAGCAGCCGCCCGTACACGGGGTAGGCCCTGGTGACCTCGGCGCCGATCTCCTTCAAGAGACCGGGTAACTCGGGTCTCATGAATGCGGCGAACTCCTTTGGAAGGGGTTCGAGCGGTTCACCGACTTCAGTCGGTCGCGTGGTTGAAGGCATGAGTGCCGTCCCTTGCTCTCCGGTGCCCACGGTGCATCGGTCGTGTGTCCCGGACCTTCACGGGAGGGACACACGACCGGACGTGAGGTACGCGTGTCTTGGCAGTTGAAGCTAAGACAAGTTCGGTGGGACGTACACAGTTCGTGCCCAGTTCGGTGCCGTGGGATGTGACAACGCTGCCGGGACGGCTGAGAATCACCGTCGCGCGGCCATTAGTCGACGGCGGAGTGCCAGTTCTGCGCGAGGCGCTTGCCCGCGTCGGGGGCGAAGGTGCCGGGGGCGTTCAGGCCGGCGAGGTGGGTCTGGGTGTTGTTGAGCGTCAGGCTGTTGTTCCCGGCGGCGGAGGGCAGCCCCGTCTTGGCGTTGACCGCCGCGTCGATCAGGCCGAACAGGCCCAGCCCGCAACCGCTGGCGCCGGGCACGGCGAAGGTGCTGTCGTTCTGCGTGGCCCCGGTGAGGTTGATGCGGCTCATCTCGCCGTCCTCGGCGACCGTTCCGTCACCCTGGAAGAACGACATGCCGAACTCGGGGAACTGCCGGTTCTCCGGGCGCAGCACGATGGGGTTGGCCGCGGTGCCGATGTAGCACTTGCTGCCGAGGAACGGGTTCTCCAGGTGGATGCGGACCGGTATGGCCACGATCGGCTGGTCGGTGAGGATGCCGGCGGTCTGGTCGAAGGCGTAGGGGGCGCCGACCGACTCCACCGTCGCCGTGATCTTGTTGAGGGTGCTGTTGCTGAGCTGCTCGCAGATGGCCGTGATCGCGGGGACGTTGCTCGGGCACATCAGCCCCAGCAGTCCGCCGGGGACGGTCGCGGACTCGGCGACGAGGGCGCCGCCGGCAGGGGCCACCACCGAGCTGGTGCCGTCGGAGTTCTGGACGACCCCCATCTGGAGGTTGGTCCGGCCCGTGGTCACGGTGGTCTTGCCCAGCTTGATGGAGCCGCTCGGCGAGGTGGACACCACGCACTGCGGGGTGCGGGCCAGGCCGTCGGCGGCCAGCATCGCCGGGGCGTCCACGGGACAGCGGGTGAAGGGCGCCCACTCGCCGTTCGGTACGGCCGCCGCCGCGGTGGCGGTGCCCATGGAGGCGAACGCGCCGAGGGCGGTACCGAGGGCGGTGGCGGTGGTGGCGACTCTGGCGCCGAGGGAGAACCGCATCATGTGGCCTTCCGGGTCGGGGGAGGGAGAGGGAGAAGGAGGGGATCAGCGTTCGGCTACGGGGATCTTTTTGGGCTGGCCGTCCTCGGTGCACTCGTCCGGGTTGAGCACGTCGGCCGAGACGAAGCAGGCCTGCCCCTGGATCATCTTCACGTAGTTGCCGGGACCGGAGACCGAGGCCGTGAGCAGGCGGTCGAGGTTCTCGCCGTCGGCGGTGCCGCAGCCCGTGAAGGCCGGGATGCTGACCTCGCCGGTCAGCGGGCCGCCGGACAGCAGCAGGTAGCCGGTGGCGGTCTCGCCGGTGGTCTGTTCGCCCCGGCCGTGCAGGACCAGGTGGTCACCGGGGTACTTCTCCGGCTCCGGGTCCGGGGAGGCGAGGGACGTCCTGGTCCGGCACGTGGTCCCTACGTCCAGCGGAGTGCCGTTGACCTTCAGGGACGTCACCCGGAGCACGACCGGTGTCCGGACGTAGGTGTCTGTGCTGGTGAACAGGAAGTCGGTGGTGCCGTGCGAGTCGATGGTGATCGGACCCGTCTGCTCCAGCACCATCGTGGCGGTGGTCGGGGTGAAGTCGAAGGTCAGGAAGGTCGCTTCGAAGGGCGGCGTCTGTTTGCGCTGCTGGTACCACAGGTCGGCGGTGGAGTGCTGGGTGATGGTGGCCCCGCTGAAGTCGGGGAAGAACTCGAACTGGGGCTCGCCCTGGGTGATGAGCGTGCAGAACGGCGGGATCAGCGCGGCGCCGTCGAGCTTGTTCACGTTGGCGTAGCCGGTGATGTAGGCGTTCAGCGACATCGGCCCGGCCGGGTACTTCTGGTCGTACTTGCAGATCGGTGCCGGGCGGTCGCCGACGGCACCGCCCGGCGCGGGCTCCCCGACTTTCGGGGCGCGCTCGCCCTGCCGGTCCGCCAGGTCCTCCTCCGGCACCTGTCCGGGCTGACCCGGCGTGCCGGAGGCGGAGGGTGCCCCGGACGGCGAGTCGCTCGGGGCCTGCGTGCCGCCGCCTTCCTCGTCGGTGCCGACCTGTACCCCGGCCAGTCGGCCCCCGGCCGGGGCGTCCTTGGCGAGCGTGCAGTCCACGGTCACCGCGCCGGGGTCGGTGGCGCCGCCGTCCGCGGTGGTCAGGGTCAGGTCCAGCGCGAAGCCGCCCGCGGTCATGGTCAGTTCGCCCGAGCCCTGTCCGGTCATGGAGGGGACGTCCCCCGTCGCGGTCAGCTTCAGCGGGCCGGTCGCGGGCAGGGCCGTGGGCTGCGTGTCGCCGCGCCAGGTCGCTTCGGCGGTGGCCTCGCCCTGGGTGACGCCGACCACGAGCCGGGTCGCCGCCCGTACGTCGGCCGCACCCAGCGCCGCGAGGTCCGCCACCGCCGGCTGCGGCAGCTCGACGGTCGTGCTCACCTCCGCCGGTTCGATCGGCTCACCGGCCGCCACCCGCTCCGGGAGGCCCGCCGATACGCGTACCGTCGCGGACTGCTCCCCGGAGGGGAACAGGCACACGTACGGCAGCTCGGCGTCGATCTCCTGCGTACCGGCCGCCCCGGACGCCATGGGCACGGTGGCGGCCAGCACGACGAACGTGGCGATCACCGCGCTCCGGGCGCGGCTGCGGGCCGTCCCTCGGACGGCGGTGCGGGGGCCTGTCATCTGTCACTCCGCTCGGGTCGTTCCACGGTCCGGGTGGTCCGCGCGCCCGGCCGGGGTCACCGGCCGGGCGGCGGCGAGCCGTGCCCCGCTTACGGGTTGGTCCCGACGATCTTCGGGATGGTGCTGGTGCCCGCGACCTTGACCGCGTAGTTGCCCTTGAAGGTGGGCTTGGTGGCGGTGGTGACCACGGTGCCGCAGCCGGAGGCGGAGGTGACGGACAGGTCGCCGCTGACGCTGGCGACCGCGAGGATGCCGCTGGAGTTGGTGTAGGTGGCGGTGGCCTTGCCCTGCACGTTGAACACGCAGGCGCCGGCGGTCACCTTCGCCTTGACGTTGCCGATGTAGCCCTTGGTCACGCCGGTGGAGGCGGTGTAGTCCTGGGCGACGACGGTCCAGGGAGTGGTCGCGATCGTCGTGACGTTGCCCAGGACACTGGTGCACGGTGAGGTGCTGGTGCCGAAGTTGATGGCGTTGATGGTGGCCACCGTCGCGGGGTTGCCGGTCGCGCTGGCCATCGTGCCCGAGGCGCTGGACGTCGTACACGTCATCGGGATGTTGGCGGTCAGCACGATGTTCCCGCTGTTGGTCGCCGCGAAGCTGGCCGGTGACGGGGTGACCGTCCAGACCGTGGAGGGGACGGCCGAGGCGGGGGCGACGGCCATGCCGAAGGCGGCGGCGCCCGCGCCCGCCACGACGGCGATTCTTGTCAGATGTTTCTTCATGAGGTGAGGGCTCCCTTGTGAATTGACCGGCAGAAGGGGATCGCGCCCGTGACCGTGGGTGGAAGAACGGGCGGTCCGCGGCTCGTGAAATATCGACCGCGAGCCATGACGTTACTTGCGGGAAACTTAGGCGAACAATGGCGTCGGCCATGATTCTTTGAAGAAGTGAAAATCCCTGTTCCTCAGGTGAGCAGTCTGAAGTCCGGCTTTATTCACCCGGTGCTAAGGGCGGCGTCCCCGCCGGGTCGGCGCCGGGCCGCGCGGGAGGGTCCGAATTATGCACCCCGGCCCCCGTTCGGGTCCGCATTGCTCACCGAGTGCCAAGGAAAGGTCCCGTATTTGTCGCCGCGCTGACAAAGTCGCGGTGGTCGAACCCGAATCCTTCGGGAAACTCGGATCCTTCTCTTGCCTCCTCAGGTTACTCGGCCGTAGCGTGCCGAATGCGGCGCTGATCTCCTGGTGGGTGCCCCCCATGCCGAGGAGGCGCGACGGATGACTTCCGGCCCTGCCCTCCTTCAGGTCGGGCATCCGTCGGCAGGGCCGTGCGGCTCCCCACCCCCCGGGGGAGCCGCGCGGCTCTGCCCCGCACCGGCAGACAAAGTCCGCGACGGGGTTTGTCTGCGCGGTGACAAAGAACGAAGAGGGCGGCGGAGCCCGGCGCCCCGCCTGTTGTCAGGGAACCGTGCACCGGTTTAACGTGCGCTCCGCGGTGCACACGGCCTCACCCTCTTTGGAGGTGATATGGGAATCGAAGTGGTGGTCGAGGGTCTCACCAAGTCATTCGGCAGGCAGAAGATCTGGCAGGACGTGAGTCTCACTCTGCCGGCCGGAGAAGTAAGCGTCATGCTCGGTCCGTCCGGCACCGGAAAGACCGTGTTTCTCAAGTCGCTCATCGGACTGCTGAAACCGGAGCGCGGCCGTGTGCTCATAGACGGCGTTGACATGGTGAACAGTCCTGAGCGAGATATTTACGAGACCCGGAAAAGATTCGGCCTCATGTTCCAGGACGGCGCCCTCTTCGGTTCCATGTCCCTCTTCGACAACATCGCCTTTCCGCTGCGCGAGCACACCCGGAAGAAGGAGTCCGAGATCCGCCGCATCGTCATGGAGCGGATCGAGGTCGTCGGGCTGCTCGGCGCCGAGGGCAAACTGCCGGGGGAGATCAGCGGCGGCATGCGCAAGCGGGCCGGCCTCGCCCGCGCGCTCGTGCTCGACCCGCAGATCATCCTGTGCGACGAACCCGACTCCGGGCTCGACCCCGTCCGCACCGCCTACCTCTCCCAGTTGCTGATCGACCTGAACGCGCAGATCGACGCGACGATGCTGATCGTCACCCACAACCTCGACATCGCCGCCACGGTCCCCGACAACATGGGCATGCTCTTCCGGCGCGAACTGGTCACCTTCGGCCCGCGTGAGGTGCTCCTCACCAGCGAGGAACCGGTCGTGGCGCAGTTCCTGGCCGGCCGTCGCGAGGGCCCGATCGGGATGTCGGAGGAGAAGGACGCCGCCACTCTCGCCGCTGAGGCCGCGGTACTGGGGGGCGCGGACGCCGACCGACCGCGGGAGATCATCCCGCAGCTGGAGCCGTCCCCCGGGCTTCCGCCGCGCCGCGCCGTCGCCCGGCGCCGGGAGCGGGTCCTGGGCATGCTCGACCGGCTGCCGTCCGGCGCCCGCGCCGCCATCGAGCGCACGTACGCCGTCGGCGGTGCACCCGGTGCACCCGGCACCACCGCCGCGACGCTCCCGATGCCGGCCACCGGGAGCGGCGCATGATCACCGGCGCCCTGCGCCAGACCGGCCGGCTCTTCGCGCTCGCCGCCGAGGTGGCCCGCGCGATCTTCCGACGTCCTTTCCAGTTCCGGGAGTTCGTCGAGCAGTTCTGGTTCATCGCCAGTGTCACGATCCTGCCCGCGGCGCTGGTCTCGATCCCGTTCGGTGCCGTGATCGCCCTCCAGGTCGGCTCGCTCACCCAGCAGCTCGGCGCCCAGTCCTTCACCGGCGGCGCCAGCGTGCTGGCCGTCGTGCAGCAGGCCAGTCCGCTCATCGTCGCCCTGCTCATCGCGGGCGCGGCCGGCTCCGCGATCTGCGCCGATCTCGGCTCCCGCACCATCCGCGAGGAACTGGACGCCATGGAGGTTATGGGCGTCTCACCCGTGCAGCGCCTGGTGGTGCCCCGCGTCCTGGCCACCATGGGCGTCGCGGTCCTCCTCAACGGCCTGGTCTCCGTGGTCGGCATCCTCGGCGGCTATGCCTTCAACGTCTTCCTCCAGGACGGCACCCCCGGTGCCTACCTCTCCAGCTTTTCTGCCCTCGCCCAGCTGCCCGACCTCTACGTCAGCGAACTCAAGGCGCTGGTCTTCGGGTTCATCGCCGGCGTCGTCGCCGCCTACCGGGGTCTGAACCCGGGCGGCGGCCCCAAGGGCGTCGGCGACGCCGTCAACCAGTCCGTCGTCATCACCTTCCTGCTGCTCTTCTTCGTCAACATGGTGATGACGGGCGTCTACCTCCAGCTCGTACCGCCGAAGGGAGGCTGAGGTCCGTGGCCTCCCCGCTCGTCTGGCTCGACCGCTCCGGCGACCAACTCCTGTTCTACGTACGCTCCCTGCTCTGGATCCCGCGCACCCTGCGCCGGTACCTCAAAGAGGTGCAGCGCCTGCTCGCCGAAGTCGCCTTCGGTACGGGTGGCCTCGGGGTCATCGGCGGCACCGTCGGCGTGATGATCGCGATGACCCTGTTCACCGGGACCGTCGTCGGACTCCAGGGGTACGCGGCCCTCGACCAGATCGGCACCGCCGCCTTCACCGGATTCGTCTCCGCGTACTTCAACACCCGCGAGATCGCCCCGCTCGTCGCCGGACTCGCCCTCTCCGCGACCGTCGGCGCCGGCTTCACCGCCCAGCTCGGCGCCATGCGCATCAACGAGGAGGTCGACGCCCTCGAAGGCATGGGCATCCGCTCCCTGCCCTACCTGGTCACCACCCGCATCATCGCCGGCGTCGTCGCCATCATCCCCCTCTACGCGATCGGGCTGCTCTCCTCCTACCTGGCCTCCCGCTACGTCACGGTCCTCTTCAACGGCCAGTCCCGGGGCACCTACGACCACTACTTCAACCTGTTCCTGTCACCCACGGACGTGCTGCTCTCCGTCCTGAAGGTGCTGATCTTCAGCGTCATGGTGATCGTCGCCCACTGCTACTACGGCTACCGCGCCTCCGGCGGTCCGGCCGGCGTCGGCGTCGCCGTCGGCCGGTCGGTGCGCAACGCGATCGTGCTGATCAGCGTCACCGACTTCTTCCTGTCGCTGGCCCTGTGGGGCGCCACCACGACCGTGAAGGTGGCGGGGTGACATGACCGCAGTGCACACGGCCCGAGGCGCGACCGTGCGCCGCCGACTTGCCGGAGTGGTCTTCCTGGTGGTCCCCGCCCTGCTGGTGTGGCTCGCGGTCGCCGTCTACGACAAGCGGTTCACCGACTCCGACCCCGTGGTCGTGGAGACCGGCAGCGTCGGCAACGAGATGCACCGGGGCGCCGAGGTGAAGCTGCGCGGCGTCGTCGTCGGAGAGGTCCGCGAGATCGAACCGACCCACGACGGCGCCCGGCTCACCCTCGCCCTGCGGCCCGGCGCCCTCGGCGACATACCGGCCGACGTACGCGCCCAGATGCTGCCGACCACCCTGTTCGGCGAACGCTTCGTCGCCCTCGTCCCGCCCGCGTCGCCCTCCTCGCGCCCACTGGCCGCCGGTGCCGTCATCCCGCAGGACCGCTCCGCGAACGCCGTCGAACTCCAGCAGGTGCTGGACAACGTGCTGCCCCTGCTCACCGCCGTCCAGCCGCAGAAGCTCTCCGCCACCCTCTCCGCCGTCTCCCAGGCCCTGGAGGGACGCGGCGACCGGCTCGGCGAGACCCTCACCCTCCTCGACTCCCACCTGCGCGAGTTCAACCCCCACCTGCCCACCCTCAACCGCGACCTGAAGCAGCTCGTGAAGGTCAGCCATGTCTACGCCGACGCCGCCCCGGACCTCCTCACCGCCCTCACCGATTTCACCACCACCAGCGGCACCCTGGCCGAGAAGGAGAGCGAGCTGGCCGGCACCCTCGGCGCCACCACCAGGACCGCCGAGGACATGACCGCGTTCCTGCGGCAGAACAAGGGCAACATCATCCGGCTCTCCGCCGCCTCCCGGCCCACCCTGGAACTGCTCGCCGAGTACTCCGCGGCCTTCCCCTGCACCCTGCGCACCCTCGCCGACTTCGTCCCCGCCATGGACAAGGCCCTCGGCAAGGGGACCGACCGCCCCGGCCTGCGCGTCGACGTCACCACCGTGCCCTCGCGCGGCGCCTACCGCCCCGGCACCGACACCCCCTTCTACGGCGCCGGCGGCGGCCCCCGCTGCTACCCCGTGCCCTACCTCGGCGTCGCCGCCAGACCGGCCGTACAGGTGCCCGCGGCGGCCGGGCAGGACCTGGGGCCGGCCAACTCCCCCCAGGAGAACGACCTCGTCAACGAACTCCTCGCACCCGCCACCGGCAAGGCTCCCGCCGACCTCCCCGAGTGGAGCAGCCTCCTCGCGGGACCGGCGCTGCGCGGCACGGAGGTGACCCTGCGATGACGCCCCGGCACACCGCCGACACCCGGCGCACGGCCCACACCCGCCGCCGGCCGCTGACCGGACCGCTGCTGAAGTCCCTCGCCTTCCTGGTGGTCACCGCACTGGCCACGACCGTCCTCGGGCTGAGCGTCTCCGGCACCGGCGTCGGTGACGACAGCATCACCTACAAGGCGCTGTTCACCGACGCCACCGGAGTCACCGACGGCGACAGCGTCCGCATCTCCGGCGTCGAGGTCGGCGAGGTCACCGGTGTCCGCGTCGTCGACCGGCGCACCGCGCAGGTCACCTTCACCGTCCGCGACGACCGCACCCTGCCCGCGTCGACCACCGCCGCCGTGAAGTACCTCAACCTGGTCGGGCAGCGCTACATCGCCCTGGACCGGGGCAGCGGCGACCTCACCGGCGCCCTCGGCGCCGGCGACACCATCCCCCTCGACCGGACCGCCCCCGCGCTCGATCTGACCCTGCTCTTCAACGGCTTCAAGCCGCTCTTCGAGGGACTCTCCCCGAAGGACGTCAACGAACTCGCCGGCTCCATCGTGCAGGTCCTCCAAGGCGAGGGCGGCACCGTCGACAGCCTCATCCGGCACATCGGCTCCGTCAGCACGACGGTCGCCGCCAAGGACGAGGTCATCGGCGAGGTGGTGAAGAACCTCAACACGGTCCTGACCACCCTCAACGACCGCGAAGCCGACTTCGACGACCTCGTCGACACCCTCCAGAAGCTCGTCACCGGCTTCAACGACGACCGCAAGCCCCTGGGCAAGGCCGTCGCCGCCATGGGCGACCTGACCACCGTCACCGCCGACCTCCTCGAAGAGGGACGCGCCCCCCTGAAGAAGGACATCCGCGAACTGGGGCGGCTGTCCGGCAACCTCGGCGACGCCACCCCGCAGATCGAGGACTTCCTCGACCGGACCCCCGCCAAGCTGACCGCGCTGGGCCGCCTGTCCTCCTACGGTTCCTGGTTCAACCTCTACCTCTGCGAGGCCCGCGTGGACGGCGTCACCACCTCCACCGGCGCGAAGCCGCCCACCGGCATCGCGGTCACCGAAGCGAGGTGCGGCGCATGACCCTGCTGCAGCGGCCCGCACGCCGCGACACCCCGGCCCCCGGGCCCCACCGCTCCCGCCCGCCGCGCCTGAAACCGGTCAAGGACCGCGACCCGATCGCCGTGGCCCTGGTCGGCCTGCTCCTGCTGGCCCTGCTCACCGTCTTCGCCTACAACGCCGATCGGTTCTCCCTCACCGGCGGCGGCACCACCTACACCGCCGACTTCACCGAGGCCGCCGGGCTCGACGAGGGCGACGAGGTGCGCGTCGCCGGCGTCAAGGTCGGCGAAGTGACCGGCGTCGCCCTCGACGGCGACCGGGTGAAGGTCACCTTCGAGGTGGAGGACGCCTGGATCGGCGACCGGACCACCGCCGCCATCGCCATCAAGACCCTGCTCGGCGACAAGTACCTGGCCCTCGACCCGCTCGGCACCGCGGAACAGGACCCCGGCCACCGCATCCCGCGGACCCGGACCACCTCACCGTACGACGTCACCCAGGCGTTCCAGGACCTCAGCTCCACCGTCGACGCCATCGACACCCAGCAGCTCGCCAAGAGCTTCGAGACCATCTCGGAGACCTTCGAGAACTCGCCGCCGCACGTCCGCAAGGCCGCCACCGGACTGTCCGACCTCTCGCGCACCGTCTCCAAGCGCGACGGCGAACTGTCCGAACTCCTCAAGGGCAGCGCACAGTTCACCAAGACGCTGAAGGACAAGAAGTCCAGCTTCGAAACCCTTATCGAGGACGCCGGGCCCCTGCTCGGGGAACTGAAGGACCGCCGCGACGCCATCACCGCCCTGCTGGAGGGCAGCCGCGACCTCGGCACCGAACTGACCGGACTGGTGAAGGACAACGACAAGCAGCTCGGGCCGACGCTGAAGGCGCTCGGCCGCGTCACCACCGTCCTGGAGGAGAACAGCACCCAGCTCGACCGGACGCTCGCCCTGGTCGGCCCCTACTACCGGCTCGTCGGCAACACCCTCGGCAACGGCCGCTGGTTCGACAGCTACCTGTGCGGGGTGGTACCCCGCGACTACCTGCCCGCCCAGTCCCAGCCCAAGACGTCGTGCATGCCGCCCAAGCAGCCGGCGGCGGCCCCGGGGAGCGGTGAGTGACGTGAGCAAGCGCAGCAAACTCCTCGCGACCGCGATCGCCCTCGCCGTGGTCGCCGCCGGACTCGCCACCGTCCGCGCCCTGGACCGCACGGGCACCCGCGTCACCGCCTACTTCGACCGCGCGGTCGGCATCTACGCGGGCTCCGACCTGCGTACCCTCGGCGTCCGCGTCGGCGAGGTCGCATCGGTCCACCCCCAGGGCACCCGGGTACGGGTCGAGCTGGCGCTGGACGACGGCGTGCGTGTGCCGAAGTCGGCGCGGGCCCTGGTGGTCGCGCCGAGCGTCGTCGCCGACCGCTATGTCCAGCTCACCCCGGCCTACCGCTCCGGCCCCGTCCTCGCCGACGGCGCCGTCCTGCCCGCCTCCCGCAATCGCACCCCGGTCGAGATCGACCAGCTCTACGCCTCGATCACCGACCTCAGCAAGGCACTCGGGCCGGACGGGGCCAACTCCTCCGGCGCCCTGTCCGATCTGCTGGAGACCGGAGCCGCCAACCTCGACGGCAACGGCGAGGCCATCGGTGAGGGTATCGAGGAGTTCGGCAAGGCCACCAAGACCCTCGACGGGTCCGGCGACGACCTGTTCGCCACCCTCAGCAGCCTCCAGACCTTCACCACGATGCTGGCGGAGAAGGACACCGACGTGCGCACCGCCCAGGAGCGGCTGGACACGGTCGTCGGCTACTTCGCCGACAACAAGGACGACCTCGCGGGCGCGCTGGAGGAACTCGGTACTGCGCTCGGCCAGGTGAAGACCTTCATCAAGGACAACCGGGGCGAGCTGAAGGAGAACGTCGAACGGCTCGTCCCGATCACCCAGACCCTGGTCCGTCAGCGCACCTCGCTGGCCGAGGCCCTGGACGTCGCACCGCTCGCCGCCGACAACCTCGTCGGCGCCTACGACCCCGACACCGGCATGATCGACGGCCGCGCCAATCTCAACGAGATCAGCATGGGCGGACCGCTGCTGCCCCTGCCGGCCACCGGCGGCTCGGCGACCTCGGGCACGGGGAAGGGGGAGCGGTGAAGCGCGTCGTGCGACGCCGGGGAAGGGCGTCCGAGCCGGCGGACTCCACGGACGCGGACCAGGTGGAGACCGCCGAGGCGGACCGCGTCGAGGTCCCGCACGGCACCGTACGGCGGCGGGTGCTCGGTGCCGGAGCCGCCACCGGCGCCGGGATCGGCGGGCTGTTCGCCCTCGGCCTCGGTTTCTTCCTCGCCCTCGGCGCGTTCTCCGTCACCGTCCCGCGCTTCGACGGCATCGAGGACCTGCCCCTGCCGGGCGGCGCCGACCTCGGCCCGCACCCCTACACCGTCACCGCCGAACTGGACGACGCCCTCAGCCTGGTGCCGCACGCCGCGGTCAAGGTCAACGACGTCGCCGTGGGCCGGGTCACCGGCATCCGCCTCGACGGCGACACGTGGTCGGCCCGGGTCACCATGGAGATCAACGGCGACATCGAACTGCCCCGCGACGCCGGCGCCCGCCTGGAGCAGTCCAGCCTGCTCGGCGAGAAGTACGTCCAATTGGTCGCGCCGGCCACGTCGTCCGCCGCGGGCACACTCGGTGACGGCGGTGTCATCCCGCTCTCCCGCACCGGCCGCAACACCGAGGTCGAGGAAGTGTTCGGCGCCCTGTCCCTGCTGCTCAACGGCGGCGGCGTCAACCAGCTCAAGACCATCACGCGGGAACTCAACAAGGCCCTCGACGGACGCGAACCCGAGGTGCGCTCCGTGCTGAAACGGGTCGAAAAACTCGTGGCGAACCTCGACGACCACCGCGGTGACATCACCGACGCCCTCGACGGCGTCAACCGGCTCGCCGCGACCCTCGCCGGCCGCGAGGACGACGTACGCACCGTCGTGACCGACCTCTCGCCCGGCCTGAAGACCCTGCACGAACAGCGCGGCTCCCTGCTGACCATGCTGCGCTCCCTGGACACGCTCTCCGGAGTCGCCGTCTCCACCGTCGAAGCGAGCAAGGACGACATGGTCGCCGACCTCAAAGCCATCGCCCCCGCCCTGAAGGCCCTGGCCGACGCGGGGACCGATCTGCCCGACTCCCTCCAGGTGCTGCTCACCTACCCGTTCACCGACGAGGTACTGAACGGCGTCAAGGGCGACTACCTCAACGTGTACCTGAACATGACCGCCACACCGGGCACCCAGGTGATCCCGCCCCTGGTACCGCGGAGCACCCCCTCGCCGACCGCCACGGCGCAGAGCGAACGGGACACCGCCGCACCCCGGAAGCGGTCGGACACCGGGGCCTCGGCCTCCCCGTCGGCACCGCTGCCCCTGCCCTCCGTGCCGACACCCACCCACGAACCCGGGGACGGAGGCACACACGGATGATCACCCTCGCCGTACGCCTGAAGAACCTCGCCTTCCTCCTCG
The DNA here is from genome assembly GCF_053592195.1 of Streptomyces sp. NPDC002776. Lineage (NCBI taxonomy): Bacteria > Bacillati > Actinomycetota > Actinomycetes > Kitasatosporales > Streptomycetaceae > Streptomyces > Streptomyces sp. NPDC002776. The sequence goes on along the minus strand of NZ_JBSFVG010000037.1, from coordinate 6,099 downwards.
TCGCCGTCCTCGCCCTCGGCTTCCTCGGCATCCGATATGCCGACCTCGGCAGGTACGTCGGTATCGCCGACCACTACACGGTCGAGGTCGAACTCCCGCGTACCGGAGGGCTGTTCACGCACTCCGACGTCACCTACCGGGGTGTTTCGGTGGGCCGGGTCGGCCGGATCGGCCTCACCGCCGACGGGGTGGTCGCCCAGCTGCGCATCAAGAAGTCCGCGCCTCGCATCCCGGTCGACACGCGGGCCGTGGTCGCCGGGCTCTCCGCGGTCGGCGAGCAGTACATCGACCTGCGGCCCGAGAGCGACGCCGGTCCCTACCTCGCCGACGGCAACCGGATCGAACAACCCGACACGGAGGTGCCCGCTCCCGTCACCGACGTCCTCACCAGCGTGAACGACCTCACCAGGTCCGTGCCGCTGGAGGAGCTGCGCACGGTCGTCGACGAGTTCGGCAAGGCCTTCGAGGGGCACGGTGACGACCTTCAGGTGCTGCTGGACAACGGCAGCGCCTTCATCGAGGCCGCCGACCGCAACCTGCCCGCCACCACCCGCCTGCTCACCGACGGCGAGACCGTACTGCGTACCCAGGCCGAGGAGGCGGAGGCCATCCGCAGCTTCGCCGACGGCGCCACGGAGCTGGCCCGCACCCTCAAGGGCTCCGACGCCGACCTGCGCCGGCTGCTGTCCGTCACACCCGATGCCGCCACGCAGGTCAGCGGACTGCTGCGGGACCTGGACCCCAGCCTGGGCGTGGTTCTCGCCAACCTGCTCACCACCTCCGAGGTCGCCGTCACCCGGCAGCGCGGCATCGAGGAACTCCTCGTGACGTACCCGGCGGCCGTCTCGGCCGGCGCCACCGCCGTCGACGGAGGAACGATGAAACTCGGCCTGGCCGTCACCTTCTTCCAGCCCCTGCCCTGCACCGACGGCTACGGCGGGACGCGGTACCGCACCGGCCTGGACCTCGGTACCGCACCGGCCCTCAACACCGGCGCCTCCTGCACGGCCCCGGCCGCGAGCGGGGTCAACGTACGAGGGTCCGCCAACGCGCCCCGGGGCGGCGCCGTACCCGACCCGGCCAAGCCCGGCTCCCTGCCCTCGGGCAGTACGGGCAGCACCGCTTCGCCCCCGGCCGAGTCCTCCGCAGCCCTGCCGGGCGCGCTGGCCCTGCCGGACACGGGCGGCGCGCGGGTGGCCGGTCTGCCGGGGCTGCTCGGCGCGGACGCGGAGGCGGGCCGGTGAAGCGGGGGCGCGCCCTGACGGGCGCCGGACTGGCACTGGCGCTGGCATTCTGCGGCACCGGGGCGTGGACGTACGCCCAGGCGCGGGGTGACGACTCCCTCGCGTACGGCCGTGAACGCGACGAGGCGCTGGCCGACGGACGCGAGCGGCTCGCCGTCCTCAACACCCTCGACGCCTCGTCGCGGGAGCGGGCGCGGGACGGCATCCAGGACTGGCGCGCCGCCTCGACCGGTCCGCTTCGGGACGAACTGGGCAACACCGCTCCCAAGAAGGGTGCTTCGGCGCGGGGCACGGTCACGGAGGCCGCGCTCATCTCCCTGGACACCCGCGCGGGCACCGCCAAGCTCGTCGCGACCGTACGCGTCGAGGTCACGCCCGCCGGAGCGAGGACGCCGACCACGGACCGCAAGCGCCTGGAGGCGGTCCTGGCCCGCACGGGCGAGGGGGAGTGGAAGGTCAAGGCACTGAGCGCGGTACCGCTCGCGCGGACGGCGGAGGAGGACGAGAGCCGATGACACGGCTGCTGCACCTCGGACGGTCCCGGCCCTCCACCGGCCCGGGTGACGGTACGTCCGGCGAACGGGAGGGGGACGGCGTGGGCCCCGGCCTCGGAGCCGATTCCGGCACGGGTACAGGCACCGGAGGCCCCGGCACAGACAGCGACACCGACGCCGGCGCGGAACCCGGAAGCGCTGAGCGGTCCGGTACCGACGCGGACGCGCAGCCCGGAACCGATGAGCGGCCCGGTGCCGACGCGGACGCCGAGCCCGGCCGGGCAGCCCCGCCCAAGGCACCGCCCCGGGCCCGTGGCGACGGCCGGCGCCCGCGTGTCCCAGCCAGGCGCCTCGTCACCGCGCTGGGCGCGGCCCTGCTCGTCCTCGCCGGCTGCGGCTTCTTCTACGGCGCCCACCAGCTCCGGTCCGCCCCCTCGGCCGAGAACCACGCGCTGACCGACGCCGAGGCGACCACCCGTGTCGCCGGAGACGTCGGCAACGGCCTCGCCCGCGCCTTCTCGTACACGCCGGACGGTCTGGAGGCCACGGAGCGCGCGGCGCGGTCCGTGCTCGCGGGGCGGGCGGAACGCCAGTACACGGAACTCATGGGCCGGATCCGCGCGGACCTGGCCGAGCAGCGCGTCACCCTGAGCACCCAGGCCGTACGCACCGCGGTGATCGAACTCGACGGTGACAGCGCGCGGTTGCTGGTCTTCCTCGACCAGATCTCGCACCGAGGCAAGGCAGGCACCACCTCCGCGGCGGCCCAGCTCACGGTCACCGCGCACTGGCAGGAGGACCAGTGGCGGATCGTCGACATCAGGTCCCGCTGAGCGGGCGCGGGAAGAGGGGAGCACAGATGAAACGCGCGACCAGCGCATTGGCCCGGCTCCGGGCGCTGCCCGTCACGGCCCTGGCCCTCGCCCTCGCGCTGGTCGCGGGCGGCTTCGCCGGGTGGGCGGGCTGGGACTGGTACGACGCGACCCACGACGACACCGTCGCGTACGCCGAGCAGCGCGACGCGGCCCTCGCCGCCGGTGAACAGGCCGTCCAGAACCTCAACACCCTCGACCACCGCAGCATCGACCGGGGCCTGGACCTCTGGGAGTCCTCCACCACCGGTGAACTCCACGAACAACTGGTCTCCGGGCGGGACGAGTTCGCCACGCAGGTGAGGACCGCCAAGACCGTGACCACGGCGAAGGTGCTCTCCGGCGCACTCACCGAACTCGACGACCGGGCCGGCCGGGCCCGGGTCCTGGTCGCGCTGCGCGTGACGGTGAAGGCGCCCGGCGACGCGAGCACCGACAAGGACAGCCGCATGCTCGGCGAACTGACCCGCACCGACGGCCACTGGAAGCTCAGCGCCCTGGGCCAGGCCCCGGTGGGCGGCACGCCGGCCGGCTGACCGTCAGCAGGAGAGGACGACACCACGATGCCGACGACCCGCCACCATCTGAACAACGCACGCCGTCGCCAGGCCCGCGAGGCCCTCCGCGCCCCGGTCGCCGCCGACGCCGCCCAGGGAGGCGGGGAGCCGCGCGACCAGCCACCGCCCGCCCGCACCCGGCACACACCACGCGGCACAACAGCGATCACCTGGAACGCACCGTCCACGCCCGGCGAGGACACGGACCCACCGCGGAAGAAGACCCCACGGCCACGCGCGCCCCGCCGCGCACTCGCGGCCCTCTGTCTGCTCACCCTCCTCCTCGGCGGCTTCGCCGGCTGGGCGCACGCCCGCGCCGAAGCCCTCCGGGACGCCCCGGCCGCACGCAACACCGCCCTCTCCGACACCGCCCGCACCAGCGAGATCAAGGGCCAGTCCACCAAGGCCGTTGCCGCGCTCTTCTCGTACGACCATGCCGACCCCGACGCCCTCGACGAGGCCGCGAAGCAATGGCTGACGGGACGCGCCGTCGCCCAGCACCGGAAGCTGTTCGGCGACATCCGCACGCAGGCCGACCAGCAGAAGGCGGTGATCACCACCACGGTCACCGACAGCGCGGTCGAGCGCATCGACGGCGACCGGGCCCGCGTCCTGGTCTACGCCGACCAGAGCAGCGTCAGCACCGCGGGCGACAAGAAGGCCGAGGACGACGGCACCTACGCCGGGGCGATGCTCGCCGTCGACGTCCAGCGACGTGACGGTCGTTGGCTCGTCTCGGGCATCGACACCTTCGGCCGCTGAACCCGTACGCGCCTCACCACCAGGGAGTGACCGACCATGCCCGAACAGCGCGCCCGACGCGTACCCGCCCGGACCCGGCAGGGTCTGCGGACCACCGCCGTCGCCGTGACCGCGGTGGCGGCGCTCACCGCCTCCCAGGCCCCCGGACTCCCGCGGGAGGAGCGCGCCCGTCCGACCGCCGCCGACCACCCCGCTCCCGCCGCAGGCCTCCCGCACACCGAGCTCGCCCCGCCCGACGACGGTTCGTACCACACCGAACTACCGCCGCTGGTCGCCCCGGACGTCCCGCCGCGCCCCGCGCACGCCGCCCAGGCGCGCGCCCAGGCCGGCATCCCGGGCACCGTGCTGCGCGCCTACCGCGCGGCGGAGAGGTCCGTCGGCCGGACGGATCCCGGTTGCAAGCTGCCCTGGGAACTGCTCGCGGCCATCGGCAAGGTGGAGTCAGGGCAGGCGCGCGGCGGCGCGGTCGACCGGCACGGCACCACGCTCGGCCGGATCACCGGCCCGGCACTCGACGGCAGGAACTTCGCCCTGATCCTGGACAGCGACGGCGGCGCCCACGACGGCGACACGGTGTACGACCGTGCGGTGGGGCCGATGCAGTTCCTGCCGTCGACCTGGGCCCGCTGGGGCGCGGACGGCAACGGTGACGGCCGCGGCGATCCCAACAACATCTTCGACGCGGCCCTCGCCGCCGGGCACTACCTGTGCGCCGGGGACCGTGACCTGAGCCGGATCGCCGACCTGGACCGGGCGGTCCTCAGCTACAACCACTCACGTTCCTATCTCAACTTGGTCCGCCACTGGCTGGACTTCTACCGCACAGGCGTGCACCCCCTGCCCGACGGCAAGGGCGTCGTCCCGGAGTCGCCAGGAGCCGGCGGCGACACTCCGGCGACGGAGCCGGTCGACACGGACCGCGGCGGAGGCGACGGCAAGGGCGGTGACGCCGTCATCATCGGCCCCGGCCCCGAAACGCCCACCCCGTCCCCCTCTCCCACGCGCCCGGTGCCGCCCGCGCCGTCACCCCGGCCGTCCCCGTCCACGACGGAACCGGCCCCCGCCCCCTCACCGGACCCCTCCCCGTCCAACTCCCCGACCCCGGCCCCCTCGCCCACACCGACCCCCTCCGACCCGTCCACGCCGACCCCCGACCCGTCCACGCCGACCCCAGACCCGTCCACGCCGCAGAACTGCCCCTCCGACCCGGCGAGTCCCTCTCCCGACACCGGCGCGTCGCCCACCCCCGATCCGGTCGCTCCCGGGGACGAACCGACCTGCCCGGCCTGAACCAGCCCGTCTCAAACCGGCCCCGGTCCCGTATCGCCCCTGTTTCCGGAATGTTTGCTTTTGATGCCGCGTTCGCACAGGTAGGAGCGGTTGCCGCGGGATGAGTAGGCCTTGTCCGCGGCGACAGCTCCGGGTCTGGTGCGGGGACGACCGACGGGCGGGCGCACTCTCATGCTTGCGAGTACGGGGATGAACTGCGGGCTGTCGCCGGCCTGCCCGGCAGTCAGAACCAGCGCGAGGGGTCGGCATTTCCGGTCCGCAGCGAGGTGAATCTTGCTGGTGAGACCGCCCCGGGACCTGCCGAGCAGGGCTTCCTTCAGGCGGAGCCGGTGTCGGCGGCGGATGCTTCGACGTTCGACCTGTCCGTCTTGCTCCTGCGCTCCGCCCCCTTTTGCCGGGCCTTCTCCTGCTCCTGCGCTGCTTCCTCCAAGGCGTCCATGAGGTGCTTGCCGACCCGCAGTCCCGCAGCGTCGTGGTGGGCGCGAACGGTGGTGGAGTCCACGCTGACCAGCCGCGCGGGCGCCTTCGGCGATCAGGCCTTCCAGCAGGGCGGTGAAGACACCTGCGTCGCGCCAGACGCGGAAGCGTCCGTAGACGGTCGCCCAGGGCCCGAACTCGGCAGGCATCTCCCGCCACTGGGCACTGGGCCGGAACCGCCGGATCATCCCTTCGAACTGCTCGCGCAACCGCTCCGGGTACGGACCGGCCGACCGATCGGCCAAAACGGCACGATGAACTTCCGCTGGGCATAGGTGGGTTGCCTGCGTGTCACACCCCCACAGGCCCTAGTAGGGCTTGGTCAGCTTCGTTTGTGAGTGGCGTGTCTGTTGGGCTGTTGGTGTCGTTGTGATGGTGTGACACCTGGTGAGATGGCCGAGGT
>NZ_JBSFVG010000036.1:0-21661 GCF_053592195.1 Streptomyces sp. NPDC002776 | reverse complement strand
CTCACAGCCCAAACATCAAGCGGCGTCGGCGGACAGCCCCTGTACCGATTTTCACGCCTGCGGGGCGTCACCGCAGGTGAACGGTCGACTCCTATATGCCGGCCACCTTGCGGGTGCAGCCAGCCACCCTCGCCGACCGGCACCCCGCGTCATTCCGAAGGAATGCGGAACTCGAATTCGGGTCGGTCCCACGGCACAGCGGGCGGGTTCGCGAACGCGGTCCCGGTCCGCACCGCACCGACGCGGTGGTAGAAGCCTTCGGCGGGCAGATGTGCCACGACCTTGACACGGTCGAGCCCGGCGGCACGGGCCTCGGTCAGCATGTGCGCCACGAGCAGTCGTCCAATACCCCGTCCTTGCGCTTCGTCGGCAACGAACAGCAGGTCGAGCTCCGGTGGCGCCAGGACGAGCGAGTAGAACCCCAGGACCCGGCTTCCATTCTCGTCAGCGCCGACGGCCACATAGACGCGGTGGGCCTCGATGTAATCGGGACCGACCCGGTAGCCCGCGACTGCGGCTGCGTACTTGTCCGCATACGCGCCTGACCCACGCACGAGCCGCGTGAGCCGCTTGGCATCGCGGGCGACGGCCCTCCGGATCGTGACCGGCTGGCTGGTCAGGGAAGTGCGTGGACTCATCGGGAGAGTATTTCTCACCAGGAAGCGGCTTCGCGCGACGGGTCGGGTGCCCGGGCTTCTGTACAGGTTGCGAATGATCAGCCGGTGGCCGACGGCCTTGTGGGGTGAACCCGAGAGAGTCATCGACAGGCCCCGGGCACCGAACCCCTACGCAGCTGGCACACACCTGCCCCGGGCCGGTGGAACCAGATGAGGTAACTGAACCGTTCGGTAATGTGTTCGTCCGGGACGTCTCATGACCACGGACGTCGGCACGGCCTCCGGCCTCTGATCCCAGGGAACGGACCACGAGACGAACGGGGGAACGCCGATGACGACCGCTCACGCCCTGTCCGGGGTTGGGAGCAGCCCACCGGCGGAGAGCGACACGGTGATCGACGTACGGGATCTGCGGATGCGCTACCGCAGCCAGGACGTTTTGAAGGGTGTCAGCTTCACGGCCCGGCGAGGCGAAGTCGTCTTGCTGCTCGGCCCGAACGGTGCGGGCAAGACGACCACGATCGAGGTCCTGGAAGGCTTCCGGATGCGCTCGGCCGGTCATGTGACCGTCCTCGGGGCCGATCCGGCCGACGGGGACGAGCGGTGGCGTGCGCGTCTGGGCATCGTGTTGCAGTCCTGGCGCGACCACGGCAAGTGGCGGGTGCGGGAACTGCTGGCCCATCTTGGCTCGTACTACGTGCCGTACTCCACCGACCTCGTACGGCGTCCGTGGGATGTCGACGAACTCCTCGCCGCAGTAGGGCTGACCGAGCAGGCGGACAAGCGGGTCGGAACTCTGTCCGGCGGGCAGCGCAGGCGTTTCGACGTGGCCGTCGGCATCGTCGGCCGACCCGAGGTGCTGTTCTTGGACGAGCCGACGGCCGGTCTGGACCCGGAGGCGAGGAACGAGTTCCATGGCCTGGTCCGCGGGCTGGCGGACGAGAACACCACTGTTCTGCTGACCACGCACGACCTTGCCGAGGCGGAGAGGCTCGCCGACCGGATCCTCATCCTGGCCGGAGGCCGGATCGTGGCCGATGGCTCGGCCGAGGAGCTGTCACGGCAGGCATCGGCCGAGGCCACCGTGCGCTGGACGCTGAACGGGCGGCCCTGTGAGGAGGCGACGGCCGAGCCCACCCGGTTCGTCCGTCGGCTGTTCGAGGAGCACGGCGAGGCGATCGGCGGGCTGGAGGTGCGCCGGGCGAGCCTGGAGGACACCTACCTGACGATGGTGCGGGAGCTTGAGGCGGGGAGCGTTCCCGATGAGCGGGCCGTGCAGGCTTTCGAGGAGGGATCGTGATGAGTCCGGTAGGGCACGCGGCGGTAGTCGGGGTGCGGCGCGGCTGGACGGAACTTCGGCAGACGTTCACCACCGGCCAGGACGTGTTCGGTTACGTGCTCTGGACGGTTCTGCTCATCGTGCCGCTGTACTTGGTCAGGGACGATCCGCTGAAGGGCGCCGGCATCTCGGCCGGCGCGTTCATGCTGCCGAGCATGCTGGGGATGACGCTCGCGTTCACCGGGATGATGACCACGGCGCAACTGCTGGCGACCGAGCGCGAGGACGGCACCCTGCTGCGGGCCAAGGCCGTGCCCCACGGCATGGTCGGCCACCTCGTCGGCAAGATCATCATGGTGTCGGGTACGGCTCTCGCCTCCATGGCACTACCCTTCGCCGTTGGCGTGTTCCTGGTGGACGGGGTGGCCCGGCAGGGCGGCGGAGCGTTGCTGACGCTGGTGTGGGTGGTACCGCTGGGTCTCCTGGCCACCCTGCCGATGGGCGCTGTCATCGGCTCACTCGTCGCCAGTCCACGCACCATCGGGTTGCTGATGCTTCCGGTGATGGGACTCATCGTGATCTCGGGCATCTACTTTCCCCTGTCGAAGCTGCCCGAGTGGCTGCAGATCGTCGGGCAGATCTTCCCCGTGTACTGGCTCGGCCTCGGTCTGCGCTCGGCGCTGCTGCCGACCGATGCGGTCGGCGCCGAGATCGGCGAATCCTGGCGGCTCCTGGAGACAGCGGGTGTGCTCGGTGCCTGGGCCGTCGCCGGGCTGCTCCTCGCACCCTCCGTCCTGCGCAGGATGGCCCGCCGCGAGTCCGGGGCCGCGATGGCGGAACGGCACCGGAGGGCGATGCAGCGGGTCGGCTAGTGATGTGCCGGGGCACCGCTCTCCCACCGCCGACGAAGCCTGTCAGCGGATCCGACGCTCAACGGGCTTCGCCGCACTCACATGTGGCTTGCCGCGTCGATGTGCGTCTTGGTGGCGTCGGTGATGAAGTCGCGGCTGGTGTCGGGGCTGAGGGCCTGGGCCTGGAGGTGGTCGTGCAGCACGCGGTAGTGCTGTACGTCGGACGGCTTCTCCAGGTAGAGGTCGCTGGTGAACCGCTCCAGATGCACCACCGGTCCCGCGGAGCTGTCGGCGAACCGCAGGATGGAGAACTGTCCTGACAGGCCCGGGTGAGCGCCCGCCGTATAGGGGAGCACCTGCACCGTGATGTGCGGCTCGGCGCCGAGTGCGTTCAGGTGCTCCAGCTGTTCTCGCATGACATCGGGGCTGCCGACGACGCGGCGCAGAGCCGATTCGTCCAGGACGACCCGTAACCGCAGCGGACGGGCCAGGTCGTAGATCCGGTGCTGTCGGCGCATCCACACTTTCAGACGCGTGTCGGCCTCTTCTACGGTGAGCAGAGGGACCGTTTCCCCGATCACCGCGTGGGCGTATGCGGGAGTCTGCAGCAGAGCGGGGATCATCGAGGGCGCGTGGAGGTGGAGGGAGGTGGCGTCGGTCTCCAGGGCGATGTAGACGCTCTGGGGAATTTCGCCGTAGGCATGCCACCAGCCCTGCTGCCCGGATTCCTTGGCCATCTCCATCAGTGAGTCGATGACCTGCTGTGGGCACCAACATGGGCATCAAGCGTGTCGCGGTCACCGGCAAGCACGGCGAGTCCGAGGCGACGTTGCGCCGGGTGCGGCACCTGTTCGTCAACCGGGCCAATATGCGCGCCGCCTTGCGCAAGCTGGTGAACGCCACCTTCGCCGTCCGGGACGAGATGTGGTGGGGCACCGGCACCGCGTGCGCCTCCGACAGCCGCAAGTTCGGCGCCTGGTCCTCGAACCTGATGACCGAGTGGCACCAGTGCTACCGCGGCCCCGGCGTGATGATCTACTGGCACGTCGAGCGGAAGTCGGTGTGCATCTACTCCCAGCTCAAGAGCTGTTCGGCCTCCGAGGTCGCCTCGATGATCGAGGGCGTGCTGCGGCACTGCACCGACATGGAGGTCGACCGGCAGTACACCGACACCCACGGCGCGTCCATCGTCGGCTTCGCCTTCGCCCACATGCTCGACTTCAAGCTCATGCCCAGGCTGAAGAACATCGGCTCCGCAAAGCTGTACCGGCCGGCGGCCGGGCAGGACGAGAAGTGGCCCAACCTCGCACCGGTGCTGTCGACCAAGACGATCAACTGGGACCTGATCCGCCAGCAGTACGACCAGATCGTGAAGTACACCACCGCCCTGCGCCTGGGCACCGCCGAGGCCGAGCAGGTCCTGCGCCGCTTTACTCGCGGCGGGCCCAAGCACCCCACCTACCAGGCGATCGAGGAACTCGGGCGGGCTGTGCGCACGGCGTTCGTCTGCGATTACCTGGCCGACGTCGAGCTGCGCCAGGAGATCCACGAGGGCTTGCAGGTCGTGGAGAACTGGAACAGCGCGAACAAGGACCTCTTCTACGGCAAGGACGGCGACCTGGCCGGGGCGGACAAGGAGTCCCAGGAGGTGTCCATGCTCGCCTTGCACCTGCTCCAGTCCGCCCTGGTGCACGTCAACACGCTGCTGATGCAGCAGGTCCTCGCCGACGAGAAGTGGGCCGACATGCTCACCGACGCCGACCGGCGGGCCCTGTCACCACTGTTCTGGACGCACGTGAACCCCTACGGCCGGTTCGAGCTGGACATGAACAGCCGCCTTCAGCTGGACCTGACCGCCACGGCCGTGCCCGGCCCGCGCAGCCCGCAGGCCGAGGCGGCACCGGCCAGGAGGTGACGCCGCAGCTAGGCGCGGGCGGCCGGAGCGTTCTGCTCCAGGCGGGCGCCCAGAGTGTCGGCGAAGTCCTCGGCGCGGGCCAGCTGGATGCGCAGCTTCTCCACCTGCTCGGCGGCGGCCTGCCGGTAGGTCCGTACGCGCTCCAGCAGCGCCTCGCGCTCGGCGGCGTCGAGGGCGCCGTCGCCGTCCAGGCGGTCGGTGGCGTCCAGCAGGTCGCGCATCTGCTCCAGGGTGAAGCCGAGCGGCTTCATCCGGCGGATGACCATGAGGCGGGCGACGTCGGTCTCGGTGTAGAGGCGGAACCCGCCCTGGGACCGGGCGGAGGGGATGACCAGGCCTGTCTCCTCGTAGTGCCGGATGGTGCGCAGCGACAGCTCCGTCCGCGCGGCGACCTCGCCGATCTGCATGTGCTTGTCGTCCACGCCCGTGTCCCTGGCCCTTCCCGTCGTGGCGGGCCGCGTCCCGTGCGACCCCACCGACCTCTACTCTAACGTTAGGGTAGAGTTGATGATGGCGAGGGCGGCCCGGCTGCCCCGCTACTGCCGTTCCGGGGCCGATGGCGCCCCCGGCGAAGATCCGATTCTTGCAGGAGAGAGCGTGCGCGAGCCCATGACGCCGACCGCCGCCCCCTGCCCGCCGTGACCCTTCGCCCTCGGACCTGACCGCCCGGCCGGGCACCGCCCAGGCTCCCGGCTCGCGTCCTTCACGACTTCCCGGCCCGCCTCGGGCCGCCCGCGGGATGCCGGCCGGCCTCCCGCGTCTCCTCCCGCACACCCCCGGCCTGCCCGCGGTGTGCCCGAGCACGACAGGTACGCATTTCCTTGTCTTCTGCTGCTGTGACTCCCGCCGCGCGGCTGCGCGGCCTCAAGCCCGACTGGCTGAACAACCCCAAGGTCTGGCGCACCGAGATCCTGGCCGGCCTGGTCGTCGCCCTGGCGCTGATCCCCGAGGCGATCTCGTTCTCGATCATCGCCGGGGTCGACCCGGCGGTCGGTCTGTTCGCCTCGTTCACCATGGCCGTGGTCATCTCGATCGTCGGCGGCCGGCGGGCGATGATCTCCGCCGCCACCGGCGCCATCGCCCTCGTCATCGCCCCCCTGAACCACGAGTACGGACTGGGCTACCTGATCGCCGCCGTCATCCTCGCCGGCATCATCCAGGTCGCGCTCGGCGCGCTCGGGGTGGCGAAGCTGATGCGGTTCGTACCGCGCAGCGTGATGGTCGGCTTCGTCAACGCCCTCGCGATCCTGATCTTCATGGCCCAGGTGCCCGAGATGCACGACGTGCCCTGGGCCGTCTACCCGCTGATCATCGGCGGACTTGCGCTGATGGTGTTCTTCCCGAAGGTCACCAAGGTGATCCCGGCCCCGCTCGTCTCGATCGTCATCCTGACCGTCATCACGGTCGCGGCCGGCATCGCGGTGCCGACCGTGGGCGACAAGGGCGAGCTGCCGTCCTCCCTGCCGGTGCCGGGCCTGCCGGACGTGCCGTTCACCCTGGACACCCTGACGACGATCGCACCGTACGCGTTCGCGATGGCGCTGGTCGGCCTGATGGAGTCGCTGATGACCGCGAAGCTCGTCGACGACATCACCGACACCCACTCCTCCAAGACGCGGGAGTCGATCGGGCAGGGCATCGCCAACATCGTCACCGGCTTTTCCGGCGGCATGGGCGGCTGCGCCATGATCGGCCAGACGATGATCAACGTGAAGGTCTCCGGCGCCCGCACCCGCGTCTCGACCTTCCTGGCGGGCGTGTTCCTGATGGTGCTGTGCATCGTCTTCGGCCCGGTCGTCTCCGACATCCCCATGGCCGCCCTCGTCGCCGTCATGGCCATGGTGGCCTTCGCGACGTTCGACTGGCACTCCATCGCCCCCAAGACGCTGAAGCGGATGCCCGCCGGTGAGATCGCCGTCATGGCCATCACCGTGATCGTGGTGGTCGCCACCGACAACCTCGCCATCGGCGTCGTCGTCGGCTCCGTCACCGCCATGGTCATCTTCGCCAAGCGCGTCGCCCACCTCGCCCGCGTGCACAGCGTCCTCGACCCCGACGGCACCGCGGTCGTCTACCGGGTCACCGGCGAGCTGTTCTTCGCCTCCTCCAACGACCTCGTCGGCCAGTTCGACTACGCGGGCGACCCGGACAAGATCGTCATCGACCTGTCCGAGGCCCACGTCTGGGACGCCTCCTCCGTGGCTGCCCTGGACGCGATCGAGACGAAGTACGCCCAGCGCGGCAAGACCGTGGAAATCACCGGTCTGAACGACCTGAGCGCCGACCTTCACGGCAAGCTCACCGGCGAACTCGCCGGCAGCCACTGATCCCCGGCGCCGCCAGCCCACAGCGCAGGACCCCGGCCCCACCGGCCGGGGTCCTCTCGTCTCTTCCCGGCGCCCTACTCCGGCGAAGGCCCGCGGTAGGTGCCGAAGGTCCACAAGTTGCCCTCCGGGTCCTGCACCGTGCACACGTACGCCGCCGCGCCCGACCCGAACCGGGTCTCGTGCGGCGCTTCGAGGACCTCGCCTCCGGCGTCGACCACCCGCCGGTGCACCGCGTCCACCTCGTCGCTCACCACGTAGACCGCGCTGGTGCCCGCCCGCATCCGCCCGTGCACGCTGTCCGTGTGCCTCGTCGAGCCGAACACCAGCGCACCACCGCCAGGCCAGCGCAGCTCCGTGTGCCCGATCCCGCCGTGCTCATCCGGCACAGCGACCACCTGCTCGAACCCCAGCACGTCGACCAGGAAGCGCAGCGCCGCCTTCGTGTCGTCGTAGTGCAGGACCGGCCAGACGGAGGACGGGGAGGCATCAGGCGACATGCCGCTCATCGTAGGCAGGCAGGCGCCACACCCCAAGAGCCCCACGGCCGTCGGCGCGACGCCTGGACTCTCACAAACGTTCCTTTGCGCGAGCAAGATCAATCACGGCCCGCCGGAGCCCCGCCGGGCCCGGATTCGTTCGCAGAACCCGTTCTCACCCAAAAGCGGGACAGGCCCCCTTCTGAGACTTGCATTGTGCGAAAATCCGGGCCCATGACGGACCCTCAGCCCCCTTCCCCAACCGACCGGTCGGACGCCGACGACGTCGAACAGCACGCCTGTCCGAAGTGCGACGCACAGCCCGGTTCCCCGTGCCGCTCACGTGGCGGCGCGGTCGCCTCCGCCTACCACACCCGCCGCTTCACGAAGGTGCCCCGGCTGAAGAAGGCGCTGCGGGTGCCGACCCCGGCCGACCGGCGTCCGGGCCGGCCGTGGCGGCCGGGCACCCCGCCGCCGGCGCCGATCGACCCGGACCTGCCGAGCGCGGACATCCGCATCGGATACGCGAGGTGCTCGACCCTCGGGCAGGAACTCGACTCCCAGCTCGACGCGCTCAGCAAGCACGGCATCCCGAGGGACAAGATCTTCAGCGAGAAGATCAGCACCCGCGTCCGGGTCCGCCCCCGGTTCGAGGAGGCGCTGAGGACGGCGCGGGAGGTCAAGGCGCACGCCCCGCACTGCCGGGTCATCTTCACCGTGTACGAGATGAAGCGGCTCGGCCGCGACGCCGCCGAACTCACCGCGCTCGCCGACCACCTCACCGCCCACGGCCTGGTCCTGGAGATGCTCGCCGGACCTCTGCCCGGCATCTACGACCCCACCGGCCCGGGCAAGCTGCTGTTCGCGTTCTTCGCGGCGATGGCGGAGACCGAGCGGGAGAACATCCGCGAGTCCACGCTCGAAGGGCTCGACACCGCGGCCCGCAAGGGCAAGCACGGCGGCCGGCCACCGGTCATCTCCGACGACATGCTCCACACCGTGCTGCGGCGCCGCGCGGGCGGCGAGTCCATCGAGCAGATCCAGCCCGACCTGATCATCCCCACCGGCAAGCGCAAGGGACAGAACCCCTCCGTCGCCAGCATCTACCGGGCGCTCGCCGAGCACGCCAAGCGCCAGGCGTACCCCGAAGCAATCGCGGCCGCGCACGCCGACTTCGCCGCCATGAACAACGGAGCGGTCCCCGAGCCTCGCACTCAAGCAGAGGCCCTGAAATCACGCTGAGCTACTTGTCCCCTCGCCGTAGCTATACGAGAACAGGGCCGTGCAGCGTGCCGTCCAGGGACAGACCGGTGTCGGCGTCGACCCAGCCGCGCCGCTTGGTGGTGGACGTGTAGGACAGCGGTACCGCCTTCGGCAGACCGGCCAACTCCTGCTGCTCCGGCCGCTGTTTTGCGGGCAGTGCAGCGCTCAGGCCCAGCACGGCTTCCCTGGGAAGGGTGCGGGGCAGGGAGCCGGCGGTTGCGGGGTCGGCGAGGAGGCCGGTGGACTCGATGCCGTAGACATAGGCTTCGCGGCCGTGGACGGACTCCGTTCCCTCGTACCGTGCGGGGGACACGGTCCGGGTGCCGGTGTCCCAGAAACGGTAGTCGCGCTTGTCGGGCTCCAGAGGCCAGGCGATGACCAGGCCCTTGTGCTTCTCGGCCCCCGAACCCGCGGGAGCGGCACGCTCGGTGAGGTCGCGCCGGTCCACCGCCCAGGTGTGCTGGGAGGTGCTCATCTCCGTGCCGTCGCGTCCGCGCAGCGCCACGTGGTCGGAGACGACGGCCGTCCGGCCGTCGACGTCCCGTACTTCGATGCGCCGGTCCAAAATGACCGGCACGTCTCTCAGGAAGGCCTTGTCCATGTCGCCGGCCGCCAGGGCGGCGGCGTCGAGCAGGGTGGCGGTGCCCTCGTACCGGAACGTCGTCTTGGCGTCGGCCGGTACCTGGTGCAATGCGGGATGGACGGTGAACCGCGTGACGGCCGAGGCCGCCACCAGGACCACCGCGGTTCCGGTCAGCACCCAACTGGTCCTGCGCATGGTTTCTCCTCGGAGCAGTCATTACAGGCAGACAGGCAGGGGAAGAGGCCGGCGGGCTACCGCGTGCGTTGCGGTCGGTCGCTCCCGCCGTACGGCGATCCTGGTGGGCCGGTATTCACGGGTACATCGACTCGATGGTGGCGGCGTGCAGTTCACCGACGGCACGCCTGCGCAGCGTCAGCTCCGGTGTCAGTTCACCCGTCTCCGTCGTCCACGGCCCGGGGAGGACGCGGTAGCGACGTACCTGTTCCGCGGGCGGGAGGACCGTGTTCGCCTCGGCGACCGCGGCATCCACGGCGGCGAGCACCACCGGGTGGCGGGACAGGCGGGCGAGGTCATGGGTGTCGAGGCCCTTCTCGTCGGCCCAGAGCGGGGCCGTCTGCTCGTCCAGGACGAGCAGGGCGGTGACGTACCTGCGCCGGTCCCCGATCGCCACGGCCTGCCCGATCAGGGGGTGGGCCCGCAAGTGCGCTTCGATCCGGGCCGGGGCGACGGTCCTGCCGCTGTCGGTGACGAACAGGTTCTTCTTGCGGTCGGTGACCGTGACCAGGCCGCGTGCATCGACGCTGCCGATGTCGCCGGTGGCCAGTCGGCCCTGTGCGTCCGTGGCGGGTTCGACGCTGCCGTCGGCCCGCAGGTATCCGGCGCAGACCACCGGTCCTCGGACCAGAAGCTCGCCGTCCTCGGCCTCCGTGACCTCGATGCCCGGCCCCGGACGTCCGACCGTGCCGGTGCCGGACTCCCCGCGTGTACTGACGGTGGCCGCTCCGGCGGTCTCGGTCAGTCCCCACACCTCATGGACGGGCAGTCCCACGCTCGCCAGGAACTCCAGGGTCGCCGTGGACAGCGGTGCCGTCCCGGTGTGGGCCTGTTGGAGCTCGTCGGCACCGACTGCGGACCGGACAGGGCGCAGCAGGTGCTCGTCGAGCTGTGCGAGTGACTCGGTGAGGACGGTCGGCGGCTCCTTGCCCGCGGAGCGCAGACGGAAGGCCTCCAGGGTGGTCCTCCTGGCCTGGGTGACCGCCGCGGCCTGCTCCTCGGGCAGTGTCCCGAGCCGCTCCCGCGCAGCGGCGGCGATCCGGTCCCAGACCCGCGGCACGGCGAAGAAGGTGTGCGGTCGCACGGTGATCAGCGTGGGCAGGAGTTGCTCGGGGCCGGGACAGACGGTCACGTGTCCGGCGTGGCAGACCGGTGCGTAGAGGCCGAGCACCCGTCCCGCGGCCTGTGCCATGGGCAGGTGGGCGACCGACCTCGGACGCTCCGGGTCCTCGGCGGTCCGGTGGTGCATGAACGCCTGGTGGATGACGTTGCGGTGGGTGAGCACCACTCCCCGGGGGGCACCGGTGGTGCCCGGTGTGTACACCAGCGCCATCGGGTCATCCGGTGAGGCGGAGTCCGTGAGGGCCTCGAACGCGGCGTCGTCGGGCGGCGCCGCGCCGCGCACGGCGGGGTAGCTGACGAAACGCGGGTCGCCGACCCGGGCCGCGTTCCAGTCGAGGACGACGACAGCGCGCAGGCCCGGCAGGCCGTCCAGGACCGGCTGCCAGCGCCGTACCTGTTCCTCGCCCTCCAGCACGAGTACGGCGGCTCCGCTGTGCCGGGCCAGGGCACCCAGCTCCTCGGTGTCCGTCGTGTCGTAGGTGCTCGAGGAGAGGGCTCCGATGTGGACCGCGGCCAGGTCGGCGATCCAGTGCTCCGGCCGTCTCGACATCGAGATCAGCATGCGGTCGCCCCGTCGCAGGCCGAGCGCGGTGAGACCACGGGTGAGGGCGGCGGTCTCCGCGCGCAGCTGCGGCCAGGACAGTGTCGCCGCTTCGGGACCGAGGCCGGCGGTGAGTGCGGGGCCGTCGGGGAACCGCTGGGCGTTGCGGCGCAGTAGTGCGGGGATGGTCAACCCTCGGTCCTGATCGTACGGTTGCTCGTCCGAAGTCACGTCCGGCTCCCTCCGTTGCCTGTCACGGGTGTGCTCGTACGGCTCGTCACCTGTGTCTGCGGGAGCGTCAACGGATTTCCAGGAGCGCCTCCCCGATTCCGTGATGCCCCTGGCGTTCACGTTCCGCTTGTGCTCCCCTGGAGATACAGAGATGCGTCGCGTGTTTCACCGTATCAAAGAAGGCCGGTAAGGCCATAGGTCCGCACGGCAGTCAGAACTCAAGGAGGAGTTCGCGGAGATGGACGGACTCAGCAGGCGCAAGATGCTGCTCACGGGCGGAGCTTTGGGAGCGTTCGGGGCGCTGAGCATGGCCTCGCCGGCCCGTGCGAGGTCCCTGTGGACGTGGGCACCGAGTGGTTCGGTGGCCGGCGCGGGTGCCGGGCTGGACCCGGAGTGGGTGTGGGACGAGGAGGCCGACCAGCTCGTCGCCGCCGTCATCGACCGCGGTGAGGTGGCCAAGGTCAACGAGGCGCTGCGGACGTGGTCCCGCAACGACCAGCCGGTACCCGCCCAACTACCTGCGGACTTGCGGGAGTTCATGGAGAGGGCGCGCCAGCTGCCCTCCTGGGCCGACCGCGGGAAACTGGAGACGGCGGCCGAGTTCAACAAGTCCCGGGGCATCTACCTCAATCTGCTCAACGGAGTGGGCGGTGGCATGCTGAGCACCGCCATCCCCCGGGAGGCACGCGCCGTCTACTACTCCAAGGGCGGCGCCGACATGGAGGACCGGGTAGCCAAGACGAGCCTGCTGGGCTTCGCCGTCGGCGACCTCAACGCGTACCGGCCCGACGGCAAGGTGATGGTGGAGGCCGTCAAGACCCGGCTCGTGCACGCGGCCGTACGCCATCTGCTGCCGCAGTCACCGGGCTGGTCCCGGACCAGCGGCGGCCAGACCGTCCCGATCAGCCAGCAGGACATGCTGGTCACCTGGCACAGCCTGCCCACCTACGCGATGCGCATGATGCTCGAATGGAAGGTTCCGATCCCGCCCGCCGACTCGGCGGCCTATCTCCACCTCTGGCAGGTGACGGCGCACCTGCTCGGCATCCGCGACGAGTACATCCCGGCCACCTGGGCCGCGGCCAACTCCCAGTCACAGCAGGTACTTGACCCGGTCCTGGACTCCACGCCCGAGGGCATCGAGCTGACCGACATCCTGCTGGGCCAGCTCGCCGAGCAGACCAGTCCGGGCGGCGTCGACCGTCCGCTCGTCAACGCGCTCGCCAGGTACCTGGTCGGCGACCAGGTCGCGGACTGGGACGGCATTCCCCCCGAGCCGTTCTGGGAGAAGGCGATCGCGACCGCCTGGCCGAAGCTCGTCGCCTTCCGCGAGAAGCTGATCCCGTTTCCGCTGGTGCCGCCCCTCGCCTGGACGATCGACGAGGCGGCCCGGAAGTACATCATGTTCTACCTCACCAAGGGCCGGGGCACGAGCATCGTCATCCCCGACGCCAACCGGCCCGCCTGAAGCGCCGGTTCGTCACGCGCGCAGCATCTGAGGGTGGAGAGCCGCGCGCCGCTCCACCCGCGTCCGGAGCCCTCGGACCGGCGCACCTCACGGAGTACCACACACCGACGACACACCTGCCGCTTCGCCGTGTCCCGGTGGTCATCAGCAGCGATCGTCGACAAGGAGTTCACCCATGGACGGAGTCAGCAGGCGCAGAATGCTGATCACGGGAGGGGCGCTCGGGGCGCTGGGCGCGCTGAGCGCGGCCACGCCGGCCCAGGCGCGTCCCCCGTGGACCTGGGCGCCGAGCGGATCGGTGGCGGGCGAGGGGGCGGGACTGGACCCCGAGTGGGTTTGGGACGAGGAGGCCGACCCGGTGCTCGCCGCCGTCATCGACCGCGGTGACGTGCCCAGGGTCAACGAACTGCTGCGGCAGTGGACCCGCAACGATCAGCCACTGCCGGCCGGACTCCCGGCGGATCTACGCGACTTCATGGAGGAGGCACGCCGGCTGCCGTCCTGGGCGGATACGAGGAAGCTCGCGGCCGCGGTCGAGTTCACCAAGAAGAAAGGCATCTACACGGGCGCCCTGTACGGGCTGGGCAGCGGCCTGATGAGCACCGCCATCCCGCGGGAGGCACGCGCCGTCTACTACTCCAAGGGCGGCGCGGACATGAAGGACCGCATCGCCAAGACCGCGAAACTCGGGTACGACATCGGCGACCTGGACGCCTACCAGCCGCAGGGCTCGATGATCGTGACCTGCGTGAAGACCCGCCTGGTGCACGCGGCCGTGCGGCATCTGCTGCCCCAGTCCCCCGGCTGGACCCGGACCAGCGGAGGCCAGACCATCCCGATCAGCCAGGCCGACGTGATGGTCACCTGGCACAGCCTGGCCACGTTCGGCATGCGCAAGCTGAAGGACTGGCGGGTCCCGGTCAGCACCGCCGAGTCGGACGGCTTCCTGCACGTGTGGCAGGTGACCGCCCATATGCTCGGCGTCCTCGACGAGTACATCCCCAAGTCCTGGAACGAGGCCAACTCCCAGTACCAGCAGGTCGTCGACCCGATCCTGGCCTCCACCCCCGAGGGCCACGCACTGACCGAAGTGCTGCTGGACATCGTCGCCGAACTCGACGCCGGTCTCACCCGCCCGCTGATCAACGCGTTCTCCCGGTACACGGTGGGTGACAAGGTCGGCGACGCCATCGGACTGGACAGGGAGCCCTTCTGGCAGCCGCTGATCAGCGCAGCCTGGCCCCTGCTGGTGGCCTTCCGCGAGGGCCTGATCCCCTTGCCGCTGGTTCCGGAGGCGGCCTGGACAGTGGAGGAGGCGATCCGTAAGTTCGTCCTGCTCTTCCTTGCCGAGGGCGAGCCCATCGACATAGAGATCCCCGACACCAACCGTCCGTCCTGAACCTCCCCGGGACACGACCGGGTCCCGCCCGCTCCGGCGGGGCCCGCACCCCCGTACCGCTGCGGGGCGGTGGCCGATCCGCCGCCCCGGAACCCCGCGCACGTGAACACACGCAGCCGACCAGCGAGATGGAACCATGACGAGATCGCGCAGTGACGGGACCCCGACGGCGTCCTTCGCGGCCACCGCCAGCCACGTGCCGCCGCCCCTTCCGCCCGGTCCGGCAGCCCGGAGAGGGGGTCCCGATGGCCGCCAGTGACCCCGTGCCCCGGTCCGGACCGCCCTCCGTCGGCAGGCGCCGGTTCCTCGGCTACCTCGTGGCCGGCCCCACCCTGGTGACGGCGGCCGAACTCGCCCCCGCGCCCGCGGCCCGAGCGGACATCCCCTCCCCCGAGATCACGGAACTGATCGACCTCAACGACGTGATGACCGCGGCGGCCCTGCCCACCTCCGGCCTGATCACGGTCGAGGTGGGCACGGACGGCACCGTGTCCTTCGCACTGCCGCGGACCGAGGTGGGCCAGGGCATCACCACCTCGACGGCCATGCTCATCGCCGAGGAACTGAACGTCCCCGTCGAGCGGGTACGGGTCACGCTCGCCGACGCACGCCCGGAACTGGTGTTCAACCAGCTCACAGGGGCATCCAACACGACCGTCTCCACCTACACCCCGGTCCGGGTCGCGGCGGCCGTCGCCCGGGAGCGGCTGCTGCTCGCGGCGGCCGGTGAACTGGACGCGGACGTCACCTCCCTGACGATGCGGGACGGAACCGTCACCGCTCCGTCGGGCCGCAGCATCGACATCGGGGCACTGTCCGAGAAGGCGGCGAGCCTCCGCACACGGCAGGTGGCCGTAGAACTCACGCCGGACGACCGCTTCACCGTCATCGGCCGTCCCCACAACCGCGTCGACGCCCTCGCCGCCGTCACCGGTCGCAAGACGTTCACCCTGGACCTGGCCGTCCCGGACGCCCTGCCGACCATGGTGTGCCGCCCGCCCACCATCAACGGCAAGGTCGGGTCGGTGGCCAACGCCGCCGAGGTCCGCGCCATGCCGGGCGTCACCGATGTCGCCGTGATCTCCACCGGGGTGGCGGTGCGCGCGCGGACCTTCGGCCGCTGCATCGACGCCGTACGCGCCCTGCGCGTCTCCTGGCAGCCCGGCAGCGCGCAGGGCAAGTCCGACGAGTCCGTGCTCAAGGAGCTGAAGCGGGCCGAACTTCCCCTCGGTCTGCCGCCGCTCACCCCGAGTGTGGACGCCTCGTTCACCTTCCACTTCCGCAGCAACAGCGCGCTGGAGCCCAACTGCGCCATCGCCGACGTGCGTCCCGACCGCGCCGAGGTCTGGTCGAGCCTCAAAGCACCGATCGTCGCGAAGGAAGCGATCGCCGCCAAGCTCAGGCTGCCGCTCAGCGCCGTCACCGTGCATGTCACCGAGGGCGGCGGATCCTTCGGGCGCAAACTCTTCTTCGACGCCGCGCTGGAAGCCGTCGAGATCTCCCAGAAGATCGGCAAACCGGTCCGGCTCATGTGGCACCGCGCCGATGACTCGCGCCAGGGCCGCACGCACCCCATGGCCACGTCCCGCGTACGCATCGACTACCTCGGCGACACCGTCCTCGGCTACCGGCAGCGGCACACCAGCGTGGCCACCGATCTCAGCCACGGTCTGGGCGAGATCTTCACCGCCCTGGCGGCCAGGCTGCCGGTGGGCGACATCGGCTTCTCCGAGACGTTCTTCCAGCTCTCCCAGTCCATGCCCTACAACTTCGGTGCCCACAGCAGGCTGCTGAGCGAGACCGACAAGAGCTTCAACACCGGGAGCATGCGCAACGTCTACTCCCCCGACGTCACCTGCGCGCGGGAACTGCTCGTGGACCGCCTCGCCGGGAAGATGGGCAAGGACCCCTACCGGTTCCGGCACGACTTCCTCCGGGACGACCGCGCGAAGGCGGTGCTGGAGAAGGCCGCCGAAGCCGGCCAGTGGGGGCGGCGGATGCCGGACGGTACGGCGCAGGGGATCGCCTTCCACTCCGAGTACCACTCCGTCAGCGCGGTCCTGGTGGAGATCGACTGCCGTCCCGAGACGGTGAACCGGGTCATCCGCGACGGGGTCACCGGCCCCCGCGTGACCAAGGCCGTCATCGCGGTGGACGTCGGTCTCGCCGTCAACCCGCGCGGACTCGAAGCCCAGATGATGGGCTGCCTCATGGACGGCATCGCCCTGACCCTGACGTCCAGCCTTCACCTGCGCGACGGTTACTTCCTCGAAGCCAGCTGGGACAACTACTTCTACACCCGGCAGTGGAACACCCCGCCCGAGCTGGAGATCATCGTCATGCCGCCCACCACCGGGGAGCCCGGCGGGGCGGGAGAGCTGGGCGTGGCCGCGTCGATGGCCGCCGTCGCGTGCGCCTACGGACGGGCCACCGGCACCATGCCGACCCGCTTCCCCATCAATCACGGCACGCTGTCCTTCACGCCGAAACCGACCGTCCCGCCCGTGCCCGCGTCGCCCACCGACGGCCTGGACCACGTCCGCTGAACCGCCAGGAGCCCCCCTTGCCCGAGCACACCTTCCGCCTCAACGGCGAGCAGGTCACCGTGGACGTGGCCGACGACGAACGTCTCCTGTGGGTCCTGCGCGACATCCTGGGCGTCACGGGACCGAAGTACGGCTGCGGCATCAACGTCTGCAAGGCGTGCACCAGCCACCTCAACGGCCGGGCCGTCAACCCCTGCGCCGTACCCGTCGGCGACCTCCGCCCGGACGACGAGATCACCACCATCGAGGGCCTCCCGGCCACGGTCGGGGCGGACCTGCATCCCATGCAGCAGGCGTGGCTCGACCAGGACGTGGCCCAGTGCGGCTACTGCCAGCCCGGACAGATCATGGCCGCGGTCGCCCTGGTCCGCCGGGTGGCGGAAGAGGGCCGCACGATAACCGAGGCCGACCTCGACGGCATCCGGAACATCTGCCGCTGCGGTACCTACGTCCGTATCCGCGAGGCCATCAAGGCCGCGACCCGGAACAGGTGACCGACCTTTCACCGGACGTCAGCGGTGCGGGCGACCCCGCCTGATGCGCGAAGGCCGTCCCGTGGAGCCCTGCATCAGCGGGCCCCGCATCCCGCACTGGCTGACGACGCGTGCGCGGGCCCAGCGGGGGCAGTCTGGACGGCAGACCGCGACGAGGAGGAGGACCGGCATCGTGGGCACCGCCGTACACGTTCCGCAGACCAGGGACATGCTGGGCGAGGAGCTGTCCGGGGACGAGGCGTTCACCGCGTTGCGGCGCTACGGCGGGCTGCGGTTGATGGTGGACTCCTTCACCCGGTTCCGGTACGCCGACGGCTTCACCAACGCGCGGGCACTCGCCTTCCAGGTGGTCCTCGGCCTGGTGCCGTTCACCGTGGCGCTGGTGGGTCTGGCCACCTCGGTGCACACCGAGTCCGTGGGACGCACCGTGGAACTGACCCTGGCCCACATCGTCCCCGGAGCCAGCGGCGAGATGGTCGAGGACGCCTTCGACACGACCCGCACCAGCGCCGACGGCGATGTGTGGAGCACCCTCGCGCTCTGGCTCGGCCTGGGTTTCGCACTGCTGAACCTGACCTCGGCGATGGGACAGATCGAACGGGGCGCCAACCGCATCTACGGCATCGAGCGCGACCGCCCGCTCCCCTACAAGTACGCCCGCTCCCTAGCCCTGGCCCTCGCCGCGGGCCTGCCGATGATCGTGGGATTCGTCGTCATGGTGGCCGGTGAGGCGGTGGGTGACGCGGTGGAGACGTCCTCCGGATGGTCCCTCGGCTCGCCCGGCTGGCGAAGCGCCCTCCAGGTGCCGGTGGGGCTGGCCCTGGCATGGATCGCCTCGGCAGTGATCTTCCGGTGGGCACCGCGCCGGGTCCAGCCCGGCTACACCTGGCTGGCCTTCGGCTCCGCGCTGCACCTGATGCTGTGGGTGGCGGCCACCTGGCTGCTCGCCCTGTACGTGGAAGGAAGCGGTGCCTTCGGCGCACTGTACGGGCCGCTGACCGCGTTCGTCGCCCTCCTGCTGTGGGCCAACCTCACCGCCGTGGCCCTGTTCTACGGCATCGCATTCGCCGCCCAGCTGGAAGCAGCCCGGGCCGGCATCAAGGCACCGGCCCACCCCGATCCGGGGCCTGGCGACTGAGCGGCGGGGTCCGGGACAGCACGGCGCACAGGCGCCTCGGCCTGTGTCTCTGCACCCTGGACTATGCGTACGGCGGGATCTCCTTTGACTCTGCCGGTGTTGCCTTCCGGGCGTCACGTGCAGCAGGTGCAGCCGGACTTGCAGCCGCAGGCGTCGATGTCGGCGGCAGCCGTCGGGGCGGCGGTGAGGACAGGGCCGCAGCAGGAGTCTCCGCGCCAGGCGTCACGGCCTTCCTTGACGGCGACGGCGGCAATGACCAGGGCGGCGATCGGGTCGGCCCAGGACCAGCCCAGGAGGCTGTTGACGACCAGTCCGACCAGGAGGACGGCGGAAAGGTAGGTGCAGAGCAGGGTCTGCTTGGAGTCTGCGACGGCGGTCGCGGAGCCGAGTTCGCGTCCGGCCCTGCGCTGGGCGGCGGACAGGAACGGCATGACCACCAGGGACAGAGCGGCAATCACGATGCCCAGGGTGGAGTGCTCGGCTTCGCCTGTGCCGGTCAGGGCTCGGATGGCGTCGACGGTGACATAGGCGGCCAGGGCGAAGAAGGAGACAGCGATGATCCGCAAGGTGCGCTTCTCGCGGCCTGCACGGACGGCGTGGTCGGTCGCGGAGAACTGCCAGGCGACCGCGGCGGCGGAGGAGACCTCGACAACGGAGTCGAGTCCGAAGCCGACCAGTGCCGTGGACGAGGCGAGGGTGCCGGCCGTGATGGCGACGATCGCCTCGATCACGTTGTAGGTGATCGTCGCCGTGACCAGCAGCCGTATTCGCTTCGTCAGCGCATCACGGCGGGCCGGGGACGGCCCGAGGGAGATCGCGGTCATCAGCAGCAGTCCTTCGTCTCGGCGTCCACGCAGGTCTTGTCGGTGTCGACGGCGACGACCGCGGTGCGCAGATCGTTCAAGGCGTGTCCGAGCCGGGGATCGGCGAGCTCGTAGCGGGTGCGACGGCCATCGGGTACGGCGACGACGAGTCCGCAGTCCCGCAGGCAGGCGAGGTGGTTCGACAGCCGGGGCCGGGAGACGCCGATCTTGTCGGCGAGATCGGACGGATACGCGGGGGCATCGCGCAGGGCCAGCAGCAGCTGGCACCGGATGGGATCGGCGAGAGCACGGCCGAAGCGCGCAAGCACCTCGATGTCGGGAGCGATGGTCAGCACGCCATGACAGTACAGATAATCCTGAATTCAGGAAAGTCTGAACTGTAAAGGGCTGCATCGGCAGGCAGCGACCGATGGTCCTGCCGCTGGGCAGCGCCGGTGAGGCGGCCCGCTGGGGAGGCAGGAGGCGGGGTGGCAGGATGCCGTGGTGTCCGACTCCCTGCGTGAACTGTGGCTGCGCGGCATCGCCTTCAACCCGGCGGCACCCGCAGAGGTGCTGATACGCCTCCTGGACGAAGCGGCCGGTGAGGCCGGCTTGCTGATGTGCGAGGGCCGCGACCTGCCCGACGGCGTCATCCAAGCGGCCCTGCGCCACCCGGCCAGGCGGATCCGCCGCGCACTCGCCTGCAACCTGCACATCGACCCCGCACGACTCGCTCCCCTGGCATCGGACCCGTCAGGCCTCGTCCGCGCCCAGCTCGCCGGAGGCACCCGGCACCAGCCCCGGTGGGTCCGGCCCCTGCCGACCCACATCCTCGTCACCTTCCTGACCGCGAAGGACGGAGGCGAGGACGGCAGGGTCACCGCACAGGAGATCGCCGGGGAGCTGTGGTCCTCCCGGCAGGTCCCTGCGTCCTTCCCGCGGGACATGGCCCATCACGACCACCCCGCACTCCGCCTGTACGCCGCCCACCAGTGGCAGTCGCTCACCTCGGCGCAGCGCACAGCCCTGCTCGACGACCCCGACCCCGCCGTACAGGAAGCCGCCCGGAAGGGCAGCCGCTGGCTGGACCCCGAGGCGGTGGAGGCCGCGCTGCCAGCCCTGGCAGCACGCAACAGGTGGTTCGTGCTGGGCACCTGCGCCC
The DNA here is from genome assembly GCF_053592195.1 of Streptomyces sp. NPDC002776. NCBI lineage: Bacteria > Bacillati > Actinomycetota > Actinomycetes > Kitasatosporales > Streptomycetaceae > Streptomyces > Streptomyces sp. NPDC002776. Next base: position 1,212 of record NZ_JBSFVG010000036.1, on the reverse strand, counting down.
TGTCACCCGCGGTCATCGAGCAGTGCTTCGCCGACGACGAAGTGCACCCACTGGCCCGCAACCGCCTTACCCCGGCCGGCGCCATGGCCCGCCTCGCCCGCCACCCCGATACGGAGATCCGCAGGCTGGTCGCCGCCCGCCCCGATCTGGTGCCCGAGGCGGCGGCGCAGCTGAGGCAGGATCCGGACGAGGACGTGCGGATGCGGGCGCGCCTGCAGCCGTTCATCCGTACCTGGGCCGAGTTCGACGCGGTCGACTGGGTGCTGGGGCACGGTCCCGACTGCACCTGCCCGATCACCAAGCCGGCCGCCGAGCCACCGTCCGACTGGTACGCCACCTGCGCGGCGTCCGAGGAACCGGTGCTGCGCCGGGTAGCGGCGAGCTGGCCCGGCCTGCCCGCCCAGCTCGTCGCGGCACTGGCGCTGGACGATGACGAGGAGGTACGGATCCGGCTGACCTGCCACCACCCGCTAGCCCCGTCGCACCTCCTCCTGGACGTCTTCGTCACCCGCCCCGCCCACCGTCCCGACCTGCTGACCCTGCCCGCGCTCCCCCGCTCCGGCCTCGCTCACCTCATCGACCACGCCGACCCTCAGGTACGCGCCCTCGCCGCAGCCGACCCCGCCCTGCCCCACCCCCCGCTGCAAGACCCCGACCCTGCCGTACGCCAGGCAGCCGCCACGAACCCCACCCTGACACCGCAGATCCTGGAAACCCTCCTCACCGACCCCCGCACCGCACAAGGCGCCGCAGCCAACCCCTCCCTCCCCGTCCCGCGCATGCACACACTCCTCGACGAGAGCCTCCACCACACCACCGCCCCACCAGCATCAGCCCAACACTGAGGGGAGCCGGCGCCCGCCTGCTCGCGCATCTCAAGGGCTGTACGTCGAGAAGGTGGCCGTCGACTCCCGCGCGATTGGTCTTTGCTTCCACCCTCACACGTGAACCGGAGGAGGCCGACAGAGCCGCGGCTCCACGCCCCCTGATCGCGGTCCTCTTGTCCCGTGCCTGCTCGTCTCGGATCAGTTCCTGGCAGAGCCGGGTGCGGAGAAGACGTTTGTTCGGGCGCGATCGGTGCACACGATGACTTAACACATCCTTTATACGACGAAGCGGAGGGACACCATGGGCATCATCGCGTGGATCCTGATCGGCCTGCTCGCCGGCGCCATCGCCAAGGCTCTGATGCCGGGCAAGGACCCGGGCGGC
>NZ_JBSFVG010000035.1:0-25432 GCF_053592195.1 Streptomyces sp. NPDC002776 | reverse complement strand
CGCGGCGGCCGGGCGCCGAAGTTCGACAAGATCGATTACAAGGAACGCCACGCGGTGGAGTGCGGGATCAACCGGCTCAAGCGCCACCGGGCCGTAGCGACCCGATACGAGAAACTCGCCGTCCGCTACGAGGCGACTGTACTGGTCGCAGCCATCAACGAGTGGCTGTGACCAGCACTTTCGCAACACGCCCTAGGTCGTGGACCGCGCCAGCCGCCTCCTCACGGTCCGCGTCGGGGAGGTCCCGGCTGGTCAGGACCAGGGTGAGAAGCCGGGTCAGGTCGTCCTGCGCGGGGGCTTGTGCGTAGGTGTGCTGAAAGTCGCGTACGACGGTGTCGACCGGTTTGTTGATGAAGGTGGTGTGGGTGCCCTGGAAGTAGAAGTTCTCCGTCACGGTGGCTCCTGATGTTCCCGAGTGGATGACGACACGGCAGTCGGTGAAGTGGTGTTCTGGGCGCTCGACCGCGACGGAGGCGGGGACAAGGGTGTCCCGGATGGCCTGCTCGGCGGCGCGGACCCGGGCGAAGGCCTCGCTGTCGGCGATCCGGTCGGCGGGCGGCGTTGCGCTGAGGCGTCGTACGGCGGTCTGCACGGAGACGGGCGCGCCGAAGTGGTACATGGTGCGTCGGAAGTAGCGTTCGTGGCTGGAGACCTCCGGTGGCCTGGCCGTGGGCCCGATCAGCCGGGCGAGGTGGCCGAAGAGCGTGCGGAACCAAGCCGGGGTGGCCTCTTGGACGGGGAAGACGATCCGGTCGGCCGGACCCGGTGCGCCGGCCGCGGTGTGCGGGGCCAGCAGGACCAAGCAGGGCAGCAGGGCGGGGTCGACACCGAGGGCGGCGGCGACCTCATAAGCCCCCTGGGCGTCGTACGGCTGCCAGTCCAGCCAGCGCAGCGGCGCCAGGACTCGGTACACCTCGGGCTGCAGATGCCGACGCCAGTACCGCTTGACCGCGTCCGAACCGCGCTCCTCCTCGACGACGAAGACCCATGTGGCCGGGCCGGACAGAGCGTTGAGATCGTCCAGGTGAGTGCGGACGTAGGTGGCCAGTTCCACGTCGGCGTCGGTGTAGAGCAGGACGCCGAAGAGGCGAGGGCTGGCGTCCGCGTCCGGGGTGTTGGCGGTGAGCTGGAGGCGCTGAAAGAGCGCGGCAGCGGGGGGCCGGGCCAATCGCGGCTTCCCCTTCGGGGCTTTCCTCGATGTTCAGCACCAGCAGGGCACCGTCGGCAAGGTCCGCCTCGTCCAGCGGGAGGACGTCCGGCAGTTCCCCGTCGGTGGCGGAATCCGTGATCCAGATCGTCGGAGGCCACTCGCCCTTCGCCGGTCTGGCCAGACCAGCATGCAATGCCGCCTCCATGCAGCGCGTCTTCAGATCGCCGACGGTGGCGCATCCGTCCGTGTCCACCCTCACCGTGCGCTCGAGTAACAGAGCGTCCAGCTTGCGCCAGTCCGCGTTGTCGTCGTCCGGCGCTCGCGCGGCTCCGGCGACCCGCAGCAGAGACTCGACCTCGTCCAGGTAATCGGACCCGAACGAACGGTAGCTGGTGACGTACCAGGCCCCTTGCCTTACCGCCGCATGTATCTGCATCGTGTTCCCCTATCGCCCCGCCCGCCCTGTAGGCCAACCAGCACGCCACTGAGGGGGGTTGAAGCTTCAGGAACGCGGCTGGGGTTGGCATCATTGCGCTGAAAGACCTCGGCCTGACCCTCCACCAGGTCCAGCAAATCCTGGACGAGAAGGTCACCACCGAAGAACTGCGCGCCATGCTGCGGCTGCGGCGGGCCGAGTTGGAGGTCGCCATGGCCGCCGCAGCGGCGCGACTGGTCCAGGTCGAGGCGAGGCTCCGGTCGATCGAGAGCGAGGGGCACATGCCCACGAACGACGTCGTCTTCAAGAGCATCCCGGTGGTCCGGGTGGCGGAGCTGACCGCGACCGCCGCGAGCTTCGACCCCGAGGACATCAGCCCGGTCATCGGGCCGCTCTACGACGAGCTGTTCCGGCGCCTGGACGCGGCCGGGGTAACGCCGGCCGGGCCCGGTATCGCCTACTACGAGGACGTCCCGGAGGGCGGTGGCAGCATCAGCATCCACGCCGCCGTCCAGGTCGCGGCCCCGCTCCAGGACGGCGCCTTCCGGGTGCTCGACCTGCCGCCCGTCGACCAGTGGGCGACCATCGTGCACCGCGGCTCGATGGACACCGTGCTGCCCACGGCCCAGACGCTGGCCTTCTGGATCGAGGAAAACGGGTATCAGTCAGTCGGATACCCCCGGGAGATCACCCTGCAGTGTCCGGACAGCCGCGACGACTGGGTGACCGAACTCCAGGCGCCGGTGACCAAGCCCTGAAACCCAGTGGGCCATCGTCGCAGGATCCGGCCCCCACCGGCTCGAGCGTCACGGCCGGGCAGTCGGTGGCCGCAGTAGTCCGCAGCTGCCCGACCGTCGTCTGGCGAGCTTCTTGGAGCGAGTCAGCGCGGCAGCGAGACCGAGGAACGCAGGCTCATGCTCCACCGCCGCCTCGCCCGCGACTATGAAATCCCGCCCGTCCGCTCCGAAGCCATGATCCGCCTAGGCATGACCGACCTCATGGCCCGCCGCCTCACCGGCGAGAACACCATCTCCTAATCCGTAGTTATGGACGTTCCGATGGAGCGGGTGTTCCTCGGGATGTTTGAGTACCGGATCGTGACATCTCGGGGCAGCCGGGCAGGCCACACCCGCTTCGCCGACGCCCGCGGCCTGAAGGCATACGCCGGGTCTTCGCCCGTCACCAGGGCCTCCGGCAAGAAGTCCTCCATCACCCGGCGCTGGGTGAAGAACGACCGCCTCAACCACGCCGGCTACCTGTGGGCCTTCTCGGCTCTCCGGCACTCACCCGGGGCTGGCGCCCACTACCGGCGACGACGTGAGCACGGAGACTGGCACGCAGCCGCCCAGCGCAACCTCTTCAGCCGCATGATCGGCCAGCTCTACTACTGCCTGCAGCACCACGAACTGTTCGATGAGCAGACCGCCTTCCCCACCGAACTCGCCGCCGCAGCTTGACGCGTTGGCATCGTGAGGTGTCTGGCGCGACCCGACACCACAGACCAAGCAGCCGATTGTGGGATAAAATATCGGGTGAAGACGACCTCTCAGATTCGTGCGCCCCTTGCCACGTACCCGGTCACGGCAAGGGCTAGGACCGCTGCGGAGATCAGGCTTGCGTAGGTCACGCTGCCTGGCAGGAGCAGAAGCGTCCAGCCTTCCACGCGCCCCTGTGGGCCGGTGCCCACCAGCCACATGACAATCGGGGTGAGCACGCAAGGTGCCCATGCGGCGCCTGCTGGAAGAAGCCAGGCTCCAGCAAATGCCAGACCGACGAGGAGTGCGGTGTTGCGATAGGCGACGAGGGCGCTGATAGCGGCTCCGCACGAGGCCAGCGCCAGCGCCAGAAGCAGCACGAGGCTGGTGGTCAGTGCACGCAGCCGGACGGTGTGAGGGGCGGTGCGTTCCTGGACTTCTGCCGCGGTGCTGAGGACCGAGGGCACGATGGCTGCGAAGATTGTGGGCACCATTGGCCACAGGGCTCCCTGTACGCCGTCTCGCGCTGGCACGTCGAAGAGCCGCAGCGGCGTGGCGAGCCACAGGACCGTACACAGAACGGCAGTTGCTGCCAGTCGTGGCAGCTGCCACCGCCGGGCGTACAGCGCGTGGCCGTGGAGGTCAGCCACGGCAGGCAATAAGGCCGGCAAAGGCTTGGTGAGCGACCATTGTCCGCTCGTGTGCGCTTCCGCGGACAAGCCGGGGGTCGAGTGTGGGATCGTCGTTGTCGCTGGGGATACCTGCTGCTTGGGCAAGGTAGTAGCGGGCGTTGGTGTAGTTCTTCTCCATCTGAGACTGCGGCTCAATGGTGCAGTCCGGGCCGTAGTAAGTGCCGAGGATCATGTCCGCGAGTAGTTCCTTGTTGCCGGTGACGGTGTCCAGTCCGAGTTGTGCCGTGCCGGGCTGGCTGATGTGGGCGTCCTGTCGGTAGGAGACTGGCGCCTGGAAGCCGATCTTGTCGATGGCATGGATGAAGGGGCTCAGCGCCTGGCGCAGGTGGGGCTCGAAGTGCTGGTAGGAACGGCCCAGGCAGATCTGCGGGGAGGCACCGTGGCAGACGACGTCGCCCTCCCGCCTTTCCAGGTAGATCGGGCTGACGGTGGCCAGCTGGACGGCAACTGCTGCGGTCGCGAGGACAGCTGCGCCCATCACGGGCCACCGCGGCGTGCGATACCAGGTCGCCAGCCAGGTTCCTGCCAGGATCACCAGAGCTGCTGTCAGAACGAAGAAGAGACTCTGCCACGTCTGGGTGGCCATCTTGGGTGCGAGACCGACCAGGGAGCTGGTGGCGCCGCCAACCATGACAAATGCAGACAGGTTGCCAGCGTAGAGCAACAGCGTAGCCAGGAAGACGGTGATCGCGGCGAGTGGCGGAGCGAGCTTGCTTCCGCTGAGCCAGCCTGCGACGACGCCTGCGGCACACTCCGCCAGCAGGAGCAGCAGCGCTGGCACAGGAGTGACCAGCTCTTGTACGCCGACCTGCCACGGTGTGCCTGATCCGGCGACGATGCCACCGACCATGATCAGGCCCAGGAGGAACGCGGCTGCGCACCATGCCCACAAAGCTGCGGTCGCTGTGGCCAGCAAGGCTATGGGACGGCGATGACTGAGGAGGAATTCCTGCGCCTTGGCCAGCCGGTAACCCTCCCATCCGGCTATCCCGGCGAGGAGAGGACCGAGCAGCATCACCGTGAAGTTGTACTGGTAGACCGCCCACATCCATTCGTGGCGCCAGGTCATGCTCCGCAACAGGGTGTTCAGGACCGCCAATGCCAGGAAGGCGGGGAAGGCGGTTCGTCCCAGGGAACGGCGTGCGATGAGACCGGTGATGTTCATGCGGAACCTCCCAGCTCCTGCAGCGCCTGCTCGATGGACCGGGCCTCGCGCGAGGCTCGATGTTCCTCGCGGCTCGTTCCCTCGACCCGCGCGATCAGTTCTGCCGGTGTGCCGTCGAACACCACACGGCCCTCACGCAGGGAGATGACGCGACCGGCCAGGAGCTCGATGTCTTCGGTGTGGTGGGTGCTCATCACGACGCAGCACTTCGCGCCGAGGCTGCCCAGGTGCCGGCGTAGTTCGATGCGGTGCTCGACGTCGATGCCCGTGGTGGGTTCGTCCAGCAGCAGCACACTCGGCTGATGGACGACGGCCTGGGCGATGTAGGCGCGCTGACGGTTGCCGCCGGAAAGCTCTTTGAGCTTCATCGAGGCGACCTTCGCCAGGGCCAGTTCCTCGATGATGCGCTCTACGGCCTCCAGCCGCCGGGCGCGGGGAATGCCGCGCAGCCAGGCTGAGTAGGTCACAGCCTCCGTGACGGTGAAATGTCCGGGAAAGCCTGGTTCTTGCGGCAGGTAGCCGATGGCAGCACGGTAGAGACTGCCGACCCTCTTGGTGCCGGTGTCGCTCCCGAGGGTGATCGTGCCGGAAGTCTGCCCTGCCAGTCCGGCGAAGACTTTCAGCAAGGTGGACTTGCCCGCGCCATTGGGCCCGGTGAGGGCCGTGATGCCCGTCTCCAGAGTGAGGTCAGGGATGTCCACGACGGTCTTGTCGTGGTAGCGGACGGTGAGATTACGGGCACGGAGCCGTGCAGCGTCGTCGCTGCACGGCTCGTGTCCCCCCTGGGGGGCGTCAGTCATCGGTCGGACCAAGTCTCTCAGTAGCTGAACGAAGGCAGTGCTTCGACGGAGCACTTGTCGGGGACGGGCCAGCCCAGCTGCACACAGGCGCTCGTCCCACCGCGCACGCTGCTGGACGCTCCCTTGAGCGGCTGCTGCACGTAGTTGGTGACGTAGTACGTGTGGTTGTGCTCCGGGGTGTTCATGGAGCCTCCCGTCTGGGTGACGCCTTCATTCCAGTACCACTGGCCACGGGTGTAGATGGTGTTGCCGTCAGCGGCAAGGTCCTTCGACAGCACCTTGTTCTTCGCGTAGACGTTGTTGCTGTTGTAGAAGCTGCCATAAGCCGTGGAGCGGCTCTTGCCGTCGTAGGACGACGTCACCGACCCCCACGAGACGGCCGAAGCCGAACCGGCCAGAACGGCCGTCAGAATGGTCCCGCCCACGGCGAGTGCAACGGCACGAGGTGCAATGCGGTTCATGTTTCCCCTCCAAGAAACCGAAGGGGCCATGTGCTCCCCCGGCGCCGCGTGATCATGTCACGGCACAAAGAGGGCAAAGGGGGATGATAGTCCAGGCGCTTAGCCAACACCCCGCTGCCTGCCGTCCACCCAACGTGATGTCCAGCTGGGTTGAATAAGCGTCAACTACATGACAGGCCAATCGTCTTGCTCGCAGTCCGACCCTTCCCTGCCGTCGCGATATCGAGCCCGGAAGAGCAGGCTTCGTGATATTGCGGTGACGCATTTGTGGCCAGTTAGTATTGTTGCCTTCCAGCCTTGAAGCGACAGTTTCCCCACGACGAACGCCTGCTCCGCGTCCTGCAGAGCGATGACCGCATTGGCCCCGGCGAGAAGCACAAGGGCGCCCGCGACCAGCAACAGGCCGTCGACGTTGTGCCCCCGCCGCCGGCCCGATCTGAAGCCCGGCCTCTCCGGCCGCGCAGGAGAGCGCGGGAAACGCAGGAAACCGCAGGCTCGGCGGCGCGGACCTGGCATGCGAGAGAGGTCACTTGCGTAAGGTGCCAGGCCGGCCCGAACTCCCCGTGCGTGCCCCACGGTCCGCACCCCGAGCGGGTGGTGTGGGCGAAGGAGTTCATCCGCAAGCTGTGGGGCTGATGAGGTACCCGCCACCGCGCAACGTGACGCTGTGCCGTTTCCAGCGGAAACAGCACACTGGAGGCCCTCTTTACGTCGTAAAGAAGCTGTCCGCGGGCGGCCCTGAGGAACTGGTCGGCTGACCGGTAATGCCGCGGCGGGTCAGGACATGACTCCGGCGCGGGCTCCGGAGAGCTGCTGTGCCTCATGCCCGGAGGGGGCAGGTGAGCGGGAGGACGCGTTCGGTCAGCTGCCCGGTGAGGTGGGTGTCGGTGAGGGCGGCGTCGGTGAGCCAGTCAGCTTGCGTCAGCTGGTCGACCAGGTGCTGCAGCTCCCCGGAATCGACCGGAACCCAGGCGGCGAGAGCGGTCAGGGCGATGCCCTGGCCGCCGGGGCCGAGGCGGCCCGAGGCGTCGGTCTGGGTGGTCAGCGTTAGGGCGAGCAGCCGGGTTGCGGCGGTGGCTTTGGCCTTGCGGAGCTTCTTGTCCGAGATGACCTTCTGGGCCCAGCCGGAGAGTTTGGGCCGCATCTTCTTGCCGAACGTGAACGGGCCCGCGTTGTCCTCGTGGGGCACCAGGGAGGGGACGGTGATCGGGGTGGGGTTCTCCGGCCGGGAGGCGAGCAGGTCCCCGGCGGTGCCGGGCAGGTTGAGCCAGCCGCAGCTGGTCAGCTTGTCGACCAGGTCTGCCGGGTCGGTCATCCCCAGCGCGGTGAGGTCCTGGCCGACGAGGTTGCCGGTGCCGGTGTGCGCGGTGCGCAGGGTCAGCATGAGCACCAGCAGCCGTGCCTCCGGGCCAGGCAGCGGGGTGTGGTCGGCCATGTGCGCGAGGACAGAGCGCGCGTGGTCCCACTGTGTTGTCACGGTCAGCAGCCGCGTCACGGCCGGCCCGTCGTTGTCCGCGATGCCGCCGGCGATGGTGCCGGTGCGCTGCTGGTGCTGCAGGCGGGTGGCGGCGGCGGCCTGCTCGGCGCGTCGGGCCTCCCACCGCAGCGCGCCTTCGCAGGTGACGTCGGCCCAGCTGGCGAACGCGCGGGCCTTGCGTTCCTGCAGGTCGGCGAGCAGCGCCAAGTCGGGTTCGGTGCGCTGCTGGTAAGCACGGAAGAGATCTCCGAGCTCGATGAGTTCGTCCCGCAGTGCGACGGGCCGCAGGTCGTGGGGGATGACCCGCTGGGCGATCTTCGCCTGCGGTGGGCGGCGCCGCGCAGGTACGGGGCGAGGGGCCGGAACTGCCGCCCCGGCGCGGCCTGGTGGTCGGAGAACCGCGGCCCGCTCGTGCCCACGCTGGTGTCCGTGGCTGTGGGGGCCAGGCGGCCGATGGTCTGCGGGTTGGGAGGTTGGGAGGTGGCTGCGGTCTTGGCGCCGGGGGTGGCGGCTGCGCACCGGGAGCAGCACTCCATGGCTTGCCACCAGCGTCCTTCCCGGGCCGTGATCACGGCCAGGACGACCGGCCCGCCACACCGCCAGGGTTCGGCACGGGTATGCCGCCCGGTGTCGGGGAGGTGGGTGTGGCAGCCCTCCAGCTTGCATGCGCAGTACGCCCCGGGCCTGGGGGCGGGGGCGGCGCGGAGGTGGGCCTTGAGGTGGGCGATGGCGACCGCACGGCCGACGGCCGCGGACGGCAGGCGCTGTTCGGCACAGGCGGGACGGCTGCACGAGATGCGCACGGCCGCACTGCCCCGGCCGGCGGCGTCCAGACGCACTGTCCAACGGCGACCCGGCACCCGCTCGTCCAGCTCGCTCACCGCTGCCTGCGTCATCCCGGTCTTCCTCCCGTGCCGTGTCTGCGATGCATGCCGCCGCTTCCCGCCGTGCCGGGTGTGTGCGCGGGCGGCGAGGCCACCGTATGCGGCGCAAGGAGCGAAGGCTGGTGAACTCGCCCTGTTTACCAGCATGCAAGACCGTCGCATGCGTTGCCCGGCCAGCACCTGCCGCCGGGCCGGGCGTTGTTCGTTCAGTGCGGGGTGTGACAGTTCGGGTCGGTGCAGCTGCCGGCCAGTGCCAGCGTGCGATCCTGCGGGGGAGTGTCCAGCCACTCCGCACGCATGGCCTGGAGCCGGTCGATGTCCGAGGCGAGTTCTGGCACCTTGGCCCGCAATGCGTCGGCCCATTGCTGGGTGAGCGCTCGCCCGTTGACGTACAGCTTCCCGTCCCGGCCTCCAACGGCGAACAGCACGCCGCCCCTCTGGGCGGGGATCACCATCGCGCCCACTGGCTCGGCGACCTTGCCCTGGCGTACCAGCACCGCGGTGGCGGTCTGAGCCTCGGCCAGGGCTTCCTCGTCCACTGTCGGCATGGGATCGGGGCCAGCGGGCGGCAACAGGGGCATCACGCCGTCCTGGGGCGCACCGTCCAGGCCGTGGCCGGCGAGCTGATTGTTCTCGTAAGGTGACCACCCCCGCCAGCAGCGGCATTTCCTCCCGCAGCCGTTCGGCCACTGACGGCATGAGCCATTCGCCGTTGGCCAGCACCTGCCCGCTCCTGCCGACCGCGACGGAAAGCACCTTGCCGTCCGGGGTGAAGTCATACTTCACCCCGGGCCACCGGCCATCAACCCGGTGTCGATCGCCCGGTCCCACAGCCGCATGACCCGCTCGACTTCCGCCTGTGGGAACGGCGGCACCGCCTGCGGCTGGACCCCAGACTGGCGGCGCACGTCACGCGCCGCGCTTCATCTTCATCCGCCCCATCGGCGGTCTCCCTTACTCCGGCCGAGCTGTGCAGAGACCGGCATCAAGGGATCATAAAGGTTGCCGGAACCAGGCAGTGTTTTCGTCCGGGCTACCTGTGAGTATTGCGGTCACAGGCGGGTTGACAGTGGGGGAGAGGCGGTGGTCGCGGATGGCCTGGTTTCTGGGTCTCGGCATCGCAGGAGTCGTACTGCTCGTCCTGTCCCTCGTCTTCGACGGTGTCCTTGAGGGCCTCTTCGACGGCGTCGATGCGCTGGACGGTCTCTTCGACGGCTGGCTGTCGCTCCCGGTCATTGCCGGGTTTGTGTCCATGCTCGGCTTTTCCGGCGCGATCGTCCTGGGCGCCACCGGGCTCGGCGCGGTCGGGGCCACCGCGGTTGGTGTGCCCGCCGGGGCTGTAACGGGCTGGCTCGCTTACCGCCTCAGCCGTGCGCTGCTGAGCGACCGCTCCGGTGCTGCCCCGCGCGGCGAGGACCTGATCGGGACCGCGGGCTCAGTGGTGACAGCCATTCCGGCCGGGGGTTACGGCGAGGTGCTGGTCCACCGGGCCGGGCAGCCGGTGAAGCTCGCGGCGAAGAGTCCGAGCCCGGTGCCGCGGGGCGCCGAAATCTGGGTTGAGGGGGCACTGTCGCAGACAGCGGTCTTTGTACGCCCTGTCGAACGCTGACCCACCGCGCCGCGCCCCCCATCGAGCACCGACACAGCCGATACATCGGTGCTCCTTCATCTATGAACTCGTATCGATCTGCCGTCCCCTGGGAGGGCTGAGGGGAAAGACATCATGAGTCCAGTTGTCATCGCCGTCATAGGAGTCGTCGTACTTCTCGTGCTGCTCGGCCTGGTTGTCGTCACCCGTTACAAGGTGGCGGGTCCGAGTGAGGCGTTCATCGTCACCGGGCGGCGCGGTAAGCAGTCCACCGACCCCGAGACCGGGCGGGTGTTCACCGATAACAGCGGGCAGAAGGTCGTGGTCGGCGGCGGCGTCTTCGTCGTGCCGTTCGTGCAGCAGAAGTTCACGCTCGACCTGTCCTCGCGGCACATCCCGGTCGCGGTGCGCGGCGCGGTCACGCTGCGGGGTGTGAAGGTCAATCTCGAAGGTGTCGCCATCGTCAAGGTGGGCGGCACGGAGGACTCGATCCGCGCGGCCGCTCAGCGCTTCCTCATGCAGCAGAACGGCATCGTCGGCTTCACCCAGGAGGTCCTCTCCGGCGCGCTGCGCTCCATCGTCGGCCGGATGTCAGTGGAGGACATCATCCGCGACCGGGCCGCGTTCGCCGGGCAGGTCGCCGAGGAGGCCGAGGCGAGCCTGTCCGGGCAGGGGCTGGTGCTGGACGCTTTCCAGATCCAGGACATCACCACCGAAGGGTCCTACCTGGAGGACCTCGGTCGGCCCGAGGCCGCCCGCGCCAAGCAGGAGGCCGACATCGCCGAGGCCGTCGCACGGCGCGCCTCCGAGCAGGCCCGGCTGAAAGCTGAGGAAGAGATCGCGATCGCCCAGCGGACCTTCGCGCTGAAGCAGGCCGAGATCAAGGCCGAGACGGACGAGGCGGCGGCGCGTGCCGCGGCCGCGGGCCCGCTGGCCGAGGCCGCCCGGCAGCAGGATGTGCTGAGCGAGCAGGAGAAGGTCGCCGAGCGCCAGGCCGCGCTCACCGACCGCGAGTTGGACTCCAGGATCCGCAAGCCCGCCGACGCCGCCCGCTACCAGGCCGAGCAGGAGGCCGAGGCCCGCCGTATCGCCCAGGTCAAGGAGGCCGAGGCGGACGCCCAGCGTTCCAGGCTGACCGGTGAGGGCGAGAAAGCGCACCGCGCCGCGCTGGCCGACGCCGTACGCATTGAGGGTGAGGCGGAGGCCGCCGCGATCGCTGCCAAGGGGGCAGCTGAGGCCGATGCGATGCAGAAGAAGGCCGACGCCTTCGCCCAGTACGGCGACGCCGCCGTCCTGCAGATGCTGGTGGAGGTGCTGCCGCAGGTCGTTGCCAAGGCGTCCGAACCGCTCAGCGCGATCGACAAGATGACCGTGATCTCCACCGACGGCGCCAGCCAGCTCTCGCGCACGGTCGCTGACAACGTCGCCCAGGGCCTCGAACTCCTCGGTTCCACCACCGGAGTCGACATTGCCGAGCTGCTGAAGGGCATCACCGGGCGGGCTGGTGGTGCGCAGCCCGCGACGACGGCGCCCACCGCGGCCAACGGGAAGGTCGAGATCACCGGCTGACGCCGACATCAAGTAGAGAGTGAGCCCGGGCGGGCCCCGAACCGCCCGGGCTCACGCGAGAAGGCGGTTCTGCTGACTGGCACCACACTTGAGGTAAGCGGATGAGGTAAGCGGACAGATTTTCCGCCGCCGGGGCGGCTGTCCGAGCCGTCGCCTCACTGCGGGGCTGGGCGCCGGAGCGAGTCCGCAGCCGCACGACCCCATGGAGCCTCCGTGTCCGGGGCGTCGCACTGCTGGCGATCTGGCTCCGCGGGCTGATCGGCCCGCTGCTGCGGTGGAGCAACCTGTACTCAGAGGACGCCAGTTTCCTCGCTTACGTGGTGCAGGCTGGGCTCCTGCTGTTTGCAGGAGGGCTCGTAGCCGGATCACATCTGGGCGAGCGGTTCTACCAGCGGGCAGTGCGAGCACAGGCAGGCGATCACGCTGGGGCCATCAGCGGGCGGCCGTGATGAGTGGCTACGGCAACACCCAGACAACATCCCGAATGACGGTAAGGCACACCTTCCCCGCTCCGCCCTGTGCGCTCGGCTACTACGCCACCAAGACCGCCCGAAGAGCAGGTCTGGTCAACGCTCCCGACGGCTCGGGGCCACGTCTCGCCGCTCCTTCGGCCCACCCCCAGCGCAGCCTCCTGAGCTCCGTCGTCGACGAACGCCCGGGTACGGCTCGGCACGGTCACGCGCGCGCATTTGTGCGGGTTTCCGCGGGAGGTGCGTCGGCGTTTTCGCGGCCGGTCGGGATTCCCGCGAGGTCGTCGACGTGGAAGAGGCGGGCGATCGGTACGTCGGTGGAGCTGTGCGCGATGATCGAGAAGGCGATGCACACGGCGATGAGGGTGAACGCCTCCTGGCCCTGCGGGATCCCGGCCTGCAGGACGAGCAGCCCGTACACCACCGAGGCGAAGCCCTTCGGCCCGAACCAGGCCGCGACCAGCTTCTCCTGCCGGGTGAACCGCGTGCCGATCAGCGACAGCAGCAGCGACGCCGGACGGATCAGCACGATGGCGAGGACCACCGCGACGTACCCGCCGAAGGACAGGTCGCCGAAGAGCGACGGCGTCAATAGCGCGCCGAACACCAGCAGCGCCGCGAACTTGGCCAGCTCGGCGAGTGCCTCGCCGAGCGGCTCGAACGCCTCCTTCGCCTCCTGGGACCGGGCGGTGAGCACGGCGCCGGCGGAGAACGCGGCGAGGTAGGGGTTGGCGTGCGTGAGGTGGCAGACTGCGTACAGGATCACGCCGATCGCCAGGGGCAGCAGCGGCTGGAGCTTGGGCTCGGCGCCCAGCAACCGGAACCGTACGAGTTCGACTACAAGGAACGGCAGGACGACTCCGAAGACCAGCCCGAGGACCAGCTCCAGTGCGATCTTCCCCAAGGACGCTTCGGCGTGACCGGAGGTCGGCCCGGCCGCGGCGATCAAGATGAGCACGACGGGCAGGGCGAGCCCGTCGTTGATGCCGCTCTCCACGTTCAGCAACTGCCGCAGCTTTGACGGGACTTCCTTACGGCCGACGATCGCGGAGGCGAACACCGGGTCGGTCGGCGCCAGTACGGCACCGACGAGGAAGGACGTCGTCCAGTCCAGGCCCACCAGGTAGTGCGTGATCAGCGCCATGCCGACGAACGCTAGGGGCATGCCGAGGCCGAGCGCTCGGGCCGGGTTGCGCCAGTTCTCGCGCAACTTTGAGAAGGAGACGTGCATGCCGTCGGTGAACAGCACTGCGAACAGCGCCAGATCGGCCGTCACGGACACGATCTCGCTGTCCGGCGTGATGTGGATCAGACCCAGGAACCCATCACTGACCAGCGCGCCGCCGACCAGGAAGAGCAGCGATGTCGACAGAACAGTCCGGGCGGCAAGCCCCGACAGCAGCACCGCGATGAGCAGCGCCACCCCAAAGACCACGACGAGCACCATGACCAAGACCCCCGATCAGCAAAGGGACTGAAGAGAGTTCTCCTCAGACCGCCGACCAGACTTCCCGGCACACCGCAGGGAACCCTACACGTTCTTTACGCTGCGCTGACAGGCTCTTGTCATGCACTCCAGGCCATCCGACATTGCCGCAATCCGGCATGGTGGGCTGCACGGGAGGCACTTCACTCGGCACGTGTCGCCATGCGTCACAGCGTAGGCCAGGCCGATCTGCCGCATGACTGCCTGAGTCTGGCCGCTGGCAGGACATCCGGTCCTGCTTCGATAAGTCGCAGGAGGCGCCGGCCTGTCCGCCCGGTTCTGCGGGCGTCGAGGCCACCGCGCAGCCGGACCATCGGACGGGGATCCGGGACCGGCCCCCCATCGACGGCGACGGAAGCGGAAGAGATGCATCACGGCCTCCGGGCAGGCGGACATGTCCGCCGACCAGGCTTCCCGGCAGACCCAGGGGCAGCGTACGGGTGATGACCGTCGCGCGCCTCCGCGCCCTGATCGGTCTGGGCCCTCGGTGCGGCGGTGACACCTTGCCCGCAGTCGGAATGTCAGCCTCTGACAACTGCCGGAGCCGGGCAACGACCGCCTTGTGCGGGTCTCCTTTCCTGCAGCCATGCGCTAGAAAGACGTCAGCAACGCATCAACTTCGGGGGGACGACATGGCGGTGCGGGACGTGTCCGAGGAGTACGACGAGTACCTGGAGGGGTACGCCGACATCCTTGCGAACGCCTCGGCGACCGGGCGGCGGCTGACCCGGGGGGAACTGGATTCGCGCCGGGCGCTGGGCGAGCAGGCTGCGGAGGCCGGCCTGGGCCTGCGCGTGATGGTCGGCGCCCACATGGCCGCCGCCCGGGCGCACTGGCCGGTCGGGGGAGACGTTTGCGTGGACGACGTGCTGGGCGCCATGGCACAGGTCGTCGACGCGTTCGCCGAGGGCTATGAACGGGCGCAGCGGATCGCCGTACGCCAGGAGGAGGCCGCTCGCCGCGAGTTCATCGACGACCTGCTGTACGGCCGCAGCGACCTGGGCCGGCTGGCCCAGCGCGCGGAACGCTACGGGCTGCGTCTGTCGCACGAGCATGCGGTCGCCGTGGCCCGCGGCCCGGTCGCCTATGAAGAGGGAGACACGGTTCTGCGGCAGGTGGAGCACGCGCTGATCGGCCGGTTCGGCGACCGCAGCATCCTGCTCACCACGAAGGACGGCCGGCTGGTGTGCATCGCCCCGGGCGACCAGGGCGAGGTACTCGCTCACTTCGCCAGGCAGGCGTTCGCCGCCACCGGCGGCGGCCAGGTGGGAATCGGCCGTCCGCAACCGGGCGCGGCCGGCGTCGTCCAGTCCTACGAGGAGGCCCTGAACGCCCTCGACCTGGGCGAGCGCCTCGAACTCGACGAACCCGTGCTGCACGCCGCCGACCTTCTCGTCTACCCGGTCCTCACCCGCGACCGGCAGGCCATGTCAGAGCTGGTGGAGAACGCCCTCGGACCGCTGCTCGAAGCCCGCGGCGGCGCCCAGCCGCTCCTGGACACCCTCACCGTCTACTTCGACTCCGGCTGTGTGTCCGCAGAGGCGGCGCGGCGGCTCTCGCTGAGCGTGCGTGCCTTCACCTACCGCCTGGAACGCATCCACCAGCTCACCGGCGCGGACCCGTCCGACCCGGTGCACCGCTACACGCTGCAGACCGCGGTGATCGGCGCCCGGCTGCTGGATTGGCCCACGAAGCCCGACTGAAGCCTGCCTGATCGTTTCAAAAGGAAGTTCGTTGTGGGACGTGGCAGTCGGGTGGGGGCTCACACCGGACCTTCGCCGGTCGACCGGGCTCGGACCGGCAGCAGAGCTCCGGATCCGGTGTGCGCTTGTAGATGCGACCGGTGCGGTGCTGCGGGTCGTAGTAGGCCTGCCGGTACAGCAGGATGACCGCTTCAGCCCGGCTGATCAGGGCCTAGCCGTGGAGTAGATCGCTCAGCCGCGGCCGATGGTCGTCACGCAACTCGCAGGTCCCGACAACTGCTCTGCAAAGTTCCTTTACCGGCTCGAAGTGAGACCAGTGCACGAACTGACTGACGGCGGGTAGTCGGAGCCTGTGAGTCAGTTCAGGTGGCGAGGCCAGTATCCGCTCCAGCCTCGAGCAGTGAAGATCCTTCGATTTGGGCGCTGGTTCCACGCAGCGTTCACGTTGCTGTGGTGCGTACTGCTGATCGACAGGGTCGTGGGCGATGAAGGTACGGCGGCGGTCGTGTGGGCGGCTGCGTGCGCAGCCATGTTCTTGATGTTCTTCGTCGGCACTATGTGGACCCTCCGCCGTCACCGACAGGAAGAGACGATGCGGCTCCGGCACCAGCGTCCGGTGACCCCTCGTATGAGAGATGACGGTTGATACACCCGCTGCTGGGGGCAGCCGATAGGCATGGCAGACCATTCATACCGGTTGCCTGAGGGCCTGGCTGAGACGCTACGGACGATGCGGTGGGTGCAGCTCGCAGTGGCTGTCCTCGTGCTGGTCTGGTTGGGACTGGCGTTGCGGCGGGGGAGTACGGGCCCGCGGGGTTCAACCTGTGGTTCCCGGGGGCCTGCGCGTATATCTGGCCGGTCCCACGCGGCCCAGAGTTTCACCCGACTGAAACGCCATCAGGACGCGATCCAAGCGGAAGGCGGGAGCCCTTCCCCGTAGCCGCTCGTTTTCGGTGCGGGGGGCTGATGCAGGTTCGGGTGACAGGTGCGGTCACGCGGCCTGGAGGGCCGGTGTGGTCATGACGGTCTCGAATTCGATGGGGGTCAGGCGGCCGAGTGTTCCCAGTTCTCATCAACATTCACGAGCGACGTGACCGCTGCGTGCTGCCCGAAGCCATCGACAAACGTTGCTCACTCGCTTGCGAAACCACCGGACCTACGCCGAATTCGTTGGTGGGCACTACGACCCGCGCCCCGGCGAACCCCGCACACAAGGGCCCGGCGTCGCCTGCCGCTTCTACTACTCTGGCGACACGCCCTGACCACAGGCCCGAACGCGGCACCGGTTGCCCCGCCGACAGGGCCGACCACGGCAGGGCAGCGGATCCGGCTTGCTCGCCCACGGTGGCGACAGCCCTTTGAGGCCCGCCACTTGGTTGGGTTAAGCCACCGCAGCGGCGGAACTCTCCCGGGCCGCCGGGGCGTAGTGCCGTGCATGGACCCGATCAAAGAGACGCACGTGAGCGAGCCGGGCTTGGTCGCCTGGAGATCGGGATCGGCGTGTGCCGCAGCTTCGAGATGCGACGCGAGCCGGTCGGCAGGCACATCAGGGCCGCCGTCGCACCGGCCGACGACCTCGACGGGAACCCGGCAGGCAGCGTGATGTGACGCTGCAGGGTGCCGTGCCGCGGGTGCTGCCGTGGGAGAGTGTCCGTGCTGCGCTTGTGGTGGAACCTAGGCGGCGATGGTCCGGGTGAATGCCAGTCCCGGTCGTCCTCGCGGGATGCCGACTTGCCCGTGCGGCGGGACTGGCCTGCGGGTGATGCGTCTGTTCGTGAGCGTGATCGCCGCCCAGGTGATCAACGATTCCGAGTGCTGGATGAGTCGTTCGTAGTCCCGGGCATGGCGGTGGGCGTGCATGAGCCAGGCCAGGGATCGTTCGACGCCCAGCGGCGGGGCAGGATGACGAAGTGAGACAGTGAGGGCGGCGAAGGCCCAGAGGAAGCCGGCATTGATAAGGCGGTTGTTCTTGACGAACCGGCGGTCGGCGAAGCGTTTCTTGCCGGAGGCCCGGGTAATGGGCGCGGATCCGGCGTACGACTTCAGCGCCTGGGCGTCGGCGAACCGTGCCCGGTCGTCGCTCAGCTCGAGCACGCGGGTGCCGAGCGTGGCCCGCGGGGGAAGCTGAGCAGGATCTCGCTGTCGGCGTGCTGGTGAAAGACGGCTGTGGCCGCCTCCGAGAGGTCGTCCGCGGCCTCGCGGGTGGCGTGCAACTGCCTTGGAGCAGGGCCAGGGCCGATGCGGCCGTGCTCCCGCTGCGGAAGGGATCTCCTTCTGCAGTGGAACGGCCCGTGGGCAACCGGCGTGTGGATGGAGCTCTGTCCGGCCTGCGACGCCGAACGTCTCGCCGCCAGTGCGCTCATCGACTGGCACCGCGACCTTGACCGTGAGCTCAAGGCGCTGCCCACGCGGTTCGAGGATTGGGAGACCGAGACCATGCACGCCACGGCCGGGCCCGCGCCGAACACGCTCGGCTGTACCAGGCCGCCTGCGGGCGTATGAGCAGCGATAGTTGCACGAGCAAGCGCTCATGACTGTGCTTCAGCGCAGGCCGTGGGGAAGTAGACTTCGGATGGTGACCGCTTGGCGTGCCGCTGTTATGGTCCGCGCATGAGACGCACCGTTGCCGCCCTTTTCATATCTGGTCTTGTGCCGCTCGCGGCATGTGCTCCGTACTCAGAAAGCGGGACAACTTCGAGACCGCGCCCGCATGTTGTCGCTGGAATCGACGGCGACTCCCTGACTGAGGGGCAGTCCTTGTACCTGGACGAGGTTTTGGCGGGTGCCTCGGGAACCGATGTTGGCATGCGGTGGAGGAAGCGCGTCGTCTCGGCAACGAAAGGCGATCTGGACATGCTCTTCGACGGCGAACAGCTGAACTTCTGCAACGGTGCCCCACGGCGCAGCAAAAACGCGCTGATCGCCCAAAAGGGGCAAGATGAAGGGGCTTTTGTGTTCCTGCGCCAAGAAGCCGCCCGTAACCGTCTGTGTTGATCGAAAACTCTTGCCACACCAGGCGCAGGCGCTAGGGCGTTCCGTCTGCTGGGGCGGACGCCCCCTCGCACCAGTGGCCTGACCAACCGTGACGCGGCAGGCGCGGCAAGCCGTCTCTCAGCCTTCCCGAGGTTCGACTGGGCCAGCTGTCCGGGCGCCTGAATCCTTGCATGCCGAGAGCAGGAACAGGACCGCAGCGGCGGCGGTGAAGCCGAAGCCGACGTTCATACAGACCATGACCGTCTCGAATGAGGCGTCGGCGATCCGGGGGATGCCGTTGACGAGCATGAGGGCGTAGATGCACAAAATGCCGTAGGCGCGAAGCCGCATCCCGGCCTGTCGCTTGCGCATCCACGGCGGTGTCCACCCCACCAGTATCGCCACCGGCACCGGCACCGGCAGCATGAGCGCTGTGGACACTGCCAGCGCTATTCAGTGGTACAGCGGATTGCCGTTCACCCCGCCCCCTTCGTATGCGATCACCACCCTACGGAGGGTGGCGAGGCCCGTCCACGCCGAACACCGCTAGCTTCCGGCGAAGCTATCCGGTCAGAGCATTAAAAGGCGCTGGTATAGGTGGCCGGGCAGTCCAGGAAGCTCGCAGCCACGATCCCGGTTGCTTCAGCCCGGGGAGCCGACGTCTGGGTCTGGCAGGCGCCGTCGCGGGTCGGCGGTGCCCGTATGCCGGGTCGCTGACCCGGCGAAACAGTCCTCCCTGCGGCATCCGGCCGAGGCGCCGGTCTCATCCCCCCCTTTGCCGAATGCCGTTCTCAGCGAGGGCCAAGGGGACATAGCCAAGACTCAGTGCCGACGGTGACTGAGCAGATCGCCTGGCTGGCACTCCAGTACCTCGCAAAGGCGGGTCAGGGTGGTGAACCGCATGGCCCTCGCCCGGCCGTTCTTGAGAATCGACAGGTTCACGTGAGTGACTCCCACCCGGTCGGCGAGCTCCGCCAAAGTCATCCCGCGCGCTTTGAGCAGTTCATCGAGATGGACCTCGATTGCGTGCTCCTGCTTCTCCTCGGACATCAGACCGTTCCGTCGAGGTCTTCTCGCATGGCGATGCCGACCCGCATGATCCGGGCGAAAGAGAGGACGCCGAGGCCGGTGAGTATCGCCATGAAGGGAATGTCCCACGACCACAGCCCGGAGACAACGTTGATGTCGCCGACGCGGCTCAGCGAGTCGATGAGAGCTTCTTGGGCCGTGGAGACGGCCATCGCGGTGAGCACACTGCCGGCCAGCAGCCACCAGCCCAGCCTGCGCAGCCGTTTTGCGGTCTGTGCGGTGTAGAGGCCGTCACGCTCCGCACCTCGGATCAGTTGCAGGACAAGCAGGAGCGCCCCGACGGTGAAGACGAAGGGGGCGAGTTGTGTTGCGGCGTTGAGGAGGCCCTGGACGGTACTGGCGGCCTCCGTGCAGTAGTTCGGGTGGGCGCCCAGGTCGACCGTGGCTCCCGGTGCGGGTCTGAAACCCGCGGGCGGCACCTCGCCTATGCTCACCGTCGTCGTCGTATCCATGACGCATACGAACTTGTCGCCGATGCCCAGGACGGTCACGCCGTCCACGAACAGCGCGCCGAGCAGGCCCACACCCATCAGCCCCGCCATCAGCGTCACGATGGCCGTGACCGCTGTCGACATCGGCTCCAGCGGATTGCGTACCCTCGCCATAATGCCCCCCGTATCGATTATCGATGTTATTGAAAAACGATACAGAGGGCGGTGGGAGTTCGGCAACCCCCGGGGCCAGACGTGATCGTTTCTGCGTTCACGACGCAGAAGGATCAGCGCAGAGCCGCTGGGTGAACAGTGCGATGGTTGCTGGACCTCAACAGAGTGTCCGGCTGCGTCGTGTCCGTCCCGGACAGTCTCAGCAGATCGAACGCTGCGTTGGCACCCCTACTGGGAGACCTCAGACTCGTTGGACGGGCGGTGAGGGCATGTCCTTCCGGCAGATCGCCGACCACCTCGGGAGCAAGCTCAGCACCGTTGGCCCGTGTTCTCCCTTCGAACGCGGACAGCGGGCGGGCGCACGCGCGGCTGTCGGGGACGGTGCCTCGGACGTACCTGCCGGCGACGACTGACCGGATCGGCGCGAGGAGCCGCACGCCGAGGCTCGGAGTGCTTGACTGAGCGGGTGGCAGCAGGAAGGGGAGGGCACGGGGATGAGAAATCCACGGGCGGCCTACGACGACTGGCAACTGCGCCGGTACAGGCGGCGGGCCGACGAGCGCAAGGCCCGCCAGTTCGAGGAACGGACAGGTCACCAGAACTGGGGTGACGACTCCCTCGGCACGGCACTGACAAAGCTCGATCTCGCCGTCGGACCGCCGGTGGACGCCCGGCGGCTCGCGGCCATCCCCCCAGGCGTCGGGTTGTACGTGCGCGACGTCAAGGAGGTATGGCGCGGAGCCGACGAATCCGGCATGGAAACTGTCGTCCTGAGCGCGCTCCAGAGCCTCGATTGCGCCGGCCTTGTCAGCATCACCGAGGGGGACGACGGCTGGGGACGGCTCACCGTTCCCTCAGATCTGCACGAACGCCTGATGTCGCGCTGGTCGGCGCAGGAGGCCGCAAGGTGGCACGACCGGCTCCTCGACAACGCCCGCGCACTTGTGCCTCCCGGAGCCGGATGGTGGGACCTTCCCACCGACGCCGGCTACTGGTGGCAGCACCTCGTGTGGCACCTGCGGTACAGCGACCCCGATGCCGCCGCGGCGCTGGTGGCGCAACCACGCTGGCAGGCCGCCCGTATCCGACGACTTGAGGTGCAAGGGCTCCTGACGGACCTGACCCTGGTCGACTCCACGGAGTCCCGGGCCATCGCTTCGACCATCAACGCGGTCATCAGCGGGCAGGCACCCGGAAGCATCCGCGACGCGCCAGAGCAGGCCCGAAGGCTGCTGAGGGCCCTCGGATTGACCGCCCCGGCGCCGTCCGTCCCCTGGCCGCGGTCGGCGGTCCGTGCGGTCCTGCACGTGCCGCCCTTCACCCGCGACTTCGCCCTGTCACCGGACGGAACCTGGATGGTGACGGCCGGCAAGGACGGGCTCATCCGCGTCTACGACCTGGAGACCCGGACCGTAAGCCGGGTGATCCACAGCCCGTACGACCAGCTCAGTCACTGTGCCATAGCCCCGGACGGCAGCTTCTTCATCGCCGGAACCACGGGGGAGAACGTGCGGGCGTGGGACGCGGCCACCGGGGAGGAAAAGCACTCCTTCCGCATAGGCGAAGCATGGAGGACCGTGCAGAGCCCCAGCGGCACGTGGATCTGGTACGACATGAGAACAGGGACCCTCGGGAACGTGCTCACCGGCTGGTGTGCACCGACGAAACCACGGACGACGCGCCTGACGCGGATGACCCTGAGCGGCAACGGTAAAACCCTAGCCATGGCCAATCCCAGCGGTGAAGTCTCCCTGTGGGACCCGGCTTCCGGCGCGCAACGCGCCGAGTTGCCCAGACAGCCGCATGAAATCCACCGACTCGGTCTGGCCGACAACGGCTCGTGGATCGCCCTCGGGGACCTACACGAGATCCGCGTACTGGAACTCCCCGGTGGACACGAACGTTTCACCTTGCCGGGCGGCGGTAACACCAGCAGCACGCGATTCGCCACCACCGACGACTGGCTGGCCGTACCCGACAAGCATCGAGTACACATACGGTCCACCCGCGACGGGACACTGCTGAGCACCCTCGACATCCACACCCACACCATCCTCGACTGCCGCCTCTCACCGGACCGGAAGCACCTGATGACTCTGGACAACGGCGACCTGCTCCTGGTGTGGGACGCTACCGCCCTCGCCCCCTGAGGACGCGAGGACATCCAGGCGCCACTTGGTGCCCTCGCCGCGACAGGGACACGACGCATCGCGTGGACGGAGAGGGCCCCGCCGGTGACATCGCCGGACGCACCCGGTCCTGCCGCACATCCAGCAGCAGCGGCCCTGGCCCATCCCCGACAGGAGGGGTGGGACTTACCCGCTCCGCCGATACCCCGGGCCGCGACCGGTTGGCCGCGTGTGGAGGACCGGCAGGGTCGTCAACGGGATGGTCTACCAGATGCACACCGGGATTTCCTTGATGTGACCTGCCGGAACGCAACGAGACTGATCATTCTGTGGGTGGGCGGTCGCCACCGCCACCCACTGAGCCCGTTCCACCTTCAGGCGACAGCTGATCGGCGCTGTGTCACGGACATCTGGTAGACCCTGGAGCTACGACGTTCTTGGCGGTGGTTGAGGGTGATGCGGTCGGATGGCGCATCGATCGAGATGCGCTGACTGACGCGATCCGTGCCCGGTGGTCTGCCGTCGAGATCGACTCGATGCATCACAGTGAAGTGCGCAGCCTCATATGGCAGTTCGAGACGGAGAACGGCCCCGGTGAGGCGTATCTGCACGAGGACGGAACCTGCCTGTACATGGACGTCTGGGAGGAAGACGCGATCTGGTTGGCGATCGTCTTCCGGAGGCTGACACCCATGGACCTTGACCTGGTGTTCTGCGATGAGGGTTACACCTTCGACGTTCGTCTGCGGGCGGGGACGACAGAGGCCGAATTGACGGACCTCCTGACTGCTGCGGGTTGATCTCAGCCCCTGGCGGCGAGCTGGAGTACCAGGACGGCTTGGACGAGGCTCGTGATTGAGGTTCCCCCGTCATGCGGGAGGTGCTGATCAGCTGGTCAGCAGGGGTTGATGGGTGTTCAGATTCGTTGGTTCGGCTGTCGCCTGCTCGGCGTAGTGCTTCTCCTCGAACTCGATCGGGCTGAGGAAGCCGAGCCGTTCCTGGATGCGGCGGGAGTTATAGAAGCCGTCGATGTATTCGAAGAGCGCGAGGTTGGCCTCGGCCCTCGTCGTGAAGGTGCGGCCGCGGATGCATTCGGTTTTGATCAGCATCCAGAGGTTCTCCGCGAGGGCGTTGTCGTACGAGTCCCCGACGGACCCCATGGATGCCTCAACTCCCGCTCGCAGCAGTCGAGTTGTGAGCTTGATGGATGTGTACTGACAGCCGTGGTCGGCGTGATGGATGAGCTTGCCGGGCTCGACCTCACGGGACGCGAGCGCGTACTCCAGGGTGGTCAGGACCAGGTCGGCGTCTGCGCGGGCAGAGGTCTCCCACGCGACCACCCGGCGGGAGAAGGCGTCCCGGATGGCCGAGAGCCACAACGGTCCCTCGCCTGTGGAGATCATCGTCAGGTCGGTGACCCACAGCCGGTTCGGCGCCGGTGCGGTGAAGTCCCGGTTGACCAGGTCCGGGGCGAGCGTGGCCTTGGGATCGCGGCGCGTGAAGCCCTTCCGCCGTGGGCTGACGCCCGCGATGTCGGCCTCGCGCATCAGCCGCTCGACCCGCTTGCGGCCCACGCGCGTGCCCTCGCGTCTGAGGACGGCGTGCACGCGCGGCGAGCCGTAATTGCCGCCGGACTCCGCGTGGATCTCCTTGATCCGCTCGGTCAGCTCGACGTCGCGGCGCCGCCGTTCGCACGGGTCCTTCTCCGCGAGGCGCCAGCGGTAGTAGGTGGAGGAGGCGATGTGCAGTTCCCGCAGAACGCACTCGACTCCCAGGCGGGGATGCTCGTCGAGGAGCGCCGTCACCTGGGCCGGGTCGGGTCGAGCTGCGCCGCGAAAAAAGCCGAGGCCGTCCGCAGCACGTCGTTGGCCCGCTTGAGCTGGGCGTTCTCCTTGCGCAGGGCCACGAGCTCGGCCCGCTCGTCGGTGGTGAGCCGGTCGTCGCGCTCGCCGGCATCGGCCTCGGCCTGCCGGATCCAGCCGCGCAGGGCCTCGGGATGCACACCGAGATCGACGGCCAGCTTCTTGATCTGCGGCTTCGGGTCGGAGGTCCGGTACATCCGCACCGCACGCTCACGCAACTCCAGCGAGTACTTTCTGGGGGCGGCCATGGTCGATGTTCCTCTCATGAGAACCATCTGACCCTCTGTCAACACACTCCGCATCTCGGGGGAACCTCAGATCCGGGTCGTCGAGCAGCGGAGTTTGCGGAAGAGGCGCCAGGACTGGAGGGTGGCGATGGCCTGCTCGACCAGTGCACGGATCTTTGCGTAGGACCGGTTGACGGGCTTCTGGCCAGTGGAGAGGCTGTCCCATCGGCCGCGGTAAGGGAGACGGTCCGTGTCGCCTGCACCCTGGTAGCCCTTGTCTGCCCAGCAGGTGATGCCGGCCTCGGCGAGTGCCTCGATGATGCCGTGCTCGCGCGCGGCCCCGGACGTCGTGGACGGCACCGGCTAAGGCTGGTGAAGCCCACATTAGGCTTCCCGTCGGATCGGCTATGACCTGCACGTTCATGCCGTGCTTCTTGTGTTTGCCCGAATAGAACGGGCGATCAGCGGCGACTCGGTCGATGGGTAGGAGCGTCCCGTCCAGGATCACGTATGCCTTCGTCGACGCCGCTCGTACGGCTTCGGTGAGGGTGGGGGCGAGGGCGGCCAGTAGGTTGACGGCCTCGGTGATGGGGCCTTGACCCCGAATCCTGAACACGGGTTATGCGGCTGGTGCCAGCGTAGTTGGTGTGTGGTGGAGGGTGTTCTCGAAGGCGATCGGTGATCGTTGTCCGAGGCGGGAGTGTCGGCGTCGGGTGTTGTAGCGGTGGAGCCATCTGAAGGCGTCGAGGCGGGCCTCGCGCTCGGTTGACCAGCTCTTTCGTCCTTGCAGGGTTTCGCGTTTGAAGGTCGCGTTGAAGGACTCGGCGAGTGCGTTGTCAGCGCTGGACCCGACCGCGCTCATGCTTCGCCGGACCCCTGCTGACCTGCAGGCTTCAGCGAAGGCCCTGCTCGTGTACTGGGCTCCGTGGTCGGTGTGCATGATCGATCCGGCGAGGCTGCCGCGGGTGCGGATCGCCGCGGCCAGGGCGTCGGTCACCAGGTCCGCGCGCATGTGGTCGGCGATCGCCCATCCGGCCAGACGGCGCGATGCGAGGTCGATGACGGTCGCCAGGTAGCAGAACTTCCCGCCGTCGATGGGCAGGTAGGTGATGTCGCCGACGTACTTCGCGTTCGGCTTGTCCGCGGTGAAGTCGCGGCCGATCAGGTCCGGGGCCTTGGCCGCGGCCGGGT
>NZ_JBSFVG010000034.1:0-28324 GCF_053592195.1 Streptomyces sp. NPDC002776 | reverse complement strand
CTCACAACGGCCTCCCCGGCCCCGATGTCACTCGCCACGTCAGTCATCAACTGTCGCTTCCAGCTCGGGAGTTACACCGCTCACCGTACAGACCCCTCCGATGTCGCAGACGCTGCCGCCGGCCTGCCGGACGCCGTCCTCGACGGTGAGCTCGTCGCGGTCCTGACCGACGGCTCCAGCGTGGCCTTCGATCGCCTGCAGAGCCGGGCCGACCGCCGCGGCCCGCGACGCGACGCCGACTTCACCGTCCATGTCGCCCTCTTCGACGTCCTCGCCGTCGGCGACACCGACTGGCGTCCCCGCCCTTATGCCGAGCGCCGAACCGAGCTGCTGCGTCTCCTCGAGGACGGCCCGGTCACCCTGCGCGCGGTCCCGAGCACCGCGGACCGCGAGCAAGCCCACCGGTGGATCGGAGCGCTCGCGGGCGTGGAAGGCTTGGTAGGCAAGTGGACCGACGCACCGTACGCCGCCGGCCTGGCCTCGGGCTGGGTGAAGTGGCGCGAGCGCCACACCACCGAGGCCGTGATCATCGGAGTGACCGGCACGACACCGGCGACCCAGGCCCTCGTGCTGGGCCGACCAACGGGCGGCCATATGCGGGCGGTTGGCGTCAGTCTGCCGCTCGCTCAACAGGTCCGCCTGGCCGTGGCGCCGCTCTTGCGCGCGGCCGGCGAAGAGATGCGCAAGCTGCCGGGCACGGTAGGCGGGCTCCCCGGCGCCGATCCGGTGCACTTCCGGCCGGTCAAGCCGGAGGTCGTCGTCGAGATCGAGGTTGACCAGCCGCGGCTGGAGTTCGGCCGATATCGCCACCGTCCGCGCGTCCGACGCGTGCGCGGCGACCTGACGCCCGGGATGCTCGGCGAGGCGCCCTGACCGGAAAGCGGCCTTCCCGGGACGGGTATTCGCGAAGGTACCCATGGGTGCATACTCGAGGTATGGCTGACACCACCGTCAAGGTCGACTCCGAGACCAGGGACCGGTTCGCTGCGGTCGCCGCAGCCCGCGGACAGAGCGTGCGCGCCTACCTGGCCGAGCTGGCCATAGAGGAAGAGAACCAGATCAAGCTGAGCAAGGCGACGGCCGTGTTCCGCGAGATCGTCGCCCGCCCCGGCCTTGCCGAGGCGTTCGACGAGGCCTTCCCCGCCGACGCCCCAGCCCGGCGAAACACCGCGGGGCGGGCGGCCTGACCCTTGGAACTGCATATCGACATCCGGTGGCTCCTCGACCGGCAAGAAGAACTGCTCGGCAAGGAACTCGGGGTGCGGGACTACTCGGCCCTGGTGGCAGCCGTCGCCCGGCACCGGGTGAACACACCGCAGCTTGAGATGGGCGAGCCCGACGCCTACTGGCGGGCCGCCGCCCTGCTTGAGCAGCTGGTCCTGCTGCGCCCGTTGCCTGCTCGCAACGCGTACTTCGGCTACGGCGTGGCCGTCGCGTACATCCGGGCCTCTGGGGAAGAGATCGACGACTCTTTCGAGCCGTGGCGGGACCTGATCACCGACATCCGCGCTCTGCGGCTCACCGTCTACGACATTGCTGACCGCTTGCGCACCTTGGGCCAGACCGGCTGACCTGAGGCGACGGGCAGCTTCTCAGGCAGGGCGACGCCATCTCCCAGAATCAGCCGTGGGCAACGGATGCGGCCGAGGGATCAGCACGCTCACTGGCTGTGCAGCAGCGCCCCGCAGGGCGCGGCCGCGGCTAAGTCGAGGATGCCCAGTTGAGTGTCGGGTTGGCAGTGGGTGCATGCCCGTAGTCCCGTCGTGAGGAGCCGGCGGGCCTCGTCGCGGCTGACGGCTCGCCGCCGCTTGCCTGCCATGTGGCAGTCGCCGACGTGGACTTCGACGGGTGGCTGGCTGGAACCGATACCGAGTTCGACGATCCAGTCCGGCGGCGCAGGGCGGCTCTGCCTGCCACGTTCTTCTTCAGCCTGCCGCTGCCGGAGGGCTGCGATCTTGGCATCGATGCGGTCCACCCACAGGGCGTGCCAAACCCGCAAGGTCTTCAGGCGGTCCAGGTCGGGCGGCAGGTCGTCGAACACATTTTTGATTCTATGCCCATGATCCACCGTAGGCGCTCTCGCGTGTTCGATTTTATGTTCGATAACGTGAGGGGTGGGAGGTGGATGTCGTGACTGCGGACGTACCGGCAGGCCAGAGGTCGACGGTGATGCATGTGCGCTGCCCGGACCGCCTGCCCGGGGAGACCTACCGGCACGTGCTGGAGCTGCTGTCCGGGCTCTCCCCGGTCGTGCAGGCGCTGCCGCCCACCGCAGCCCTGGTGGAGCTGAAGGGCGCCCTGCGCTACCACGGCACCGGCCCCCGCCACCTGGGCGAGATCCTGCGCGTGCGGACGCTGTCCCGCCTGGGTGTCGACGTACGCGTCGGCATCGGGCCCTCGATCACCGTCGCGGCCACCGCTTCCGCGCAGATCGGCGAGCCCGGCGGCGTCCTGGCCGTCGACCCCGACCAAGCAACCATTTGGCTGGCCGGGCTGCCGGTCGAGGCCCTGCACGGCATCGGACCCCGCCAAGCCGCCGTGCTACGCGACTACGGCATCCACTCGGTGGGTCTGCTCGCCGCCGTCCCGCACGCCACCATCCAGCGTCTGCTGGGCGGCCGCGCCGGCCGCACGGCAGCCGATCGGGCCCGCGGCATCGACCCGCGCCCCGTCATCCCCCGCGCCCTGCCCGCCGCCGCAACCGTCCGCCACACCTTCCCCCAGCACACCCTGGACGGCGCCTCTGTCCGCGCCGCTCTCCTCGACCTGGTGGTCCGGCTCGGGCACCTGCTGCGCCGCCGACAGCAGGCGGCCCGTGCGCTCACCCTCACCCTGACTTTCGCCGGCAACACCAACTGGACCAGGACTCGCCGTCTGACCGAGCCCTCCGCACACGACGACGACCTGCGCCTGCTCGCCTACCAGCTGATGGACGCCGCCGGCCTGCAACGCGGCCGCCTGACCGCCCTCACCCTCAAAGGCGACGACCTCATCGACGCTGACCAGGTCGCCCAGCAGATCAGCCTCGACGGCGCCCGCGAAGCACGTCTGATCGCCGAAACAGCCATCGACCGCATCCGCGACAAGTTCGGCCCCGACGTCATCGGCCCCGCCGCCACCTACCGCCGCGCCAGCTGAACTCGCGCACACAGACGATGACGTTTCCGAGACAGGACGGTACGGACGCCGGAACCGAGGCACAGCTGCAAGAACACGGCATCGACCCGGCCGCGCTGCCGACGGCGCCTGCTCAGCCCACTCGCCGGCAGTTCCGCGACCGAGTCACTGCCATGCCGCTGGCGCCGTGCGCGATGTGCGGGGATGCCCGGCGTGACCACCAGGGTCATCCCCACCGCCTCGGGCCCAGGACAGCATGGAGGGAATCCTCGCGGTCCTTCGCTGGGCGAGGGAGAAGAGCGAGACCGAGACGGGAGTGCGCCAGCCATTACGGCTGTGGACCGACGATGGAACCCGCCACGATGGGATATGACGCATGAGACGCATCGCGGTGACACTCCATCCACGTCATGCAGGACGGACCCGCCGTGTGGTCGAGCACACTCCACAGGCGGCCCGGAACAGAGCAAACACTCACCCTCGTTGAGCGCCGCGGCCGTGGCAGGGCTGCAGTGCGCCTGTAGGAAGTCGTGGCTGATCTCTGTTGCTGTGGCTGGTTTGTGGTGCATGGTGGTGGCCGTGGGATCCCTCGCTTCCCTGGCGGCGGCCCCTCTATCGGGCCCTGTCGTTGCACCCCTGCGACAGGGCCCGCCGCGCCTCCCGGCTCCCCACGGGAGGCCACGCGGCTGCCCTCGCGTGATGCCTGTCTCGGTGACCGCCCAGGAAGAGCCCGGGGGACTCCCCAAGACGATCAGAGCCGTCACCCGCCCTCAACAACCCGCCCTACTGGCCCCGGCAGAGTCCGGGACCGGTGGGACCGGCTTGCCCGCCCCCGAGCAGCAGGGGCTTGCCCAAGCAAGGCGGAAGCTTGCCCACCGAGCCTCCCGCCGCCTGTCTGACGGCCACGCTGAGCGCGGCACGGCCCCTCCGTGGCCGACGTGGTGTGCCGCCGACCGGCGCCGACGGACACGACCCCCGACCCGTCACCCCCGGGCTTCGCCCCCGCCTCCCGCACCGCCCGCCAAGACTTCCCATACGACGAACTCGACCCCGGACACCACCGCCGCGGCATCCTCGCCCTGGCCGAACACCTCGGTGCCGATCTCCGCCACACCCACGACGCGACCGGCACCCTCACCCTCGACGTCCGCTAAGCCGACCGCTCCCACACCGTCCGCACCCGCACCCTGCCCGAAGCCACCAACCACTCCGCCGCCCTCACCCAGGCTGCCCACCGCATCTACGACAGCCTCGGCCTCCAACGAGCACGCGTCCGCACCATCACCGTGCGCGCCTCCGCCCTGCGCCCTGCAAGCGACGCCCACCACCAGCTCCTCCTCGACGCGAGCGACGACAAAGCACGACGGCTTGAGAAGGCGGCCGACACCGCCCGCGCCCGCTTCGGACCCGACGCCGCCTTCCCCGCCTCCCTGGCCCCCTCGCCCTGAACCACCCGCGCCCGCGAACTCCTCTATGCGGCCTCCCGGGAAAGCCCCACGCCCCTACGATGCGGTGGTGCGGAAGACCAAAGCGATCAAAGAAGCAGTCGCCGAGACCCTCACCGAACTGGCCCGCCGGGGCGTCACACTCACCCCCGCGACGGTGGAGGACACCATCGAGCGCAGCATCCAGGCGGTGGCCGACCAACTCGGCATCCAGGTGCGATCAGCCTGGCGCTACTTCGACGCCTCCGCACTCGCCGACAGCATCGCCCAGAGCGTGCAGGAATTCGAAGACAGCAGCCCCGACGCAGGAGTCGGGCAAGCCCCCATGCCGCCGCGGGACAACCCCGAGCTGGCCCTCATCCTCGCCGGCGTGCCGGACGGCCTGGCCCAAACCGGCGGAGACCTGTACGCCGTCATCCTCAACGTCGCAGTCAACGCATGGATGGCCGGCCACCTCCACGGAGAAGACGGCTGCGAGGGATGCGACGGCAACCGCGGCCCCACCGGCCACGACTGGCAGGCCCGCATGCGCGCCGTCACCGAGATGCAGCCGGACATCACCAAGTGGTTCGACCGCAACGTGTGGACCAACGCCCTCAACAGCACCGGCTTCACCGTCACCCGCACCTGACCGAACCAGGCTGCCGGCCCCGCCGAGCCTGACAGGACCGGCTTGCCCACCCGGAACCAGCAGGGCTTGCCCAGCCCAGGCTGCCGCTTGCCCACCGAACCTCTCGCCGCCAAGCCGACGGCCACGACGGCGAAGCCTCCCGGATCGCCCGACGTAGATTCGGATGCATGAACGACTCCATCAGACGTATCGACCCCTCGACCGACCCCGCGTCGGCAGCGATCATGCTCGGCTGCAACCCGAACCAGATCGGCCCCTGCGCGCTATGCCAGGGACTCATTGTTCGATACGGCAGCAACGCCCAGCGGGTTCTCTGGGTGCAGAGACTGTGGCGCGAGGCGAGGAGAGCGTGTCGGTGCAGCTCAGCGCCTTTACTGTGGACGATATGCGGCGCAACAGGTGTGGTGCCATCACCCGGGAGGGTGGTGGCGCTGTGCTGTTGGTGGGTCCTCGGTTGTCTGTTCTGAGCGGGCACGAACCCTGCTATGTAAGAGACCTTCGATGGCGTTTGGAGGTGTCTGTCCATGGCGCGGTGAGGGCGGCGGCCATGGAGGTGGCGGCCAGGAGGACGAAGAGTGGTCCGTAGCCGCCGAGGGGCACGGTGAGGGCGGCGCCGGCGAACGGCGCGATTGCTGCTGCTGTGTGGGCGGGTGCTGCGAGGAGACCGGAGAGGCGGCCGTAGTGGGTGGTGCCCCACCGGTCGGTGATGGCGGTGGCCTGGAGGAGGGTGAGGTTGCCGCGGACCATGCCGGCCACTACCGACACGGCGATGAGCAAGGCGTAGGGGCCGGGTACGGCGGCGAGGGCGGCGGTGGTGAGGCCGCCGAGCGCGATGAGGATCGTGGTGCGGGCGGTGGCGGTGGTCCGTCGGGCGAGGGTGGCGTACAGGGTGCGGCCGAGGGTCTGTCCGGCGCCGCCGATTCCAAGGGCCCAGGCGGCTTGACTGGTGGTGTATCCGCGTTCCAGGAGGAGCGGGACGAGGGCGAAGACGACGGCGTACATCGCGAAGCTGGACAGGGTGAAAGCGGCGGCGAGCAGGAGGAACGGCCGGCTGCGCCCCACATCGGCAGCGCCTTCGGCCTTGTGCGCAGGGCTGGTTGGGGCATCGGGCCAGGGTGCGCGCAGGGCCAGGGCGTGGGCGGGGATGGTGACGGCGGCGAGGATGGCGGCGAGTACGAGGTAGGTGTGGCGCCAGGACAGGTGGTCGGCGAGGGCCGCGGTCAGGGGTGCGAAGACGGTGGAGGCGAGCCCGCCTGCGAGGGTGACGATGGTCAGGGCGCGGATATGGTCGGGGGCCCACCAGCGGGTGAGGGCGGCGAACGCGGGCTGGTAGAAGGTGGCCGCCATCGCGAGCCCGGCCAGCGCCCAACCGGCGAAGAAGACCAGCAAGTTGGGGGCCGTAGCCACGATCAGCAGGCTGACCACACCGAGTACGGAGCCGGCGGTCATGACGGCGCGGGGGCCGCGATGGTCGAGGATGCGTCCGACGCGGATTCCGGCGATGGCGGAGACGACGAGGCCGAGGGAGAACGCCGCGGTGGTCGCCCCGGCCGGCCAGCCGGTCGCGGGGGTGATCTGGGGGTTGAGGACGGGGAAGGCGTAGTAGACGATGCCCCAGCTCACGACCTGCGTGGCGCAGAGGGCGGGCAGGGCGGCGCGGGGCCGCGACCGGTCCCCTGTTCCGGTCGCGGCCCCGTCGCCTCGGGTGCTGAGGTCGGTCACGAGCCGCAGCAGCCGCCCGCCGGGGTCTGTTCGGCCGCCGTCCCGGCCGTGGCGGGGGCGCCGAGCTGGACGAGCTGCGGGGCGGGAGCGCAGCAGCCGCCGCCGTCGACCTCCTGGGCGTCGGGGGTGTCGAAGAGGCCGGCTCCGCCGCAGACTCCGGTCTCGGGGAGGGTGAGTTCGACGCGGTCGGCGGAAGCGAGGTCGCCGGCGATCGCGGCGGCGACGGAGCGGACCTGCTCGTACCCGGTCATCGCCAGGAACGTCGGAGCGCGACCGTAGGACTTCATCCCGACCAGGTACACGCCCTGCTCGGGATGGGACAGCTCGCGGTGGCCGTGCGGGTAGACGGTGCCGCAGGAGTGCTGGTTGGGGTCGATCAGCGGCGCCAGCTCGACGGGGGCCTGAAGGCGCTCGTCGAGGCCCAGGCGCAGCTCGTCGAGGAAGGACAGGTCGGGCCGGAACCCGGTCAGGACGATCACCTCGTCGACCGGTTCCAGGCGACGCCCGTCCTCGCCGACCAGGACCAGGCGGCCGTCGTCCGCCTGCTCGATCGCCTCGGTGCGGAAGCCGGTGACGGCGTCGGCGTGGCCCTCGTCGACGGCGGCCTTCGCCGCCAGACCCAGCGCGCCACGCGCGGGAAGCTGGTCGGCTTCCCCGCCGCCGAAGGTGGAGCCCGAGATGCCCCGGCGCAGGATCCACACGCCCCTTGTTCCCGCGCCGTCGTCGGACTTGGCGAGGTCGGCCAGGTAGGCGAGGGCAGTGAAGGCGGAGGCGCCAGAGCCAATCACAGCGGTGCGCTTGCCCGCGTACCGGGCGCGGACGGCGGGGTCCTTCAGGTCAGGGACGCGGTAAGTGATGCGGTCGCTTGCCGCCCGCTCTCCGAGGGCGGGCAGGCCGCTGCCGCCGGCCGGGCTCGGGGTGGCCCAGGTGCCGGAGGCGTCGATGACCGCGCGGGCGGTGACGCGCTCCTCGCGGCCGTCGGCGTAGGCGATGTGCACGGCGAAGGGCTGCTGCTCGCGGTCGGCGTCGACGACGCGGTCGCGGCCGGTGCGGGAGACGCCGGTGACGGTGACGCCGAAACGGACGCGGTCACCCAGGACATCGGCGAGCGGCTGCAGGTACTGCTCGGCCCAGTCACCGCCGGAGGGGTAGGTGTGCGCGTCGGGCCGAGTCCAGCCGGTGGGAGCCAGCAGCTTCTCGGCAGCCGGGTCGGTCACCTCGCCCCAGGTGGAGAACAGCCGCACGTGTGACCACTCGCGCACCGCGGCGCCCGCGGCCGCTCCGGCCTCCAGGACCAGCGGCGTGATGCCGCGTTCGGCGAGGTGGGCGGCGGCGGCCAGGCCGATCGGGCCGGCCCCGACGACCACGACGGGCAGCTCGGTGGTGGTGGGCGCTTTCACGGCGACTCCTTTGTTTCGACGTCCGTCGATGGCTTGCGCCGCCAGCATGCCACCTGCTTCGATAGACGTCAACATAGACAGTTGTCGAATTTAGGGGTCTGGTTCATGGAGTACGTCGATGTCGCGGTTATCGGGGGCGGGCAGTCCGGGCTGGCCGCCGCCCATGCCCTGCGCGAGCAAGGACTGGCGCCAGTGGTACTGGAGGCGTCCGGGCAGGCGGCCGGCTCCTGGCCCGGCTACTACAACAGCCTCACGCTGTTCTCACCCGCCCGGTTCAGCGCCCTGCCGGGCCTGCCGTTCGGCGGGGGCAGGGACCGCTATCCGCACCGCGACGAGGTCGTGGACTACCTCACCCGCTACGCGGACCGGCTGGACGCGGAGATCCGCACCCACGCTCGTGTCGAGAGCGTGGAGAGCGACGGCGCCGGCTTCATCCTGCACACCGCCGACGGCCGCCGCCTGGGTGCGGCCGGGATCGTCGCCGCGAGCGGCGCCTTCGGCAACCCGCTGCTGCCCGACCTGCCCGGCCGGCAGGGCTTCGCCGGCGAAGTGCTGCATGTCGCCGACTACCGCAGCCCCGAACCGTATGCGGGCAAGCGGGTCGTGGTGGTGGGCGGCGGCAACTCCGCCGTCCAGGTCGGCTACGAACTGGCTGAAGTGGCCACGGTGACCCTGGCCACCCGCGCCCCGGTCCACTTCCTGCCGCAGATCCGCGACGGCAAGGACCTGCACCACTGGCTGACAACGACCGGCTTCGACCACCTGCCGCCGCACTGGCTGATCCACTACGTCGGCGGCACCCTGGTCCTCGACACCGGCCGCTACCAGGACGCCCTGGAGTCGGGGAGGCTCCAGCGGCAGCCGATGTTCACCGCCCTGGACGGCGACGAGGTCATATGGGCTGACGGGAGCCGGGAGCGGGCCGACGTGGTGCTGCTCGCCACTGGATACCGGCCCCACCTCGACTACCTGGCCAAACTCGGCGCACTCGACGAACAGGGGGCGCCACTGCACGCGGGGGGCATCTCCCTCACCCATCCCGGGCTGGTCTACCTCGGCCTGGAGTTCCAGCGGTCCTTCGCCTCCAACACGCTGCGCGGCGTCGGCCGGGACGCCGAGTACGTGATCGGCCCGCTGGCCGCCCACGTCCGCAAGGCCCCGGCCGCCGCCGGCCTGTAGCGGCCGAACCCCGACGGGCGAGGGACGGCCCGTGATTGCACGCGGCTCCGCCCCTCGCCCTCTGATTCGACATGTGTCAACATAGATGCATGTCGAATACGAAGGTGCTGCCGCTGCTGGAGCCGGAGACCGTGGCGCCGTGCTGCCCGCCGCTGACCGAGCGGCCGTTTTCCGCCGAGGAGGCCGAGACGGCCGCTCGGATGTTCAAGGCGCTCGGCGACCCGGTGCGCCTGCGGCTCTTCTCCGCGGTCGCCTCACACCCCAGCGGGGAGGCGTGCGTGTGCGACATCTCCGACGTCGGCGTCTCTCAGCCCACGGTGTCCCACCACCTGAAGAAGCTCAAGGAGGCCGGGCTGCTCACCTCCGAGCGGCGCGGCACCTGGGTCTACTACCAGGTCGAGCCGTCCGTGCTCGCCGCGATGGGCAAGCTGCTGGCCATGCCGACCACGGCCTGACGATCGAACGGGCCGACGTCGTCCTCATCGAGCGCCGCAGCCCCGCCCTCATGTAGGCGGGCGCCGGCGCGGCGGTGGCGGCTCAGGCGTCCTCGATGATCGAGCACACCGCGGCCGGCTCGCCGCACGGCCGGCCGTCGGCGGCTTTACGGGTCTCGGTGAGGGTCTGGCGCAGCGCGAGGAGATCGGTGATGGTCGCGTCGATCTCGGCGATGCGTGCGTCGAGCAGGGTGCGGACAGCGTCGCACGGCAGGGTTCCGCCGCGGCGGATGTGCAGGACCTCGCCGACGTCGTCCAGGTGCAGGCCCAGTGCACGGGCCCGGCGGATGAACGTCAGCAACTCGACATCGTCTTCGTTGTAGAGCCGGTAGCCGGCCTGGCTGCGCTCCGCCCTGGGCAGCAGGCCCTTGGCTTCGTAGACACGGACCGCCTTGCGTGTGAGCCCGGCGGCCTTGGCCGCCTGCCCGATCGTCAACCCTTGCATCGCCATGTGCGTTCCTCCTCCCGCCCAGTGTTGACCTTGCCCCTGGGGCCAGGTTCTAGCGTCGCTCGCGACGGGAGAGAAACGCGAACAAGGAGGTGAGAGCGATGCCGTTCCGTGAGGGCGAGGCCTATCGCTGCCCCGATGAGAACTGCGGGTGCGAGCTGACGGTGACCAAGGGCGCCCCGGCCAGCTGCGGCGGCCAGCAGAACCCGACATGCTGCTGCGGCCAGACCATGGTCAAGGTCGCGTAGCCGCACGTCCCCGGCCGCCCGGTACTGCGCGGCCGGGGACGGCCGCACCGCCTGTGCTCAAAGGAGCCCGGCGATCTCGCGTACCGCGTCCCGGGCCGGGCGGCCGACGCCGATCAGGGTGGCGGAGGCCGGGCCGGTCCAGCCGCCGTACCCGAGCAGGTGCAGCCGCGGCTCGCCCAGGGCGCGGGTGCCGTCGGTGGGGATGTGTCCGCGCGTGCCGCGCAGTCCCAGAGGGGCAAGGTGGGACAAGGCCGGGCGGAAGCCGGTGCACCAGATGACCGCCTCCGCCTCGGCGCGGGTGCCGTCGGCCCACACGACGCCATCGCCCTCGAGGCGTACGAACACGGGTGATGCCTTCAGCAGCCCGGCATCCCGCGCTTGCCGCACCGGCGGCACGGCGACGATGTCGCCGAGCGGAGGCGATACCGCCAGTGTCGGTGCGGCCGGCGCCGAGGGCACGGAGGCGGGCAGTGGCGACGTCGAACAGGGCGCGGCCGTCGATGTCGTCCGGCAGGAAGCGGGGCGGCTGCTGGGTCACCCGCGTCACCTCGACGCGGCCGTCCAGGGCAAGGTCGGCGGCGATCTGGGCGCCGGAGTTCCCGCCGCCGACCACGATCACGTGCTGGTCGGCGAAGCCGGCCGGAGAGCTGTAGTTCACCGTGTGCAACTGCCGTCCGGTGAACACCTCGCGGCCGGGGACGACGGGCAGGAAAGGCCGCGACCAGCTGCTGGTGGCACTGATGACCGCGCAGGCCCGCCAGGTGCCCGTGTCCGCCGCGACCAGGAGCCGCCTGCGTCGCGGCGTACGGCGTCCACGCGGGTGCCGTGCTGGGTGAGCAGGTCGTAGCGCTATTCGTAGTCGGTGAGGTAGTCCACCACATGGCCGGCGTCCAGGTAGGTCTGCCCCGGTTGGGTGGGCATGAGCCGGCCGGGACGCGACGAGTGCTCGGCCGGGGAGAACAAGAATGTCTTTCCTTGCAGGGCGAAGAGGATGACAATCGTGAACAGCAGCCCGTACAGCGCCCACGGGCCGATCTTCGGCAGGAAGCGCTGCGCGTAGCCTTCGCGGTCTATCTTCTCCTCCCCGAACCGGCGGGTGACCCGCGGCGCCGGGCAGGACGTCGTACGCGACCAGGGGCACTTCCCGTGTCTCAGTCCGGAGGGGCTGCGGCTCTGCGGCGGGCTGTGATCCGTCGTACGCGGCCTTCGCGATATGACTCTGCTCGGGCAGTCTGAGCCTGCCCGAGCAGATACGAGAGCGTGGGATGTGCGGCTTACCGGCGCCGTTCCTTCCACACCGTCACGACCGACGGCCGCGGGATGCTGCCCGGCCCGTCGGGCCACACCGACCCCGGCTTTTCGGCGCTCGCCCCGTCGAGCTCGCCCGGGTGCTGGGGCGCAACGAGGATGCGGTCCTCGGTGATGATCGGGCCGCAGCACTCCGCGCCCCTGGGCACGGTCAGGAACTGCTTCACGTATCCGCGCTCGGAGCCCTTGACCGGGACCGCGAACAGGCCGTCGTTGGTGCCGAGGGCGTTGCCGTCGGTGGCGATCCACAGGTTGCCGTGGTTGTCGAAGGCGACGTTGTCGGGGCAGGAGATCGGGCTGACCTTGTTCTTGTCGAAGCCCGAGAAGTACGTCGAGGGGTCCTCGGGGTCGCCGCAGACCAGCATCAGACGCCAGGCGAAGGACTGCGAGGCGGCGTTGCCGTGTCGCTCCTCCAGTTCCAGGATCTGCCCGTGCTTGTTGCCGGTGCGGGGGTTGGCTTCGTCGGGGCCGGCCTTGCCGGTGGCGCCGCGGTCCTTGTTGTTGGTCAGCGCGACGTAGACGCGGCCGGAGTAGGGGTGCGGCTCCACGTCCTCGGGGCGGTCCATCTTCGTGGCGCCCACCTTGTCGGCGGCCAGGCGCGTGAAGACGTAGACCTCCTCCGCGGTCATCCCCGGTACGTGGGAGACCGATCCCGAGGCGAGCGGGATCCACTCGCCGCTGCCGTCGAACGCGCCGTCCGCCGGGAGCTTTCCGATGCCGTCGATCTCGGAGGCCGGGCTGTCACCGGCGAACTTGGCGACGTACAGGGTGCCTTCGTCGAGCAGGGTCATGTTGTGCTCGCGGGCGGCACGGCTGTGGCCCTTCCTGTACGCCTTCTTCGACACGTACTTGTAGAGGTAGTCGAAGCGTTCGTCGTCGCCCATGTAGAGCGCGACCCGGCCGTCCGAGGCCAGGCGGGGCTCGGCGGCCTCGTGCTTGAAGCGGCCCAGCGCGGTGCGCTTGCGCGGGGTGGAGGTGGGATCGTACGGGTCGATCTCGACCACCCAGCCGTGCCGGTTCGGCTCGTTGGGCTCCTTGCCGATGTCGAAGCGGTTGTCGAACAGCTCCCACTTGCGCTCGCTGGCTCCGCTGGGCAGGCCGTAACGGGCCAGGCGGGCCTTTGCCGTCGGGTCGGTGACCGCGGCGGCGTTCGCGAAGTACTGGTTGAAGTTCTCCTCGCCGGACAGCACGGTTCCCCACGGGGTGATGCCGCCACCGCAGTTGTTCAGGGTGCCCAGCACTGTCCGCCCGGTCGGGTCGGCGGTGGTCTTGAGCAGGTCGCTGCCAGCTGCAGGACCGGTGAAGGCGAAGGGGGTGGTGGCGGTGATCCGGCGGTTGAGGACGTCGCCGACAACCGGCCACAGGCGGCCCGAGCGGTGGTCCTCGCGTACGACGAGGACGGTCAGGCCGTGCGCGGCCCAGGCGATCTCCACCTGCTCGCGGGTCGGGTTCGCCGGGTCGTAGCCGAAGTGCATGATCTGTTCGCTGGTGTACTCGTGGTTGACCACGAGCACTTTCTGCCCCCGCCGGTGCGGTATGTCGAGCAGTGCCATGTAGTCCGCGTTGTATCCGAACTGCCGCGCCTGCGCCTTGGCGCTCTGCCGGCGGGCATCGAAGCGCGGGGCGCCGGGCAGGACCGGGTCACCCCAGCGGATGACGACCTGCTGGCCGTAGCCCTCGGGCACGATGAGCGCGTCGGCCGTGTTCGGTGACACGGGTGTGAAGTCCAAACCGCGCGGCGGGCGGCCCCCGGGCGTCTGGCCCGGGGACGCGGCCGCGGCCGCTGCCGACGCCCCCGCCCCGGTGGCGCCCGCAGCCAGGGCGATCACGGCCGCGCCCTTGAGGGCGCCTCTGCGGGAGAGGGCGTGCTGGATGACGTCGCCGATGTACGGGTTGAGCGTGCGGTTGGGCGCGTCGTGAGAGCAGGCGTCGCCG
The DNA here is from genome assembly GCF_053592195.1 of Streptomyces sp. NPDC002776. Taxonomy (NCBI): domain Bacteria; kingdom Bacillati; phylum Actinomycetota; class Actinomycetes; order Kitasatosporales; family Streptomycetaceae; genus Streptomyces; species Streptomyces sp. NPDC002776. The sequence continues at coordinate 14,397 of NZ_JBSFVG010000034.1, read as the reverse complement.
CACCGGTAGCGGCAGGTCAGCACGGAGCGCGCGGTGTTCGGGTGGGCGGGCAGGGGAAGGTCGGGCACAGTTCCTCCACGCATGTCGGAGACGAACGCGATGCCACCGGTGTATAGGTGGATGTCGATGGATGACGCTAGGCGCGGTCCCCGTGCGCCGAGGCGGCCGGACGGTGAACTCCGGTCGAACTCTGCTTCCTGAAGGCGTCCAGGGGCCCAGTGAAGGGCACCTGATGCGCTGATGCCCGCCCCTCCCTCTGCCGTCACCTTCAACAAGATCCACCTATATAGATAGGAAGCTATCGTTCATGCAGCAGGGGTTCCCCGTACACCGCGAGTTCATATAGTCAGACTTCGATCCACTGTGTCAGAACGGAGCGCCCAGCGCGCCGGTCCACCGCCGGAGCACCCGGCAGACACGAGGATCGAGAGTCGTGAACATTTCCACTTCGTTGCGCCGGGCCAAGGCTCCCCTGGCACTGACGGCTGCTGTGATGCTGGCTGCGAGCGCGTGTGGCGGCGACGACGCCGGCTCGGGTGGCAGTGGCGATGAGCTGTCGGGCAAGGTCGCGATCGATGGTTCCAGCACCGTCGCCCCGCTGACCAGCGCCGCCTCGGAGTTCTACGCCGAGGAGCAGCCAAAGGTGCGCGTCACCGTCGCCACGTCCGGCACCGGTGGTGGTTTCAAGAAGTTCTGCATCGGCGAGACCGACATCTCCAACGCCTCCCGTCCGATCAAGGACGAGGAGATCAAGACCTGCGAGGAGAACGGCGTCAAGTACGAGGAGTTCTCCATCGCCAACGACGGGCTCTCCGTCGTGGTCAGCAAGGACAACGACTGGGCCGAGTGCCTCACCGTCGAGCAGCTCAAGAAGATCTGGGAGCCGGGCTCGAAGGTGAACAACTGGAACCAGGTTGACCCCAAGTTCCCCGACGAGCCGCTGAAGCTGTTCGGCGCGGGCACCGACTCGGGCACCTTCGACTACTTCACCGACGCCATCAACGGTGAGGAGGGTGCCTCGCGCACCGACTACTCCGGCAGCGAGGACGACAACGTCACCGTGACCGGCGTCTCCGGCACCAAGGGCGGCATGGGCTACTTCGGCTTCTCCTACTACGAGGAGAACGCCGACAAGCTGAAGGTCCTTCAGGTCGACGGCGGCGACGGCTGTGTCACGCCGAGCGTGGAGACGGTGCAGGACGGCTCCTACAAGCCGCTGGGCCGGCAGCTGTTCATCTACCCCTCGGCCAAGTCGCTGAAGAAGCCCGAGGTCGTCGACTTCGTCGAGTACTACGTCGAGAACAACAAGAAGATCGCCGAGGACGCCAAGTTCATCCCGCTCAACGACGAGCAGGAGAAGGAGCTCGAAGCGGACCTGGCCAAGCTTAAGGAAGCCGCTAAGTGACCGGCTCCCCCGCTCAGTCCGCCGCAGGGACCGGCTCCCGGTCCCTGCGGCGGACTCGCCCCCGCTACGGCGAGGCCGCGATCAAGGGGCTGCTGCTGACCGCGGCCCTGGTCTCGGTGGCCACGACCCTGGGGATCGTCATCTCGCTGATCCCCCCGGCCATCGACTTCTTCGGGCAGGTCGACATCGGTGAGTTCTTCACCGGTACGCAGTGGACGCCGCTCTTCGCCGACAAGCACTTCGGTGTACTGCCCCTGGTGGCCGCGACCCTGATGATCACGAGTGTCGCCCTCCTGGTCGCGATCCCCGTCGGTCTCGGCGCCGCGCTCTACCTGAGCGAGTACGCCAGGCCCGGCGTGCGCAAGCTGTTCAAGCCCAGCCTGGAGGTTCTCGCCGGGATCCCCACGGTGGTCTACGGCTTCTTCGCGCTGGCCTTCATCACCCCGCTGCTGCAGGACATCCTGCCGACCGACTGGACGCCGGCCGTGCGCAACGGCCTTGCGGCCGGCCTGGTGATGGGCGTGATGATCGTGCCGACCATCGCCTCGCTCACCGAGGACGCCCTGTCGGCGGTACCGCACGCTCTGCGGGACGGCGCCTTCGCGCTGGGCTCCGGCAAGCGCACGGTCTCGGTCCGCGTGGTCGTCCCGGCCGCACTGTCGGGCATCGTTGCCGCCTGCGTCCTCGGCATTTCCCGGGCCGTCGGCGAGACCATGATCGTGCTCATCGCCGCGGGCTCGACGCCCGACCTCACGTTCAGCCCGCTCAAGGAGATGGAGACGATGACCGCGTTCATCGCGCGGGCCGCCTCCGGTGACATCCCGGTGGACTCGATCGAGTACAACACCGTTTTCGCGGTCGGCGCGCTGCTGTTCGTCGCGACGTTCGTGATGAACCTGATCAGCATCCGGCTGGTGCGCAAGTACCGGGAGGTGTACGAATGACCGCCCCCGTCAAGGACGCGGTTCCCGCGGCCCCCGGCCGCGCAACGCTGGCCGGGCCGCGCTGGCGGCCGGGCGAGAGCCTGTTCCGCTGGCTGCTGCTCGCGTGCATGGCACTCGGGATCATCTTCCTTATCTCGCTGCTGAGTTACGTCATGGTCGAGGCGTGGCCGCGCCTGGACTCGCGGCTGTGGGACAACTTCCCCTCCATCCGCCGCCCGGAGAACGCCGGCGCCCAGTCCGCGATCTTCGGCACGATCTGGGTGATCTCCTTCACCGCCCTGTTCTGCCTGCCGACCGGCATCATGGCGGCGATCTACCTGGAGGAGTACGCCGACTCCAGCCGCTGGTACAACCGGCTGATCGAGGTGAATATCCAGAACCTGGCCGCGGTGCCCTCGATCATCTACGGCATTCTCGGACTGGGCCTTCTGGCCCGGCAGTTCGGTCTTGGCACCACGGTGCTCACCGCCTCGCTGACGCTGTCCCTGCTGGTGCTGCCCACCGTGATCATCGCGTCAAGGGAGGCGATCCGGGCCGTACCGCAGTCCATCCGGCACGCCTCGCTCGCCCTGGGGGCCACCCAGTGGCAGACCATCTGGCGCCAGGTGCTGCCCGCTGCCGTACCCGGCATGGCGACCGGTTCGATCCTCGCGCTGTCCCGTGCCATCGGCGAGGCGGCACCCGTGATCATGCTGGGCGCGGTCACCTTCGTCATGTTCAACCCCGAGGGCCTGCAGAGCGCCTACACCGTGCTCCCGGTGCAGATCTACAACTGGATCAGCCAGTCCCGCGAGGAGTTCCACCACCTGGCTGCCGCCGCGATCATCCTGCTGCTGGGGATCCTGCTGGTGATGAACACCGCCGCGATCTGGCTCCGCAACCGCTACTCCCGCCGCTGGTGACCGATGAACCCGTCAACCAGTAGCCCCCTCACCACCGTTACCTCTCCGCAGGAGACCGCCATGACCTCTCCCTCCGACTCCGCCGGCGGCATGAAGGCGCCGCAGGTCACCTACCGCTCCGCCCCTTCCGTGCTGAGCCCGGTCTTCGAGGTCGGCAGCCTGTCGGTCTTCTACGGCGACCACGAGGCCGTCCGCGACGTCAACATGACCATCGGGCACCGCGAGATCACCGCGATGATCGGCCCCTCGGGCTGCGGCAAGTCGACCGTGCTGCGCTGCTTCAACCGCATGAACGACCTGGTACCCACAGCACGCGTGGTGGGCAAGATCCGCTACCACGACGAGGACCTCTACGGGAAGGACGTCGACCCCATCGAGGTCCGCCGCAGGATCGGCATGGTCTTCCAGAAGCCGAACCCGTTCCCCAAGTCGATCTACGACAACATCGCCTACGGGCCCCGGGTGGGCGGCTTCAAGGGCAACCTCGACGAATTGGTCGAGGAGACCCTCACCCACGCGGCGCTGTGGGACGAGGTCAAGGACAAGCTGAAGACCTCCGCCCTGGCCCTGTCCGGCGGCCAGCAGCAGCGGCTGTGCATCGCCCGCACCATCGCGGTCAAGCCGGAGGTGATCCTCATGGACGAGCCGTGCTCGGCCCTGGACCCGATCGCCACCGCCAAGATCGAGGACCTGATGCAGCGCCTGTCCGAAGAGTTCACGATCGTCATCGTCACGCACAACATGCAGCAGGCGGCCCGCGTCTCGCACCGCACCGCCTTCTTCACCGCCGACGTCGACGACAAGGGCGTACGCCACGGCCGTCTGGTCGAGTACGACGAGACCGAGCGGATCTTCTCCAACCCCTCCGACCAGCGCACGGAGGACTACATCTCCGGCCGCTTCGGCTGAGAGAGCGGTCCCGTGTCCATCCCTTTGCGCGCAACACGTGAAGGAGTATCCCGGGTGACACCCGAAGCACACCGCCCACAGGTCACGGCCGCGCACGGCCGCTCGGACGACAGCCCGAGCCCGGACCTGCTCCTCGTCGAGCCCGACGAGGAACTGGCGACCGCGGCCCGGGCCAGTTTCGAGGGCGCGGGCATCCGTACCGTGGTCTGCCACGACGGCGCCGAGGCCCTGCTCCAGGTCGGCGCCCGTCACCCGGGTGCGGTCCTGCTCGGCGCCCCGCTGCCGGTGGTCAGCGCGGCACGTGTCACCGAGCTGATCGCCCGCCTCCACCCGGTACCCGTGATCGTGGGTGCCGGGCCGGACGGAGCCGAGGAGGCGACGGCCGCGGTGGCAGCCGGAGCCCTCGCCTTCGTGACCCGCCCCTACCGGGCGGAGCAGATCGTCCCGCTGCTCATGGCGGGCCGTACCCAGGGCGACGGATCGGCCGAGCCCGTGGTGGTGGGTGACATCGAGCTTGATCCCGCAGGTTTTCACGTCTACGTCCGCGGGCGGTCGCTTCAGTTGCCGGTCCGTGAATTCCTGCTGCTGCGCTACTTCATGGAGCGCCCCAACAAGGTCATCAGCCGGGCCGAGCTGTCCGAGGCGCTGTGGGGCACGCAGACGCCGGAGAGCAACACCCTGACTGTGCATGTGCGCCGGGTGCGCAACAAGCTGCGCGACGAGGGGCACAGCTGCTGCACCATCGACGCCATCCGGGGCATGGGCTACCGCCTGGAATGCGGCCCCAAGGGGACCCCGCCGCCTTCCTCCGCGTAGCGGCGACACCCGGAGGCAAGGGCAGGATGGCCGAGGACGACTCGTACATCGACCTGCCCAAGTGGGCGACGCACTACCCGCGTTGGGGCAGCGTCCACGGCAAGCACCACATACCAAGCGTCGGCACCCTGTACCACCGCAAGCCGTGGTACTCGGCACGGGTCCGCGTGCGGTTCCAGCCCGCAGGCCAGACGGACCAACTGGCCTTCACCACCGATGTGGTGACCATGACGGAGATCATCACCGCGGGCACCGTGGCCGAGGCTCGGACCCTGATCTCCCTGTGCCTTACCGGCGTGGACCCGTAAGGACCGGGTCCCGCCCCGCACACTCCGGCCGGCGGGCTGCTTGGCGGTGCCCCGCCGGCCGGTCAGTTCATCGACGACTCGGCCGCCAGCAACTCCTCGGCCAGAGCGTCGACTTTCGCGGCCAGAGCGTCCCGCACCGCGCGGGCGCTCTCGACGTCCAGGCCGCTCAGCTCGGGCAGATCCCAGTCCAGATAGCGCCGACCGGGACGGACCGGGCACGCGTCTCCGCAGCCCAGCGTGACGACGACGTCGGCGGCGGTGACGGCCTCGGCGGTCAGCGGCTTAGGGAACTCGCCGCCTGTGTCCAGCCCCTGCTCGGCGAGAAGCCGGAGCACGACGGGGGCGATCTGTGTGCCGGGTTCGGAACCGGCCGTCAGCACCCGGATCCCGTCCCCCGCCCTATGCCTCAGCAGCGCCGCGGCCAGCTGCGAGCGGCCCGCGTTCTCGGTGCACACGAACAGCACCTCGGGCACCGGCTTCGGCGACAGCCCCATACCCCGCGCCAGAGCGCCGAGCCGCTGGTCCGCGAACCGCTCGACCAGGACCGGCAGATGGATACCGACGCGATCCCGCGCCGAGAGCAGCCAGGAGCACTCCTCCACGTAGTTCTCGACCGTCTCCAGGGAGAACGCCCTGCTGTGCCGGGCGGCCAGCCGGGAGGCGATGCGCTCCAGCACGGGCCCGATGTCCCGCAGCGGCGGGGCCGGACGGCCATACCGGCCAGAAGGGCTGGGCTCAGCCATGGGCGGCTCCTCGGTCGACGGCTCGCACTGCGAATCCCACCTGAAGAATAGGCGGTCATCTATGTTCGCGATAGCCGTCAATCCAGGTGAACGCTAAGTGAACAAGGGCCTGAATGTGCGCTCGAACACGTGGTGGGGTCCCCGGCTCCACTTATGGTGAATAGATGGCTATCACTGAATTGGGGGCCGCGGAGGAAGCGGCCGGGGCGTCGGCGGAGAGCTGTGGTCCTGGCCTTTCGTGCCTGCTCATCGAGCGTGAGGAGGCCGAGCGTCTGGCTGCCATGCTCAAGGCCATCGCCGACCCCACACGGCTGCAGATCTTCCGCATCATCGAGCGCGCGCCGGCCGGCGAAGCCTGCGTCTGCGACCTCGCCGACTGCCTGGGCTTCCGTCAGCCGACCGTCAGCCATCACCTGAAGGTCATGACCGACGCGGGTCTGCTGAACCGTGAACGCCGCGGCACCTGGGCCTGGTACTCGGTCAACTACGACGGTCTCAACCGTGTGCGCGCCATCCTGACTCCGGCCGTGGGCGAACTCGCCGCCGCGGCTGCCGGCCGGGCCTAGCCGAGACGACGCAACTGCCCGGCAGGCCGTCGAGGGCCGGTGCCGGGCAGCGCAGTGTCTTGGCGTCAGGCGAGGAAGTCGGCCAGCTCCCGCTCCAGGGCGGCTTTCGGTTTGGCGCCGACGATGGTCTGCACGACCGCGCCGCTCTGGTAGACGTTCATGGTCGGTATGGACATCACCCCATACCGCATGGCGGTGTCGGGGTTCTCGTCGATGTTCAGCTCGACGATCTCGATCTTGTCGCCGTGCTCGGCCGCGATGGCCTCCAGGGACGGGGCGAGCTGGCGGCACGGGCCGCACCAGGCAGCCCAGAAGTCGACGAGCACGGGCTTGTCGCTGTGGAGGACGTCCTGGTCGAAGGAGTCGTCGGTGACGTTCTTGAGGCTCATGGGGATCTCCTCAGACGGTTACGGCCTCGGCCGGCGCGGACTGTGCGTCGGCGAGGGCTGCGAGGTAGCGCTCGGCGTCCAGGGCGGCGGCGCAGCCGGAGCCGGCCGCGGTGATGGCCTGGCGGTAGGTGTGGTCGACTACGTCGCCCGCGCCGAAGACGCCGGGGATGCTCGTGCGGGTGGACGGGGACTCGACTCTGAGGTAGCCCTCGGAGTCCAGTTCCAGCTGCCCCGTGAACAGTTCGGTGCGCGGGTCGTGGCCGATCGCGATGAACAGTCCGGTCGCGGCCAGCTCGCGGGTCTTGCCCGTGAGGACGTCACGCAGGACGACACCGGCGAGCATGCCGTCTGCCTCCTTGATCTCCGCGATCTCGCTGTCGAAGGCGAAGGAGATCTTGTCGTCGGCGAAGGCGCGGTTCTGCATCACCTGAGAGGCGCGCAGGGTGGAGCGCCGGTGCACGATCGTCACGGAGCGGGCGAAGCGGGTGAGGAAGGTGGCTTCCTCCATCGCTGTGTCGCCGCCGCCGACCACGACAATGTCACGGTCGCGGAAGAAGAAGCCGTCGCAGGTGGCGCACCAGGACACGCCCCGGCCGGACAGTTCGTCCTCCTTGGGCAGGCCCAGCTTGCGGTAGCCGGAGCCGGTCGCGACGATCACGGCCTTCGCCCGGTGGACGGTCCCGGCGGTGTCGGTGACGGTCTTGATCTCACCGGACAGATCCACGGCGACGACGTCGTCCTCGACGATCTCGGCGCCGAACTTCTCGGCCTGGGCCCGCATGTTCAGCATGAGGTCCGGGCCGTCGATGCCCTTGGGGAAGCCGGGGAAGTTCTCGACCTCGGTGGTGGTCGTCAGGGAGCCGCCGACGAAGACGGCGCCGCCGAAAACGAGGGGCTGGAGGTCGGCGCGGGCGGTGTAGAGGGCGGCGGTGTAGCCCGCCGGCCCGGAGCCGATGATGATGACGTTGCGGATCTCGTCCGTCGCGGTACTCATGCCTGGGACTCCGGCGCGATCTCCTTGATCAGGCCCTCGACCAGTACCTTGATCTCGTCCCGGATGGGGCGTACGGCCTCGACGCCCTGACCGGCCGGGTCTTCCAGCGTCCAGTCCAGGTACCGCTTGCCGGGGAAGACGGGGCAGGTGTCGCCGCAGCCCATGGTGATGCAGACGTCCGACTCCTTGACGGCGTCGACGGTGAGCATCTTCGGCACCTCGGCGGAGATGTCGATGCCGACCTCGGCCATGGCCTCGACGGCGGCCGGGTTGACGTTGTCGCCCGGGTTGGATCCGGCGGAACGGACCTCCACGCGGTCCCCGGCCAGGTGGGTCAGCCACGCGGCGGCCATCTGGGAACGGCCGGCGTTGTGGACACAGACGAAGAGCACGGAGGGCTTGTCGGACATCAGGAGGTCTCTCTTGTCTCGCGACGGCATCAGGTGCGAATGAACTCAGCACCCGGTGGTGTCAGCCACCACTGATGTGAGAGTATCAGTCCATGATGACGTCAGTCGACACTGATCTGATGCGGGTCCTCGCCGACCCGCTCCGCCTCCAGATCGTCACCCTCCTCGCCAAGGAGACGCTCTGCTCCACGCACCTGATCGAAGAGACCGGTGCGAAGCAGACCAACGTCTCCAACCACCTCAGAGTGCTGCGCGAGGCCGGGGTCGTCGAGACGGAACCGTGCGGCCGGTACACGTACTACAAGCTGCGCCCTGACGTCATCGCCCAGCTCGCCGGTCAGTTCGCCGATCTGGCCGAGTCCGCTCGCAACGCCGCCGAAAACAAGAGGGCCTGCCCGTGACCCCCACTGCAACAGCCGCGACCGCCGAGGAGCCCTCGGTCGTCGCGAAGCTGTCGACGCTCGACCGCTTCCTCGCCGTCTGGATCCTTGTCGCCATGGCCCTCGGCCTCGGCCTGGGCAGGCTCATCCCCGGCCTGAACGACGCCCTGGCGAAGGTCGAGATCGGCGGCATCTCCCTGCCGATTGCCGTCGGCCTGCTGATCATGATGTACCCGGTGCTGGCCAAGGTCCGCTACGACAAGCTCGACGCCGTCACCGGCGACAAGAAGCTGATGGTCTCGTCGCTGGTCATAAACTGGATCGTCGGCCCGGCCATCATGTTCGCGTTGGCCTGGATCTTCCTGCCAGACCTGCCCGAGTACCGCACCGGCCTGATCATCGTCGGTCTCGCCCGCTGCATCGCCATGGTCATCATCTGGAACGACCTCGCCTGCGGCGACCGCGAAGCCGCCGCAGTCCTCGTCGCGCTCAACTCCGTCTTCCAGGTCCTGGCGTTCGGTCTGCTGGGCTGGTTCTACCTCGACCTGCTGCCGGGCTGGCTGGGCCTGGGCGACGGTGAGAACCTCGACATCTCCATGTGGAAGATCGCCCTGAACGTCGTCATCTTCCTCGGCGTCCCGCTGCTGGCAGGCTTCCTGACCCGCCGCATCGGTGAGCAGAAGCTGGGCCGCGAGACGTACGAGTCCAACTTCCTGCCGAAGATCGGCCCTTGGGCGCTGTACGGCCTGCTCTTCACGATCGTCATCCTCTTCGCCCTGCAGGGCAAGACGATCACCTCGCAGCCGCTGGACGTGGCCCGCATCGCGCTGCCGCTGCTGGTGTACTTCGCGGTGATGTGGTTCGGCACCTTCGCGCTCGGCAAGGTGATCGGCCTCGCCTACGACCGGACCGCGACCCTCGCCTTCACCGCGGCCGGTAACAACTTCGAGCTGGCCATCGCGGTCGCCATCGCCACCTTCGGCGTCACCTCCGGCCAGGCGCTGTCCGGCGTGGTCGGCCCGCTGATCGAGGTGCCGGTCCTGGTCGCCCTGGTGTACGTCTCCCTGGCCTGGCGGCGGAAGTTCGCTGCCGGTCAACAGCTGACAGTGGCACCGCGGGAGAGCTGATGCACTGCATGGACTGCACCGGCGTCGGGGCCCAGGTCGCGGCCGTCGGTGTCTGCGCGCAGTGCGGAGCCGCCGTCTGCCCCGTCCACGCCGAAGTCTTTGAGCAGTTCCTCACCTGCATCAAGCCGATCTCTCGTGGTGTGGCCACCGAACCACCGGTTAGGCGCCTGCTGTGCGGCACCTGCGCCACGGCGCATCGCGCCCACGCCGCGTGCTGCCCGCAGATCGCCAACGTGGTGCGGACGCAGTGACGGCCGCCCGGCGCACGCAGGTAGTGATCGTCGGCGGCGGCCAGGCCGGGCTCGCCGCCGGCTACCACCTGCGCCGTCTCGGCCTGGACTTCGCCATCCTCGATGCCCAGGCCGAGTCCGGCGGCGCCTGGCGGCACACCTGGGATTCACTGCACCTGTTCTCCCCGGCGGCGTACTCCTCGCTGCCGGGGCGGCTCATGCCCGTCCAGGCGGGACGGACGTACCCCGACGCGCGCCATGTGGTCGACTATCTCTCCGGCTACGAGCACCGGTACGACCTCCCCGTCCACCGGCCCGTACACGTGACCGGGGTCCACCGGGACGGCGCGTTCCTGCGCGTCGAGACCGACCAGGGTTCCTGGCACTGCCGGGCGGTCATCAGCGCCACCGGCATGTGGTGGCGACCCTTCCTGCCCGCCGTACCGGGCCGTCCGCACTTCCGCGGACGGCAGCTGCACACCGTCGAGTACCGCCGCCCCGACGACTTCGCGGGACAGCGCGTGGTCGTAATCGGCGGCGGCAACTCCGGGGCGCAGATCGCCGCCGACCTGGCCTACGGCACCGACCTGACCTGGGTGACCCAGCGCCCGCCCCGCTTCCTCGCCGACGACATCGACGGACGCGCCCTGTTCGACGCTGCCACCGCCCGCCGCCGGGCCCTCGACGAGGGCGGCACCGACACCGCAGGCGTGGCCTCGCTGGGCGACATCGTCGCCGTGCCGCCTGTGCGCCAGGCACGGGATGCGGGACTGCTCAAAGCGTCGCCCATGTTCGTGCGCCTCGATGGAGACGGCGTCGTATGGGCCGACGGCACCCGGGCACCGGCCGACGCGGTCATCTGGTGCACCGGCTTCCGCCCGGCCCTCTCTCACCTGGGGCCGCTGGGCCTGCGCGGCCCGCGCGGCCACATCCCCACCGTGGGGACGCGGGCCGTGGACGAACCGCGCCTGCACCTGCTCGGCTACGGCGACTGGACGGGCCCCGCCTCCGCCACTCTGATCGGTGTCGGCCGTCCGGCCCGGGACGCGGCACGCGAGATCGCCGACCGGCTCGACGGCAGCTGAGCCCGCGCGAGCGGAGGTCAGCTCAGGGCGCTGATGACCTTGCGCACCTCGTTGGTCACGGACTGGGGCAAAGGTGCGTAGTGGATCCGGGCCAGCGGCTCCTGGCCCTCTGCGCTGGTGGTGTAGGCCAGGAACGACTTGAGGGCGGGCAAAGTCTCGGCCGCATTGCCCCGGTCGCACACGATCTCGTAACTGGCCAGCACGATCGGGTAGGTCTCCTCGGCCGAAGTCCGGTAGTCGAACCTCAAGGTCAGGTCCTTGCCCTTCCCGACCACCTGAGCGGCGGCGATGCCCGCGGACGCCGTCTGCGTGGTCGCGGCGACCGGTTCGGAGGCACCAGTATCGACACGGACCGTCTCCATGTTGAGCCTCTCCGCGAAGGACAGCTCGAAGTAGCCGATCGAACCGTCGGCGGAACTCACCGTCGAGGCGACGTTGTCCGATCCGTCGGCGGAGTCTCCCCCTCGGCCGTGCCACGCCTTTTCCGCGGGGTACGGCCACACCTCGGGCGCGGCGCCGGTGAGATACGCCTGGAAGTTCTGTGTCGTCCCGGAGGTGTCGGACCGGTGCACCGCCCTGATGTCCAGAGGCGGCAGTTCGGCGCCAGGGTTCAGCTCCTGGATGACCGGGTCGTCCCAGGTGGTGATCCGCGAGTCGAAGATCTTGGCGATGGCCGAGGCGTCCAGGACCAAGTCCTCGACTCCCGGGATGTTGTAGCCGAGCGCGATGGGGCCGCCCACCACGGGCAGGTTGATGACCTGCCCGCCCGGGCACACGCCCTCCGCCGGCCGGTCCTCCACTGGATCGACCGGGGTGTCCGTGCCGCCGAACGCCGTGGCCCCGCGCATGAACTGGGCCACGCCTGCGCCGGAGCCCAGAGGGTTGTAGGCGACCTGCACCGGTGAGCACGCCCGCTGGTACTCCCTGATCCAGTAGTTCATCGCATTCTGCTGAGCTGTCGACCCCGAGCCTCGCACCTGTCCCGCCCGGGCGCAGTCGATGTCGGCCACCGGGCGGGCGGAGGCAACGTCGCCACTCTCGTCCGACTCGCCCCCACAGCCCGCCAGAAGCAGCAGGCCCGCCAGCCCGGCCGCCGGGACCGGAGTTCTCAGTCGGCTCTTGCGTATCCCACGTCGGCGCTGCACCGTAGTCCCCTCACGTCACCCTTACGGAACATAGATGCTTGCCGATGTTTCGAGTGGCCGGGCGACAACCAGGGGAAATTCCGGGGGCGTACCGCCGTCCTCCCCGTGACGTCATGGGGTGACCAGGCTGCTGCCATGAGGTGCCTTCTGCGAGATGGCTGGCTGCCCTGAGGGCACCCACTCACCCGGGTCGTCAGACCGCGGGCAAGGGGGGCCTTCCTCTCTGACCCGGGCAAGCCGCGGCCACCGACAACGCGGGCAAGCCCAAAGTGGCCCTGGGAAAGCCCGCGTTGTCGGTGGCGGCTGCAAGGTTTGGGCGGATGAACGGGCGATGAGCAGCTGCTGAACGGCCGGGTCTACGGCGCGGAGCACGACGACCGGTGCCGATCCAGATCCATCCTTTGTGCTCGCGGATGCCCTGCCAGACCAGCCAGGCGCCACCGATTTCGAAGAGGGCGACGACGAACAGGGCAACGGAACGAGCGACAGTCATACCGGCTGACCCTAGCGGCGGCCCGCGCCGTTGATCTTCAGCGGGGCGGCGGTCGTCTTGCAGCCGCAACCGCCCTCACCTGCGGTCTTCGGCGGGCAGGCAGGGGATCGGCGGCGCTGGCCGAGCCCCCAGGTACCGGCGGCAAGTACGGTCAGGACGACGGCGAGGGCGGGCAGCCAGCCCACCACTGCCCCGGCGCCGGCACCAAGGACCCCCGCCGTGATCAGGACCGGTAGTGCACAGCACGCCACACAAGCCAGAGCGGCAAGTCCCCCGAGTGCCTTCGGGGCGCGGTGGGGGCGCAGGTCAGCAGCAGGGTCCGGCATGGCGGTTCTCCCCGGCGAGGTCGGTGAAGGGGATGGGGCAGCAGGTGCTGGACGCGCATACGGTCAGGTCGTCGCAGCCCGCCTCCACTGCGGCGGCCAGGGCGGTGCGGATGGTGGTGAGGTCGGCGATCTTCGCGTCAACCTCGGTCAGCTTGGCCGCGGCGCGGTCCTGGAGCCCGGCCACGGGGCGGCCGTGGCGGTGGCGGCCGGCCTCCAGCAGCTCGGCGACCTCCTCCAGGGTGAACCCGAGCCGCTGGGCGGCCTTGATCACCCGCAGCGCGGTCACCGCGTCCTCGCCGTAGAGGCGGTGGCCGCCGTTGATGCGTTCCGGCTCAGCGAGCAGGCCGCGCCGCTCGTAGTAGCGCAGGGTCTGGATGGATACGCCGGCCGCTTCCGCGACCTGACCGCTGCGCAGTCCGGTGCTCACCGCTGCTCCCCGGCGGCAGCGGTCCGTGCGGCCAGGGCGTCCAGGACCGGCTCGTGCGTCTGGTCCACGCAGATGTCCAGCCGGATCAGGTCCTGGGCGGGGGTGGTGGTGAAGGTGAAGAAGGAGCAGCAGCCGCTCTCGCGCTCCACCAGGTCGCGGACCCGGGCCTCCACGCCTTCTCCGTCGGCCAGGTCAAGGCGCAGGCGGAGCGGCTGCGGCCTCGACAGCGAGGTCAGCCGCTCGGCGAACAGCGCATCCCATTCGGCGACCCGCAGGGGCCGCTCCTCGGTGGGCAGGGTGCAGGACTGCGGCACCCACGCAAGATCACTCATCGCGCTCACTCCCGTCGTCACGTCCCTGGTGGTGGGGACACTTCCGACGGTAAACCTGTACCTGGGTACCGGTTGCAAGCCTGGCTCCTGGATGCGCGGCGGGTTCGAGTTCCGCGGCGTGGACCAGGGCGAGGAGATCCCGGTGACGGTAGAGGAAGGTGCGCTCCACCCCGGCCTGCCGGGCAATGCCAGTGGCGAGGCGGCCGTGGAGCTTGGGGTATCAGTACGAGCCGACGACGATCCGGCACAGAGACGCGGTGCTCCGAGCCTTCCATGAGTCTTGGATCGAGATCGGTGAACAGCAGTGAGCAGCGATCACCCTCATGACACGCCGCCCGACCCGGTCCGGCAAGAACACCCCACCCTGGACCTCGCTTCCTAATGCTGTTGTCAAGCTGCCGTAGTCGCTGGGGGTGTCACTTCGTAACACCGTCGGTCACGGATCAGAGCCCACAGGACGTTGACG
>NZ_JBSFVG010000033.1:0-28602 GCF_053592195.1 Streptomyces sp. NPDC002776 | reverse complement strand
AGGCCCTGCCGTTATGCCCCGACCACCGAGGGATCACCCGAACAGGAACCGTGTTCGACTGATCAAGCCTGCCGAGCGGTAAGCGGATGGCTTCTTAGCCCGCATCAAGGCCCGCAGCCTCCTCACCCTGGCGGCCTGGCCAGGCAATCAGCATCACGCGATCGACGTGCTTCATGCCCTCGTCGACAACGCCGTGCAGCACGCACTCGCTCCAGGCAAGCCCGACCAGAGCCTCAGCGCCTGCCTCAGCTTGACCGAGGCGCACGAGCTGCTCGTCGACGTCACAGACCCTCTCCCCCACTTCCCCGACTTCGACCAGGCCGTCACCGGTGATTGCGGACGCGGGCTCTGGGAGATCGCGCGCCAGGGCGTGGAACTCTCTTGGTTCCTCATCGGTTCGGGCTTCGACGCCAAGACCGTGCGCGCCGTCCTGCGTCCCGGGCTGGTGGAGCTGTGACCGCCCCGGCCAAGGCGCTGCCGCGCGGCGCCGACATAGTGCAGCACCTGGTCGAGACCGTCGGCGCAGCGAGTCGGCCGGCCGCCGACATGGCCGACCTCGCGGACATGATCCGCACCCTGCTGGCAGTCGAAGCTGGCCGCGACACCCGCGTACGCCTGGGCGGCCATCTCTTCGACGTCGTCATCACCAGCTCCGGCGTCCAGGCCCGCTGCGCCGTAGCTCTCATGGACGAGATCCAGGGCGGATGCGGGCCCGTGATCGATGACCCGGAGAGCGGCTGGTTCTACTGGCTCGTCCCGCCCGGCTCCTCTCGCTGCTGGCAGCCGCACACCCACGCCGTGTGCCTGGGCGCGCCCCACACGATCACCCTGCCCTCTCTGAACAGGACCGTTCCCCCGGGTCCGTACTGGTTCCGGCCATCGGCATGTGACCGGCTGGTGCCGACCGCGCCGCTCCGCGAAGCCCTGGCGCAGATCCGGCCCGAGCCGACCCCGCACGCCGCGCTCGCGGCCCGGCTCGGCATCGCCACCTGAGACTGCGTGCGCATCGACGCGGTAACAGTCGTCGACGCGCACGGGCACGCCCCTGCGGGCGGGGCGGATCCGACCCCGGCCGAAGACCCTCACTTTCGAATCGAGCACCCCATGACGAAGCTGCTCATCCTCATCGCCTGCGGTGCTGGCGGCGCTGTGCTCGTGTACGCCGTGCGGCACGCGCCCGGTCCGGCGCTCATGGCAGGCCTGCAGGCCGAGGACAGCCGCCGCTTCGCCGCATTGTGCAGGAGGGCGTCATGAGGCTGCGGCCCCGCCCCCGACCGACGTGTTCGTGGCCGCCTTCGCCGTGGCTGCCCCCTTTAACGCCTGTCCGGCGTCTGGTCGACAACGCTCCCGGCCGCCGGACAGAGCCAAAGCCCCCGGCACGGCAGTGGACTACCCGCGGTCTGAAGATGTTCGGCCAGAGCGTGGCAGGCGCCGGACGGGCGGAGGAGGCGAGTTCCCTCCACACCCTGGCTCTGGGGCAGTACAGCGGCCTGAGCGCGGTGGACGCGGAGTGTGTCCGTCGGCGGTTGGAGGCGGCCTGGTGATCAGGAACGCAGTGCTGGACCTGCCCGGGTTAAGCGACGGCGTGCAGCAGTTCGGGCACGCCTTCAGTCGTGCGGTAGGGGGTGAAGGCGGGGGTGAGATCGCGGACGAGCTGAACGCATCGCGGGGCCCCGATCCGTTCGGCCAGGTGGAGCGCTTCGAGGGCGTCGGCGGCTGCTGCTTCGGGTTCGCGACGGCTGAGATGGCCCTGCGCCCGGTACGCGAGGAAGATTCCGCGCGTTTTGTCGCGGCTGGCTGGCAGGAGCGCTTGGCCCTCGGCGATGAGGCGGTCCGCCTGCGCGGTGTCGCCGAGGTCGAGCAGGCAGCGGCCCGAGTCGACGGCGAGGTCGGCGGTCGACATCCAGGAGCACCAGGCGGGGGTGTCGTTTGCGTCCCCGGCGTTGAGCAGGCGTTCTGCCGCGTTCAGGGAGCGCAATGTGGTGCTGCGTTCGCCGAGCGCGGCTTGGGCGCGTGCCAGTCGCAGATGCAGCAGCGAGCTCGCGGCGGGGTGGGTGGTGCGGCTGAGGGCCTTGGTGAGGATGCCTGCGGCGGTAGTGGGGTCATCCCGCCAGGAGGCCTGATAGGCGAGGTCGCTGAGGAGGGCCGCGCCCATGTCCCGGTCGTTGCCGGCGTGAGCGTTGTGCAGCCCGGCGATCCAGTACCGGCTGGCGGCGCCGTGCTGGCCGTGGTCGAAGCGGATCCAGGCAACCGTCTGGGAGAGGCTGGCGGCGAGCTTGTGCAAGCGCGCTCCCACGGGGCGGGAATAGCGCTGCTCCTCGATCAGGTCGGTGACGCGGGCGAGGTGGGCGTCGTAGAGGGGCGCGATGTGCTGGCGCTGCTCGGTGGCCAGTGTGTTGAGGCGGGCGCTGGTCTCCTCCAGCAGGGATACGACGTCTTCGCCCACCGCGGCGCCCGGGCGGGAGGGGCTGGCGGCGAGGGCCGCGGGCTGGGTTCCAGCCCAGCTTCCTGCCAGGATGACGAGCGCGGATCCGGGGATGGCACTGAGGAGGGTTCGGCGGTCCATGGTGTGCAGGGCCTCTCGCAGAGCGGGCACGATGTTGGCGGGATCGAGCGGCACGACACCCTGGTCGACGCGGGGAAGCCAAGCAGGCCAGGCGGCAGGGTCGATGTCACTGGCCGGGATGCCCAGGACTTCCGCGATGTAGGTCTGGGAGACGGCGTCGGGCCGTACGCCGTTGACCTCCCACTTGCGCACCCGGGCCTTGTCGACGCCGGAGCGAAGGCCGCGGCGGCGAGCAGCGCCGTGCATCGCCTTGGCGAACTCCACACGGTTGAATCCGCGCGCGGTGCGGACCGCGGCCAGCGGGTGGGGTGTGCGCTCGTCCTCGTCCACGACGAAATCCAATCAGGCAGGCACGGCCTGAGCGTACCGCCGCAGGGGGGTGGGACTCCCGCGGGACTCCCGCCAACCTCTATGTCAGCAGGCACAGTTGGCCGACACTCGATCATCTCAGCGACCCCATCGGTCGCTGTGGCGCATCACCGCGCAGCGCACTGCCACACCCGCTCGATGTCCGACCGTCCGGGTGGCGGTGCACGATTCCCTGTTCCTGCTTCCGGTCCGTCGTGCTCGTACGAGCAGCGACCGGGACGGTCGACCGTTCGAGAGGAGATCGACGTGCAGTCTCCGTTGGATCGGGTGATCTCCGCGCCGCCCGCCCCGGACAGGCCCAGTGGGCCGACTTGGCTGGTGACTCCAGGTATCGCGCCCGCGCGTTTCCACACGGCAGTCGGCTCGGGCGCCGAGGTGGTGTTGCTCGACCTGGAGGACTCGGTGCTGGCCGGGTCCAAGGCCGATGCCCGGGCCGCCGTGCTGGCGTTCATCGATGCCCGGACGCGGAGATCCGGCGGGCCCCTGCTGGGCGTGCGGATCAACGCAGTGGACGGCGCCGAGGGCCTGCGGGACCTTGCCGCCATGGACGAGGGGACGCTGCGGCCGGACCTCGTCGTAGTGCCCAAAGTTGAATCGGGCCGCGAGATCGAGGCCGTCGTACAGGCCGTGCGCGGGGCGCAGGCGGCGCCGAAGGTCTGGGCGTTGATCGAGTCCCCGCGGGGAGTCGTCGCACTGCCCGGCATCGTGCACACCCCGGGCCTGGCGGGCGTGCTCTTCGGCGCCGCCGACTACGCGGCGGCGGCCGGGTGCCAGCTCACGTCCCGGGCGATGTGGTACCCGCGCGCTCAGCTCGTCACTGCGGCCGTCGCCGCCGGAATCCCGGCCGTGGACTCGCCCTTCTTCTCTCTCGATGACCAGGACGGGCTGCGCCGGGACGCCCTGGAGGCGGTCGAGCTGGGCTTCGCCGGCAAGGTCGCCGTCCACCCGCGCCAGCTGAGCGTCATCGCGCAGGCGTTCGCTCCGAGCCCGCGCGAGCTGGAGGCAGCTCGTGCGGTTCTCGACGCGGCCTCCTTGGCGGCACAGGCGGGCGGCGCCATCACCACGGCGGACGGCGTGATGGTGGGACCGCCGCTCATCGAGGCCGCCCTCGCCGTCGTCCGCCGAGCCGGCCACCGCCCCGCCGCCGTCACCACCTCTGTCACGAAAGCGAGCTGATGATGCAGAAGCAGCAGTCCTCGTCGTCCGTCCCGGCCGGTTTTCGCCAGGTGGAGGACGGCCGGATCCGCGAGGTTGTCGGCCTGGGCCTGGACGACCTCGTTCCCGGCCTGGTCATCGAGCACCGGCCGGCACGGACGGTGACCGAGGCGGAGCACGTGCAGGTCCTCGCCCTGATGGGCAACGAAGCGCCGGTCCACTCCGACATCGAGTACTGCCGCCGTACCGGCAACCCGCGGGTTCTGGTGTGCGGGATGCTCACCCTCAACATGGTGCTCGGGATGACGGTCCGCACCACCAGCGGCATGACTACCGGCAACCTCGCCCTGGATGAGGTCAGCTGGAAGAAGCCCGTCCATGTCGGCGACACCTTGTCCGCGCGCAGCACCGTCCTGTCAGCCCGCCGCTCGGGCAGCCGCCCCGACCAGGGCATCGTCACCTGCCGCGTCGACGGGTTCAACCAGCGCGGCGAGCTGGTCGTCACCGGCACCCGCACCTTCCTCGTCCCCGCCGACCCGGACGTCATCCGCGACGCCACCGGCTACTAGAAGAAGGGGAGCCGCCATGGACGCGGAGTTCACCGAGGCCGACGACGCCCAGTGGGAGGAGTACGACGCTCTGGCCCGCCGCGCCTACGGCCAGCCGGTGCCCGACATCACGCGCCTGGGCCCGCACGCGGACCGGCGGGTGGCAGTGCGCGGAGGCCGGGTCGTCGCCGGGGGCCTGGGCATGCTCGTGCCGCAGTGGTTCGGCGGCCGGCCGGTACCCGCCGCGAGCATGGGCTGCGGCTGCGTCGCCCCAGAGGAGCGCGGCGGCCGCCTCGCCGCTCGCCTCGCTCAGGAGAGGGTGCGCGCCTTGCAGGATCAGGGCGCGGTCCTCGCCACGCTTTGGACGGCCTCCAACGGCTACGTGCGGCGGCTGGGCTGGGAGGCCCCGGCACAGGTGTTCTCCTGGACGGTGCCGACCGTCGCCCTCATGCAGGCCACCGCCGACACGATGGAGATCACCCACGGCGACACCGCGCAGCTGGCGGAGCTGCCTGACCGGCTGGCCGGGCGGTGGAACGGCCCGTGGCAGCGCTCTGCGTGGTGGGGTGCCTGGCAGCAGGAGCGGCATCCGGACCTGGAGACCTACGCGTTCGCCGAGCACGGGCGGGAACCGAGCGGCGTCCTGATGGTGGCGACGCAGCGCACCCCGGGCGGCCGGCAGCTGGTCGTTCACGACTTCTGGGCCGCCGACGCGCCGACCGCCGACGCGATGCTCGCCTTCCTCGGGCGGCACCACGGCCGGATCCCCACCGTGATGTTCGAGCGCACCGGACTGCCGCCCGGCCCTCTGCTGCAGCAGCGCCTCGCGAGCGTCGGCACGGCAACGGCCAGAGCCTGGCACCCCTGGATGCTGCGCGTCCTCGACCCTGCCCGCGCCGTCGAGCTGCGCGGCTGGCCCCGTCACCTGGACGACGAGATCGTGCTCGACCTCGCCGACCCGGACGGCGCCGGCTCCAGCCGCCACACCCTGAGCATCAGCGCAGGCAGCGCCCGCCTCACCCCCGGCGGCGCGCAGCGCGGCCGTACCGCTGACGTCACCCTGACCATGGGGCAGTTCGCGCTCTGGTACGCCGGCGGCTACCGCAGCCCGGCCGCCGCCGCGATGGCGGGCCTGCGCGGGGAGAACCCTGTCCTCGCCCGCCTTCTGGCCACCACCGCCGACCGGGAGCCCTGGCTCGCCGACTACTTCTGACCCCCGCACCCCACCCGGCATCCGGCCGTTCCACCGGCAGGAACCGCCCGTCGCACTCGCGTGCACGGCCCCACCGAATCCGCTCCCTCCACGCCCGTTCGGAGACCTACCTTCATGACGACCTCCAAGCCCTTCCCTCCCGAGCTGCGCGAGTGGGTCGCCGGCCACCTGCCCGGCCTGGACGCGAACGAGGACCGTTCCTGGCCGCGCAGCACCTCCCTCGTGTGGTGCGTGAGCGCGGCTGGCCGGGACGCCTACGTGAAGATCAGCCCCAGCGACCTCGACTTCGAGCGTGAAGTCGCCGGATACGCCTTCACCGCGGCGCACCTGAGCGAGACGGAGGCGCCGCGGCTGCTGGCCTGCGACCCGGGCCTGCGCGCGATTCTCAGCACGCCGTTGCCCGGCCGCATCGTACGGGACCTGCCCCTGGAAGCCGGCATCGAGTTGCGCCTGTACGAGGCCGCCGGGCGGCTGCTGCGCCGCTGGCACGACGCGTCCGAGCCCGGCACGGCCGCGGACCGCGTCGCAGTGCGTTCCGACATGGAGGACAAGGCCCGTGAGGCCGCCGACTGCCTGGAGGATGTCGCGCCGTACCTGGCCGCCGGCCGGCTCGCTCTGGTCGAGGCCGCGTCGAAGGAGCTCCCCGGACTCGCCGAGCAACTGCCGCTGGTCTACCGGCATGGCGACTACGAGACCCGGAACTGGTTGTACGACGAGGCCACCGGTCGTCACGGTCTCATCGACTTCGCGATGGCCACGCACGGTGTCGCCGCGTCCGAGTTCGTGTGGCTGTGCGGCGCTGTCTGGTCCGTCCGCCCGGAGCTGCGCGAGGCCTACTTCACGGGCTACGGCCGGCCGCTGACGGCCGAGGAGGACCGCCTGCTACATCTGCTGACCGTCCGCCTCGGCGTGTCCTACCTGCGCAACGGCCTTTCCAAGAACCGCGACGAGCTCGTGGCGCGCGGCCACCTCGTCCTGGACCGGATGGCCGCCCGCCAGCCCTAGCCCGCACCGCGCGCGGGCCCGGCACGCGCCCGGGGCCGGGTCCGCACTCTCCTTTCCCCTATCCCGTAGCGATCCGGATCAGGAGGTGCCTGATGAATCTCGTCCCCGACCTGCCCGCCCCGGCCGTGTCCACCGTGTGGAGCGGCGTCCCGCAGCAGCTGCGCGCCGCCGTCGAGGCCGCTGCCGGACCGGTCCTCGACGCCGTCGAGGCCGCGGCGGGCAGGACCGCCCGGCTGCGCCTGTCCCTGGACGTTCCCGGGCGCCGGTTGTTCCTCAAGGCCACTCCGCTGTCCCACCGCCACGCGCCCACCCTGGACACCGAGGCACGCCTCGCACCCGCCGTCCGCGCGCTCGCGCCCAGGCTGCTGCACCACGGCACCGCCGGCGCCTGGCGGTGGCTGCTGTTCCAGCACGTCCCCGGCCGGGCCGCCGACCTGTCCCCGGGCTCGGCGGACCGTGACGCCGCCGCCCGCGCGCTGCGACGCCTCGTGACCCTGCCGGCCCCTGCCGCCGCCACACTTCGGGCCGAGGACCGCTGGGCGCACCTCGGCGCCGGCCTGGACCTCGGCCTGCTGGCCGGCGACCGGCTCGTGCACACCGATCTGAACGAAGGGAACATCCTCGTCCAGGGCGACGGCAGTGCCTGCCTGCTGGACTGGGCGTGGCCCGGGCGCGGCGCCGGGTGGCTCAGCGCTGGCTTCCTGCTCGCGCAACTGATCGACGCTGGCACCCCCGCAGCCGACGCCGAGGCGTGGGCCCGCCGGGCGCTGCCCGGCTGGGCCTCCTCGCCCACCGACGCGGCCGACACCTTCGTCACCGCGCTCACCCGGCGACGCGCCGAGCAGGCTGCCATCTGCCCTCCGGCCCGCCGCGCCGAGCGGGAGGGGCAGTTGCGCTCCGTAATGACCTGGCACCGCTTCCGCACCCGCACCTGAACCGCGCCCCCTCCTCCACCTCCTTCTCCTGCCACCATCGAACGGAGAACCATGTCCGACACCGCCACCTCCACCTGCGGCCCGGCGCCGGCCGAACCGGCGAGCGTGCAGGTGCCAATCGCCGCACTCGAGGACCTGATGGCCCGGACCTGCGCGGCCGCGGGCGTACCCGACAGCGCGGCCCGCCGGGTGGCCGACCACTTCCTGACCGGAGAACTGCGCGGCAAGCTCTCCCACGGGCTGGCGAAGTTCGCATTCGAATCCCGGTTCTTCCCCGAGCGGCAGGCCCCGCCCGAGATCGTCCGCGAGCGCGGAGCGTTCGCCGTCGTCCACGCGCACCGCGAGATCGGACCGCTCAGCGCCGAGTTCGCGACCACCGCCGCCATCGAACGAGCCCGCCGTCTCGGCGCCGGCCTGGTCGGGGTCATCAACACCCAGCGCTACGGCGTCCTGTCCACCTTCACCGAGTCCATCGCCGCACACGGCCTGGTCGGCATCGCCGCCAACACCTCCCGGACCGAAGCCGTCCCGGCCGGCGGCGCCACCCCCGTTCTCGGCGTCAACCCCCTCTCCTTCGCCCTGCCCACGCGCGGCGAGCCCTTGAGCGCGGACATGGGCACCACCCTCGCGCCGATGGGCGTGCTGTGGGAGCACCGCCGCTCGGGCCGGCCTCTGCCCGAGAAGTGCTTCGTCGACACCGAAGGCCGCACCACCCGCGACCCCCACGCCGCCTCCTCCGCGATCGTCTTCGGCGACCACCGCGGCCTGGCGTTCTCCCTGCTCATCCAGGCCCTGACCGGCTCCGTGTTCGGCTTTCCCATGGGCAGCGACGTCGACTCCACCTGGACCACCGGCTACGTCTTCATCGCCCTCGACCCCACCTTCGCCGCCCCCGACAAGGACGCGGCCGCCTCGAACACGCGCCTCGCGGACCAGCTGCGGGCCGCGGCGGCGGCCGACGGCAGCTGGCGCGTTCCCGGGGACCAGGGCCGCGCCCGCGAAGCCGCCGCCCGTACGAACGGCACCATCCCCGTTCCCGGCCCGCTCCTCGCCCGCCTGTCCGCCCGCGCGGCCGGCGACTTCACCTCCGACTGACTCCCAGGAGACCCCCTTGACCCGCTTGCAGTTCCACTGGTTCCTGCCGACCGGCAGCGACGGCCGCACCCTGACCACCGGGATGCGCGGGGTCCACGGGCCCGGCCACGACACGACCACGGCAGCCGGACCCGGCGCCGACCGTCACCGCGCCCCCGACCTGCTCTATATGACCCAGATCGCGCAGGCCGCCGAGCACATGGGCTTCGACGCGATCCTCACCCCCGCCGGCACGTTCAACGAAGACCCGTGGATTACCTGCGCCGCCCTCGCTCAGACCACCGAGCGCCTGAAGTTCCTGGTCGCGCAGCGCCCGGACTCGATATCCCCCACGCTCGCCGCGCAGATGGCCGCGACATTCCAGCGGCAGACCCGGGGCCGGCTGCTGCTAAACATCGTCACCGGCGGCGACGCGGCCGAGCAGGCCCGCTTCGGCGACCACCTCGACAAGGCCGCCCGCTACACGCGCACCGACGAGTGGCTGACCGTCCTGCGCAGCGCCTGGGCCCCCGAGCCGTTCGACTTCACCGGTGCGCACTACGACGTATGCGGAACCACCGTCTTCTCGCCTCCTGACCCGCTGCCCGGTGTGTACTTCGGCGGCTCCTCCGCCGAGGCCGCCCCGGTCGCCGCCCGGCACGCGGATGTCTACCTCACCTGGGGCGAACCGCCCGCCGACGTCGCCGCCAAACTGGACCGCATCCGCGCCCTGGCCGCCGACTCCGGGCGCAGGGCGCCGCGGTTCGGGATCCGGTTCCATGTCGTCGCCCGCGATACGAGCGAGCAGGCGTGGGCCGCCGCCGAGCGCCTGCTGACCGGGATCGACCCGGAGCACGTCGCACGGGTGCAGGCCACCCTGGCCGACAGCCAGTCCACCGGGCAGGCCCGGCAGAGCAGCCTGAACGCGGCCTTCCGGGACAGCGGCCGGACCTCCGATCTGGAGGTATGGCCGAACGTGTGGGCCGGGGTGGGGCTGCTGCGCGGCGGCGCGGGCACCGCGCTGGTCGGCTCGCACCGCGAGGTCGCCGACCGGATCACCGAGTACGCGGCGCTCGGCATCACGGAATTCATCCTGTCCGGGTTCCCCCACCTGGAAGAGGCGTACGAGGTCGGTGAGGGCGTCCTGCCGCTGCTCGGCGCCGGCATCGGAAGCGGGGCGGTGCGCCGGTGAGCAGTGCCGTGAACGTGCTGATCCTCGGGGTTGGCCCGCACACCCGCCTCAACCACCTGCCCGCGCTGGCCGTCGCGCAGGACGCGGACCTCGCGGGCACCGTCACCGGCGCCGACCTGCCCGACGCGGCTGCCACCGCAATCAAGTACGGCACGCCTGGCCGGCCGCGGCAGATGCCCGTCGTTCCCGTCCAGCCGTTCCCCGTCTCCCGGCGGTCCCTGCCCGACGAGGTTCGGCGCGTGCTGGAGGGCGTGGTGGAGCGGCAGCGGATCGGCGCGGTCGTTGTGGCGACCGAGCCGTCCGTGCACCTGCCCTACGCCCTGTGGGCGATGGAGCGGGGCCTGCCGGTGCTGCTCGACAAGCCGCTGACCGTGCATCCGGGCGCGTCCACCGACCCGGCGGCCGCGGCAACGATCGCCGACGACTTCGACACACTGCTGAATGCCTACCGGGCGGCGCGGCGGCACGATCCGCGGATGGTGGTCAGCGTATTGAGCCAGCGCCGCTGGCATCCTGCGTTCCGCCGGGTGCGGGAACTGATCGCCGAGGTCGCCGAGGTCACGAACTGTCCGGTCACCTCCGTCCAGTCCAGCCACGGCGACGGCCAGTGGCGGCTGCCGGACGAACTCGTCGGCCTCCGCTACCACGGCTTCGACCGCGGCTACGGCAAGGCCGCGCACTCCGGCTACCACCACTTCGACACCGTGCCGTGGTGGCTGGCCGCGGGCGAGCGCCCAGGCAAGGAGATCGACGAGATCGAAATCCACGCCGCGTGCACCAGGCCCTCCGACTTTCTCGCCCAGCTCACCCTCGCCGACCACGCCCGGCTGTTTCCCGGCTTCGCCGACCGCAACCCGTACACCGAGCGGGACCTGGACCAAGTGACCGCCGGCTTCGGCGAGGTCGACGTGTTCCTCAACGTCTCCTACCGCAGCCGCGGGCGGGTGATGGCGCTCGGCAGCCACAACCTCGCCCACACCACCTTCTCCCAGCGCAGCGCCCTTCACCCAGTGCCCGGCGACCTCTACAAGGGCAACGGCCGGATCGGGCAGGAAAACCACATCATCCAGCAAGGACCCTTCCAAGCCCTGCACCTGCACGTCCTGCAGACCCTCCACGGCGACGAGGACGGGGTCGACCGGCGGGCGGTGGGCGGCGCCGACCACATCGAACTCCAAGTCTTCCGCAACGACCGGCTGCGCCCCGACTGGCAAAGGCACCGCGCGCTCGGCTTCGCCGACCTCGTCCACGGCAGCGGCGACAACGCGGTGCTCCCAACCCAGCGCTCGGCACGCACCTGCGCCGTCACCGAGTTCCTCTCCTACCTCACTGGACACATACCCCGCACGGAGATGACCTCCGACCTGACCGACCACCGGCGCCCGGCACGCCTGATGGCCGGCGCCTACCTGTCGATGTCCCGGCGATGGGCCGATGCCGACCGCCCCGCCGCCCCGGTCGTGCTCGACTTCAGCCCGGCCGCAGCCCCGGCACCGGCCGCGCGCGCCCTCGCCGCCTTGGGAGCCATGCGATGACCAACTCGCTCGCCACCGACCTCACCGAGCCCGACCTGGGAACGGTCCTCGGCCCGCACCTGCACCAGGTCCTCGCCGCGTGCCGCCCGCACATCGGACGCCCCGCCACCGTCGAAGCCTGCACCGGCGGAAACGTCAGCCACGTCTTCCGCCTCCATGGCCAGGCGGGCACCGTCATCGTCAAGGTCCGCGGTCGCCGCTTCGCCCGGATCGCGCACATCGTCACCAACCCAGCGCTGATCAAGGTCGAGCACCGTGCCCTGGCGCTCCACCACGGCCTGTTGCCGGACCTCTTCCCGAAGGCCCTGGCGTTCCTGCCCGACGCGCACACCATGGTGATGACCGACGTCTTCCCCGACGGCCAAACCTGGCGCGAGCACCTCGACCAGCGCGCCGCCACCGTCGAGGAGTGCACACGCCTGGGCACCGCCCTGACCCGCATCCACCACGCCACGGCCGGCCTCCCGCCGCTGCGCGACGGCAACGGCGACGACCTCTTTCGTGTCGAGCACGCCTACGGCTACTGCCTACGCACTGGCAGCCACCTCGCCCTCGACGAGGCGTGCCACCGTCTGGACGCCCTGCCCGGCCAGCAACTGGTCCTCGGCGACGCCTGCCCGAAGAACCTCAACCTCGCGGCGGGCCGCATCGCGTTCGTCGACCTCGACAACGTGCACACGGGCGCGCCACTGTTCGATCTCGGCTACCTCCTCGCGCACGTGGTCCTGCACCACGCGGCCCGGCCCGAATGCCTGCACCCGCTCGCCGCCGCATTCCTCGACGCCTATACCCCTCCAGGCCCTGCCCGGAGCTGGCGTGGTGACGGCCTCCTCGCGACGGTGGCCGCCGGAGTGCTGCTGTACCGGCTGGAGGCCCGCACCGTTCCATACCCGGCGACCGCCCCTCCCGCCGCCTCCGACCGGCTGCGCCAAACCCTGCGCCGTCTGCTGGACGCTGGGCCATTCACCGTCCCCGACCTGCTGGACGCCGCCGGACCGGTGACGGCATGAACGTCCCCCTGGCCCCGCCCGGTGACCATCCGGACCTGGTCCCGCTCGCCGAACTGAGCGCCCGCGGCATCCACGCGCCCACCGTCCAGTCACTCGCCCGCGACCAGAGCCCGTTCGCCCGCCCCACCCCGGCCTGGACCCGCCACCTCGCACCGGGCGTCGTCCTCACCGCCCGCCCGATCGACCTCAGCGACGGCTGCCTCACCAACGCCTACACCCTCACCATCGACCTAGACCACGCCCTGTGTCAGCCCGTCTCCTCCGCGCGCGGCTTCCACCTGCGCCGCCTCGTCACCGGCCCCGTCGTCGCCGCGGTCTCCGGGGCCTTCGCCTACATCTCCGACGACCCCGACTACCAGCCCGCCGAACCCTGCCTCGACCTCGCTGTCCGCGACCACCACGCCGCCAGCCTGCCCACCGTCACCAAACCCGCCCTCCTCATCCACCACGGCCGCCCGGTCGTACGCACCCTGGCCGCCACCGGCACCCTCACCGTCGCCAGCCACCCGCACACCTGGACCGGCTCCAAGCAACCGCCTCCGCACCCGGCCCCGCCCGGCCACCTCACCGTGTACGGCGCGGCGAACTGCCGCATCCGCTACCACGACAACCCCCGCACGGGCTTTCGCCGCGACGTCGACCCGGCCGCCAACACCACGCCGCGCGATCCTGCTGTCCTCGACTGCACCGTCGTTCTCACCCCCGCCGGAGCGCAGATCACCGCCGTGCACCCCGGCGGCGGCGCCGATCAGTTCGCCGGCGCCTACGTCCTGCGCAGCCACCGGCCCTGGCCCGATCACCTCGTCCCCGGCGCACACGTCGACGTCACGGCCATCGACGCCTTCGCCACCGCGGACGTCGGCAGCGCCCTGTCCCTGGGGCCGTCCGCCGCCGATGCCGACGCCGGACTGACCGCCGCCTGGGACCAGAGCCTCGGCACGAGTCCTTTCCGTCCCCACGCCCGCTACGCCCGCACCCTGCTCGCCCTCGACAGCCGCCGTCTAACCCTGACCGTCCTGGACGGTGCACCGCTCGCACCCACGTTCCAGGGCGTCACTGCCCAGGAGACCGCCGAGCTGTGCAAGCGGGCCGGCCGCGACCCGGCGGCGGTGTTCCACCTCGACGGCGGCCAGACCTCCAAGATCGCCTTCCGGCACGGACGCCAACCAGTAGACGCCGTCGGCAGCCTTCACTACCTGCGCTGGCCCCGGCACGAGCACGAGCCCTTCCACTGGCAGGGCCTCGACGGCCGCCGTCTGCACAGCGCTCTGCAGATCACCCGCAACGAGGAGTCCCGTTGACCACTCCCCGGTCCGTCCTGGTCGTCGTCGCCCATCCCGACGACGCCGAGCTCGCCATGGGCATGCGCATCCGCGATCACGTCCTCGTCGGCGACCGTGTCCGTGTCCACTGCCTGAGCGCCGGGCGCGCTGACAAGGGCGACGGCGCTGCGCGCCGCGACGAGTGCCTGGCGGCCGCGAAGATCCTCGGCATCGGCGGCTACACCTTCTCCCCCATCCCCGACACCCGGTTCACCGACCACCGCGGCGCCATCAACGCGGCCCTATTCGACGCCTTCGCCATCGAGCGCCCCGACGTCGTCTACACCCACTACCCCAACGACCAGCACCTCGACCACGCCGTCACCGGCGAGGAGGCCAGCACCGTCGCGATGCGCGAGGCCGCCGACCTGATTCACTTCCGCTCCCCGTACAGCCGCAACTTCGAGCCGAACCTCTACTTCGTCGGTACCCCCAATCTCTTAGCAGCCAAGCAGGCAGCACTGGCCTGCTTCGCCTCACAGCAGCAGCTCGACATGGAGGTCTTTAGTGGCCTGACCGCGCTGGCCTACCGGCAGCACGTTCACCACCGCGTCGTCGAGCGCTTCCCCGACGGCGCCCACGGTGCCGAAATGTTCCGCACCGCCCGTCAGATCATCCATGCCTCTGGCAGGCCGCCGCCCGCCTGTAGACGCAGCACTGACCGCCCCTCCAGCACCCGTCCACTGCTCGATCAGGGAGGCACACCGAATGAGCACTCTCACGTACATCGGCAATGGAATCCCTTCCCGCCCTCCGGGAAGCTTGCTTCCGCGCGAGCTTCGACGCCGCGCTGGCGCAGCTGATCCGCGCCCTCGACAACGGAATCTGGCGCCTGCTCGGCGGCGTCGTCGCCCGCGTCCGGACGTAGCGCGGCGAATCGCCGACACCATCCCCGCTCTGCCGCTAGCGTCGATTCCCTCCCCTGCACCTTCTCCCCCCAAGGAACATGAGCGGCGAACCGGCAACACCCGTCATCGACACCCATGTCATCGTCCGCGACGGCGACAAGATCCTGTTCTCCCAGCGGGGCGGGCCCTACGGCTACGGCCGGTGGCACATGCCCTCGGGCAAGCTCGACCGCGGCGAGCCGCTGCCCACCGGCGCGGCCCGCGAGCTGTTCGAGGAGACGGGGATCACCGTCGATCCCGATGACCTGCAGCTCGTTCAGGTCGTCCACCACCGCCAGGACGACGACATCGAGCGGATCGGCTTCTTCTTCGAAGCCCTCACGTGGGAAGGGGAGCCCGTCAACAAACAACCGGACAAGTGCCTGGCCCTGACCTGGTTCACCGCGCACGACCTTCCGGGGGACATCATCGAGTACCCCGACGCCGGCCTGCTCGGCTACCTCGACAAGGGCGGCCCGCTGACGGTGCACAACTGGAAGTAGCGGCCCCGCAGCGACATTCAGAACCGCGCGGCAGTTGACGTAACGGATTCGTCCACTGCCGCGACACCCGCGCTGACCACGGCCCTGGAGCGGACCCGGAATCACCATCACCGGTCCGGTCGGCGGTGCGCCGCCCCGCTCCTGGTCCCGGTGCGGTCCGCCTCAAACCGGTAACGGGTCCTCATCCTGCGCCTGCGCCTGCGCCACCGAGACCGGACTGGCGTGGGCGCGGGCTCGGCGACCGGTTCATGGCCCTGGCCAAGCAGCAGAAGCCCAACGGCCTGTCGCTGTGGTCCTTCCAGGTCAACGAACCGGCCCAGCGCTTCTACCAGCGGCACGGCTTCGTCGAGGTCGAGCGCACCGACGGGTGGCGCAACGACGAGCGGGGAGCCGACGTCCGCTACGCCTGGCAGCCACAACCGTAGCTCAGCCGGCTGAAGACGAAGGCGGTCACCCCCTTACTCCGGCATGACTCCCCGCGCAAGGCCCCGCAGCGCAGCGCGGAAAGCACCGACTGCCATGCCGGATATACCGATTGGCCGCGACACGTGTGATCGCGTGGTGGCGGGCCGGTGAACCGGCTGACGTAGGCAGGTCGAGGCGGTTACCCAGCATTCACGGCTGCCGCGACCGCAGCGGCAGCCCACGCGAGCAGCAACTCGACAGCTGCACCCTCCCCTGACTCAGGGCCGGGCCGTGGGCGGCTCCTCGGTTGGGCCGACCACGTCAGCATGGGTGAGCTGCTGGCGCAGGTCCAGATAGCAGCGCAGCCGAACACCGGGCTGACCGGCGTCCCGCGTGGTCTGCTCCGCTGTCGCCGTCGCCCATCGGTCGGCCAGCATCTGCTGGAAGGCAAGCGCAGTGGCGTCGTCGGCGGCCGCGACGTCGACGACGACCAAGCCCGGCTCGCTCACGTGCATCTCGTTGATCGGGTCCATGTAGGGAACTACGCCCCGACGGCCCGGTGAAGTTCCGCCGCTGCAGTGGCTTCACACGACCGAGCGGCGGGCCCTTAAATCCTGTCGCCACCCAGGCCGAGCGGACCGGATCCGCTGACCTCACATGGTCGGGTTCATGGGCCTAGTCAGCAAGGGGTGCGGAGCCCGTCGATGGTCCCCGTCAACTGCCAACACTTCCCTTGCCTTGGTTGCTGTCGACATTTCCTTCGAACTTCGATCGCCAATTCGTTACTTTTCGGATGAGGCCCAGAGGTGAGAGGCCGAGCAGAGCATTAGTCTGACTCAGCCCGCCCTGGTGGCGACCGCCGCCACACCTCCCAGGGGAGTCGAGCGCGAGCGGATGCACCAAGGACAGGGGTGTCTGCAGACGAGGGAGCACGGCGGGGGGGATGAGTGCGCCGGAGCACTCCCCTTGGATTTTCACGCGACGGCGCACGGTGCATCAGGGGGAATCTCTCTCAGCAGCGATCATTCCCATTCAGGAAGCGTGCACTTTCGAAAAAATGGGGGCCCGCATAAGCGAAAGCTGTCTTTCAGCTGCTGGTTTCGCACGCGGATGCGGCTGCTTACCCGTTACTGACTCACTCTGATAGCCGAACGAATCGGCAGCGCGCTAGGGTCACGCCGAAGGTGGGCCCCGGTTCAAGGCTAGGCACCAACAGACCAGGGCCCCTCCGCATTTTGACCAGCCGTCAATTCGTAAGGAGAGAAATGATGACTGCTCCCAATGGCGTCCGGGGCACTGTGGTGTCCGGGCCGCTTCCGGACGGTAGCAATGCCCGGGGGCCTTACGCACGCCTGCGTGCCTTCGCTGTCACGGTCAGCCTGGCCCCGCCCGTCGTGCTGGCTTTGTCCTTCGTTCTGCCGTCGGCCGGTGAGTGGCCCGCTGCCGCATGTGTGGCCTTCGCCGGTGTCGCGGCCGCAGCAGCACGCACATCGCGGATCGACCTGCTGTGGGTGCGGATTGACTGACCGATGAGCCAGGGGGGCGGCGGGGCGTTCCCGTCGCCCCTGGCTGTCTCAACGGCGGGGCGCAGATGGAGTGCTGCTTGCCTGGGCAAGCAGCAGAAAGGACGGCACACGTGGCGACTGGAACGCTGCAGACGTGCGTGGCATGCGGGGGGCCGATCGTGCAGAACTCGGGCGCGGGCCGGCGCCGCAGGTACTGCAACACGGCCTGCCGGCGGCGGGCTCAGCGAGCCCGGCAGGCCCGGCAGACCCGGCGGACTTCGCGCGTGGACCAGCAGGGGCCCCTGGGTGGGACGGTGGCGGCCGAGGTGTATCGGCTGGCACAGCAGCTGATGGAAAGCGAGATGCGTGAGGAGGAACTGAGTTCGCTGCTGGAGCGGGCCGAATCGATCCGGCGAGAGCTGGAAATCTATACCGCTGCTGCGGTACAGGATGCCCGGCACCGCGGTGAGAAATGGGAATCGGTGGCCCGGGCCGCGCATATCGCACCGGAGACGGCACGTGCGCGCTGGGGCCCCGAGCGGGTGGCTCGCATGATGGATCTGCATGCCAACGAAAAACGGGCTGCTCCCGCCCGGTGGCGCGGGCCCGGACCGGGCCGGCTGGCCGATGCGGCGGAGGGCGCAGCCGCCGTTTCGGGGACCGAGGGTGTCTCCCCTGGAGGGCAGTTGGCATCGGCTCTGGCGCAGCTGCAGGTGGCCAGCGGGCTGACCATCCGGGAGGTTGCCGATTCCACCATGCTGTCGCCGTCGTTCATCTCCCGCGTCCTGTCGGGTGATCGTCTGCCGACGTGGGACCTGGTGTGTGCGCTGACCGTGCTTTTTGGTTCGGATCCGGCGGAGCTACGGGTGCTGTTCGAGGCAGCGCACGGCCTGACGACGCAAGGACGGCAACCGGTCGCGGCCGCGATCGCGCAGTTGCATGCGGCAGTTCGCGGACTGCATCTGGCAGCGAAGTCACCGTCGCCGGAGCGGATCGCAGACATGAGTTCGGGTGCGGTGAAGGCCGCAACGGCCCGGCGTGTGCTGGCGGGCGTCGATGTGCCGGAATGGGAGGTGCTGGCTGCCCTTGTCTGTGCGCTGGGGGGCCGCCCCGTGGACTTCCAGCCGTTGTGGGAAGCGGTGCACTACACCTTCTTGATGTGTGACGACCCCCGCTCGCCGGAGGGCACCGCGCACATCGCCGTGCCGGGCCAGGGCCGGTGACCGGGCGCCGTCAGCCGCCAGTTGCCTGGGAGGCCAGGCATGCTGCCGTAATGGCTCGGCAGCCGATGCCCCTACCGACAGGAGGGCCTCGGGCCAGGCGGGCAACGCTGGCTTCCTATGCTGCGTTCCGGGAGCGTCACTACAAGCCGTATCTGGAGTACGCGGTACTGCGGATCGGCCGAGCCGGGGCGGCGGAGAGCGCGGTGACAGCGGCGTTCACCGAGGTGGCCGTGTCCTGGGCTGCGATGTTGGGCACCTCCTGGCCGGCCGCTGTCGCCTGGAGGATCCTTCACGATCACATCGATCACGCCCTGGGGCTGCATGCCGGTGCGCCCTCAGGCAGACAGACGGCGCTAGCGCTGCAGCACGATGCGCGCGTGCTCCGCCAGCAGCTGCACTTGAGCAACGACCGTATCGCGGAGGTGCTGGGCATACCGCCCGGCTTGGTGCCGGGACTGCTGCCGCACTCCTCGGAGGAATGATTTTCCGCCCAGTACGGGGCCCTGCCGCAACCATTCCACTACACTCTGTTAACCCAGTGCGCGCTGCTGCGGCGTGCCGGGCGGGAGGGGATGCGCGTGAGCTTGCCGTATGGGGTGGACGTCACGATTCCCAGTGTGGCCCGCATGTACGACAGCCTGTTGGGCGGGCGGGACAACTACCCTGCGGACCGTGCCGCGTGCACGGAACTGCTCAAGCACGTGCCAAGCATGCGTGAACTGGCGTTGAACAACCGGCAGTTCCTGCGTCGCGTGGTGCGTGTGCTGGCGGCCGAGTACGGCATACGGCAGTTCATCGACTACGGCTCCGGGCTGCCGACCCAGGACAACGTCCATGAGATCGCCCAACGCGTGGACCCAGCCAGCCGGGTCGTCTACATCGACAACGACCCCATCGTCCGTGCCATCGGTGGCGTGCTGCTGGAGAGCAACGTGAACACGGCCGTCCTCCATGCGGACCTGCGGGACACCGACGAAATCTTCTCCAGCGAGCCGGTACGTCGGCTGATCGATCTCACACAGCCGGTGGCAGCGCTGTTCGTATCGGTGTTGCACTGCATCCCGGACAGCTCCGAGCCGGCCCGGCTGGTCGCCCGGGTCGCCGACCGGCTGCCAGCCGGCAGCATGATGGTGGTGTGCCAGCTGGTCAGCGACTCATCCCACGTACGCGACTCCGTCACCGCCTTCATGGGCGAGCAGACCCAAGGCCACTGGGGCCGAGTGCGGGAGAAGAAGGATGTGGCCGACTTCTGCGCCCCGCTGGACTTGGTCGAGCCGGGCCTGGTGGAAGTCTCCACCTGGCGGCCCGGGCAGGACGATGTGGAACCCCAGTCCAGCTGGGAGTGGGAGGAATTCGGCGGCGTCGGCACTGTCAGGCACTGATACGGGCAGTTCAGGGATGCCCGGTCACCGCCAGGCAGCAAGGGCCGCTTGAAGCAGCGAGGGGGTCTGCTCGGCCGGGCATGCCACACCGCACAGGTTGTTTAGCACGGCCTGATAGCGCTCGGACTCCGACGGCTTCTCCCGGTAGACGGCGCCCTCGTACTGCTCGAGGTAAAGCAGGTCCGGCAGATACTCCGGCGTGAAGAACCGCAGGTGGACAATGGGGTGTCCAATGGCCCCCGCAGCGCCCACCGACAACGGGGCAATCTGAAGGCGCAGGCTGTAGCGCAGTTCCTCCAGCAAGGCGAGCAGATGCTTGATCTGCCGGTACATCACGCCAGGCGTACCGACCTGGCGGCGGAAGACCTCTGAATCCATCACGGCCAGCAGCACGGGGGGCGCTTCGGTGCGGCGCAGCATCTCAATGCGCTGCATGCGCAGGCGGACGCACTCTGCGATCTCCCTGGCAGGTCTGGTCGGGTGCGCGGCCCGGATCACGATCTCGGCGTATTCCTCGGTCTGCAGCCAGCCTGGCACCAGTTGGGGCTCGTAGGAGATGATGCGGCGGGCGGCTGGTTCCATGGCCAGCAGCGGGCGCAGTGTGTGCGGCGCGGCGCCGGCATACGGCTGCCACGCCTCCGGTTGCGCTGCCTCGTGGACCAGGGCCTGGATTCTTGACCGCTCCTGCGGGTCCCGCACGCCGTAGACGTCCAGCAGCCGCTCCATTTCCGCCTCTTTGAGCGCGGCCAGGCCGTTTTCGATACGGCTGATCGTCGACTCAGAGGCGCCGATGCATCGGGCCGCCTGACGGGTTCCGATCCCGGCGTGGTCGCGGCAGCGCCGCAAGTGCCCGGCGAGGGCCTTGCGATGAGCGGCGGCTCCCCACTCCGGGCGGTGCGGAAATCCGAGAATCGACGGCGCCTTCCGCACGGCTGCCATACAAGCTCTCCTATCAGGCTGTTGAGGAGGCCGAGTATGGCAGCCACCACGGGACCGTGTCAGGAAGTGGCCATACCCTTACCGTCGGCTACGAGAACGTGAAATCGAACTCGCCGTCCTTCACGCCGCCGAAGAAGGCGGCAATCTCCTCACGCGTGTAGATGAGAGCAGGCCCGCAGGGATACCGGGAGTTGCGCACCGCAACGTCACCGCCCGGCAGAGCAGCAATCTCCACGCAGTTACCGCTCCCGCTGCGGTGGCTCTTGCGCCACGCCGCACCCTCAATCTCGCCCGCCCCCATACCGTTTTCCACCCGTTGCATGCTCACCACGCCTCTCTGAACCATTTAGACCTGGCCCGTCCGCAACATGCGGCGAACCGACCTGTGTGCGAATACGCGGGCTCTGCAATTGCAGCCCCGTGCTTGCAAGAACGAGGAACGGACAGGAATAGTGACGGTCAAGTCGGCACGCCGTGCCCCCGGGCACGGCACCAGTCCGGGGGACGAACGATGACGCCACGTCACGACGAAGCATTCCTGCCACCGTTCGCCGCCGCCACGCCCGGCGGCCGAAGACAGCAGCCCCTCTTCCTCGGTGAGCCTCTGGCCTCCACAGCAAACCTGGCCGTCCGCAGCGGCCTGGGCAGCACCCAGTTCACCGCCCGCCGCATCCCAGCCAGCACCAACTGCTGCTTCGTTGCACGGCAGTTCACACGCCAGGCCGTACAGCGATGGGGCCTGCACAGCATCGGCGACGACGCCGTCCAGATCGCCTCCGAACTCGTCGCCAACGCCGTCCGCCACGGCCAGACCCACACAGCCCCTTCTGACGACGACCAAAATGCTGTGTGGCTGGCGTTAGCCCTACGACCTCAGACTCTGCTGTGTGTGGTACGCGATCCCAGCAGACGCCGCCCACGACTCGCTCCTCCTCCCCCACTAGCCGAACGCCACCGCGGGCTACCCATCGTCGACGCCCTCAGCAACACCTGGGGCTGGACCACCCACACCCAGACACGCGGCAAAACCGTGTGGGCGCGCGTCACCCTGCCCGCCGCCTAGAAGCCCCCGAACAGTCTGCCTTCCGACACCCCGCCGACCGCATTGCGTCGGCTCATCCTGATTGCTGGCAGGAACGCACACGGCGCGGGACCACCGACGTCCTCAGGAGGACCGCTGTCCGATGTCCTCGGCCGTGCCGGCCTCTGCGCCCGACACGCTAAAGAGCCGGGCAGTTGCCCCGGCTCTCCACCGGCCTGTGCCCTGCATCAGCACGGCACGCGCCAGGTTGGACCCGCCCCGGGCTGTTCGTCCCTGGGCCCCGTGGAGCGTCACGCTGCAGAGCCGATGGCGTACACCTCAATGCCCCCCGCATGAGCCGTGAAGGCCAGCCACGACCGGGACCCGAACGCAACCGCCCCGTCCCACCCACCAGGTGCCGGCCATGACTCCCGCCCTACCAGGACGGCAGCCATCACCTCCATCACCTCCATGCGACCATCGCCGGGCAACCCGGCCAGCGCCTCTTCCGCCCGAAGGGCCAGATCCACCTCGTACATCGCGCACCTCTGCCCGCTGATCGTCAGGAGCAGCACCGTACGGCCTGGAGTGGGCGATCGTGCGACCTGTGGATATCCTCCCGCCGCCACACGACACCCACGCCCCTATGCCCGGCCGTGGGAGGCTCACCTTCTCGTCACGGACGGGCGCGGCGGAGGGTGCGGACGGCTGTCGGAGGGCTTGTCAGCGGGGATGCCGGACTGGTCCACGGAGGTGTTGTCGCTTCGTGACCGTGGTCGGGCCTTTGTGGCCGGTGGTCTGGTCGGGGCCGGCTGCTGCTGTGACCGGTACGCGCGGTGCCAGGCAGGACGGCATCGCACCGGAGGGAAGTGGGCGGATCCGTGATGACCGGCCAGGGCGCGGGCAGCGGTGACCGGCTGGCGCTGGGCGTGCTGGCGCAGTTCCAAATGGCCACCACCGAGCAGAGGCACCGGGTCATCGCCCCCGAGGTGCGCATCACGAACTCACTTATACGAAGGCGCCAGCGCCCGGTGGCGCAAGAAGCGGGCGCGGGTTGCGCCTCATCAACGAGCAGTTGAACGTTCCTTCGGTGAACTGCCTCGTCCCAACGGGTGATTACCTCGACGGAGACCTCTACGCCCAGGTCCGCTTGCCGGTACCCAGGGCTACGTGATCAGGAAGCTGCTGCGCGGGTTGGTCCCGCTCGTTCTTGCCCTCACCCCGCTCACCGCACCCGCTCCCGTCCAGGCGGCACAGCCGATGCTGCTGCCGGACGCCCTCACCAAAGTCCATAGCGCCTCGGAGAGCCGGGACGGCTACGTGCGCACCAAGTTCAAGCACTGGAACGCCGGCGAGGACCGTGCGGACGGCTGCAACACCCGCCAGGAGGTCTTGCTCAGTGAGGCCGTCGAAGCACCCGAAGTCGGAGCAGGCTGCACCATCACCGGCGGCCGCTGGCATTCCTATTACGACGGCCAGCAGGTGACCTCTGCCAGTGCCCTCGACATCGACCACCTCGTGCCACTGGCCGAAGCATGGGACTCCGGCGCCTCCGCCTGGCGTGCCGGCCGGCGCGAAGCCTACGCCAACGACCAGACCGTCGCCGTCTCCCTGGTGGCGGTCACCGCGCGCAGCAACCGCGCGAAAGCCGACAAGGACCCAGCACAATGGCTCCCGCCGGCCGCGGAGCAGCACTGCCGCTACGTCTCGGAGTGGGTGGGCACCAAACTCCGCTGGAACCTGACAGCCGACCCCGCCGAACTCGAGGCACTGAAAGTGTTCGCCGACGGACCATGCGAAGAGACAGTCGTTGTGGTCGCACCCGCTCCTTGACCAAAGCCACCGAGGGCTCTCGGCGGCCGTTCTCCTGAGCTGCGACACTCTGCGCGTGAGCTATCCCGCGACAGACCAGCTGTCCTCCGCCGAACGCGCCTTCATGATCAACGCCACCGAGATCGACATCCTCCCCGGTGTTTGGGGTGACCTCGACGAGCCGCTGGTCTCAGAGCCCGCCTCGGCTCTCGTCCCGATCCTCCTCCCCCTCGTCGACAGAGGATGGATCGAAGTGTGCCGGGTCGTTCCCTGGACAGCGCCGGATGGCACTCTCGGAGAGCAGCCCGGGCCCCCTATCCCGAAGCAGGACCTTCCCACTGTCCTGGCGAACGCCGAGAACTGGGAGTACCCGCCATCCGGCCCGTGGCTGGGGTGCCTCACACTGACCCTCACCGAAGCGGGACAGAGCATTCCCCGCTGACACTCAGTTTCAACAGCACCCCTCCGCGCTCTGCAAGATCCTCCGCGACTGCCGCTTCAAAGGCGAAGGCGTTCACCATGCCTGCTCGGCATCGCCCGCTTACACAGTTGAACCGTTCCGGGTTCGGTGGAGACTCGATTCCATGAAAGGATCAAGTCATGGCACGCCCTTCCTCCTACCCCGCTGAGCTGCGTAAACGTGCGGTTCGTATGGTCGCCGAAGTCCGTGAGGACTATCCGAACGAGTCGGCTGCGCTGCGGGCGGTCGCGCAGAAACTTGGCATCGGCTCCGCCGAGACGCTGCGGAACTGGGTTAGGCGGGACGAGATTGACTTCGGGCAGCGTCCGAGGACGACCACGGAGGAGTCCGCGGCGATGAAGGAGCTGAAGAAGGAGAACGTGGACGCTGACCCGGCAACATCAGTCGGGGAACTGGAGGAACGCCATTTGCACGCGCAGCAGATGGGTGTCGGGTGAGGTTTCTTCGTAGCGGTCCATGACCTTCTGGTATCGGCCGGCCTCGAAGTCCTCGCAGGCCTGCCCATGCTCATCCAGGCCGCAGGCCAGGGCGAGTTTCGCGCCTTCGCGCAGGGCTTCCTTCTTCGTGGCGTACACCCACACGTCCAACCGGCCGCTGCCGCTGTAGCCGCGGTGCGCCAGCGTCCAGACCGCGGGAGCCCGTGTGGTCTCCACCCGCCCGTCTGGCTTGTAGAGGCGAGAGGCGACCTGCTGCCTGACGAACCCCGAGTAATCAGCCACTCCGGCACGGTACCGCCGACACCATCACGGCACGGGGATACCCCAGGAAGTTGCCCAGCACGGGTGGTTCCCCGGTCAGTCCTGGCTACGGAATGCGAGAGCTCGGCTGCGGACTCGGCAGTGCTCCTAGTTACGGCGCGTGAACCCCCATATGAATGTGCATCATCTCGGTCTCCCACCGAGCGTCACAACGAGCGCCGATTACCCATAACTCAAGTACAAGTCACCAACTGTCGACGATCAAATTTTTCGGCTCTGTCGGAAATCTTGTGATGTCACAGGGCTGAGCTGGGCAGTCTCCGGGTGTGCGGTTCAGGGGTGTTGGGGCGGTTGTTGCCGCATCTGTCCGGTGTTGTCATCGAGTCGATCGAGCGAACGGCCGGGGTCATCAAGCTTCGCGCGGGGTGCCAGAAGTCGCCGGTGAGATGCCCGGGATGCGGTATGCCGTCGTGGCGGGTGCACGGCCGGTACGTCCGCCGTCTCGGCGACGCGCCCGTGGCCAGTAACCCCGTAGTCATCGAGCTGACCGTGCGTCGGTTCAAGTGCCTGAGCAGCCGGTGCCCGGCGGTGACGTTTGCCGAGCAGATCGAGGGCTGACCAGGCCGCATGCCCGGCAGACACAGGTGCTGCGGTCGATGCTCGCCTCGATCGCATTGTGCCTGGCGGGCCGACCCGGCGCCCGCCTGGCCGCTGCCTTCGGGATCTGCATCGCCAAGGACGCGCTGCTGGACCTGCTCCGCTCGGTTCCGCAGCCACCGGTCGGCACCGTCAGATTCCTGGGAGTGGACGACTTCGCTCTGCGCAGGGGCGACTCCTACGCCACGATCTTGATTGATCTGGAAGCACGCCGCCCGGTCGACGTCCTGCCCGGCCGGGACGCCGAACCGCTGGCCGCATGGCTTCGCCGGCACCCGCAGGTGGAAGTGATCTGCCGGGACCGCGCGGGCGCCTACGCGGAGGGAGCCCGAAACGGTGCCCCGCAGGCGATACAGGTCGCCGACGCATGGCATCTGTGGCGGAACGTCGCCGAGGCAGTGGAGGAGACGGTCGGTTCCCACACGGGTGCATCCGGGCCGCGTTCGCGGCGACCCCGGTCATGACAGAGGCGACCGCAAGGTACCTGGTCACGCCGGAGTCGTCTGAGGCGGTGGCCGTACCGTTCGTCCTGCCGGACGGCACCCTCGACGTCAGCGGCCACCCCCGGCGTCTGGTTGCCCGCACGACCCAGAGATACGAGGCAGTTCAGGCACTGCTGGCCGAGGGGAAGTCGCTGGCGGCGATCGGCCGGACGCTGCGGCTGGACCATTCCACCGTCCGCCGCTTCGCCCGAGCCGGCAGCCTCGACGAACTCCTGGTCAAAGCCACCAGCCGGCTGTCCGTACTCCACCGGGAACTGGTCGAGCGCGGATTCACCGGCAGCGTCCAGTGCCTCCGCCGTTACTTCCGCGCCTTCAGACGTCCCCGCCAACCAGGACGAAAGCAGCAGCCGGTGTCCCGGCCGCAGCCCAGGTCGGCCCCGAAGCCCCGACGTATCGTCCGCTGGATCGTGACGAACCCCCAGCACCTCGCGACCACCGACGCCGCGGAACTGAAGGAGATCCGTACGGCCTGCCCTCACCTCGACGCCGTCACACGGCACGTCCACGACTTCGCCGAAATGCTCCACCACCTCCGAGGAGACCAGCTCCCGGACTGGATGGAACGCGTCCTTGCCGACGACCTCCCGGCCCTGCACTCCCTGGTCAGCGGCCTACGACGAGACTTCGACGCCGTCACCGCCGGCCTCTCCACCCCATGGAGCTCCGGGCAGATCGAAGGCCATATCACCCGCGTCAAGCTCATCAAACGCATGGCCTACGGCCGAGCCAACCTCGACCTCCTGCGCCAACGCGTACTCCTGGGACCATAGCCCTGCGCCAGGGACCTCCCGCTTTGAGATCGTCCGAACCTGCCGTCTATTCTGAACGCGTTCAGTCGGGTGGCGGGCGGAATGCGGATGAGCACTTCAGCGAGACGGTGGTCGGCTCTGGTCGCCGCGTTGGCGTGGGCTTGCGTTGCTTGCGCTGATGCAGGTGGAGACGCGGCTCGCATTGACCAGTCGGCGCTTACGGGCGAGTGGAGTAGCCCTGGTGGCGCTCTTCTTCGCTTGCGGGCGAACCACGGTATGACGGGTGAAAGCCTGAACAGTGCGATCCTGGGAGGCACATCGTGCCCGGACGCTGTAACCGGCCACTGGAGCTTCTTCAGCGCACCCGACGAGGCGGGTTCCTCCTTCGCTGACGACGCGCTCACCAGCGGCGACACCGTCTCCCTGAGTATCGGCTTTCCGAAAGACTCCTGTCTCTTGTCGGCTCTGGTCCGGCGGGACGAGCACGGACTCAGTCTCTGCCTGGTAGAAGACCCTGATTCCGACTGTTCCGCCGAAGAACTTCTCCGCCTTGAGTCAGCATCGGCAGAACAGGCTGCGAAGTGACCCACCGCCCCTGCCTTTTAAGGAGCAGCACAAGATCCCCGATTGTGAGGATGGGGTCGCACCGCTCGAGGGTCTGACCCGATCCCCGATTGACGCTTTGGCTGTCCTCACTCTGAATCGTCGACCTTCCGAGCGGTGCCACCGCGTGCACCGGCCGACGACCGTGACCTCATAGAAGCTTGACCCAAACGGTCCCATCACAGTCGTGTCCGTCCGCCGGCCGGTGCGCGCGAGCCAACTCGCCGCGCACGGAAGGAACCCGGCCACCATGTCACAGCCCATCGAGGTGATCGGCGGGATCGACACCCACACCGATGTTCACCAGGCCGCCGTCATCGACACCATCGGCCGGCACCTGGCCACCGAGGCGTTCCCCACGACGCCTGCCGGTTACCGGGACCTGCTGGAGTGGCTGCGTTCCCACGGCCGGGTGCTGGTTGTAGGCATGGAGGGCACCGGCTCCTTCGGCGCCGAACTCGGGCGCTACCTCCGGGCCAACCAGATCGCCGTGATCGAGGTGGACCGACCCGACCGTCGGGCTCGCCAGGCAGCAGGGAAGTCGGACTCCATCGACGCCTACGCCGCCGCCACCGCGGTACTCGCCGGCCGCGCCACAGGCACGCCGAAGCACCGTGACGGCGCGGTCGAGGCAATCCGCGGACTGCGCGTTGTACGCGCCAGCGCCGTCAAGGCCCGTGCGCCCGCTGAGGTCCGCGAAGCACTGCGCTCGCTGACCACCACCGAGCTGGTCCGACGGCTGGCCGCCAGCCGTCCGGGCACCGATCTGGCTACCCCGGCCACGGCCGTCAGACTGGCCCTCAAGCGCCTGGCCAGGCGCTGCAGG
This sequence comes from Streptomyces sp. NPDC002776, assembly GCF_053592195.1. NCBI lineage: Bacteria > Bacillati > Actinomycetota > Actinomycetes > Kitasatosporales > Streptomycetaceae > Streptomyces > Streptomyces sp. NPDC002776. Next base: position 484 of record NZ_JBSFVG010000033.1, on the reverse strand, counting down.
CACTTGAAGCGGACGCAGACCGCGACCTACGCGTCCTGATCGCCCGCACCGCACCGGGCCTGCTCGCGCTGACGGGCGTCGGGACCGAGACCGCCGGGCAGCTGCTGGTCACCGCTGGGGACAACCCCGACAGGCTCGCATCCGAAGCCTCCTTCGCCCACTTGTGCGCCGCCGCCCCAGTGCCGGCCTCTTCCGGGCGTACTGACCGCCACCGGCTCAACCGGGGCGGAGACCGCCAGGCCAACCGCGCGTTGCACACAATCGTGCTGGTCCGCATGCGCCACGACCCGCGCACCCGTGACTACGTTGCCCGGCGCACTCTCGAAGGACTCAAGACGAAGGACATATTCAGGTGCCTCAAGCGCTTCGTCGCGCGCGAGGTCTACAACCGGGTCTGTACGGTGAGCGGTGTAACTCCCGAGCTGGAAGCGACAGTTGATGACTGACGTGGCGAGTGACATCGGGGCCGGGGAGGCCGTTGTGA
>NZ_JBSFVG010000032.1:0-28653 GCF_053592195.1 Streptomyces sp. NPDC002776 | reverse complement strand
AGCTGCAGACACTCCTTGCTCTCTGGGCCGGCGCCTGCCCCACCTGCCACCGCGACATACCCACACCGCTACGAACCTGACCAAGCCCTACTAGGCGGTGAGGACGGTCAGGACTACGGTGGTGGTGACGGCGGGTCGGCCGTAAGAGGCCAGCCCGCCGTCCCGAGACGGTGCTATCGACGAACCTTCACATGTCCCAGGGAAAGCCAGCCGTCTTCACCCTGCGCGGCGTTGGCGAAACGCAGCTTCTTCCCAGTGGGCAGGGGGTTCACGACCCGCATGACTACTTGATAGTCGCCGGACTCGACACGGTTGAGGTCGACGCCGGTCTGGAAGTACTGCGGGTGGCCGAAGGGCAGGTGTGTCTCGTCGGTCTGCCAGTCGGGAAATGCCCGGATCTTCAAAGGCTGGATCTTGCGCAGATCCCAGCTGGTCTCCCACGTGCGCACCACGCGCCCAGTGCGGTCCCGCAGGCCGATCTCGACAGGCCAGTTGTAATAGAAGGGCGCGACGCCGAGGTTCTCCACGGTGACACCGACATCGAGGCGGTCGCGTGCTTCGGTCTTGAAATGGGCTTTGGTGGCGTGCAGTTCGTATCCCATGAGGCGAACGGCTTCAGCGACCTTGGGATCGTCGTGGGCGTAGTTGTTGACGCCATAGTGGTTGATCTTCCAGGTGGAGTGCTCGAGCTCGATGCACGCCTTCATGTCGTCTACGTCCGCACCGTTACCGGTCGGCCAGTTCTCGAACGCGCGAGGCTGGATCTCGGGGCGTACCTCTCCACCCATGGAGTTGGTGGTCCAGCGGTTCTCCATGCCGGCGCGCAGAACCCCGGCCATCTGCGACCACGGCGCGCCACCCATCGACTCAGGCAGGGTGACCCCCTTACCGCCTTCGATGAAGCAGAAGGAGTCGTCGTGCAGGCCGAAGTCGGCGTTCTTCACGGCGCCGTCGGCCAGTTCGGGGTAGCGGGCCTCCACCATGGTGGTGTCGAACGCACGGTCCACCCAGCCGATCACTTTGCGCTGGTTGGCCAGGCTCGGCATGTAGTTCGGGTATCCGTCAGCGGTGTCCGTGTCGTACGGCCAGGTGTGCCACTCGCCCCACAGGCCGATCAGTCCCAGGGTGAGGTAGCCGAGGCGCGGATCGCCGTCATAGCGGCGGCCGAGCTTGTCGATGAAGTTCTCGAGCGTCGCCATCAGCTTCGGGTTGTCGTAGTCGGGGTGGTCGAGCTTCCAGAACTCGTCCCAGCGCATGTCGACGGAGTCCTTCAGGCAGGGCGGTAGGCCGTTCTCCGGGTGGGTGCCGCTGCCTCCCGGGTAGTTCATGTAGAACCGCATCGCGACCTGGTTGCCTCCTGCTGCGGCGCGGTCCAGGTGCTCCTCGAGCAGGGTGAAGTCGAGCTTGCGACAGTTCTTCGGATCGTTGATCACCTCGCTGAGCGAGAGGTAGACCCACTCGATGCTGTGCGGGTACGGGTTCTCGCCGACCTGGTCCTGGAATACCGCGAATCCCTTGAGCGGGTTGTCCAGCGGTCCTGGTGCATAAGGCAACTGGTGCGTCGGCAGCCGAGGGTCGGCGGGGGCGGGCCCAGGCGGCCGGGGCGGCGGTCCCGCGGGGCCGGTGGTGGCTGCCGTCTCGGCCGTGGCCGATGCCGGCAGAAGGGCCGCCAGCAGTGCGGAGAGGAGAAGCGCTCCGATGAGAGCAAAGAGTCTTGGACGATGGGGCACGAAACTAACCCTTCAGGCTGGGCGCCGGCGACCGCCGGCGGACATCTGTTGCGGCGCCTTGGAATTCTTCGGCGCGTGTTTGTGGAGACAGGTGACTTCCAGCTGCGCGAAGGTTCGTTGAATCTCCAGGGGCACCTGGTGTCGATGGGGAGGAACGGGGTTCAGGAGCCGGTCGGCCTGGCGATGCCATGGCTGTTGGCGTGACCAGTTCTGGGAGGGGGGAGAGCGGGCAGCGGTCGTTCCCCTCCTGGGGACTCGGCTCGCTCCTCGCTGCTACGGAGGCCTGAGTGGAGCCGGTTTCGCATTCCGCGGAATGGTCATGGGCCCCTGTGGGGGTTTTCGCGTTCTACCGAGCGGCGCGGAGCTGTCCGGACGCGAAATAGGAGAGGAGGTCCGGCGCGAGTTCCGGTACGGATTGCGGTGTGCCTCCCTCACGCAGGGACTGTGTCGCCTGGACTCCGGCTGCGACGGCCATGCGGGCACCGACGGGCGAGGTGTCGGTGATGCCGCCGTTGCGGGCGAAGTGGAGAAACTCGGCCATCAGGAGGGCATCGGCGCCGCCGTGGTCGGCGTCGTGCTCGCTCCGGTGTACCTCGTAGAGGGAGTCCGGCTTGGCACGGTAGGTGGATCGATGGGTGTTCCAGACCTTCACGACCGCTTCCGGGCCGTCGCCGAAGTTCTCCAGGCGGCCGGCGTCCCCGATGACGGTGTAGTTGCGCCAGTAGTCGGGTGTGAAGTGGCACTGCTGGTAGGCGGCCAGGACGCCGTTGTCGAGGCGCATGTTGATCAATGAGACGTCTTCGACGTCAATGACTGGGTTCAGACCGCGCTGCGTCCGGGGCGGCCAGTGCCCCTCTTCGGTGTACCAGTCAGCATGCTTGGGCTCGCCAAGTGCGCGCCGGTGCGGGATGTCGCCGTAGACCATGAGATCGCCGAGACCCTGCACCTGGTGTGCGTAACCACCCGCGAGCCAGTGCATCACGTCGATGTCGTGGGCGGCTTTCTGGAGGAGCAGACCTGTCGTGTGCCGGCGTTCGGCGTGCCAGTCCTTGAAGTACCAGTCGCCGCCGTATCCTACGAAGTGGCGTACCCAGATGGTCTTCACGGTGCCGATCTCGCCGCGTGTGATGATGTCCCGCATCAGGCGGATGACCGGCATGTGCCGCATGTTGTGGCCGACGTAGAGGCGCGTTCCCGTCTCGTGAGCCGTGCGCAACAGCTGGTCGCAGCGCTCGATGGTGATATCGAGCGGCTTTTCCACGAAGACCGGCTTGCCGACGGCGAGAGCCTCACCGCCTACCTGTGCATGGGTGTGGTCGGGTGTGAGGACGAGGAGCGCGTCTATGTCCGACAGGTGGAATACGTCGCGGAAATCTTCGAGTATCCGGGCGTCAGGAAAGTCCTGTGCGGCCTGTTGTCTGGCTGCGATGTCGGGGTCTGCGACCGCGGCGATGACGGAACCGGCTCCCGGGCGCTGCGCGAGCCGGGCGAGGGATCCACGCAGTCCGTACCCCAGGACACCCAGTCGAAGATCAGGTTGGGGAGAGGTCATGATGCGCGGGCCTTTCAAGGTTGGGGCCGTGGCGCCCAGGAGAGGTGAGTTGTACAGGACTCCTTGCCCCGGGCCAGGCACAGCCCGGGGCAAGGAGGGTTTTAGGGATCGGAGTGCCAGGGAGGCTGTTGGATCACTGCACGGTGATGCGGTCGATGTCGGGGGCCCAGCCGGAGGGGTTGGCGATGGTGAGGGTGTTGTTGGCCCCGGCCTGCAGGTTCAGCTGAACCGTTTTCGTCGCGGTGGTCGACCAGTTGGCCGTGGCGTCGAACTGGACGGTCTGCGCGGCGCCGTTGTTGGCTCGGACGGTGGCGCTGCGGGCGGTGGCGGTGGTGTAGTGCAGGGTCACGGTGCGCGTGCCGCCGCTGCCACCGTCGATGCCGTTGAACGTGAGGGTGCCGCCGTTGCCGAGGTAGCCGACCTTCTTACCGCCGGAGCAGCCCGCGCAGTCGGCGATGGCGGCGCCGCCCGCGAGGGCGTTGCCGGCGGCCTCGGCCTCATAGCTCTTCGGGTTGGAGCCCTGACCGCTGCCGACGCTCATGCCGCCGAGGTTCAGCCAGCCGTCCGCCTTCTGCCCAGCGTTGGCGAACCGCAGCTTCTTGGCCGCCGAACTCACTTCCTCCAGTGGGTTTTTGACCTTCATCACGAGCTGGTAGTCGCCGGTGGCCACAGAGGACAGATCCACGTTCGTGTCGAAGTACTGCGGGCGACCGAAGTCGAGATACGTGGGGTCGGATCCGACGTTCCAGTCGGGGAAGGCACGGATCTTCAGCGGCATGACCTTGCGCAGGTCCCATGAGGTGTCCCAAGTCTTCACCACGTTTCCTGCGGAGTTCTTGAGGCCGAGGCTGACCTGCCAGGGGTAGTAGAACGGGGCCACGCCGTTGTTGGTGATCTGCACGCCGACCTTGGTGGTGCCCTGTGCGGTGGGGTGGAAGTAGGAGTTCTTCACGCTGAGGTCATAGCCCATGAGCCGGACCGCGGCGGCCACCTTCGGGTCATTGGCGGCGTACTCACCGCTGCGTTCGTTGATCTTCCAGGTGGTGTGCTCCAGCTCGATACACGCTTTCATGTTGTCCACCTGCCCTGAGCCGCCGGGCCAGTTGGCGAACGCCGTGGTCTGGATTTCCGGCCGGACCTCACCGCCCATGGACGCGGTGATCCACTTGTTCTCCACGCCCTGTTCGACGGCCTTCTGCAGTTGGGCCCAGGGAGCTCCGCCCATGGAGATGGGCAGGGTTACGCCTGCCGCCGGGCTGCCCTCGCGGTAGCAGAAGGAGTCGTCGTGATAGCCGATGGCCGGGAGGTTGTTGGCGGCGCCGCCTGCGGATTCCGGGTAGCGGATTTCCAGGCGGGTCTTCTTGAAGGCGTTGTTGTACGCGTTGATGATCTCCGCGCCGTGGGCATGGGTGGGCATGTAGTTCGGGTGGGAGTCGCTCGATGTGTCGGTGTCGTAGGGCCATGTGTGCCACTCGCCCCACAGACCGACCAGGCCGAGGTGGATGTAACCCAGGCGCGGATCGCCGTCGTAGCGCGCGCCGAACGCGGCGATGAAGTCCTTGAGTCCGGCGAGGAGGTCAGGGTCGTCGTAGTCGGGGCTGGTCGTGCCCCAGTACGCGTTGTGGCGGTTGGCGACCTTTCCGGCGAAGCAGGGTGGGATGGCGTTGGCGGGGTGGGTGCCGGTGCCGCCCGGATACTCCATGTAGAAGCGGATCGCCGCCTGGTGGCCGTCCTCCGCGATCTCCTGCAGGGCGCTGTCGAGGACGCCCCAGTTGTAACTCCCGCAGTTCGACGCGCTGTTCATTACCTCGGACAGACCGAAGTACGCCCAGGTCAGGGAGTGCGGGTAGCCCGCGTTCTGGTCGCCGCCGGGCTGGTAGAAGCGGGCGAAGCCCTTGAGCGGATTGTCCACGGGGGAGTCGCCGGGAGCGAGGGCGTGGACCGGGAGCGCGGGGTCGGGGCTCGGCCCGGGCGCCGGGCGTGCGGGTACTCCGGCGGCCGCTGCGGCCGATCCCTTCGCGGGCTGCGCGTCGGGGGCCGCGGCCTGGGCGCCGGCGGGTAGGGCCGCCAGAGCCAAGGCTATGGCGGTGGAGCTGAGCGCCGCTGCGAGACCGCGGCCTGGTCTGGAGTAGAACGTGCGCACGGATCAACCTCCGAGGGGATGGGGGGACGTGCTCGCGTCAGCTGCTCGACGGCCTGACCAGGGCGCGGCAGCTGTCGTGCGAAGTGCCTCACGTGCCATGCACCGCGTGCGGCGCGTGCTTTGTCATGGCTCCTTACAGGAGGGTTGGATCACAACCTGTTCCGCGTTTCCATTGACAAAGTTTCGCTGGTGCTCATCAATATGTGTGCACGGCGCCACACTGGCAAGAGGTGCGGCGCGACATCTTCTCCCGGAGGCGTAACCATGGGCTCCGACACGGCAGTTGCGCCGCCACGCAAAGGCTCAGGCATACGCAGCACCGACTTGAGCGGAGCGAAGAAGCCGCGTAAGCCGCGCGATGACCGCAAGGCGGCCTGGCTGTTCCTCGCCCCCGCGCTGGTGGGTTTCGCGCTGTTCTACGCGTATCCGACCGTCCGCGGCGTGTACTACTCGCTCACCGACTACAACATGCTCGCGCCGCCGAACTTCGTCGGCGGTGCGAACTACACGGACCTCATCGGCGACGACCAGTTCTGGAACGCACTGAAGGTCACCGCCTACTACGTGGTCCTGAACATCGGTGCACAGACCGTCCTCGCGCTCTTGCTCGCCACACTGATGCACCGGCTGACCCGGTCGGTGGCGCTACGGGCGATGCTGTTGGTGCCGTGGCTGGTGCCCAACGTCACCGTGGGACTGATCTGGCTGTGGCTGCTCGACGCCAACCTGGGCTTCTTCAACCACATCCTGGAAGCCATCGGCGTGGGAACCACCGGCTTCTTCAACTCGCCCGACCTAGCCATGCCGACCATCGCGGCCATCAACACCTGGGCGTACACCGGCTACACGGCTCTGCTCCTGTACGCCGGCATGCTGCAGGTTCCCGAGCACCTCTACGAGAGCGCGTCCCTGGACGGGGCCGGCGAGTGGCGAATGTTCAGTCGGATCACACTGCCGCTGCTACGGCCGGTACTCGCACTGGTCCTGGTGGTCTCGGTGATCGGCTCGTTCCAGATCTTCGACACCATCGCGGTGACCACTCGGGGTGGGCCGATGGGCGTCACCCGGGTCATCTACTACTACATCTACGAACAGGCCTTCGCGCAGTTCCACATGGGTTATGCCTCGGCCGTCGCGGTGATCCTCGCGCTGCTGCTCGGTGTGCTGACCGCCGCACAGATGCGCCTGCTGCGTGCGTCCCGCTCGGACCTGGCCTGAGGAGAATGACCATGAGCCGTACCCTGACCAGGACCCGTACGACGGGCAAGCCCAGCACTTCGGCCAAGCTCCGCATCCATGCTCGTACCCGCCCCACGATCTCAGTAGGTCGGATAGCCGCGTGGACGGTCCTCGTCCTGGCCCTCGTCGCCACCCTCTTCCCGTTCTACTGGATGATCCGCACCGCCCTCACGCCCGCGGCCGACCTCTACTCCGACTCCACCGGGCTCGTGCCCGAGCACCCCACGATGATCAATTTCCTGCGGGTGCTCGGGCTGACCAGCCAGGAGGAGGCCGTGGCCGCCGGAGGGTCCGGCGCCCAGGTGGACTTCCTGCGCTATCTGCTCAACTCGGTGGTCTACAGTGGCCTGATCGCGAGCCTGCAGACGCTGTTCTGCGCGATGGCCGGGTACGCCTTCGCACGGCTCAGGTTCCCGGGACGGGACGCGCTGTTCGGCGTGCTGATCGCCGCGCTCATGGTCCCGCCGATCTTCACGCTGCTGCCCAACTTCATCCTGGTCAAGAACCTCGGCTGGCTGAACACCTTCACCGGCATGGTCGCGCCCACCCTCCTGATGACGCCGTTCGCGGTCTTCTTCCTGCGCCAGTTCTTCCTCTCCATCCCCCGGGAGGTGGAGGAGGCGGCCGTCCTCGACGGGGTCGGACCCTGGGGCGTGTTCTGGCGGGTGGTGATGCCGATGAGTCGGGGCCCGCTGATCACCATCGGTCTGACGACCACAGTGTGGGCCTGGAAGGACTACCTCTGGCCGCTGCTGAGCGGCCGCGACGAGGAAACGCGGGTACTCACGGTCGCGCTCGGCATCTTCCTGCAGCAGTCACCCAACACCCAGCCCGACTGGACCGGTCTGATGGCTGGCTCCGCGCTCTCGGTGCTGCCCGTGCTCATCCTGCTCATCCTTCTGGGCCGGCGCCTGGTGGAGTCCCTGAACTTCTCCGGCATCAAGTAAGCCCACACCTGACCAGCTTTTCGGACCACCCCACGCAGCTCTGCCCACCCCCACAACTCCCTTCCTGCTCAACCCTTTGAGAGAGGTACGCCATCATGCGATCGACGCACCGGCGCGCGGGCGCGGCTTTGCTGTGCCTGGCCGCCACCGCCGGGCTCGTGTCCTGCGGGGGATCAGACGACTCCGCCTCGGGCAAGACCACGCTCGACTACTGGCTGTGGGACGACAAGCAGCTGCCCGCGTACAAGGAGTGCGCGGACGCCTTCGAGAAGGCCAACCCGGACATCAGCATGAAGATCACGCAAACGGCCTGGAACCAGTACTGGCAGAACCTCACCACCCAGTTGGCCTCCGGCGACGCCCCGGACGTGTGGACCAACCAGAGCACCTACTACCCGCAGTTCGCGACCAACGGCCAGCTCCTTGACATCCAGCCGCTGGTCGACCGGGACAAGGTCGATCTGTCCGGCTACCAGGCCGGTCTGGCCGACATCTGGGTCAAGGACGGCAAGCGCTACGGACTGCCAAAGGACTGGGACAGCATGGCGCTCGTCTACGACGCCGCCCACCTGAAGAAGCAGGGCATCTCCGCCGCCGATGTCGCCGACCTGACCTGGAACGCGGACGACGGCGGCAGCCTGGAGCAGGTGATCGCCAAGGCCACCGTCGACAACAAGGGACGCAACGGCCTCGACCCCGACTTCGACAAGAACCACGTCAAGACCTACGGCTACCTGCCTGAATGGAAGGACGGCGCGACCGGTCAGAACGGCTGGGGTCCGTTGGCCGCTGCCAACGGCTTCACATATCTCGACAAGAACCCCTGGGGCACCCACTACAACTTCGACGACCCCAAGCTGGCCGAGACGCTGGCCTGGTTCCGGCACATCATCGACAAGGGGTACGCGCCCGCCTTCAGCAAGCAGTCGGAGGTGGCCAACGCCGAGCTGGTCAGCGCCGGCAAGGGGGCGATCACCATTGCGGGCTCGTGGACGATCTCCACGTTCACCGACGGCAAGGCCAAGGACAAGTTCGCGTTCGCGCCGCTGCCGGCCGGCCCTGAGGGCCGCAAGAGCTCTTTGAACGGTCTGTCCGACGCGATCTGGGCCGGTACCGAGCACAAGGAAGAGGCCTGGAAATGGGCCAAGTACCTGGGCTCGGCCGAGTGCCAGGACAAGGTCGGCAAGCGCGCCATCGTCTTCCCCGCGCAGAAGTCCGGCACCGAGGCGGCACTCGCCGCGCACAAGGCCGCAGGCCGCGACGTGCAGGCCTTCACCGACATCGCCGCTGACAAGAGCAGCACCTTCCTGCTGCCTGTTACCGAGCACGGCACCGAGATCAACCCGCTGGTCCAGGACGCGGTCCAGTCGGTGATCCTCGGCCAGGCACAGCCGGAACCGGCGCTGAAGGGTGTCAACGACAAGGTCAACGGCCTCTTCAAGTAAGCCGTTTCGTCCACGGGCGCGGCAGGGCGTGCCTGCCGCCCACCCCTCGTACACATGCAAGGAGATCCATGGCCCAGCTTCTGGACGTCGGCGCGCACACGTTCGCCGTCGCACTCGAAGGCGACGGCGCGCCCCGGCCCGTCGACGGCGGACTGCTGCTGCCGCCCGGACGCACCGCGATCCTGCACGGACTCGGCGACGCACTGTTCTACCGGCACGGCCACAACTCCTGGAGCCCGTGCGGCTGGCGCAGGCTCTCAGACGCGCCCCTGCGCATCGCGAGCGCCGAACGCCGGCTGACAGCCGACGACACCGTCTGGGACGACCCGACCCGACACCACTCCTCCGCGGTCGCCGCACTGCAGGGCCCCGACGGCCGGGTCCTGCTGCTCGGCGCGCTGGGCCTGGACGTGCCGCGCCTGTCGGCCGACCAGGACACCCTCGTCGGCTGGTACGAGTCGCAGGGCGCGCCCTGGTTCCTCGCGTACGGCGCCGAGGAGGACGTCTTCACCGCCTACGTCGCCCAGCTCGGCGAACGTCTGGGCCGTAGCACCAAACGGGCCGGGAACGTGTGGTGCAGCTGGTACGCGTACTACGAGAACATCACCGAGGAACAGCTCACAAAGGACATCACCGCCCTGCGCGGACTGCCCTTCGACGTCGTCCAGGTCGACGACGGCTGGGAGCAGACCGTGGGCGACTGGCACGCCAACGACAAATTCCCCTCCGGCATGCGGGCATTGGCCGACCGCATCAACGACGCCGGCCTGCGCGCCGGACTGTGGATCGCCCCGTTCATCGCGCTGCCCACCTCGCGCACCGTACGGGAGCACCCCGAACTGCTCCTGCGCGGCGAGGACGGCGAGCCGGTGATCGCCGGGCACAACTGGGGGACCGGGTACTACGCGCTCGACCTCACCTGGTCCGCGGCGCAGGACCACGTGCGCGAGATGATCCGGCGCATCACGCAGGACTGGGGATTCGGCTACCTCAAGGCCGACTTCATCGGCGCCGCCGCCGCCCCCGGCGTGCGGGCCACGGGCGTCGGGCGCGAAGAGGCGTACCGGATCGGGCTGGAGATCATCCGGGAGGCGGCCGGACCCGACACGTATCTCCTCGGCAGCGGCGCACCGCTGCTGCCCTCGCTCGGGCTGCTCGACGGCATCCGCAGCGGACCCGATGTCGCACCCCAGTGGGAGCACTACGCGACCCAGGACCCCTCCGACGCCCTCGCCCGCAACGCCGTGGTCAACACCCTGCACCGGCTCTGGCAGTCGCCGCTGCTCGAAGTCGACCCCGACGTCGTGTACTTCCGCAGCAGGCTCAACCTCCTGACGGAACACCAGCAGAGCTGGCTGCGCGACCTCGCCGACATCTGCGGCTTTCGCGCGGTCTCGGACCCGCCGGGCTGGCTGCACCCCGATGAACTCCAGTCGCTCACCGCCTACTTGCAGGCCCGCCCCGAGATCCGCAGGCTCGGCAGGTACCGCTTCGAGATCGACGGACGGGAAGTCGACTTCCTCTCGGCCGTGGAACCGGCAGAACAACAGCGGTATCCGATTTCGTGACGTCATCGGGCACGGGCAGCCCTCGAAATTAGTAAACTGTCTAGCGTTATTCAATGGCGGGCACCGCGACTGCTTCAGGGAGTACACAGCATGGCGACCACGGGCACGGACCTGTCTCGGATGCGCGAGATGAACCAGCTGTCCATCGTGTGGGCGCTGCGCGGCAACCCGCCCTCAACCGTCACCGAACTCGCCGCCCGGACGGGCCTGTCCCGTCCGGCCGTAGACGTCCTGGTGCAGGCACTGGTCACAGAGGGCTGGGCTGAGGTGGAGGAGCCGGGCGCCCGCAGCGTGGTGGGGCGCCCGGCCCGCCGCTACCGCTTCCGGGCGAACGCCGGTCATGTCATGGGAATTGACATCGGTGTCCACAAGGTCCTCGTGATGCTCAGCGACCTGGAAGGTAACCTCGTCAAGAGCCTGCGCAAGTCCGCCGACCCCGACGCGGACCCGGCCCACCGCCTGGCCGTGGTCGACCAGGCCATCACGGAGGCGCTCGAGCAGGCAGGAATGAACGCCGCGGATATCTGGGCCCTGACGGTCGGCGTGACCGGCCCGGTGGATGCAAGGGGCCGGACCTCCCTGTTCACCCCGCTGCCCGGCTGGAGTTCAGCCGATCCCGCTGCCCACTTCGCGGACCGCTTCAGCTGCCCCATCCAGATCGAGAACGACTGCAAACTCGCCGCGGTGGCCGAGCGCTGGAAGGGCGTCGCCCAGGACGCAAACGACATCGTGTACCTGCTCGCCGGCATCCGCACCGGCGCCGGCCTCATCCTCGATGGCACCCTGCGCCGCGGCCACGGCGGCGCGGCAGGCGAGATCGGCGCCCTCAAGGCCGTCCGCTGGCTCGACGCACCCGGACACCTGGCCGCCTGCCCGGGCGTACCCACGACCGCCGGGCCAGGAGAGGCCGCCGCATGGGTGTTCCAGGCCGCCCGCGAAGGCGACCGTGCAGCGAAGGTGGCTGTACGCCGCTATACGCGCGATCTCGCTGTCGGTGTCGCCGCGTTGGTGCTGGCCCTCGACCCCGAGATCGTGGTCCTCGGCGGCGGCTTCTCGCGCTCGGCCGACATCATCCTCGAACCCCTGCACCGCGAACTCGCCAAGCACTGCCTGCGCCTCCCCGAGCTGCGCACCTCCACCCTCGGCGACGAGAGCGTGGCCCTAGGCGGCCTCCGCCTCGCCCTCGACGACGTCGACAACCGGCTTCTCAGCGCCCAACTGGCCTCACCTCGAGCCCCCATCGGATAAGCGCCCACCCCTATGTGGGTCGCGTGCGAATGAAGATCTCTTGCGCCTTTCGCGGCTGCCTGGGCCTGGGGGGCCCTCGCACCCCTGGCGGGCATGCTCGCCAGGGGCGTCGCCGTGCTCTCCAGCGCCGTGAAGTCACGAGCGCGATTTTGGCCGCCGCCGGCGACGGCCAACAGCTCGAGCAAGTGTCTGGGTGCAGCTCCCTTACAGGGATGGCATTTCGTCGGCCCTGACCTGGAACAAAGCAGGCGGCCGCAATGGCCCCCGGCATCTTCAACCGCCCTGTCGGCATGCGCCTGGCCACCGTCGGCCAGCCGCATCCCTGCTTACCGAGATGCTGACGAGGTGACGGAATGACAGACGGACTCCGCTGGGTGTACGAGGCCTACCCGTACGGCTACAGCCTCGGCTTCTGCGAGGCCCTCACGCCGGAGGAGGTACTCGAACGCCTCGGCGTCCAACGCGAGTCCGTCTTCCCGCTCACCGCCCGCGAGGCCCGGGAGATCGAGACCCGCAACGCGGCGGACGAGCCTAACGATCTCGACCACCTGGACGATCTGGATGTGGAGGCCGTGGAGGAACTGGGCTTCTTACGCCCTTCGACGAACGCCGTGATCAGGGCCGGCTCGACGGCAACCGAGGGCTGGTCCGTCGCGATCCAGGCGTCCGTATCGTACGTCTCCGCCGTGAGCTACCTCCCCAGGTCTCCCGGGGCACCCGCGTCGTCGCGGCGAGCCTGGACGCGAACGCCGTACAGCGGGTGGAGTACGCGGTGGACGGGCGTGTCCTGTCGTCCTTCGACCCACTCTTTCCGGCGTACGACGACGGTCAGCCGAGCCGTTGGCGCTCGGCTGACCGTCGTACGAGCGCATGAACCCGCCGCAAGCTCTGGAGCAGTTGGAGAGCCGGTTCGGACTGTGGGTGGCAAAGGACTCGGAGGAACGTCGGCTGTCGGCGGCGGGCCTGTCGACGACAGACCAATAATCCATTTCAGGCAGATGCCGTTTGGAGCAATAGCGGCTAACGCAATGAAGCCGATCAGCTCCGTGAGCATGCACGCCCCTCTGCGCAAGGTCTCCTGATCCTCATGCTCGGGCGGTCGATAGGGTCCAGAGGCCAGCCTTTGCAGAGGACCCGCGGCGGAGCATCCGGAGATAGGTGGCAGCATGCGTGGACGACCCAGTCATGAGCCCGGTACTCCTCGCATGTCGAGACACGACTGGTGGGGCGTCGTGCTTGAGTCGCCCGATCCGCGGGCGCTCGCCCACTTCTATTCGGATCTGCTGGGCTGGGAGATCACCAAGGAAGAGCCCGATGGGGCGGCTGTCGCACCCTCGGAGAGTGTGGGCTACATAGCCTTCCAGCTCTCGGACGGCTACGTCCCCCCAGTCTGGCCCGCTCAAGAGGACGCCCCGCGGATCACGATGCACCTGGACTTCGAAGTCGCCGAGCTGCAGGCCGCCGTAGTCCATGCGCTCGAACTCGGTGCGCGGGAGGCCGGATATCAGCCGCAGGACTACGTCAGGGTGATGCTCGACCCTGCTGGTCATCCCTTCTGCCTCTATACGGATGACGACAGCAACTGCTGACCTTTCCGTGCGTCGTCGGGGCTCACCTGGGTAGATCCCTCCGGTACGCCGTGCGCATGAGATATGGGCACGGCAGTGGTCTTGCTTTGCAGGGCCAGGCCGCGCGGGCTCGGGTGCGCTTGCTGGCCGCCGATGGCTTTGCGCCGGGTGAGAAGGACACGGTGATCGTGAAAGAAGTGCGGGTCAGCCTCCGGTCGGTTGGTCCTGACCACGGCTGGTCAGGGCAGGGTTGTCCCGAATGGGAGGGCGGGACGCGGCCAACGATCGGGCGCGCTCACCCGTGTTGCGCGCAGTCGGAGGCGCCGCGCAGTGCCGCCGTCAGTGCGGCGGTGACGACCGGTGGGGGATGTCAGCGGGGGAGAGGTCGGGACGGGCTGCTGGTATCAGGCACGTATTCCAACCACGCGGTATTCCGCTGCGGGAGACGGCAAGATCCTCATGCCGGGACCCCTGTGTGCGCGCCCGGGCGTGACATCTACAGCTGATCGGACGCATTTCGGCTCGGATGCGGTGCCGGTGCGCGGGATGTCGCCACCGGCCGGAGGTGTCGCACGCCGAGCAGCCGTCGTTTCCGTGGTCGCCCTGAGTCACCTCGTGGACGCGCTGCGCAGGATCTAGGCGCGTCACTGAGCCGGCGTCCGGCCCTGTAGGCGAACTGTCGCCAAGCAGACCAATTCGCTACTTCCGCTCTGGACGTGGGCGCCCGGAGCCGACACCGTGGTGCGCTCGTCGTCGCGCGGAGAGCTGGGAGGTTCAAGTGAACGAGGGACGAAGCCGGTTGAGAGGTGGCACCCTCGCCGCTACCGTGCTCGCTCTGGTGGTAGCCGCAGTATTCGGCTGGCGGATGATGGTCGACTCCGACCCCTCGGGCGCGGCCGCCGCACCCGCACCCCCCGCTACCCCCACGTCCGCCGGAAAAGCGGCCGAAGAGAGCCCCTACCCGGAACCAGAGTCGCAAGCGGAACCGGGGACCGACCCCTCGCAACCCGCAGATCCCGCCGACGACCCCGCCCACAAGCCCGTCCGTGCCCTCTACCTGGGCGACTCCATCGCCCTGGAAAACCACAAGATTCTCGCCAATCTCCTCGAGGACTCTGGCACCGCGACTCTGCACAGCGCCCCGCACTCCGGCACCACGCTCTGCGACTACATGGAGGACAAGACCGGGGACTCTCTCCTCGTCCCCCGCAACCACACGGCGGCAGCACTGGTGCGCGCGGAGCGGCCCCAGGTCGTGGTGCTCCAGTTCTGGGGCAACTCCTGGATCTACACGCCGTGCATGGGCAAGATACTCGCGCCCCAGCGTGCCTACTACGAGCGGTACGCCGCCGACGCCCGCGCCCTGACCGCTGAGATCGAGCGCGCGGCGGCCGACGTGGGCATCGAGCGTCCCAAGCTCGTCTGGGTACTCCAGGGCCCCGATCCGATGGCCCCGGACCGCATCCGGCGCGTCAACGAAATCTACAAGGCCCAGGCCGCCTCCACTGGCGACGTCACGGCCGACGCCGGCGCCGCGGTGTCGCGCGCGGGCGACCGTTACACCTGGGTGCAGCGGCTGCCCTGCAATGCGTACGAGCGCGCCCATCCCGAGTACTGCACCGAGGGCACGACCACCGAACTGCACCACGACAAGGACTACTTGCACTTCTGCTTGGAGCCGATGACCAAGGACCCCAAGCCATGTGTGAAACGGTCGCCGGGCGTGATGCGCTACTGCCAGGCGATCGCGGCGACGGTCGCACAGCACGCACGCGGGCATCACAGGCGATGAAACGGCCGCTGAACGCGCCGTCTACGCCCACGACCGTGACCACAGACCCGGTTCCGCCGCATTCAGCCGAGCCACCACCCGGCTGGTGAAACCGCGCACAGCTGGCTCCGCCAGGGCCGTCACACCGAACAGACACAGCGCCGCCTGCAAGCGCGACCGGATCCCTGTCCATCGCCGCCGACTGGCTAGCCCTGCCTGAGATTGCACGCTGGCGTGCTGTGCAAGGGCACCGAGCGGGCCGTGAAGAGGATGTGTGGGGCTTGTGGCGACGGCTGAGGGTGGGTTTCGGGACCTGACGCTGTATTTGTGTTTAGCCACCGTGCGCCGGTGACACTCCGTCACAGGTAGCGGCAGTCTCGGCGAGTGTGATGACCTCGTACGAACTGTGTCTCCGCACCTGGATGCGGTGCGGGCGGAAAGGGTGTGGTCGGCATGCGGCGTAGTCCGTATCGCTGCCCGTACCCGCGAGTTGACGGTGGCGTGTCCGGATTGCGGTCGGGAGTCGGCGCGGGTGCACAGCCGATATTCCCGCACGCTGGCCGGCGTCGCTCTTGGTGGCCGCCCAGTGCTGATCGGCCTGACGGTGAGGTGGTTGTTTTGCGACAGTCCGAGCTGTGGCCGGCGGACGTTTTCCGAGCAGGTGGAAGGGCTGACGGTGCGCTACCAGCGGCGCAGTCCCCTGCTTCAGCATCTGGTGGAGATGGCCGGGGTGCTGCTCGCCGGCCGTGGCGGAGCCCGGCTCCTGCATATCTTGAAGGCGCCGCTGTCACGGACGAGTGTGCTGTTCCAACTGATGCGTATACGGCTACCGTCGGTCGCAACACCGCGGGTGCTGGGCGTGGACGACTTCGCCCAGTACGCCGACGTCTACGGCACGCTGCTGGTGGATGCCGACACGCGGCTGCCGATTGAGTTGTGGGCCGGGCACGATGCCGGGCAGCTGGCCGCCTGGCTGCGCAGGTATCCCAGTGTCGAGGTGGTGTGCCGGGACGGCTCGCTCACCTACCGGCAGGGCATCACTGACGGCGCCCCGGACGCGGTGCAGGTCAGCGACCGTTTTCACCTCTGGCAGGGACTGTCGAAGAGGGTCTCGGACATCGCCGCAGCCCACCGCGGCTGCCTGTCCGCCGCAGTCCCTGAATCCGAACCGGTGGCGTAACCACCGTCGGCGGAACTGTCCGAGGCGGCCGATACTCCAGTCCGCCGCCACGCCAAGCGGCTGTTCGAGGCGGTGCGCGCGGTCTCCGACTCCGCCCGCTCGCTCAGCGCGATAGCCCGTGAGCTGGGCCCGAACCGGCGCACCGTGGCGAAGTACGCCCGCGCGGCTTCCTGGCAGGACTGCGTACGGCGCACTCCGCCGCGCCGGTCCACGAGCCTCGACCCGTATCTCGAGTACTTGCGTTAACGCTGGGAGGAGGGCCAGCACACCGCGACGGTCCTACACCAAGAGATCCTCGCCAAGGGCTACTGCGGCCACTACCAGAGAGTCAAGATGGCCATCGCGCCGCTACGCCGAGGGCTGCCGATTGACACGCCGCGCGAACGGCCGCCCTCGCCCCGCCAGGCCGCCCGCTGGATCACCACCGAGCCATCCCGGCGCGGCCTGCACGCCGACGAGTCACTCAAGCGGATCCTCGATCGCTGCCCGGAACTGGATCGCACCCACGACCCGGTGCGTCAGTTCGCCGCCATGCTTGACACCCGAGACGGTTCCGGGCTGACCGATTGGCTCGAACACCTCGCACCCTCTCGCCTCCCGGCCTTGGCCAGTCTGGCCAAGGCTCTCCGCGAGGACCAGCCCGCGGTCGTGCAGGGCATCACCACCCGTTCAACTCCGGCGTCAATTAAGGCCGCATCACCGATCTGAAGCTGCAGAAACGGATCATGGCAGGACGCGCGGGGGTCCCGCTCCTCCGCCACCGCGTCATCCTCATGGTCCTGCTCCGGCGACGCTACCCGTGACGGAGCGTCACCGGCGCACGGTGGCACACTCCCGCTTCACGGAAATCTTGCCAGGAAGGCGTATCGCTGCGCTGATCACCTCGAGTGCGGGCAAGTAGAGTTGGATGTCCCGGCGACACCGATGGCTCTGCGATGCCGGTGAGCTCGTTTGCCAGGATGGTGCGGGGGTCAGCCGAGGGGACCACGGTTTGTCGCCATGGCGGCATCTGCCGTCCGGGACCACGCGTGTCAGACTCCGAGTCTTCCCTTGACTCCTCCGGGACAGCCGTCGAGCGGGGTGGGCGCGGCTGTCGGGAGCGGGCGATGAATCGGCAGGAAGTGAAGGACGAGGTCATCCATCTGCGGTCCGCGGGAGTGGACCTGGGCAAGCGGTTCCTGCTGGCCTGCGTGCGCACGCCCAGCACGAAGCGGTCATGGATCTGGAGTCTGGAGACGGAGCGGTTCGGGACCACGCGGTCGGAAGTCCGCCGGCTGTTGACCTGGCTGGCGGAGCGTGAAGTAGAGGTGGTGGTCATGGAGGCCACCGCCGACTACTGGCGCAGTGTCTACTACGTTCTGCAGCCCCATCTCAACCTGATGCTGGTCAACCCCGCGCACCTTAAGGGTATTCGGGGCCGCAAGGGCGACCCCAGCGACGCGGCCTTCCTCGCCCGGGCCGGCGCGTCCGGGATGGTGATGGCCTCGTTCGTCCCCGAGCGTGCGGTCCGGGAACTGCGGGATCTGACCCGCAGGCGTACCGAGCTCGTGCGGGCCGCGGGCTGGGAGGTTCAGCGGCTGGAGAAGGAACTGGAGGACACCGGTATGAAACTCACCTCGGTGCTGACCGACGTCACAGGTGTGAGTGGCCGAGCAATCCTGGAGGCCCTCGTCGCTGGGGAACGTGACCCCGGTCAGCTGGCGGGCCTCGCCGTCGGCAAGGCCCGAGCGAAGATCCCAGCCCTCGTTGAGGCTCTGGACGGCGACTTCACCGACCACCATGCCTTCATGGTCCGCCACTACCTCGACGAGATCGACCGCTTCAAGAGCGCCGTCAGCGTGTTCGACGCCCGGATCGCCGGCCTTCTGGCCGAGCGGGAGCACGAGCTGGACCTTCTCGACTCGATCCCGGGAATCGGCCGGATGGCAGCAGAGATCATCCTGGCCGAGACCGGAGGGGACATGAACCAGTTCCCGACCGCCGGACACCTCGCGTCGTGGATCGGTGTCTGTCCTGGGCAGAACGAGTCCGCGGGAGTGAGCAAGTCGGGCACGACCCGACCAGGCAACAGCAACCTTAAACGGCTGCTCGGCGTCGCTGCCATGGCCGCGATCAGGAACAAGGACGCCTACCTCGCCGCCTACTTCCGGCGCATTTCCGCACGCCGGGGAGGCAAACGCGCCGTGGTCGCGGTCATGCACAAACTCGCCATCGCGATCTGGCACGTCCTGCACGACGATGTCCCCTACCGTGATCTTGGCACCGACTACTTCACCAAGCGTGACCCCGAACGTGCCATGCGCCGCATGATCAAGGAAGAGAACAGCCTCGGAATGACCGTCCGCTTCGAACCCATCACAACGTCCTGACCTCGCAGTCGCTTGCATCTTTCGTGTCAGGGCCACATTCGCGTGTACGCCGTCACTTCACCGCTTGGTCCAAGGTTGCTCAGGGCTCTTCCGGGCGGAGAACATCTCGGCGGGGAACGCAGGTTTCTCGGAGGCGCAGCCGAAGATCGATGTCGTACACCCTCCCTCCGGGAGGTCATGTCGCTATATTCGCCTCTTGTGAGGTGTCCTCCTTGGATCGCGGCTTCAGGACTCCCCGCCCACGCGTACGGTCTATCTCCCGCCATTCCGGCCGCAGTCCGGCCAGATTCGTGGTGAGGAAGTACGCGGCGGCACAGGCGAGCAGCACCGGCACGAGTCCGACAGCGGTCACCGCCGCCCCGGTGAGCAGCCCGCCGAGAGGGATACCGGCCCAGGCCAGCGAGTCACCGAGGGCGTTGACCCGGCCCAGCATCCGGCGCGGTACCCGCTCGACGAGGACGGCTCCCAGCACTGGGTTGACGAAGCCGGCACCGAACCCACTGACCACGAAGACGGCCAGTACTGCTCCCAGCGGGGCATCGAAGGTGAGGATCAGGAACCTCGGTGCCCCGAGCAGCAGGAACCCGGTGAGAACCACCACTCGCCGCCGCAGCCGGTGCGCGACCACCGCGGCGATGAGGCTCCCGCCGACCGCCGCGGCTCCCATGACGCTGCCCATCAGGCCGATCGAGGTCGGCCCGTTGCCGGACTCCCTGGCCCAGACGGGTATGAGCACCGAGGTGATCGCCGCGTCCAGCAGGTTGGTGATGCCGACCATGACGATGACGGTGAGCAGCAGTGGCTCGCCGCGCAGGAAGGTGAAGCCTTCGCCGAGCCGCTGCCAGTAGCCCGGTCCCGTCTCCCCGGCCGGCAAGGGGGCTTCCACGCCTGCGTGCCCCATGCCGCGAGGCAGCGCGAGTTTGATGATCACCGATCCAAGGGCGAAGCAGCCCGCGTTGACGGCCAGCCCCGTCAGGGGACCGAGCACCGCCACTAGGGATCCGCCGGCCGCAAGGCCGACGGTGGAGGCGAGCCGCTCGGTCACACCGGCCAGACCGGTGGCCCGCTCCAGCGGCACCAGGCCGCGCTCGGCCGCTTCCGGGACCATCACCTCCTTGGCCAGGTCGCCGGGTCCCCGGGTCGCGCCGATCAGCGCGACCAGGACCAGCAGAAGGGGAAAGGGCAGCAGGTCCAGGGCGTGGAGCAGGGGAACCGCGGCGGCGGCGGTCGCGCTGGCCAGATCGGTGGTCCAGGAAACGGCCCGCGGGCCGATCCGGTCCACCAGCGGTCCGGTGAACGCCTTGACCACCACGTAGGGAGTCATCTCGCAGAAGGCGACCAGTCCGGTCTGGGTGGCGCTGCCGGTTGTGACGAGGACGAACCAGGGCAGTGCCACAACGGAGATCCGCGTGCCGGTCAGAGATACGGCCATGGCCGCCAGTACCCCGCCCAGCGGGCGTAAGGACCTCTTGCCGGGTATGCCGCTGGCCTCCGGGGCGTCGCCGGTCATGACGTCGGGCTTCCTTCCTCTTCCTGAGGGCCGGAAGGGAGCGGCGACGCGGCAGGCGCATCCAGTTCGGGCAGGATCTGCGTGATCACGGCGACCCGTTCGGCGCGCTCTGGGGCACTTGCGGCCGTCTCCGGCGTGTCGCGTCGGTAGCGCGCGATGACTTCCGTCAACTCCCGGTACAGGGCCACGGCTTCCTCGGGCGTGAGCCGCAAGGCCCAGTCGCTCATGTCGAAGGTGTTCCGCCATGCGCGTGGCATCGTCTGAAGCCCGTTCAGGGTCTGCTGCGTGCGCAGGGTGTAGATGGCGGCGACGGATTGCTGGTAGGCCAGTGTGGCCTCGGGCTCCCGCTCGGCCAGCTCCGGATCGTTGAAGCAGGTCGTCCGGTGCACCGAACGCCACCAGCGTTCTCGCGCGTTGCCGCGTTCGGTGTCCTCCTCGACGAAACCAGCCGCGCCGAGCTGCCGGAGGTGGTAGCTGGCCGTCCCGGAATTCACGCCCAGCCGCTGCGCGAGGCGGGTGGCGGTCGACGGGCCGTACTTCCGCAGCAGCCCGACCAACTGCACGCGCACCGGATGCGCGAGGGCTCGCAGCCCCTTGGCATCCAGGACAACCGCGTCCTCTTCAACGTTCGGGCCAGCCGGCCTCTCCACTGCATCAGCCATGCGGCACACAGTAGTCTGCAAAGAGTTCTTCGCAAAGAAGTCTTCGCGAAGAGATCTTTGCAGTTCTCACTCGCCGTCGAGACACCACCGCCCCTTTGCCGACCTGTTGATGAGCAAGATCGCTCAGGAAGGGCTCGCGCCCGGATCGGTTGCGCCCTCAGGAGGGGAAGGTGCGGCTGATGCCCCGCAACCCCGCCTACAAGCCGATCCCCGATGACCAGGCTCAGATCCTCGGCAAGGTCGTCGGCGTCCTGCGCGTGCTCTGAGGCGCCGGAAAACCCTTGGAGCTCCACTTCCCCGTCACGTACCGGCGCATCTTCGTCCGACGCCTACAGTTCCAGGAGGACGTACGGACGATCCTTCAGCGCGCCAGGACCGGGTGACGGGTGACGGGTGTGGTGAGGGTGAGTGGAGCGGGCCTCCAGAGGTGGCGGACCACTCCTCACTTCAGGGCGGAGCGCCCGAGCGCGTCGTACTCGGCGGGCTGGGGAGTGGTTGCCGAAGACGGGCGTACAAGCGGAGACCTACGCCCGTTTGCCCCGGGTCACGTGTCGTGCGCTTGGCTGGCGCGGCCCCCACTCGCGGGCGACGGCGTCCTGGAAGGCAAACACGGTCGGGTCGTCGGCGCCCGCGACATCGATGACGAGCAAGGCGGCTTGGCTACGTGCGTTTCTCGGATCGGTTCCTCGTCCTTCAAGGATCCAGCCCGCCGTAATCAGGTGAAGAAGGGGCCACGGCGGTGGTGAAACGCGCTGCGAGTGCCACGACCGCGGCACGCAGTTCGTCTCCGCCCTCGACGCGGAAGGCGAACGGCAGACTCGCCAGCCATTCCTGCGCGTACATGGTCGGGTTGCGGGTGCTGCCGATGAGAACGCATCCGTCCCCCAAGGGTTCAAGGCGTCCCATGGGCGGTCGGACCCGGGGGGCCACCTCGGTCAGGGGGAGGTCGAACACGACGCGGGTGGAGAACTCCCATCCCAGGCCCAGGTTTTCCTCCAGTACCGCCACCGGGTCGAGGCCTGCGGGTGGTTCGAAGTCGTGCTCGGTCCGCCGGACCGCGCGGATCCGGTCGACCCGGTAGGTGCGGATTGCGTTTGCGCGGTGGGAGTGGCACAGCAGGTACCAGCGCCCGTAGCGGACGACGAGAGACCAGGGGTCTACCTGCGCCTCCCACTCATTGCCGACCTCGCTGCGGTACGTGACCACCACGCGGCGGCGGGCCGCGACGGCACCCACGAGTTCGCTGGTGACGGCCGGATCCGGGCGGGCGGAGCACGGGTCCGGTGCGGCCGAGGCGTACTCCCGCAGCATGGCCGCTTGGTGGCCGACGCTTTCCGGTAGCGCCTTGACGACCTTGCCCAGGGCGGTGCCGACCAGGTCTTCGGCGCCGGCCTCGCTCGGCTGGCCGCTGAGTACGGCCATCACCAGGCCGAGGGCCTCGGCCTGCGTGAAATGCACAGGGGGCAGCCTCGTCCCGCGCCCCAGCCGGTATCCGCCGTGCGGTCCCCGGGCCGACTGCACGGGGACGCCGGCCTCTCGGAGTATCCCGACGTATCGGCGCGCGGCTCGCTCCGTGACGCCCAGCCGTAGGGCAAGTTCACCGGCCGTGGTACCGGGGCGGGTCTGGAGGATCTCCAGGGCGCGCAGTGCTCGCGCGGTGGGGCTGAGATCGTTCGGCACGACAGCAGGCTAATCGGCTGCTCTGAGCTCCAGGGGCGAAGGGCTCCGCGGGATGTGCCGGCCCGGTGGGGCGAGGGTGGCCGGGACGGGTTCCAGAGGTGACTGTCACCGACCTTTACCCAGGGCGCTTGGGCGGTCGCCAGACAAACCGGCAGGGGATTGTCCGGAACTCCTTCTACGGTGGCTTCCGTGAAGCAGAAGAAGGGGAACTGACCATGAACATCCTGCTCATCGGCGGTCTGTGGCTGAATAG
The DNA here is from genome assembly GCF_053592195.1 of Streptomyces sp. NPDC002776. Taxonomy (NCBI): domain Bacteria; kingdom Bacillati; phylum Actinomycetota; class Actinomycetes; order Kitasatosporales; family Streptomycetaceae; genus Streptomyces; species Streptomyces sp. NPDC002776. Next base: position 5,788 of record NZ_JBSFVG010000032.1, on the reverse strand, counting down.
GTCGGTATGGGACCGCGTCGTCTGCGCGCTGGAGGCGCTGGGCCATCGCCCGGTGCCGCTTACTCTCCCGGGCCAGGGGGACGGCTCCGTATCCGCCACGCTCGAGGACCAGGTGGAGGCGGTGCTCGCTGCTGTGGACGCGGCGCCCGGCAAGCCCATGGTGGTGGGGCATTCCGCCGCCTGCACGCTGGCTTGGCTGGCCGCCGACCGGCGGCCGGGGCGGCTGGCCAAGGTTTGCCTCATCGGCGGCTTCCCGTCCACCAACGGCCAGCTGTACGCCGATTTCTTTAAGGTGCGGGGCGGCGTCATGCCTTTCCCGGGGTGGGGCCCGTTCGAAGGGCCGGACGCCGCCGACCTCGACGACGAGGCCAGGCGAGAGCTGGCGGCTGCTGCGATCCCCGTGCCCCAGGGCGTGGCCAAGGGCGTGGTGCGTCTGGCAGACGACCGGCGGTTCGACGTCCCGGTCGTGGTCGTGTGCCCGGAGTTCACGTCCGCGCAGGCTCAGGAGTGGATCAACGCTGGGGACGTTCCGGAACTCGCCCGAGCCCAGCACGTCGACTTTGCGGATATTGACTCGGGCCACTGGCCCATGGTCACCAAGCCTGCCGAGCTGGCCCGGATCCTGGGTGCAGCCGCCGACGCGGCCTGACGGGGGTGACTGCTGGGCAACCGATTCAGGTGTGGCCAACAGAGAACGGCGACCAACTCCGAGCCGAGTACGGCCCCAAGTCGCTGTGTTCGTGAACTGTGGGCCTACGCCGGTGACGGGGTGGGCCCACAGCCTTACCCGCCGGGCACTGGCCCGGCCTGCTTCCCGGACTACGCCACGGGCGAGGTCATGCGGAGCACGACGATCCCCGGCCCGCTCCGACACCGGACCTACGCGGAACTGGTCGGCGGGCCGCTGGACGGCCTGCTGCTGGACATCCATGGGTGGCGGAGCGGGTGGTGATGCCGGAGGGCAGTGTTCCATGGAGCATTGGAACTCCCGGGACTGACGCGGGGCGAATACCCCGCTCCATATGGCCGACCCCCTGTACCCCCTGGCCCCGACGAAGACCTTCCCGAATTGGGGACCTACAACGCCATCGGCATGATGCTGCTGCATAACTCCCGTGCCGATGGGAGCGGAGGGTTCCTCGCCACCTGCTGGTTCATGGTCATCCTGCCGGTCGTCCCGCTCAGTCGGTACTACGTGCGGCAAACCGGGTACAGCGATCAGAGCGGACTCTTCTCCACCAGGACGACCACCAGCTACGACATCGTCGGCAGGTCCCGGGTCCGCTGGATCGAGGTCGTCCGGACCTACCTGGTCTGGTGGATCGTCATGCCGGCCGCCTTCGTCGGGCCTATCGTCGTCGCCGTGGGCCAGGAGGACGAGAACGCCGGACTCTACGGAATGTTCGTCTCCGTCGGGCTCGTTTTCCTGCTGCTCACCTTGGTCTTCTTCTACGGGAAGTACTGGAGACCCGTCCGCGAAGTCCGCTGGGCCGAAGCCGAAGCCGAAACGGGCGGGAGGGACGGCCGAAGCCGGCAGGGGCTCGCCTCGATGCTGCAGATCGCCGTTCTCATGGGGCTGCTCGGCTTCTTCGTGGGGGTCGGGATCCTCTTCACCGCGATGGCCATGGGCGAGCTCCCGACACTCCTCGACCCCGAGCCGAACCCGTACGCCAATACGCTGCTCCACCCTGCGACCCTGCTGGCCGGACTGCCCGCGCTGACGGGCATGGTCACTCTCGCCGTACTCACGAGTCGCCGCCGGCGCTGAGTTTGGGGCGGGCCCACCTGCCCGCCCCAAACTCACCTGTTTCTCCACGCCAGCGCTGATCAGCGCCTGCACAGTGCCGCACGGCCGGGAGGATCCTGTGCGACTTCCGGTCCCTGGGGCTCCCCGAGCCCGGGGAACCCGCCGCCGGGGCTCCCGCCGACGTTCACCATCCGGCGGGGGATCGACGTCCCGGCTGGAGGTGTCCGTGACGGCCAGAACCGAGACCTGCCCCCAGGGGTGCTACGACAACTCTACGACGCGCTGCCGAGCTTGGGAGGCCTCGACAGCCACCTGCCGGCCGCCGTCGAGGTCCTCATGCACACCGGCCGCAGACCCAACGAGACCATCCGCCTCGGCCACGACTGCCTCGCCACCGACGACGACAGCAAGTTCGTCCTCCTCTTCACCGACGCAAGAACAATCGCGAAGATCAGCGGCTCCCGATCACCAACACCACCGCCGCCATCCTGCGCTAGCAGCAACGCCTCGTCCGCAACCGCTACCCCGAAACCTCCACCCCCGCGCTGAAGCTGCGGCACGCAACCGCACCCCCGAGGGCACCCGCAGCATGACCGAGGCCGGCATCGGCACCGCCCACCGTAAGGGGGTCAACCAACTCCCGCCGCTGTTGCTGCACGACGGCAGCGAGTTCGACAAGGCCGCGGGGTGCTCTACGCCTACCACCACAGCTACGCGCAACGTCACGCCGACGCCGGCACCCCGCCCGACGTCCTGCGCGACTTCTCTCCCACGAGCACATCGCCACCACCCAGACCTACTACCGCGTCACTGAGAAACGCCTCCGCACCGCCAGCGACAAGGTCGTGACCTGCCAGTTCGACCGCCACGGCAACCGCGTCTGGCCCGCCGCGAAGGCCCTGTTCGACCACGAGCACGCCCGAGTGCGCGTCGGCAGCATCGCCGTCCCCTTCGGGACCTGCAGCGAACCCTCCTCACTGAACGCACCGAAGAACTGGAGGCTGCCCGCGCAGCCAGCCGTGAGCTCAGGACAGCTCAACCGGCAGAACCCCTCGTGACCGACACCTGTCGCTGACGACACGCAGCCCGAAAACCCGAGCTCACCTCGACGTTCCTCAACGTGGTCCAGAAGCACCCCGAGGAAACAGTCCGTGTTCCACCTGCACGGCCACCTCGTTACCCGCACCGCCGGCGACGGTCTCGCCCTCCCCTGGACCCACCCCACCCGCGGACAGGAGCCCGCCCGATGAAGCGACTCTTTTGCCGCTGCGGCCACGCGCCCGGCGCCCTCAGCCCCGAGGACCAGGCCGCCGTCGACCAGTTCCGCGCACTGCTCGCCGCCCTGGGTGACTTGCAGCCCTGGACCCCGGCCAATGCCAGGACCTCGCCGTCCGGGTCGGCCCGTTCGTAGAGCGTGCTCGCCCGCGCCCGGATGACGACCACGGACCCGACATCATCGCCGTCGCCCTGCAACACCCCAGTGGCTCGTACACGCCCTACGGCGAGCGGTACCGGAAACCGGGCTGGCTGCGCTGCGAGACGACCACGATCCTCGGTGCGTGGAATCCGGCCTACGCGCCGCTCACCCACGCCGCAGCCGGCCTGGACCTCCCCGACGATGTCGTTCGTAGTCGCTCGGTGTTGCGCCGACCGCATCGAGACCGACCTGCCTTCCGCCTCCCGCTTCACCTATAAGCGCCGTCCTGAGTACCACTCGACGCGATCAGTCACCTGCTGCACGCGGGCGCTTCCTGGCGTCCACGGACAGCAGCCGGCGCAGGACCAGCATCACATCAGCCCTCTGCCCACGGGAGACACCTCTCCAGCGTGATCAGCAGTGCTGACCGAACCAAGTGTGCAGGAGGACCGCGAGATCCTCGCTCGCGGACGTCCAGGCGATGTAGCCGTCGGGGCGGACGAGCAGGGCGTCCCGGGACAGGGGACGCTGTCCGTGCACCTGGACCGTCCGGAGCAGGTGGGCCCAGCCCTGTGCCACCGACGCATGGTGCTGCCCCGACTCGGCGTGGTACAGCATCAGCGGGCGCCCCGCACGCAGCAGCTCCGTGACGTCCTCGACGCCGTGGTCCGTCTTGAAGAGCTGGTTGGGCAGGAACCGGCCGGTCCACGCGCAGGCGCTGTCCCGGCCGGCGGAGCAAACGGTCTCCTGCGCGCTCAGGGCACCACCGATGAGCGCGTTGACCTCGTCGAAGGGCAGGATGCGCGCGAACAGTTCGCGCAGGGGGTCGAGTTCGGGCGCGGGGCGCATCAGGGCCAGCTGCGCACGGGTGTTGCGCACGACCTGTTCGACGACGGGGCGGCGCTCAAGGTCGTAGGTGTCGAGCAGCTGGTCGCCCGCGCCCGTGCGCACCGCATACGCGAGCTTCCAGGCGAGGTTGAAACCGTCGGCGATCCCCGTGCTCAGGCCCTGACCTCCGATGGGGAAGTGGATGTGCGCGGCGTCTCCGGCCAGGAAGACGCGACCGAGGCGGAAGTCGCGCGCGACCTGGGTGTAATCGCTGAATCTGCTCAGGAACAGGGCCTCGGTCATCGGCACGTCGCGTCCGAGGATACGGCGGACCTCGGTCCGTAGCTCGTCGAGTGTGGGCCGGGCGCGCCAGTCGGCGGGCTCATCGAAGTTCAGTGTGCGGATCACCCCGGTTCCGTCGGACTCGGTCCGGCACACCATCCAACCGCGGGGGGTGCGTTGCCAGCCACGCGGCGCGGTGTCCGGGGCCGCGAACCGGACCTGCCCCATCAGCGCGGAGACGGTTGCCGCGCTGGTGTCCGTAGCGAAGCCCGCCTGCTCGCGCACCCGGCTGGCGCTACCGTCGGCTCCCACCAGGTAGAGCGCCGAGAAAGACTGGGTGCCGTGCGGTGTGTTGGCCACAACCCGCACCCCGTCTGGGTCGTGTGAGACCCGCGTGACCTCGTGGGAGCGCAGCACCGTGACTCCGTGCGCCAACGCGCGCTGTTCAAGCGCATGTTCAAGTTCCGCCTGCGCGAGTTTGAGGATGGGGGTCGGCTCGCCCTCGGGGGCGGCGATCCGCAGGCCCTGTATCCCGGCGAAGTGGAACGGCTGCGGAGCCGCGTCCGCCACGCCCGTCACCGCGTCCAGATAGCCGCGCCTGGCCAGACTCTGCACGGCGCGGGCGTGCAGGGTATTGGCCTTCGGGCGGTCCGAGACCGCCGCCCGAGTCTCCAGGACGAGCACCTTCGTGCCCAGCAGCCCGAGTTCGGTGGCGACGAGCATCCCGACGGGGCCGCCGCCCACCACGACCACCTCGGCGTCAACAACCTGCGGCATGCCACCCCCCGATCGGTGCGTCACATGCTACTGACTTCGGCTCGTCAGGGTGAGCTTTCTTGAAGTCCCTGCTGGGCCTGGGGGTAGTGGCTGTATTCCATGGTGTGTGAGGTACGCGGATGGGGGCGGGCTGACCCCTCCGGGACGTCAGCGCCGGGAGATGGTGCGGATGCAGGCGGCCGAGCTGTTCGAGCAGAAGATCAAGCCGCCCGAGGTGGCACGGCGCCTGCGGGTGCGTCCGAAGTCGGCGTACCAGTGGCATCAGTTGTGGCTGGACGGTGGCGTGCAGGCGCTGGCCTCCTGTGGCCCGAGTGGATCGCGATGCCGGCTGTCCCCGCGCTGTCTGGGGAAGCTGGCCGCATACCGCGATGAGCACCGGTGAGGACGTTGTCGTCCCTCTGCGCCGCGCAACCTGAACCGCTCCAGGAACCAGACGTGTGCGTGAGGTCAATGAGCACCGATCCCAGGATCGGTGCTCATTGACCTCACATACATGAGCTTCCCGTCTTCAAGCCCGGATGAAGTCGCTGGGCCCCCGACTCAGCCTGCCTCCGACGGTGTCGACCGCTTTGCCTGACGAAGGTGGTCTCGCAGCGGTGCGCACAGCTGGGGCAGTGGAATGCGAGCGCCCAGAGCATTGAGGGGCGTTGACCCCTGATGTTGAACACACGAGACACTGGATCCTGAGGATCTGAGAACGGACATCTCGTGGTCATGAAGAACTACCCGCCGGAGTT
>NZ_JBSFVG010000031.1:0-30952 GCF_053592195.1 Streptomyces sp. NPDC002776 | reverse complement strand
CGAAGCCGTCGCCCTGGCAATCAATAACCGACCCCGCAAGATCCTCGGCTGGAAGACACCGGCCGAGGTCTTCGAGGAGCAGCTACGCTCACTACGGCAGCCCGGTGTTGCAACGACCGGTTGAACTCGCCCAATACGGTTCCCGGGCCTATGCCAGCCTCTGCGACCAGCTCAGGGTCACCCGGTCGATGGGCGCGGTCGGCACCAGCGCCGACAACGCGGCCTGCGAAAGCTTCCATGCATCCCTGAAACGCGAGACCCTCCAGGGCGCCCACCACTACGGCGACGCCAGCACCTGCCGCAGGACCGTCTTCGCCTGGCTGACCCGCTACAACACCCGCCGCCGGCACTCCGCCAATGGCCACCTCAGCCCCAACGAATACGAACACCGACACCACACCCCTAAACTCACACTCGCCGCGTCATCAATAACCGCGTGCCCACCTTCACGGGGGAAGGCCCCATCAGGCTTCGATTCGATCATGCCCAAGACGCTCGCCACCGCCGCAGTTGACCGGCTCCTGCACCACGCGCACATCGTCCTGACCGAAGGCTCCTCGCTGCGGCTGACCCAGGCCACCAGCGGTGACGGCGTCGTCCCGCTCAACTCTGGCGCCTGAACCCGGCCACAGACCGGCCCCACCGCCCGCCAGAAGCAACGTTCCTCCCAGCACCATGCCGCTGGGCATCGGATGCTCGCATCTGGACACACCACATGCAGTCATCCGTCTCGTGAACGGGTGTGTCCAACCAATACGCACCCACCAGGGCGGCGCTGGGAACAGGAATCAGGCCGTGCTCGTCAGGGAAGCTATCCACGCCACCCCAACGACTCCCGACGGCCATCAGTAACGGCGTCAACTCAACACGCACCCCCATCCGAGGGATCAAAGGTCATACCGGGCAGGGAGATGAGCTGTCCGCCCACAAGGAGAGCAACTGACCGCTCACCCGGACGGCCCGCTGTCCGTGGACACCGCTGCGGCCCGACAGGAGGTACAACGTGCGCTGGACGCCGCCGGGCCAGGGCTGCGCCACGTGCAACGGCAGTGGTGTCGCCGTGGGAAGGCGACGCTTCCGCCGGAAGTCGCAGGAGACGACGAGGCGACCGTCCGCCCGCAGCGTGCGGCGGTGGCCGGGGCCTTCCCCAGGAGTGAAGTCGCCGAGTTGTTTGGGAATGTTCCACAGCGCGCGGGCGCCGGCCAGGGAGGCGGCGCTGTCGACCCAGATCTTCAGGACCGTGACCTGAACCGGTGGACGGATCCGGGTGACGCCGAGGACCATGAACTCGTGGTAGGGGCCCAGGCTGCTGGCGTCGTAGTCGGCCCAGGCGGCCACGAGCAGACAGGTGTTGCCGCGGTGCCGCAGTTCCGGCTCGGAGTGAAGCAGGGCTTCGGGGAGGCACTGGATGCCGGTGCGCAGGAGAGTCGCGTACAGGTCGCCGCGCAGGTACCAGGAGCGACCGGATACGAGGACGACCCGGTAGGGCCGGGCTCGGTGCCGGATGGTGTGTTGATGGGGGATTCTCCTGATCGCTTCGCTCATGAGTGCATCGCGTGCAGGACGCGGACTCCCACGTCCCGCGCCTGGTAGATGCGGCGACCGTCGACCCACAGCCATGCGTCGGCCGTGGCGAAGGGGCCTTTCTCGTCGACGCCGGCGCGCGTGATGTCCATCTCCACCGTGATGAGGGCGTCATCCGGGACCACCTGTCCCCGGTACTTCCACGTCATGGCGTGTCCGGTGCGCACTGGTTCGAAACGCGGGTGCGGAAGACCGGCGGTCAGTTCGTTGTCGATCATCCAGAACTGGAGTAAATGGATCATGGCTTCAAGACCCAGCGACCCGGGCTGTACCGGGTCCTGAAAGAAGTGCGCCCGGAAGAACCACTCACCGGGGTCGACCCGCTTCTCGGCGCGGAGTCTGCCCAGTCCCGCTTTCCCTGCGCCGGGCCAGTACCCGGTGACGCGGTCGAGCATCAGGAGCGGGGGACGTGGCAGCCCGAGCGTGCCGGCCCGCGGTGGCCCGGCACGCGCGGTCAGGTCGACGTGGTGGTCGCACGGTGCGGCAAGAGCCGCTCGCTCCTCCGTGGAGGCGGGCAGGCCGTTCTGTCGGGTGAAGGCGGTGGGCGGAAAGTAGCCGAAGACCGTCTGCAGGCTCGCGATGTGTCGTCCGTCCGCCGTGCAGCGGACGTCGAATGTCTGGATGACCATGTCACCGGTTCGTGAGACGGACGTCAGCTCGGCCTCGGTACGCAGCAGGCGTGCGTCTCGTGATACCTCCTCGGCGACGGTGATCGTGCCGTCGAGATTGCGCAGCAGTACGTCACCGGGCATGGCAGGCAGGTCGCAGGCGTACGCAGCCAGCCAGCCGCATGGTTGGAGGGCCGCTTCGAGCAGCACGCTGAACGGCATGGACGGTGTGCTGTTGAGGGTGCGGTACCAGACCGCGTCCGGGTCGGGGAGGTCGTACTCGGCGGTGACGGCGCTGCCCGCCCGCAACCCGCCCTGCGGCCCCTCGACGGCGGCGATCCGGCTGATGAAGAGGAACGGGGGTGAGGGGAGCCGGGGCAGCCTGCGGGTGTCGTCCACGTCGGCGTAGGCCGGTCCGTACGCGTCACTGGGCCTCCCCCACGCGGTGGCGAGGACAGCTGGGTAGTCGTACCGGAAGCCGTCGGTGTCGGCGGCCGGGCGGGGCTCCACGTGACCGGCGAGTCCCGCGAGTGCGGCGGGATCGGCCGTGACCTCGTCCCGTTGCCCTGCCGGGGGCCGGGCGAGTCGTCGCCACTGCGTCAGGGGGTAGTCGGGGGTGAGGCACACAGCGGCCGATTCCACGCGGAGCACCGTGCGGCCGTCGGCCGTGCACACCACGTCGGCGGTCAACCGTGGCACAGGGTTTGCGCTGAGAGCTGTGACCTCGATGTCGTACTCGACCGACTGCCCCGGTGTGGGCAGCCAGTCGGTCGCGTCCAGTCGCCACGCGTGATCGTGCGCCCAGTCGAAGCGCCAGCCGTCCCTGAGGGGGTCGGGACTGAGAGCCGCCAAGCAGAAGGCCATCGCCTGGGACACACCCTCGACGAGGAACCCGAGGGTGGCGTGCGGGGTGCTGTTCCCGCCCTCGCTCAGCGGTGCGCGGCCCGCCCGCAGCGGGTATGCGGCGCGCAGGCGCCCCGCCGCGTGACGGCCGCCTGCCGGGTCGAAGTGGGTGACGGTCCGCAGGTACAGCTCGTCGTGACGCGGGAGGGCGGGCGGGCGTACCTGTGCGCGCGCGGTGCGCAGGCGCGGACCGAAGCAGTCCCAGGGGCGGCCTTCGGCGAAGGCCCGCACCTGGGCGGCGGTGAACGCACGGCAGGGTACGGGACGTTCGCCGTCCGTCGGGCGCCCGCGGACCACGTCCGCGGCGGAATCCGTTCCCCTCGCTGCGGGGAGGGGCGACGCGAGTTCGGGGCCGCTGGCGCATCGAGCCTGGACATCGCGCGCCGTCAGCAGGTGCCGGCCCGTTGACGAGTGGCACTCCAGGTCGAAGCGGAGCAAGCAGGTTCCGTCGGGGTGTTGTTCGTCCTCCCGGAGGGTGAGGTCGTAGTCGAGTGTGGTCGGTGGGCCGGGGTGCTCGCCGCGGCAGAGAATGTCACCAGCACGCCACCACAGCGTTGTTGGTGGTTCGTCCCGCTGCTCGGTGTTCTCCGGCGCGGGGCAGTCCAGGAGCGGGGTCATGGCTTCGAGGGCCAGAGAGAGGAGTTCTGCCGAGGTGAGGCGGCCGGTGGCGTCGAGGGCGGCGCGGGGGGCGGGGGGCTGTGGATCCACGGTCACGGAGAATTTCATGGTCACTGTCCTGATGTGGTCGGTCGCGGCCGGACGTGCGGGGCGCGGGGGCGGGGGCGTTCTACGACGTCCCGGCGTCGACACCGGCTCGGGCCGCGGCCAGTCGGGCGAGAACGGTGGGGAGCGGGTCGGCGTCCCGCGTGCCGGTGCCCGTGCCCGTGCCCGTGCTCAGGCTCAGGGCGAGATGTCTCCGGTCGCGCAGCTGCTCCCGCACGATCCGCGTGAGAGTGTCGCCGGGTCCTGCTTCCACGAAGACACGCAGTCCCGCTGCGTACATCTCCTCGACCGCGTCCGCCGGCCGTTGCGGGAGCCGTGCCGTGAATCGCCGGTGGAAGGCGGCGGCCGGTGCGAGGTGGACCGGTCCAGGCGTCGCGTAGACGGGTATGGAAGGTCGTTCGAAGGGGAGGCTCTCCAGGTCGTGGAGGAAGTCGCCCGGCCCGCTCAGGAGTGCGGCTGGTCTCCCGCCCGCAAGGTGACCGCTGCCTCCGGCCTCTCCCGCCCGGTGTGCCTCGAGGCCGAGGGCGCGCCCGTAGTACTCGGCCGCTTCCAGCGCTGCGTGATTCCCGGTGACCAACAGGCCGCGACCGTCGTCGTAGGTGTCGACGGTGCGGAACTTGTGGCGGCCGGGCAGCGCCGTCAGTCGTGCGAGGCGCTGTTCGGGCCCTGATACGGCGAGCATGCGCCGTGCGGCGGCAGGGGTAGGCGGGTGCTGTGCCGCGTAGCGGGCGGCGAGTCGGACCAGAGTGGTCTCGTCGAAGGCGCCGGCGGCGTGGAGAGCCTCGACCGCGCCGAATCCGCTTCCCAGTACGGCGTCCGGGCGCAGCCCGACGGCGCACAGAACCCGCAGGTGGGCCAGGGTGGACAGCGTCGCGACCGGCTGGGCCCACTCGGTGAGGGTGCGGGCGGCGCGCCAGCGTGCCCGGTCCAGGGGGGTGGCGGTGGTTGCCGGGGCTTGCGCCACCTCGGCGAGCCGGTGGCCGTCCACGAAGAGTTCGGCGTGTGTCTCCCAGACCTCGCGCGCCGGACGTGACCGGTCGGAGGGGACGCGAACGTCCGTGCAGGCGCCTGCGGGCGGGTCGCCGGGAAAGAGGTAGGCGACACCGCCGGGGGTGTCGGGGCAGCCGTGCAGGATCCGCTCGTCGAGGGCCGGGACGAGGCGCGGGAGCGAGGGAACGGGGGGCCGGGACGTCACGGCTCCTCGCTCGGGGTCGCGGTGGTGCGGCCGGGCGGGGCGTCCGGGATCGGCACGGGATGGGACGTGGGGCCGGTAAGCAGTGCGCGGACGAAGAGTTCACGCGTGGTCTCGGCGTGTCGTGGTGCGTCTTCCTCGCTCCAGCCGGAGCTGTTGACGGCCGGCAGCACGGAGACGTGGACGCGGCCCGGACGGATCAGCCGGCCGCTTCTGCCGCAGACGTCGGCGACGTTGTGCAGGACGACGGGAACGACCGGGACTTTGGCACGGGCGGCGATTCGGAACGCCCCGGCGCGGAAGGGGCCGGGTTCGGGTGTGCGCGACCGCGTCCCTTCCGGCATGACGATGACGGACGTTCCCTTCTCCAGACGGGACACGGAAAGATCGATGACGGCCGCGGCCTGGCGGCGGTCGGCGCGGTCGACGAACAGGTTTCCCGCCCTGTGCAGGAAGTGCCCGAGGAGTGGCGTGTGCGCCACCTCGGCCTTGATGAGCGCACACCAGTCGTCGGGCAGCACCTGCGCGACGACGAGGGCGTCGAGGGGGCTGGTGTGGTTGACGACGTAGACGCAGGGGCCGCTGTCGGGTCGTGTGGCGGCACGGGTGACGGCGACGTGGACGCCGGCCGCGCGCAGGACGAGACGGCTGCTCCGGCGCACGGTGCGAGTGGGCACGGTGCTCCGGGCGCCGACGAGCGCGGAGATGAGGAAACCGCCCGCGGTGGCCGAGGCGGCCGCGGTCGCGGCGAGGGCCAGCGGCAGCGGTGGAGGGGCGGAGGGCTGCAGAACGGGCCAGTCCCTCCGGCGCGCCTCGGCGGCGAGTGAGGGACGTGGCGCCACCACGCGGGATCGGCCCACCGCCGCGAGCAGCGGAACGTCGTCGTGGCTGTCGCAGTAGGCGAAGCTGTGCGCAAGGTCCACCCCGTGGGCGGTGGCGTGGCGCCGTACCGCGGCGAGCTTGTCGACGCCGGCGCACAGCCTCACGGGGATGTGACCGTCGACGGTGCCGTTCTTGGTGTGGACCGGCGTGCAGAGCACATCGTCGACGCCGAGAGCGTCGGCGAAGGAGCGGACCTGGGCGGCGCTCGCGGCCGTGGCGATGCATACCCGGTGCCCGCGCGCCTGGTGGGCACGGGCGAGCAGCCAGGTCTCGCGGACGATGCGGGGCGCGATGTCCTCGCGGTAGACCCGCTCTCCGAAGGCGTTGAGCTGCTCCAGGGGGCGGCCGTGCCAGGAGACTCCCGCCGCCGCGCCCAGACGGGCGGCGGCGTGTGTCTCGACGCCGGCGCGAGCGCGCAGGAGGTCCCGGGCGATGGCTCTGGGATGCGCCGACGTGAGGGCATGCCACGCCTCCCGGGGCCATTCACCATGGCGTACACGGTTGCGGCAGAAGGCAGCGGCCGAGTGGCCCCGGATGAGCGTGCCGTCGAAGTCGAAGTAGGCCGCCACGGAAGGGCCGGCGGGCGCGGCGGCGATGTCCGCGAGCAGGTTGCGAAGTGTCTCCGATGCCGAAGGCTGTCGTGTGGTCACGGTGAGGCCGTTCATGTCAGGCCGTCCTTTCGGCGCGTAGGGCGTCGAGTGCCTTGAGGTCGGCCCAGAGGTTCTCGGCTTCGGCCAGGGCCTTCGCGCGGCGGGCGGTGGCCTCGCGGCCGGCGCTGAGCAGTCCCTCGCGCCGGAGGTCGACGAGGACGGCGGCACAGTAGGGCGCGGACCGGTGGACGAGCGGGGTGTCGCGTGCAATATCGGGGTGTGGGGGGTCGAGGGCGGCGCGCAGGATGTCGTCGGTACGCGGCGGCTCGTCGCCGTTCTGGGACAGCGACCTGAGGACCCGCAGCTGGCTGGCGGCGCCACGGTGCAGGACGTCGGGGGCGATGAGGTCCTTGGCGCGGTTCAGGTCGGGTGTGAAGGACCACGGCGTGAGGCTTCCGTCCTCCGTCGGCGCGGCCAGTCGGCGCAGTTCCACGATGGCGCCGGCGAGCAGGTGGGGATGGGTGCCGATGCCGGTCCCCAGGGCCACCATCCGCATGAGCAGCCGCAGGTGCTCCACCGCGCGGTTCCAGGCGAGAGGTTCTTCGATCCGTGAGGCGCGCAGGGCGGCGACCTCGGCGGTGGCGCGTGGCCACATCCAGTGAACGCCTTGGTCCGCGTACAGCGCCGTGGCGTGCCGGGCGGCCTCGTCGGTGTTCGCCGGGGGCGGCGCCGTCAGCATCGCGGGAACCGTGTCCGGGACCGGGTGTTCCGAGGCGGTGGGCAGGGGAAGGCCTGGGGCATCGGGCCGGGCCCGGCCGATGGGGCCGGGTCCGGCCGCGTACAGCATGCGTATCGCCCGGCCGATCCCGTCCGGGGTACGCAGGATCGCGGTGTCGGTCTGGGGGGCGCCCGCCCGGTCGGCGGCCGCGAGGCAGGCCCGTACCCGCTGCCGCGGGTTCGCGGGCACCGCGTCGGTCTCCCATCCGGCGAGGGCGAGGGCGGTGAGCGTGCGGGTGGTCACGGGGGTCGCTCGGCTCAGGGCACGGTTGACGTCTCGGGCCAGGGTCGCGGCGCGGGCTGCCGCCGTGCTGTCGGCGGGCCGCTTCCCGTCGTGTGCGGGGATCGGTGCGGAGAAGCGGACGTGGGCCGTGCCGGCCGCCGCGCGGTAGGTCCTGACGTAGCGGAGGAACCAGCGGAGCGTCTCGGGGCGCTTGGCAGCACCCGCGACCTCCGCGGCCAGGTCGGCCGCGTCGGGCAGCGGTTCAAAACTGAGGGCGACGGGGACGAGCCAGACCCGTCGCCCCGGCAGGTCGGTGAGGGCTTCCGCCGTGTAGCGCAGCAGGCCGTGGCGCGGTGGTCGCAGCAGGCCGGTCCGGGAGCGGCCGCCCTCCTGGTACCACTCGACGTTCTCGCCCACTTCGACGAGGTGGCGCAGGTAGCAACGCAGAGCGGTTCCGTACACCTCGTCGGAGGTGTTCGTGCGCCGCAGGAAGACCACGCCGGCGCGCCGGGCCAGGCCCGAGAGAAGGGGGAGGCGGAGGTTGTCGCCGGCGAACCACAGGTTGCGGGGCAGGCCGCAGCCTTGGGACGCCCGCTGGACGAACAGGGGGTCGGCATACGTCCGGTGGTTGGGAAGGAAGATCAGGCAGTCTCCCGCTTTGTCGAGCTCGGACAGGCGCCGGCGGTTGTCCGGGGCGCAATGGACGGTCCAGGTGCTGGTCAGCAGGGACGTCATGAGGGTGGCGAACAGGTCCGTCCACGGTGTTCCGCGCACGGCGACCATGGACCGCAGGTGGCGGCGTACCTCGCGTTGCATCGCGCGGTGGCCCTGGCCCAGGCGGGTGGCGAGCCGGTGGATGTCCCGCTGTGACGCCGGGGTGTCGATGATGGTGGAGACGGTGCGTGCGCGGTGGGTCATGGTTGCCTCCGGGGGGGTGCCTCAAGCGTTTCCGCCGGCTGCGAGGGGCGTGGGCGGGAAGGGTCATGAGGCGGGTCCGCCGTCCTGGGGGGCGGCGCGGGCGGGGTCGTCTTCAAGTGCGGGGTGTGTGCGTGCAGGTCGAGGAGGGACTTCAACAGGGCGTCGTCGGCTTCCTCCTGGGTCAGTGCGCGCCGCTCGCCCCGGATGTTCGGGACGGTGCCCAGGGAGTGGGGCATGAACGAGGGGTGCGGTAGTTGTGGTGCGGCGAGAGCGTCGAGGGCGGCTGTCACCACGGCCACAGGGTCCTGGCGCAAGGAGGCGTGCGGGAGAGCGGAGGCAAGGCGATGGTGGCAGGCGCGCCGCCGCGCGGGCGCGCGGTGTTCGCGGGCCGTCTTCGCCGGCAGCGGCAGGAACAGCAGGGGATGGACGGCGTTGTGTGCTTCGATCGCGGCCCCGAGTGTGGCGTGCAGCGATTCCGCGGCGTCTCCCTGTGCCAGCACCAAGACGTCGCCGCCGTGGGCGAGGTGTGCCCGCGTCCGGGTGACGACGTCCGACGTGTCAGGTGCGCAGGGGCAGTGGCGTGGGTCTTGGTGCGCGGCCGGCCCGTCGAAGATCGCCGACAGGAGTCGACGGGTCCACGGCTCCGGTCGCAGGAGGAGGGTGGCGCGTTCGCGGAGTGCGGAGTTCGCCGCGGCGAAGACGAGGGCAGCCGGTTCGCTGTCGGGTCCGTGGACGTACAGCCGGCCCGCGCGCAGGTGGGGTGACGGGTCGGCGTGGGCCGGAGCCGGGACGTGCAGGCCCGCGAGGAACCCGTGGAGCAGGGCGGCGAGCACGTTGTGTCCCGGCCAGTCGCCCCCGTGCTCCTTGCGCCACCAGCGCATGACGCGCTCGACATCGAGGGACGGCGGCTCGCAGTCCGTGACCGTCGTCCCGCGCGTCGTGCGGCGCAGGGACAGGTGGTGGAGGGTCAGGGGGGCGTCCAGGGCGTGGGCCTGGCCTGCGAGACCGGGTTTGACCAGGACGGGATGGATGCCTCGGCGCTGTGCCACGTGTTCCCGCAGGGCGATGGCGTCGACGAGGTCGGCGCCGCGCGTCGAGGCGGGCAGGTCGTAGACGGTGGCGACGGTGTGCGGAAACCAGTCGATCATGCGCACGTCGGAGGTGTCCGTGTGCGTTTCCGGGCCGTCGATGTGCGCCAGCCCTCCTCCTGGCAAGCCTTGTTCGCGGCGGAGGAAGGCTCGGATCTCCTCCGGGGAGTAGCGGGCGAGCCGTCCCAACGGCAGCAGACGTTCCTCGATGCGCAAGGTGGCCACCGGCGCTCCCCCGGCGTTCAGCCATACGTCGATCTCGGGCCGGCCGGGATCGCCGTCGCGGAATCCGGCGAACCGCGCTTCGACCCGGACCGCGCCTCCGGTGGGCGGCGGGGCGTGGAGGTCGAGCCGCGAGATGAGTTGCGGGTAGGCCGCGACGTCGGAGGGGATGCCCGGGTCCCATTGGTGCAGCGCCGCGTGCGGGATCACGTGCAGGGCGCCGTCGAGCAGTCCGGGGCCGAGGATTCCCGGCGGCACGGTGCAGCGTCCGGCGTCCAGGACTCCCGTGGCACCGCGCGGTCCGGTGTGCAGGGCGACCAGCGACTGGAAGGCGGGGCCGTGGAAGAGCCGACCGTCGTCGTACGGCGAGGTGGGGACCGGTCGGGCGTCGAGCAACTCGGGCGGTCGTTCGGGCAGGGGCGGCTCGGTGTGCAGGACGGTCGCGCGGGCCACGGGTTCGTAGCGCGAGAAATCAGGGCGCTTTCTGCTCGGCCGCCACAGGTGCAGGACGGTCTCTGTGCGGTCCTGGCGGGCCCGGACCTCGACGAGGAGGTGGCGCGGCGTGTCGAGCACGACCCAGCGTTCCAGGGTGATGTCGCGCAGGGCGCGGGCGGGTCGGCCCGTGTGGCGGACGGACGCGCCCGCGAGCAGGTCCGCCACGACGGTGGCAGCCAGCGCCGGTGCGGTCCACGTGGGCCGGTGGTCCCCGAGCCAGGTGTCCGTGGCGGGGTCGAGCGTCTGGACGGCGAAGTGGTCGGGGGCGGGCGGCGGGGCTGCGTCCACCACGCGCAGGCCGATGTTGCGCACGTGGTAGATGACCGTTCCGTCCACGCTCAGCCACGCGTCCGCGAGGGCAGAGCGGCCTTCCGTCGTCTCTGTGGTCTCGGTGATGTGGACGTCGACGACGGTCTGTCGGGCACGGGGGGTCACCTGACCCCGGTACTTCCATGCGAGGGGTTCGGCGGCGTTGCCGATCTCGAAGCGTGGGGCGCGCATGCCGGCGCCGAAGTCCTTCTCGATGAGCAGGGCGCGCAGCAGCTGGTACATGGCCTCGACGCCGAGGGAGCCGGGCTGTACCGGGTCCTGGAAGAAGTGCGCCTTGAAGTACCAGTCGTCGGGGTCGACGTCTTTCACGCCGCTGATGCTGCCGAGGCCGGCCGGGCCGCCGCGCACGTCGTGCACGGTGCGTTGCGGGACGACCAGTCGGGGGTGGCCCAGGCGCAGCGGTCCGGTGTGGTAGCGCTCGGGGCGGCGTGTGAGGTCGACGGATTGAGGGGGCGCGCCCGAGTCATCGCCGGCCGGTTCTGGCGCGGCCTGGTCCGGTGGGCGGCGCAGTCCGGGGGCCTGGTCGAAGGCGCCGGGGGGGAAGTAGCCGAAACTCGTGGTGCAGGCGAGCGAGAGGGTGTCGTCGGCGAAGCATTCCACGGCGAAGAAAACGAGGACCATGGTGTCGCTGGTGGTAATGCCGGTGAGGGTGGCCCGGGTGCGCAGTGTCCGTGTCGAGCGGGGAACGTCGGCGAGCACGGTGGTGTCCCCGTCGAGGTTGCGGAAGTGCAGGTCCTGTCCGCTGTCGGGGGCGCAGGCGGTGAACTGGGCCAGCCAGCCGCAGGGTTGCAGCGCGCTTTCCATGAGGATGGCGGTGGGCAGCCGCTCGCCGGCGTCCTGCCAGAACCAGGCGTCGTCACGCAGATCGAACTCGGCCTCCACCCAGCTTCCCTCGGCAGGGCACGCGGGGGTGGCGCCCAGGGCGGTGACCCGGTCCATGCACAGGTAGGGCGGACCGGGCAGGCGGGGCAGGCGGCGGTGTTCGGCGAGGTCGCGGAAGGCCGGGCCGAGTGCGTCGCGCACCGGTCCCCAGGCCGAGTCCAGCATGCTGTCGCGGTCCAGGGGGGTGCCGTCCACCACGACGGCGCGGTCCACGGGCTGCGGGGCGAACAGGTCGGCGGCGGGCACGGGAAGGGTCTCAGACCGTGCCCCGGGAGCCAGGGCCCTGGCTTTCCAGCCGGCGAGCGGGGTGTCGGGCACCAGCTTCAGTGCCAGGCCGGCCGCGTGGAAGGAGGGACGGCCGTCCACCGTGCACAGCAGGTCGGCGCGCAGTTCGGGTTCCGGGCCTTGCGTCACCCGGGTGACGTACAGCTCGTAGACGAGCTGTTGGCTGGTGGGCACGGCTTGTCCTCGGCAGCGCATGCGGGAGGATTCGCCGCGCACCGGCTCGAAGCGCCAGCCGTCACGGTCGACGGTGAGGCCCAGGGCCGTGAGGTGGAAGGCCATGGCCTGGTATCCGCCGTCGAGCATCAATGTGCCGGGCATGCAGGGGTCTTCATGGAAGTGGCCGTCGAAGAACCACATGTCGTTCCTCAGGTCGAGTTCGGCACGCAGGTACCCGCCACCGGTCGGGCCGCCCGCGGGTTCGAAGTGGGTGACCCGGTCGAAGAGCTGGTGCCGGCCGGCGGTCGGGATACGGGGGGTCCTCAGATGGCTGCGGGTGGTCTCCCAGCCGGGTCCGAAGCACACGTCGGCCCGCCCTTGGACGAGGGCGCGCACCTGGTCGTCGTCGAAGACGCGGCAGGTCCCGTCCGGTACGTCTCCCGTGGCGGGCCCGAGTTCCGTGGGATTCCACAGCACGCCTGCCGAGGCCTCGAGTTCGGCGTCGGTGAAGAATCCCGCCTGACCGCCTCGTACGGTGATCCGTCGTTCGTCGCCGACCCAGCAGTCGTACTGGAAGAAGAACAGATGCACTCCTTCGTGCCGGGCGTGTCCGGTGATCTCGATGCGATAGCGCAGCGTTTCTCCGGGCCGTGGCAGTGGCCCGTGGAAGGTGAGGTCGCAGCCGAGCAACCGGTAGACCCGGTTCTCGTCGAGGTGGAGGCCGGCGCCGAGCCAGCTGATCAGGAGCAGGTCGGCCTGGCCGGCCTCGACGGTGGCGCCCGGGGTCATGCGGCCGGCCGGATCGAGGAACCAGGACTCGGCGGTGACATCGGTCTCCGTCCAGATGACTCCGGTGCCCATCGTCCCGGGTTCGGCCTCGATTCCGGTGACCCGGTCGATCAGGAGCATCGGCGGGGTCGGTACCCGGGTCTGCCGGCGCCTGCCGTCCTGGGCGCGGAAGCGCTCCCCGAACAGGGGGGACACCGGGTGCCGGGCGAGGTATTCGAGTTGGTCCCGGTCGAAGAGGATGCCGGGCGTCCCTGCGGGCGGCGCGGGGGTGGCCTCGGGCGCCGGCTCGGCAGGGGTTTCGGCGACCGCTGACGGAAGGGGCGGGGGCAGGGTGGCGGTGGCTCGGCGGACGGTGATGGTGCGGGCCGCCGTCGCCAGGTGGGACGGCGGCGGCGTGAAGCGCCGGGTGAGTGCCTCGTGGTCGACGCGCACGCCGGCCGCGGCGAGCTGTGCGGTGGCGTCGAAGAGGTGGCGCAGGGATCGGTCGGGGGCGGCGTCGAGGGCGACGGCCAAGTGTTCCCGGCGCCGCAGGATCTCACCGGTCCAGCCGGTGCACGCCTGCCGGGGGCCGTGTTCGATGAAGATCCGGACGCCGTCCCGGTAGGCCTGGCGGACGGTGTCGGCGAATCGGATGGTGCCGGTGGCCTGTGCCGTCAGGGCGTCGGCGACGCTGTCGGCGGTGGGTTCGAACGACGAGGCCGTGGCGCAGTCGTAGAAGCGGACGCCGGGCAGGGGGGTGACGGGCCGGTGGTGGAAGCGCCGCCACCGGTCGGCCACGCGCTCGACCTCCGGGACGTGCACAGCGACGTCGTACTCGAGGCGGAACGCGTAGTCGGGGCGTAGCGCGGTCAGGACGCGTGCGCACGCGTCCTCTTCTCCTGCGATGGTGCAGCAGGTGGGGCTGTTGTCGGCGGAGAGGTGCACGGCACGCTCCCCGGCGAGGGCGGCGTGCACGGCCGTCGCGGAGGCGCCCACCAGGTGCGTGGCCCAGCGTTTCCCCTCGATCGCCCGCTCGCGCCATTCCTCGCGTACCGCCTCGCACGCTCCGGTGAGCAGTCCGTGGAAGAGCGGGTCGACGGTCGAGTCGCGCAGGAGGGGCGCCAGTTCGCGCCAGTAATCCAGGCAGATGAGGGCGCTCGTGGCGCCGGAGGAGTAACCGATGACGCCATCAGGCCGCAGGCCCAGGACGTCCCGGGAGAGGCTGGTGTGGACGGTGCTGAGCATGATCGAGCCCCAGATGCGCTGCATGGCGGTGCGGTCGGCGCGGTCGGAGGCGTGGGCGAGGCGGTCGGCGTCATCGTAGAGCCACTGCACCAGCGGGCCGAGGGGGCCGCCGGAGCGGCGAGCGAGCTCGGTCAGGGTGTCGGGGGCGGCCAGCAGCAGGGATCGACCCATGTCGGGGTAGGTGGCGGCCCCCCCGGTGTAGACGAAGGCGATGCCTCCATCGATCGGCCGGTCGCGGTAGTGGGCTCCTTCGGGGCGGGCCCCGCCGTCGCGCAGCCAGCGTTTCGCCGCTTGGACGCGGTCGCGCAGCTGGGCCTCGCCGGTGGCCTGGACGACGAGCCGGGCGGGGCCGCGGTCGCTCTCCTGGTAGGTCTGGGCGTGTTCCAGTACGTCTGCGACGCCGTCGCCGCTGTACACGTGCAGGCGGGGTGGCTGCTCGGTGAGGACGGCTCGGGGAGATCCCGGTGCCGCGTCCAGGCGCAGGTGGTGCGTGCCGTGCGTGTCGGCGGTGCGGACGGTCACCTGTGCCCGGCGTTTCCCGAGCCAGGGGCGGGCGGCGGCGCCCGGTCGCGGGAGCACGCCGCGGCTCAGGGCCACGACGGCGGCGGCGACGGCGACCATGCCGTGGGCGCAGTCGGCGTGTCCCAGGAACGCGGCGAGGTCCAGGGCCGTGGTTCCGGGCCGTTCGTGGTCGCGGGGGCTGATGTCCCCCACGATCAGCGCGGGCGCACCGTCCTGTTCGGCGTCGCCACCGTGGCCACTGCCGGGGTCCGGATCGCCGGGCAGCAGAGCCAGTACCCGGTCGCCGTCACGGGCGGCCAGGTCGGCCCGTTTGATCGTGAGGACGACGGCGGCGTCCACGGGTTCGGCGCTTCGGTCGAGGGCGGCAAGGACGTCCCGGTGGACGGGTTCGTCGGGGGTGCCGACGGCGCCCACGACGGCGGAGTCGCACTCGCCCGCCCGTACCGCGCGCAGGGCGAGGCGCAGGGCGGCGAGGCCGGACGCCTCCTGCTCGCCCACGGCGAAACCGCTGCCGGTGAGGTTCAGCGCCACATTGACCTGGTTGGCGAGGACGGCGCCCATGTGCCGGATGGCGGCGTTGGCCGACAGCGGTTGCGGTACCGCCGCGGAGTTGCCGGTCCGCTCCACGGCTTCCGGCGGGAGCGCCGCCGGCGCGGGACGCCAGCGCAGTTGGAAGTCGCTGGTCGCCGGGGTGCTCTCCGCTCCGACGATTACCATCGTGCGGTCGGCGGTCAGACGGACGCCGTGGGCCGCCTCTTGGCAGGCGGCCATGAGCATGGCGTGCTGCGGGTGTGCGTCGGCGAAGTCGGCGGGTGGGCAGTGCAGTTCGGTGAGAGAAAGGCGGACGGGGCCGGGTTCTCCTTCCTTGCGGCCTCCGGTCACCAGATCGCGTACAAAGTCCGCGGTGTCCGCTCCCGCGCCCAGCCGTACGCCCAGTCCCACGACGGCCACGGCGGCGTGCGCCGGGGCTTGTTCGTCCTGTGCCGGGGCTTGTTCGTCCTGTGCGGAGAGGACCGGTGCCGTGTCCTTCGGCACGGTCGGTCGCGCGGTGGGAGGTGCGGGCTCGGCGGCGCGCGGGCGCGCTCCCGGCAGGCGGGCCGGTGGCCGGTGCTCGTGCGGGGAGGGGGCCGGGGGGCCTTCGAGGATGAGGTGGGCGTTGCTGCCGCCGAAGCCGAAAGCGCTCAGGCCCGCACGGCGGGGGCCTGTCC
Source organism: Streptomyces sp. NPDC002776 (assembly GCF_053592195.1). NCBI lineage: Bacteria > Bacillati > Actinomycetota > Actinomycetes > Kitasatosporales > Streptomycetaceae > Streptomyces > Streptomyces sp. NPDC002776. The sequence goes on along the minus strand of NZ_JBSFVG010000031.1, from coordinate 15,351 downwards.
ACGGTTCGGGTGCGCGCGGCAGTCGGAAGGGTGTGCCGGCCAGGACCGGCGACGGCTCCTGCATCCCGGTGACGGGCGGCACCGTTCCCGCCTCCAGCGCGCCGATGAGTTTCAGCAGACCGACCATCCCGGCCGCGGGCAGGGCGTGACCGAAGGTGGCCTTGGCCGCGCCGATCGGCAGGTTCGCGGCGGCGGCGAACACCCTCGCCGTGCTGCGGATCTCGGCCTCGTCGCCCACGGGTGTGCCGGTGGCGTGGAATTCCAGCAGCCCGATGTCCTCGGGGGCGATGCCGGACTGCCGGTAGGTGTCCCGCATGACGCGTTCCTGGGCGTCCTCGTCGGGTGCGACGAGGACGCCGCGCCCGTTGTTGGACCAGCCGATGCCCCGGATGACCGCCAGGACGTCGAGACCGCGGGCGAGGGCGTCGTCGAGCCGCGTCAGTGTGACGAAGGCGGCGCCCTCCGCCGGGAGCAGGCCGTCGGCGCGGGCGTCCAGCGGCAAACTGCGCCCACTGGGGCTGAGCGCGGACAGGGCGGTGAAACCCATCTGGATGAACAGATTGTCGGCGCCGCTCGCCCCGCCGGCCACCATGACGTCCGCCGACCGGTCGTGCAAGCGGTCGCACGCGATCTTGAGGGCGTACAGGGAGGAGGCGCAGGCCGCGTCCAGGGTCAGGGCGCCGGCTCCCAGGCCGTGCAAGGTGGCGGCGAGTGCGGCGGGGTGGCCGAAGGAGAAGCGGTTGCGTGGCTGGGTGGCCGCGTCGTGCACGCCGGTGGGAAAGGCCTGCCCGGTCAGGTGGCGCCGCGAGGTGATACGCGCAAGTGATTTGGTGGGGTACGTCAGGTTGCCCATGACGAGACCGGTGCGGGTGCTGTGCCGGGCGCCGGGCACGGTGTCGAGCGCCGCCCCCACGCCATGGACGGTCCAGCGGAACAGCGGGTCGTACTGGGCGGCTTCGAAGGGGTCCCAGCCGAGGGCCGCGGGACGGAAGACCGTGTCGAATCCCTCGACGAATCCGCCGATGTCGCTGCAGACCCGGTCCGGGCAGGGCCGTCGTGGTGCGTGCACGGTCACCGGGGGAACGTCCCAGCGGTCGGCGGTGACGGGGGTGAGGGTGGGGCTGCCGGAGACGACGGCGGACCACAGCGCGGAGGGGTCGAGGGCACCGGGAAGAACGCAACCGCGTCCTACGACGGCGATGGGGGCGAAGAGCATGAGATGGCCTCAGCGGTCGAGTCGGGTCGGTCGGGAGGGAGTTGGTTCGATGGCCGGGGTGTCCTACGCTCAGCGCGCCCGGAGCAGTGTTCGCCCCGGCGAGGGAGCATGTCAGCCCGGCAGGGCGATCAGGCGGATGCCGGTGAGTGCGGCTCGCACACCTCCACCGGTGTCGAGGAGGAGCGCGTCGCAGTCGGCACTGAGCGGGCCGCAGGAGCGGGCGGTCACCGAGCAGGTGAGGGGGCCGGCGGGTGCGGCGCCCGGCCGGTGGATCTCGCACCGTTCCACGCGCATGGGAAGGGTGGGACCGAGTACGCCTTGGGCCCACAGCAAGGACAGCTGCAAGGCGGCGTCGAACAGCGCCGGGTCGGTGGCCCACCGTCCGTCGTCGGACCAGCCCATGGCCCGCAGACCGCGCACCGTCGCATGTACGCCGCCGTCGTCACGGTCGAGGATCTCGTCGATCACGTGGAAGTCCGGGCCGTGGAAAAGGGGCGGCACACCGTAGCGCGGCGCGGCAGCCGAAGGGCCGGGGCGTGCGGGCCGGTCCTGCCGGGGCGCGGCCGGGGGGCGGTCGGGCACGGCGAGGGCGGTGATGTGCGCGCGGTCATCGACCGGTCCGACGGACATGTGCCAGGCGCGGTCCTCCTGCCGTACGGCTTCGACGGTGAGCCAGTGCGGTTCGGGCCCACCGAGGGTGATCGGCCTGCGTACGTGGATGTGGTGGAGGGCGAAGGGGGCGCCGGCCACGCGTCCGGGCACAGCGCGCGCCATCCACTCGGTCGCGAGGGCCAGGGGCGCTACGACACGACCGCCGATCGCGTGGTCGCGCAGCAGGGGACGGCGCTGGGCGCCCGCTCTGACCAGGGCCTGGATCTGCGTGCCGGTGCGGTCGGAGGCGCCACCCCACTGGCCTGGTTGTCCGGGATCGGGGACCACGACGATCCGGCTGGGCCCGGACGTGGCAGCCAGTTCGGCGGCGAAGGCCCGGGCCCCTTCGGCGACCGGGAGGAGCGCGACTCCCTGCCGGGCGAAGTGCTCGCGCAGCGGAGGGGTGACCATACCGCCGTGCCAGGCCCCCCAGGCGATGGACACGACGCGGGCGGCGGGTCGTTCGCGGGCCAACTCTCCCGCGACATGGTCGAGCACCGCGTTGGCCATCGCGTAGTCGCTCTGACCGGGGTTGCCGACCGTGGCGCTGATCGAGGAGAACAGGCAGATCGTGTCCAGTGGATCGTCGGCCGTGGCGTCCAGCAGTACCCGCAGGCTCTCCACTTTGGTGGAAAAGACCCGTTCGAACTGCTCGGGTGTCTTGTCCGCGACCATCTTGTCGGCGACCACGCCCGCCGCGTGGACCAGTCCGGTCACCGGGCCCCACAGGTCGCGCGCCTCCTCCAGCCGGGTCCGCACGGCCTTCTCGTCCCGCACATCCACGGACGAGTAGCGGACCTGCGCACCGGCGTTCTCCAGCTGGGCGAGGGTGTGCCGGATTTCGCGTGCGGCGAGCAGCCGGCCGGCCTCCGCGCGCACTTCAGCGAACGTCCTGACCGCCCCCGTCTCCCGGTCTTCCGCGAGGAGGCTGCGGATCAGGGCCGCATCGTCCTTCTCGGCGGCCTGTGCCGGCCGTTCCGGCACGAGCGCGGAACGCCCTAACAGGAGCAGTCGTGGGCGTTGGAGGCGGGCCAGTTCGACGAGGCAGGGGGCGGTGATGCCGCGGGCGCCGCCCGTCACGACGAAGAACGGGTCCGGCGCGGTCCGTGAGGTCTCGACCGGCTCCAGCGGCGGGGCGGGTTCAGTGTGCGGGTGGTGCCGGCGGCCGTCGGCCGTGAGGGCCACCTCCGGCTCGCCACCGCCGGTGAGGAGTTCCGCCGCCAGGGCGCCGGCCACGTCCGCGGCGGGTCGTCCGCCGCGGACGCAGTCGATTCCCTTGACGGTGATCCGGGGCCATTCCTGGTGGGCTGTCCGCGCCAGGGCAACCGCCCCGCCGAGCCAGGCCCGGCCCGGCGGGGCGGCCGGGCCCGGTCCGCCGCTGTCCTGGACGAGGACGACGGAGCGGGCCCCGCCGGCGTCGGTTTCGTCACGGGGCGCCAGCGCGGTGAGGGCGCGGAGCAGTCGCCCGTGGACTTCGGCCGAGTCCTGCGCGGGGTGCCGTGGGTCGCTCAGGGCGTCCAGGAGGACGACGCATCCCTGCCCCCGCGGCTCACGGCCGAGCTCGTCGGCGCCGACGACGTCGACACGCATCCCGTGCCCGCGCAGGACCTCGGCCAGCGCGGGGGCGACTCCGCTCTCGTCGTCGGTGATCCGTACGCACTCCTGCAGGCCGGACAGGACCAGACCGGGGGCGGTGGCAGCGCGCCATGCCGGCACCAGACGATGGGGCCCGGCAGGTCCGGGTGCGGCGGCCGGCCCGGTCACGAGGGCTGCCCGCCGGCCGCTGCCGCTTCGACGAGGCGCTCGGTGACTTCGGCGATCGTGCGCAGCTGCGCCATGGCGGCGGCGTCCACCGACCCGAGACCCGGTACCCGGTCGCGGATCGCGGCAAGGATCTGAACGCGCTTGATGGAGTCGATGCCCAGCTCCTCCTCGAGCATGACGTCGGGGGTGAGGGCGGCCTCGGGGTAACCCGTTACGTCGGCGATGACCTCGCGGAGCAGGCCGCCGAGGTCTTCGTGGGCCGCGGTCCCGGCCGCCGGGAGCGAGGGGGCCGGAGTGCCGTCGGGTGTGCGGCGCGAGGGCTCCTCGACGGCGGGGCCGGCGTGGTGGAGGGAGGGGGGCGGGGACATGACCTCGGCGGCGTTCGGCTGCGCGTCGCCGGTGTCAGCCCTGCCGTTCTCCGAGGTCTGGGGGGCGGGGGTGTCGACGACGCCCTCGAGGAGCGTGCCCAGGCCGATGAGGGTGCCGAGGGCTTGCTGGTACTGGTCCTGAAGCTGGGACACGTGTTGCCGGATGCCGCGCAGGGTGTGGTGCCACTCCTCCCGCGCGTTCGTGGCGGGGGCACGGTGGCCGGAGGTCGTGGCGTCCTGGATCGTGTGAACGGAGGGGCTGGTCATGAATGTCTCCTTGTGAGGGTGGGGCCTGGTGGAACGGGCAGGTGTGACGGCGCGGCGGCCGGCGTGAGCGGATCAGCGTGCTGTGGCCGGTGCCGGCGGGTAGGGGCGGCCGTAGTTGTGGCCTGCGACGGGGACTGTCAGGCGGGCCTTGTCCTTCACGGCGGGGGACGCCGCGGCGGGCGGGTGGGTGGCCCAGAGCGACGCGTAGGCGAGGGGCCGTGCGAGATGGACGGAGAGCACGGCCATCGCGTCGTGCAGGGCGGTGACACCGTGCGGTCCGGGACGGTCGAGGGCCACCGCACGGTGGTCGCGGCCCGCCAGGATGCGACCGACGAGCTTGGTGAGCGTCGACCCCGCTCCCAGTTCGACGAAGTGACGGATGCCGTCCTCGTACATGGCGTCGATCTGGTCGGCGAAACGGACCGGAGAGGTGATGTGCGTGCTCAGGAGGCGGCGGATCCCGTCGGGGTCCTTGGGGTATCGGGCTGCGGTGATGTTGGACCACACGTCGCAGGTGGGCGCGCGCAGCGCGACGACGTCGAGGAAGGAGGCGAACGGTGCGACCGCGGCAGCCACCGCAGGGCTGTGGAAGGCCGCGCCGGTCCGCAAGGGGGTGACGGCGACACCGGCCGACGCCAAGGCCTGCTCGCAGCGCAGCAAGGCGTCGGAGTCGCCGGCCAGCACCGCTTGGTCGGGGGCGTTCTCCCCCACGAGCCATACGTCGTCATGAGTGAACGCCCAGCCGAGGATCTCGTGGACGCGGGTGGCCGCGCAGCCGGCGGCCAGCATGCCACCGGGGTGGTCCGCACCGGCGGCGGCCATGAGTTCACCGCGGCGGGTCGCGAGGCGGAACAGGGTGTGGTCGTCGAAGACTCCGGCCGCGTGCAGGGCGACGAGTTCGCCGAAGCTGTGACCTGCGGTGGCGTCGGGAGTGAGGCCGAGCGAGTCGAGGACGGCGAGCTGGGCCAGGCTCTGTACGGCGAGGGCGGGCTGGGCCTGGTCGGTGGCGGCAAGGTGTTCGCTCTGCTCGCGGCGCTGGTCGTCGGTGAGGGCGGGCGGCGGGAAGACCGCCCGGTGCGGGGCCGGGCCGTCCTCGGCCGTCCAGTCCGCCGCCCGGTCCCAGACGGCGAGCGCCAACGGGCTGTGCAGGGCGAGCCCCGCGCCCATGCCGGGGTACTGGCTGCCCTGCCCGGAGAAGAGGTAGGCCAGGCGCCCCGGCGCGGTAGACGGGCCGGCGTAGTGGGCCCGGCCGGGCCGTGAGACCGCCTGTCCGGGGTGGTTCTCGATCTCCCCGGCCAGCTCGCGCAGACGCTGCGCGGCGGTCTCCGGGGTGTCGGCGAGCACGGCGAACCGGTAGGGCCCGGGGGTGAAGGACCACTGGCTCTCTCGGGCGAGGGTCTCCAGCGGTTCGTCCCGGTCGGCCAGCTCGCGGGCTACGGCGGCCAGGGCCGGCGCCGATCCGGCCTGGGCGAGGATGAGTTCGGTGGGGACGGTCCTCACCCGGGGAGGGCTTTCGACGCCCGGGGGCGGCTGGTGTTCCTCGACTGTGAGGTGGAAGTTGCTCCCGCCGAATCCGAAGCTGGAGACGGCCGCACGGCGCGGGTGGGACGTGCCCCTGATCCACGGCCGCAGTTCGGTGTTGACGTAGAGAGGGCTGCCCGGTGCGGCCAGCGCCGCCTGGGGCGCCGCGACCTTGACGGTGGGTGGGAGTGCGCGATGGTGCAGGGCCAGTACCGCTTTCAGCAGCCCTACCGCGCCCGCGGCCGATTTGGTGTGTCCCATCTGGGACTTGACCGAGCCGACGGCGCACCAGGGCGACGTCGTGTCGGGTGCGTCCTCGCGCAGTACGGATACGAGGGCGGTCGCCTCGGCGAGGTCCCCGGCCTTGGTGCCGGTGCCGTGCGCCTCGACGAGCTCGACGGTGGACGGGCCGTATCCGGCCTGTTCGTAGGCGCGGCGCAGGGCGCGTTCCTGGCCTTGGGGGCGTGGAGCGTAGACGGCTCCCCGGCCGCCGTCGGACGAGGAGCCGAGACCGCGCAGCACGGCGTAGACGCGCTGCCCGTCGCGTTCGGCGTCGGCCAGCCTGCGCAGTGCGAACAGCACCAGACCCTCCCCGAGCATCGTGCCGTCGGCGTCCTGGGAGAAGGGACGGCAGTCGCCGGTCGGGGACAGAGCCGGCGTCTTGCTGAAGCACATGTACATGGTGATGCCGTTGAGCGTGTCGACACCGCCGGTGAGCATGGTGTCGCACCGGCCGAGTTGCAGCTCGGCGGCGGCCATGGACAGGGCTGCCAGCGAGCTCGCGCAGGCGGCGTCCACCGTGCAGTTGGGGCCGTTGAGGTCGAAGCGGTTGGCGATGCGTCCTGCTACGACGTTGCTGAGCAAACCGGGGAATGTGGCTTCCTGCCAGGGGGCGTACTGACCGGTGATGGCGTCGCACAGACTCTGGGCCTGTTCCTCCGGGATGCCGCCGTCGCGCATCGCCTTCAGCCAGACCGGTCGTTGCAGCCGGTTGGTCATCTCGCACAGCAGCTCGAGACTTGATGTGCCGAGCACGACGCCGGTGCGTTCTCGGTCGAGCCGGGTGAGGTCTCCCGCGGTCGCGTCCCTCAGTGCTTGTTCTGCGGCGACCAGGGCGAGCAGCTGGGTGGTGTCAGTGGCGGAGAGGGACTTGGGCGGGATCCCGTAGGCCAGTGGGTCGAAGTCGACCGGGTCGAGGAATGCGCCGCGGCGGGCGTAGGTGCGGTCGGGGAGAGACGGGTCCGGGTGGTAGTAGTCGTCGATGAGCCAGTGGGAGGCGGGGACGTCGGACATGAGGTCGCGGCCTTGGACGACGTTGTGCCAGAAGCCCTCGACGGTATGGGAGCCGGGCAGCAGGGCGCCGATCCCGACCACCGCGATGTCCAGCGGTGGTGGGGCGGAGGAGGGCTTGGACCGGGGCGGGACGGAGGAAGTGGGCATGGGGCATCGCCTCCGGAGAGGTATGGCTGATGAGGATGTGACGGGGCAGAGGGGCGTGCGGCGTCGGACGCGAAGGGCGATGGGGCCGAGCCCTGCCGGGAATTGCTGTCGTGCAGAGGCTGGGAGCGTCTCGGGCTGTGGGTCAAGCCAGCGGACGGGGACGGTAGGAGAAGGCCTCGGCGGGCACAGGCACGCCCAGCGAGCGCAGTTGGTGGGCACGGGTCACGACGGTGGCGCCTTCGAGCAGGTTGAGGGCGACCTGGGCGACCGTGCGCCGCTGTGGGTCGGCGAGGAAGCTGCCGGTGATCCAGTGGTTGAAGGCTCCGAGAGCGGGGCCGCACCACAGCTGGTAGTCGAGGGCGCGGTCCGGCTCGCCCTGGATGGCCCAGCGGCTGGCTTGGCCGAGGTACCAGCGGAACAGCAGCGCCATGCGGTGTCTGGGGTCTTGGGCGGCGCGCTCCAGTTCACGCGGATCCCGACGGGTCCAGAAGCGTTCGGTCTCGGTCCAGATGTCCGCCACGGATGCGTGGAACACGTCCCGTTCCAGCCGTCGTAGGTCCGCTGCGGGGATGTCGGTCAAGGACGCGTGCTGCCGGTAGAGCTCATGGAGCCGACGTGCGCGATGGGCGAACATGGTGCCCTTGCTCAGGACTTGGACGCGCACACCGAGTTCGAACATGTCAGCGGCCGGTGCCATGACGACATCGTGGAAGTCGGCCGCGGCGAGCAGTTCACGTGCACGCCGGGAGACGCCCGCCTCCACGGTGGTCTGGTTGATGGACCCTGTGACCACGTAGGCCGCGCCGGCCGCGAAGGCGGCGGCGACGGCTTCCGGCGTCCCCAGTCCGCCTGCCGCTCCGACGCTCACCGCGCTGCCGTGCTGCCGGGCCACTTCGTCGCGCAGGGCCAGCAGGCGGGGCAACAGCGCGGTGAGCGGACGGTTGTCGGTGTGGCCGCCGCTGTCCGACTCAGCGGTGATGTCGCCGGCGACCGGGATGCGGGCGGCCAGCTTGCCCTCCTCCGCCGTCAGCGTTCCCGCGGCCACCAGAGCGCGGACCTGGTCGGCGGGGGCGGGGGACATGAAGACGCGCGCGGTCTCGGGGCGGGAGACCTTGGCGATGATCCGCCGGGGACGCAGGACGGTCCCGTCGGCGGCCTGACGAATGCCACCGAGCGCCACCCGTAGGACGGCGGGGGTCAGCTCCATGAACGCCGACAGTGAGACGACGGGCACCCGGTGGCGGATCAACAGCGCCGCCACCGCCTGCTCGGCCGCGGGTTCGACGGGGCTGTGGATGAGGTTGACCCCCCAGGGCCGCTTCTCCCCGATCTCCCGGTTGAGGCGCTCCAGTGCCTCCTCGACCTGTCCCGGTGCCAGGCCGCCCGCGCCGAAAACGCCCAGGAGTCCGGATTCGGCGGCGGCGGCGACCATCGTGGTGGTGGCGATGCCGTTGGCCATCTCCCCCACCACGTACGGGAAGCGCAGTCCGTGCCGTGCGCAGAAGTCCTGGTCGCCCAGCCATTCGGGATACGTCCCGGGCATCGTGCCGTCCACGATCCAGTCCGGTCCGGGTAAGACCTCGACGTGCGGGAGAACGGCCGTCCGGGTCGCCGCTTCCTTGCGGCGCAGCAGTAGCACCGGGCTGCGGGGGGAGCGCACCGCGCGGAGCACGGCAGCCGCCGTACGGCCGCCGCCGTCCAGGCCCTCGGCCGCGGTCCCCGCCTCGGGCGCCGGCACGGGACTCGGTGATTCCGGCATCTGTTTTTCCAACTTTCGCATGTCGTTCCTACTTCGATATTTGCACGAGGAGTCCGCGCCGAATCCGGTACCTATGTACCTGTCCGAAAGTCCTGTTGATCCGTCGCCGCACCCGACCGGGATCTAATCCTGCGATTCCAGCCAATAGCGCGTCGCCTCGGCGCGACTGCCCACGCCGATCTTCCGGAAGACGGACGACAGATAGTTCTTCACCGTCTGTTCCGAGATGCCTAATTCGCGGGCGATACGGCGGTTGGAGAGGCCGCGGCTGGTGAGTTGGAGCACACGCTGCTCCTGGGGACTGAGCAGATCTCCCCGATTCCGCTGCGGGGGCACGGGTTCCGCTCGCGGGTTCCCGGCGGCACCGGGCGGCCTGCCCTCTTCCAGAAGATCGGTCAACAGGGCGTGGATGCGGTCCATCTGCCCGGCTACGTGGGCAAGAGCTCCCAGCGCTTGTTCGATGTCGGCCGACCGGGCCCCCGTTGTCTCCGTGGACGGCCTCGGGTCGGTGCCGTGGGAAGAGCCGCACAGAATCCGCTCCGGCAGGTCCACCCTCGTCACGTTCCTTTCAGGAAGACACATCGTTGAAGCCTCTAATGTGAATAAACTGCACATCACTACGACGGAGGAGTGTCGGCGAGAGACAGAATCTCTTCAAGACCGGTCATGAGTGAAATGTGCAGCATTTCCGGTTCACTTACTGCTGTCGTATCCATGTTCACGCCGATAGAGCACACCGAGTCGTATGAACACATCGCCACCGATACCGCGCAGTTGACGACCGGTGCGAAAGGGTAGAACTCCTGGACACCGGCACCGGCCAGCCTGACCGATGCCGCGGGCCCGGGCACGTAGGTGCAGTGGGCGTCGCTCTCGGTGACGCGGTCCGTCATCGCCCGCACGACGGGAGTCGGCGCGGAAGCCAGGAAGGCCGACAGCGGACCGAGGCCGTCCGGATCGACGGCCGGCGCGCGCCGAGCGTCGCGGAGCGCTTGGTGCACGACGGTCAGACGGCGTAGCGGGTCGGTCTCGCCGACGGGTCCGGCCAGCCGTACGCCGGAGAAGCGGTTGCCGCCGTTCGCTGCGGCCAGGGGGACGGCGGCGGCGAGCGGCACCTCGTCCCATGCCACGCCGCTCGCCCGGTGGTAATGGTGCAGTCCGCCCACGACGACGGCCAAGAGGGCGTCGTATGAGTTGCCTTGCACCAGCTGTCCCGCCGCGCGCAGTGCCTCGTGCGAGCCCTTCAGCGTCACGAGTCGGCGTTCGGTGGAGCGTCCGCGCAGCTTGGGAGAGGGTTCGGCGGGCCGTCGCACGGCGGAGCCGGCCGCCTGGGCCGCGCCGAGGATCGTGCGGAGCGTTCCGGCCGGGGCGGCGACCGCGGCGGCCGGCAGGGAGAGCGTGCCGGTCAGCCGATTGGCCACTGCGGCAAGCATGCCGCACGGCGCCACTGAGGGAGGGGCACTTTCGACCAGGCTGAGCCGGCGGGGCGTTGATGGAGCGTCCGGCAGAGCCTCGCACAACGAGGCGAAGAGGTGCAGTGCCCTCGGCCCATCCACGGCAGCATGGTGCAGGCGGACCATCACAACCGCGCGGCCGTCGGAGAGTCCTTCGACAAGCACGCATTCCCACAGCGGACGCGCAAGGTCGAAGGGTGCCATGGCCAGGGACTGGCCGAAGGCGAGCACGTCGGCCCACGTGCCGAGCCCGGGCAGCCGGATGTGCCGCAGATGGTAACCCAGGTCGGGTTCGCCCCCCAGTTTCCAGCGAGCACGGCGGCCGCCCCGGGCCGGCACGACAAGGCGGGCGCGCAGTGTGGGATGGCGCGCAACGGTCCGTCGTACGGCGCCCGCGAGAACGTGCATGTCCGGAGTGGAGTCGAGTACGACGAGCGCCATGACCGGCAGTCGGTGTCCGGACTTCTCAGCCCGCCAGAGCAGCGTCTCCGAAGGCGTGAGCGCACGTTCCTCAGCGGTGGGCATCGATCTCCTCCCCTCGCGCTCCCTGCGCGGACTCCCCCGCATCCGTATCGCGCGACCCGTCCGCGGACGGCGTCGCCAGATCTGTCGCCGTCTTGGACGGGGCGGGTTCGTCGCCGGATGCGTCCTCCGGGAGGGACGCCTCGCAAGGAGCCGGCGCGCCCGCGTCGGCGGTGGCGGCCCCCGGCCCGGGGCTTCGCGCTGGGACGTGTGTGTGCGAGGGCGGCCAGATGTCGGGGGTGGGTACCCGCTCGCCCGTGCGCTCCCGAGCGTCGCGAGGGTCCGGGGTGGCTGTGGGGGTCGGGCATCCCGGGTCCGTCCGGCCTGCGGACGGCCCCTCGACCGGACGGGGCTCAGAAAGGGCCGCGGTACCGGGTTCCGGCGTTTGTGTCGGGGCCGGCGACGAGGGCAGTGCGGCTGCGGGAGGCGTCGGTCGCATGGATGCGTCTCTCGCATCCCGTTCCCGGTCCGTCCCCGGCACCGCGCCTTGGGTCGTAGGAGTGGCCCACTGCACGAAGACACCAGGGGGCTGCGGCGCGGCCGCCTCGGCGGCCGGGGGTACGGCGGCCGGTGGAGCAATGCGCAGGCCGAGCGCCGTCAGCAGACCGGCTGCGGCCAGAACCAGGGGCATGAGCAGTTGTCGCACAGGGAGTTCTCCACTACGTCGGTCGGGACTGGCCGGGTTGGGCATCAGTGCCGAAGTGCGTCGAAGAAGTCGCGCATGGAGCGCAGAACGCGCAGGAGCGTGTGCCAGGTGTCAGCGGTGAAATCCGCGAACGAGACCGGTTCGGTGACGATGAGGTAAAAGGACGTAAGGAAGACGAGCCAGAAGATCAGGCCTCGACCGCGGAAGAACACGCGTGATCCCTTCTATGTTCGCGCGGTTCGCAATGGTCGACCGGAACAGTCAGTACCGAGGGGTCCTCCTCCATGGAACGGAGGGTCACCGGTCTGAGCGGGGGCGTCCTCCCCAGACACGTCGGATCCCATGTCCCGAGGATGAGACCGAGACGGTGTCCCGCGGGAACCTCGGCGACGCAGGTACGCATTGTGATGTCGAAAGGAATCGGCCCTTCGCCGCCCGCGACGAGTGTGACCGCGCCCTGGCTCAGCAGGACGCCGAGCCCAGGTGGGCGTACCGCGTAAAGATGCGCGGTCACTGTCACGCGGTTCGCCGCGCAGGACACCGTGCCGTGCAGCAGAGGCGAGCCCCGCAGCCGGAGCGTGGCATCGAAGGGGGAGGTGGTCCACGTTCTGGCCGCGATAGCCGGCACCAGCGGGAAGAAGATGGACGGAGGCACGCGCAAGGTGCGTTGCAGCAGGTCGGACAGCAGCGGCATTCGGTCGGTGGCCCCGGACGGCAGACCTCCCAACAACCGGCTGCTCCACGCCCCGCCACGTCCGGCGAGGCGTCCGGGAGCGGCAAGGGACGGCGCGCCCAGCCCCAGTCGCAGCGGCGTGGTCTCTCCGGGCCGGGTCCCCCGGTCGTTCTCCGTCCGATCACCGCGCAGAATGACGATGTGGTCGTCCTGTGTGCCGGTCGGCAGTCCTTTGAGTTCCGCATCGAGCCAGCGGCGGACGTACCTCCACACCTCACGTCCGGAGCGAGTCGTCAGTTGACGCATCGGCAGGACGGGATGCTCGTCCGCATGCAGCAAAAGGACTGTGCGGCACTTCAGTTGACGATGGAAATCGACCATCTGCTCCGGCCGCAGAACCGTGTCGTTGAGCCCGGCCGCAAGCAGTACAGACGTCTGCCGCCGAGACAGTTCATCGGCTTCGAAAACGACCGAGCGCTCGTCGGCCCATGCCCGGAACCGCTCCGGTTGGAAGCCGGTACAGAAGCGGGCCACCGCGGCCAGCAGGGAATCTCGAGGCCGGCCCGCCAGAAGGCCGAGGCCCAGAATCAGAGACCCGACCCGTGCGGTGTCGCCTCTGGCCAGTGCCGCATAGAGGTCGGCCCAGCCGTCGACGGCGACCACAGTGGAGATGCGCGAATCGCGCGCCGCGGCCAACAGGCTGATACCGGCTCCGTAGGAGAGGCCGACAGCCCCGATCGCGTCGCAGCTCACCGATGGATAAGTCTTGGCGATCCAGTCGATCACCGCGCTGAAGTCCCGGACGTCGGCAGCGGAGGCTCCCTCAACGCGACCGCCTGACGAACGAAATCCGCGAGGGGTGTAGCCGACTGTGAGATAACCGGACTGCGCCAACCGTTGAAGCAGCAGTTCGAAATCGCCGGTCGATGCGCCCCAGCTGGCGGGAAAGACGACGACGGGCTGTCGTACATCGGATATCTCGACCCCGCGCACCTCGACTTCGAGGGGTAAGCCGTCCTCGGTCGGCACCCAGAAACGCGCCCCTCTTGGTTTTCGGGCCTCGCGTGCTCCCAAAAGGCGGGAGATTGTGGGCAAACAATTTAGGTGAACCATTTGGGACGCATTCATCGGACCAACTCCAGGGGCTGGTGCCGCCAGTGGAATGACGGCTTCCACCAAAGTAGGAGGGTCTGACCGGGAGGAGCAATGAGTACCTTCTTCTCCGTACTTCTAGCCTCGATCGTTCATGAGTCCTCGTCGGTTTACTGACGGGGCCTCTGCGTTTGTGTGGTGCGGTCTTTTCGGGGCTGGGGCAGGGCGAGGGCCCGGATCTCGCGTCGGGTGTGCGCCGGGTTCCACTTCACCGGTGTGGTTGTGCGGGTTGTCGGACGGTCGAAGTGGCTGGTCAGCCAGGGTTCGGCAGGGCGTGGAGCCTGACGATCGCGTGGCTGATGACTGCGGTCCAGGGCCATCGGGCGGGCAGGCGGAGCCAGCGGCGACGGCCGGTGTTCACGAGCTGTGCGGCAGCGGAGAACAGCCGCAGGCGGAGCTTCTTGGGTTCCCGGCAGCGGATTTGGCCGGTCAGTGCGAGCATCGCCATCCAGGCGAGGAGGTCGAGTGCGAGGGAGACGATCTCCAGCCAGATCCGGTTCTGGGCCGTGTCGTGCAGGGGCAGGTTGCGCAGGCCGGTGTCGCGGGCGCTTCGGATGCGGTCCTCGCAGCGGGCCCGTCTGCGGTGACGCAGTTCGAGGTCGGTGAGCTGGTCGCCTTTGGTGTTGGTCGCGAAGCAGGTCAGCCGCAGCCCGTCGAGGTCGGTGAAGCGCAACTGGGCGCCGGGGTGCGGCCGTTCCTTGCGGACGACCAGCCGCATCCCCTTCGGCCACGTGCTCAGGTCGGGGATGTCGGTGATCTCCGCGACCCAGGTGCCGGGCCGCTCGGTGCCGCCGGCGTCGTAGGCCGGTGTCCACGCCTTCTTCGGGATCTTCAGGACGGCCTGGTGGAGGGCGTCGGTGATGGTCATTCCGACGGAATACGACAGCCACCGGCCCGGCTTGGAGAGCCAGTCGAGGAAGGCGTGGGTGCCGCCGCCGGAGTCGGTCCGGATCAGGGTCTGCCGTCCCCGCCACAGGCGCTTTGGCAGTTGGGCCAGGGCGAGTTGGGCGGTTTCGATGTGGTCGGCGGCAGTGTTGGAGCCCGCGTTGCCGGGCCGCAGCAGGGCGGCCACCGGCTCCCCGGACCCGGCCTGGCCGTGATCGACGAACGCGACGAGCGGATGATGGCCGAAGGTCTTCTTCCAGGTCGGAGTGGCGTCCTGCTTCTCGGAGTGCGCGAGGACCAGCACCCCGTCGATGTCCACGACCACCTGGCCGTCGGCGGCCGGGCTGCTTGCCCCGGCCAACTCCCAGACCCGCTGACGCGCTTCGGAACGTGCGCCCCGGATCGCCGCAAGAGCCTTCGGGCTGGACGCGGCGAGAGCGTCGGCGAGGCGGGAGACGGTCGGATCGGAAGCCACCGGGCCGAACAGGGCCGGCTCGGCCCGCAGCATGCCGACGTCGGCCAGACAGTCGCCGCCGAGTGCGACGGCCAGCGCCACATCCAGCAGGATCTTGCCCGGATCGTGTACGGCCCGCCGCTTGCGCCACGGCGCCGGCGCGGCCGATATCGCGGTGTCCAGGCCGGACTTACGGACCGTCTCGACCAGCAGCACGGCCCCGGCCTGGGCAACAACTCCTCGGCCGCCGCCCTCGACACGGACACGAGGGTACGACCCGCTACTCTGCTTCACCTGGGAGTGCCTCTTTCGCTACCACGTACAGGACCCTCAGCAAGTCCTATCGTTGCAGCTCAGGGGCACTTTCTGCTTTCTCGATCACACGTCGGACGGCACCCCTCGTGAAAGCCCGAGGCCAGTAGGGCTTGGTCAGCTTCACTTGTAAGTGGCGTGTCTGTCGGTCTGTGGGTGTTGGTGTGACACCGGGCGTTGACCCCTGATGTTGAACACACGAGACACTGGATCCTGAGGATCTGAGAACGGACATCTCGTGGTCATGAAGAACTACCCGCCGGAGTT
>NZ_JBSFVG010000030.1:0-34249 GCF_053592195.1 Streptomyces sp. NPDC002776 | reverse complement strand
TGGCTCGGCGTGGCCTTGACCAGTGACGGCTGGCTGTTGCTCTCTTCCAGCGAGGTCAGCTGGACGGTGCCGCCACTGGTCAACGGGGTCCACAGCGCCGTAATCGTCAGGTCGAAGGCGAGGGGAGAGTGCAGCACGGTCGAGCCTGCCATC
This sequence comes from Streptomyces sp. NPDC002776, assembly GCF_053592195.1. Classification (NCBI taxonomy): domain Bacteria; kingdom Bacillati; phylum Actinomycetota; class Actinomycetes; order Kitasatosporales; family Streptomycetaceae; genus Streptomyces; species Streptomyces sp. NPDC002776. Next base: position 34,096 of record NZ_JBSFVG010000030.1, on the reverse strand, counting down.
GCCGGGTACGCGCCACGAGCCCGGTGGAGGTAGGTGGCCAGCGCGTGATGGTCGATGACCACACCCTTGGGCCGTCCGGTGGATCCGGACGTGTAGATCATGTAGGCGGCATGGCGCGGAGCCCACGGCATCCGCCGCTCGGAGTCGTCGACCTCGGCCGCCGACTGCCCGGCATACACCTCGTAAGGTATCGGCTCGGTGAGCGTCAGCACGGGCGCGGCGTCTTCGAGCATGTACTCGATCCGCTCGGCCGGATACTCCGGGTCGACCGGCAGATAGGCGGCCCCGGCCTTCACCACGGCGAGCAGGGCCACCACAGCGTCCAGCGACTTCGGCAGCGCCACCGCCACGAACTGCTCGGCCCCCACACCCTGCGCGATCAGATAACGCGCGAGCTGGTTGGCACGGCCGTTCAACTCACCGTAGGAGAGCGAACGACCGTCGCAGACCAGGGCCACCGCATTCGGCGCACCCTCTGCCTGCCGGGCGACCAGTTCATGCAGCGGCACGTCCGGCAGCTCGGTGGCGACCCCGTTCCACTCCACCAACACCCGTTCCCGCACGTAGGGTTCGAGCGTCTCCAGGCGTCCCACGAGCTGGGTCGAATCGGCGACCAGCGCCTCCAGCACCCGCACCACCCGGTCCGTCAAGTCTCGCGCCAGGCTCTCCTCGCACACATCGGCCCGGTAGTCGAGCCGCAGACTCAGTGCCGAGTCCCGCGTGTGGGCGACCAGGTTGGCTACGAAGTCCGTGTGCTCCACGGCGTGGAACCCGGTGACGCGCAGGCCGTCGAGGTCGAGGCTCGTCGCGTCGGCGCTGACGGGGTAGTTCTGGAACACCATGGCGGTGTCGAAGAGTTGGGGGTGTGCGGCCCAGGTCTGGATGTCGGTGAGGCCCGGCCATTGGTGGTCGAGGAGTGCGGTCTGTTCGTGCTGGAGGCGGCGGAAGAGGCCGGTGAGGGTCTCGGAGTGGTCGAGGCGCAGCCGCACGGGAAGGGTGTTGATGAACAGGCCGATCATGCGCTCGACGCCGTTCAGCTCGGGCGGGCGGCCGGAGACGGTGGCGCCGAACACGACGTCGTCCCGGCCGGTGGCCTGGGCCAGTGCCAGAGCCCACGCGCCCTGCACCACGGTGTTCATGGTCACGCCCGTCGCCCGCGCCCACCCCGTCAGCGCCTCGGTCGCGACCGCGTCCAGGCCGAACGGCACGCTCAGCGGGGCCGCGTCGACCTCGCCCGCGCCCGGCGCGAGCAGGCAGCCTTCCTCCAGGCCGGACAGGGAGTGCTGCCAGGCTGCCCGGGCGGCGTCCCGGTCGCGCTCGCCCAGCCAGGCCAGGTAGTCGCGGTAGGGGCGCACCCGGGGCAGGGCGGAGGCGTCGCCGGCGGCGTACAGTGCGGTGAGCTCCTGCCAGAGCAGTGGCAACGACCACCCGTCGAGCAGGATGTGATGGTTCGTCATCACCAGTCGGACGTGATCGGCGGACAGGCGTACCGCGGTGAGTCGCAGCAGCGGGGGTCGGGTGAGGTCGAAGCGGCGGTCCCGGTCCTCGGTGGCGAGGCGGTCGGACGCGGTGGAGCGTTCGGCGGTGGGCAGTGCGCTCAGGTCCACCTCGCGCCAGTCGGGTTCGATGTCGGCCGGGACGGTCTGCACCCATGCGCCCGAGGCGGTCTGCCGGAAACCGGCGCGCAGGTTGGGATGGCGCAGCAGCAGGGCATGGGCCGCCGAGCGCATCCGGGCCGCGTCGAAGGTGCCTTCCAGGTCGAAGGAGATCTGGCCGACGTAGACGTCCCGGGCGTCCTGGTCGTAGAGGTTGAGGAAGAGGAAGCCCTCCTGGAGGGGGGCCAGGGGGAGCACATCCTGGAGGCCGGGGACGGCCTGCTCCAAGAGGTCGATGTCGTCCTGCCCAAGCCCGGGGTGGGCGAGGTCCGACGGCGTCAGTGCGGCCACTCCGGGGCGGCCGGTCTCCGCGACGAGGTCGCGCAGGGCCCGGAACCAGGCGTCGGAGAGCCGCCGGGCGTCCTCGTCGGTGAGCAGCGCGGACGCGTACGTCCAGGTCGCCCGCAGCCGGATGCCCGAACCGGTGTCCAGGGCCACGGCGTTGAGATCGACGGGGTGGGCAAGCGGCATGGCACCGTCGATGCCGGCCACGTCGCCTCCGTTGATCGGCCACGAGCCGCCGGTGTCGTCCTGTCCGAGCCGGCCGAGGTAGTTGAAGCCGAACTGCGGCTCGGGCAGCGCGGCGAGCACGTCCCGCGTACGCGGGTTGAGCCGGCGCAGCAGGCCGTGGCCGAGGCCGTCGCCGGGTACCGTGCGCAATTGCTCCTTGACCGCCTTGAGCGCCCGGATCATCGGGGCGTCGGTGCCGTCGGCGCGGGGCGCGGCGAGCCGTACGGGGTACATGGCGGTGAACCAGCCTGCGGTGCGGCTGAGTTCGCTGCCGGGCACGGCGTCCTCGTGGCGGCCGTGGCTCTCCAGGTCGACGACGATCGGGGCGTCCGGGTCCTCGGCGCGCCCGCGCCGCCACTCGGCGACGGCGACCGCGAAGGCCGTCAGGAGCACGTCGTTGACCGTGGCGCGGCACAGGCCCGGGACCCGGGTGAGGAGTTCGCGCGTGGTGTCGGCGTCGAGCTCGGCCCTGAGCTCGCCCGCCGTGGCATGCAGGTCGCGGGTGCGGTCCAGGCGAGGGGCGGTCGGAGCGTCGGCGAGCACGGTGCGCCAGTGGTCCAGTTCGGCCTCGGTGCCGGGGTGTTCGGCGAGCCGCGCGAGCGCGTCCGCCCACTGCCGCCACGGGGTTCCGGTGGGTGCCAGGTCGCCGCCCTCGTAGGCGGTGACCAGGTCGGGCAGGAGGATGCGCCAGGTGACGCCGTCGACGACCAGGTGGTTGGCGACCAGGACGAGGAGCCCCTCGTGCCCGGGGCCGCGGTCCAGCCAGACGGCCTGGAGCATACGGCCGCCGGCGGGGGACAGCCTCTCGCGTGCGGCACGGGCCTGTTCCGCCACGGCGGCACGCAGCGCCTGCTCGTCCAGGCCGGAGGCGTCGAAGAGGCTCAGCTCCGGGCCGACCGAGCCGGGCTCCGGGACGGTGACCGTCCAGTCCTCGGCGACCCGCAGGCGCAGGGCGTCATGGTGGTCGAGGAGGGTGCCGAGGGCGGCGCGCAGTGCGTCGGGGTCCAGGCCGGCCGGAGTGGTGAGGACGACCGACTGGGCGAACGGGGCTGCGTCGGAACCGAGTTCGGCGAACCAGCGCATCATCGGTGTCGCGGGCGCGGTGCCCCACGGCGAGCCGGAGACGACGGCCGGACGGTCTCCGCCTGCGGCTTCCTCGGTGGCCGTCCCGGCGAGCAGGGCCGGGGTCTGCTGCTCGAAGACGTCCCGCACCGACAGCGTGAGCCCGGCCGCGCGGGCCCGGCCGATGAGCTGGATGGACAGGATGCTGTCGCCGCCCAGGTCGAAGAAGCCGTCGTCGGCGCCCACGGCCTGAACGCCGAGGGTCTGTGCGAACAGGTCGCACAGCAGCCGCTCGCGAGCGGTCGCCGGAAGGCGGCCGGACCGCTGGGCGAAGTAGTCGGGGGCGGGCAGCGCCTTGCGGTCCAGCTTGCCGTTGATCGTCAGCGGCAGCGCGTCCAGGGCGACGAACGCCGTCGGGATCATGTGGTCGGGCAGCGTTTCGCGCAGCTCGGCGCGCAGCCGGGCGGCGTCCGGGGCGTGGCCCGGCTCCGGGACGACGTAGGCCACCAGGCGGCGGTCGCCCGGGCGGTCCTCGCGGACGACGACGGCGGCCCGGGACAGCTCGGCGCGTTCGGTGAGGACCGCCTCGATCTCGGTCGGCTCGATGCGCAGGCCGCGGATCTTGACCTGGTCGTCGGCACGGCCGAGATACTCCAGCTCGCCGTGCGGCAGCCACCGCACCAGGTCACCGGTGCGGTACAGCCGGGAGCCCGGCGCGCCGAACGGGTCGGCGACGAACCGTTCCGCGGTGAGCGCGGGCCGGCCGTGGTAGCCGCGGGCCAGGTGCGGTCCGGCCGCGTAGAGCTCGCCGGGTACACCCGGTGCGACCGGGCGCAGCGAGGCGTCCAGGACGTAGACGGCCGTGCCCGCGACGGGGGAGCCGATCGGCGGCGTGACGGCGCCGGAGAGCGGACGGCTCATCGTGGAGCAGACCGTGGTCTCGGTGGGACCGTAGGAGTTGAGCAGGGTGCGGCCCGCGGACCAGCGCTCCACCAGCTCGGGCGGGCTCGTCTCGGCGCCGACCACGAGGGTGGTGTCGTCGGGCAGGGATCCCTCGGCCATCAGGCCCAGCACCCCGGGCGTCAGGCTCAGATGGGTCGCGGAGTGCCGGGTCGCCAGCGCGGCGAGCTCGGGGCCCGGGGTGGTCTCCTGCGGGGCGACGATCAGGGTGGCGCCGGTGAGCAGGCCCATGGCCAGCTCCCAGAAGGCGGCGTCGAAGCCGGGGGAGAGGTGCTGGAGAACCCTGCTGCCCGGTCCGGCCGCGCAGTCGCGGACGAAGATGTCCAGCAGGCCCGGCAGACCGGTGTGGGTGACGACCACGCCCTTGGGGCGGCCCGTCGTGCCCGAGGTGTAGATCATGTACGCCGGGTGCTGCGGGCGCAGTGCGACGGAACGCTCGGCGTCGGTGACGTCGTGCGCGGGCAGTGCGGCCAGTTCCTCGGCCGTACCGGTGTCGTCCAGCAGCAGCCGCGGTACGCCGCTCTCGGGCAGGCCGGTGGCGACGGCGGCGGAGGTCAGCAGCACGACCGGGGCGGCGTCGGCGAGGACATGGGCGACCCGCTCGGCGGGATAGGCCGGGTCGACGGGCAGATAGGCGGCGCCCGCCTTGAACGCGGCGAGGGCGGCGACGACCAGGTCGGTGCTGCGGGGCAGGGCGGTGGCGACGAACTTCTCGGGCCCGGCGCCCAGGTGGAGCAGTCGGCGGGCCAGCCGGTTGGCGCGCGCGTTGAGTTGGGCGTAGTCGAGGACCTCGCCCGCGAACTCGACGGCGGGCCGCCCGGGCGCCTCGGCGGCGTGCCGTTCCACATAGGCGGCGAAGGTCAGGGCCTCGGCGGGGCGGGCGGTGTCGTTCCACTCGGTCAGCACCCGGTGCCGTTCGGCGTCGCTGAGCAGTTCGACGTCGCCGATGCGCCGGTCGGGGTCGGCGACGAGGGTGGTCAGCAGGCGCAGGAACCGGTCGGCCAGGGCGCCGACCGTCTCCTCGTCGAACAGGTCGGCGCTGTACTCGGCGGCGCCCACGAGGCCCGCCGGGGTCCCGTCGGCGTCCCGGTGCTCGGTGAGCTCGAGAGCCAGGTCGAGCTTGGCGACGCCGGTCTCCACCGTCAGCGGGGTCGCGCCGAGGCCGGTCGCGGCCAGCGCGCCCAGGGCGTTCTGCTGGGTGGTGTCCAGGCTGAGCAGCACCTGGAACAGCGGGTTGTGGGACAGCGACCGGGCCGGCGCGAGCACGTCCACGAGGTGCTCGAAGGGCAGGTCCTGATGGGCGTAGGCGGTCAGGTCGGTCTCCCGGACGCGGTCCAGGAGTTCACGGAAGGTGGGGTTGCCCGATGTGTCGGTGCGCAGCACCAGCGTGTTGACGAAGAAGCCGACGAGCTGGTCGAGGGCGTCGTCGGTGCGGCCCGCCACCGGCGTGCCGACGGGGATGTCGTCGCCCGCGCCCATCCGGGACAGCAGGGCGGCGAGGGCCGCCTGAAGGACCATGAACAGGCTGGTCCGCGACTCCCCTGCCAGGGCGACGGCGGCCTGGTGGACCGCCGGGGGCACGGCCAGCGGCATCCGGCCGCCCCGGTGCGTGGCGACGGCCGGCCGGGGCCGGTCGGTGGGCAGCTCCAGCCGTTCGGGAAGGCCGTCCAACGCCTGCTTCCAGTGGGCGAGTTGCCGCCCGGCGAGCGTCGTGGCGTCCGCCGCGTCGCCGAGCGAGGCGCGCTGCCACAGCGCGAAGTCGGCGTACTGCGCGGGCAGCGGAGCCCAGGCGGGCCGCGTGCCCTCGGCCCGGGCGGTGTACGCGGTCGCCAGGTCGCGCATCAGGGGGCCCAGCGACCAGCCGTCCCCCGCGATGTGATGGACCATCAGCAGCAGAACGTGCTCGGCCTCGGACACCCGGAACAGCTCGGCCCGCACGGGCAGGTCGCGCTCCAGGTCGAAGCAGTGGCGGGCGGCCCGCTCCAGCCGGTCCGCCACCTCCGCCTCGGTGGTCTCGACGACCGGCAGCGGGAAGCGGACGCCCGCGGCGTCCAGCACGATCTGCCGGGCACCCCGCTCGTCCTGCGCGAAGACCGTGCGCAGGCTCTCGTGCCGGGCGATCACATCGACGAAGGCGCGCCGCAGCGCGTCGGTGTCGAGCGCGCCGGTCAGCCGCAGCGCTCCGGTGATGTTGTACGTCGGTGAGGGGCCCTCGAGCTGGTGCAGGAACCACAGCCGCTGCTGGGCGTACGACAGCGGCAGCCGCTCCGGGCGCGGTCCGGCCGTGAGCGGCTCCCGGGCGTGCTCGGCACCGTCCAGGGCGGCTGACAGACCGGCCACCGTAGGCGTGTCGAACAGCTGTCGGACCGACAGCTCCACACCGAGCGCGGCGCGGATGCGGGCGGCGAGCCGGGTGGCCAGCAGCGAGTGGCCGCCCAGGTCGAAGAAGCCGTCGTCGACGGTGACCCGCGGGACCGCGAGGACCTCGGCGAACAAGGCGCACAGCAGCTCTTCGCGCGGGCCGCGGGGAGCGCGTCCGGCGGCCGCCGTGTAGGTGGGGGCGGGCAGCGCCCGGGTGTCCAGCTTGCCGTTGGGCGTCAGCGGCAGCGCGTCCAGCGCGACGAACGCGGAGGGCAGCATGTGCTCGGGCAGCCGGGTCGCCGCGTGGTCGAGCAGTGCCCGGTCGGCCATGTGCCCGTCGGTGACCACGTAGGCGACGAGCCGCCGGTCGCCGGGGGTGTCCTCGCGCAGCCGCACGGCGACGTCCCGGACGGCGGGGTGGGCGGCGAGCACCGCCTCGACCTCGCCGAGTTCGATCCGGAAGCCGCGGATCTTGACCTGGTGGTCGGCGCGGCCGAGGTAGTCCAGGCCGCCGTCGGCGCGCCGCCGGGCCAGGTCGCCGGTGCGGTACATCCGGGCGCCCGGCTCGCCGAACAGGGCGGCGTACGGGTCGGCGGGGAAGCGGTCGGCGGTCAGCCCCGGGCGGCCCAGATAGCCGCGGGCGAGACCCGCCCCGGCGACGTACATCTCGCCGGTGACGCCCGGCGGCGCGGGCCGCAGCCGGGCGTCCAGGACGTACACCCGCAGATCGGGGATGTTGACGCCGATGGTGCTCGCCGAGGCGGCCGCGGCCGTGGCCCGGTCCAGCGGGAAGTGGGAGACGTGCACGGTGGTCTCGGTGATGCCGTACATGTTGACCAGCACCGGGGCGTCGTCGGCGTGCCGCTCGTACCAGTCGGCGAGCCGCGTCAGATCCAGTGCCTCGCCGCCGAACACCACGTAGCGCAGGGTGAGTTCGCGGGTGTGCTCGCGGTCGGCGGCGGCCAGCTGGTGGAACGCCGACGGCGTCTGGTTGAGCACGGTGACCCGCTCGCGCTCCAGCAGGGCGAGGAACGCGGCCGGGTCGCGGCTCACGGAGTGCGGTACGACGACCAGCCGGCCGCCGTGCAGCAGCGCGCCCCACAGCTCCCAGACGGAGAAGTCGAAGGCGTAGCTGTGAAAGAGCGTCCACACGTCCCGCTCGTCGAAGCCGAACCAGTGATCGGTGGCCGAGAACAGCCGCACGACATTGCGGTGCGGCACGGCGACGCCCTTGGGCCGCCCGGTGGAGCCCGAGGTGTAGATGACGTACGCGGTGTCCTGCTCGTCGAGCGGCCGGACGCGCTCGCCCTCCCGGAGGTCGTCCGGGGCGTACCCGTCCGCCTCGCCCGCGCCCAGAACGATCGTCGGCACCTCGTGGGCGGGCAGCCGGGCCGCCGCCTCCTCGGTGGTCAGCAGCATGACGGGAGCCGCGTCGGACAGGGCGTGGGCCAGCCGGTCGGCCGGGTAGCCGGGGTCGAGCGGTACATAGGCGGCACCGGACTTGACCACCGCGAGCAGTGCGACGACCAGTTCCGCCGAGCGCGGCAGCGCCAGCGCGACCAGGTCGTCGGGGCCGACACCGCGCTCGACGAGCAGCCGGGCCAGCTGATTGGCCTGCGCGTTGAGCCGGGCGTAGGTCAGCGAGGTGCCCTCGAAGGTGAGCGCCGGGCGGTCCGGGTGCCGGGCCGCCTGCTGTTCGAAGAGCTCCGGCAGCGTCGCCCGCGGCGCCGGGGTCCGGGCGTCCGGCCGGTTGGTGTCCACCAGCAGCGTCCGGTGCTCGCCCGGCACCAGCACGTCCAGGTCGCCCAGCCGCCGGCCCGGGTCGGCGACGGCCTGCGCGAGCAGCCGCAGCAGCCGCTCGGCCGTCGAGCGCGCGGTGGTGGCGTCGAACAGCTCCGTGCTGAACTCCACGGCGAGGTCGATGCCCGCGGGACCGCCGTCGGCGTCCCGGCGCTCGTCGAAGGCGAACGCCAGGTCGAACTTGGACAGTCCGGTGTGCACGGGGACCAGTTCGGTGCGCAGACCGGGCAGCCGGCCCAGCTCGCCCAGGGCGTCCTGCTGGGTGGTGTCGAAGGTCAGCATGACCTGGAACAGCGGATGGTGCCCGGCGCCCCGGTCCGGGTTGACGGCCTCCACCAGCCGCTCGAACGGCAGGTCCTGGTGCGCGTAGGCGGCCAGGTCGGTGTCGCGGACCCGGTCGAGCAGGGTGCGGAAGGCCGGGTCGCCGCTGGTGTCGGTGCGCAGCACCAGCGTGTTGACGAAGAAGCCGACGAGGTTCTCCACGGCCGCGTCGGTGCGTCCGGCGATGGTGGAGCCGAGCGGCACGTCCTCACCGGCGCCGAGCCGGGTCAGCAGCGCGGCCAGCGCGGCCTGGAGCACCATGAACACGCTGGCGCGGCTCTCGGCGGCCAACTCGGCGAGCTGCCGGTGCAGTTCGGCGGGCACTGTGAGGTCGATCCGGTCGCCGGTGTTGTCGCGGCGGGCCGGGTGCGGCCGGTCGGCGGGCAGCTCCAGCCGCTCCGGGAGCCCGCCCAGGACCCGCCGCCAGTGCGCGAGCTGCCGGGCGCCCTCGCTCTCCGGGTCCCCGTCGGCGCCCAGGAGCGTCTGCTGCCACAGGGTGTAGTCCGCGTACTGCACCGGCAGCGGGGCCCAGTCGGGGGCCGCCCCCGCCAGCCGGGCGCCGTAGGCGGTGCCCAGGTCGCGGGCGAGCGGCTCGAGGGACCAGCCGTCGCCGGCGATGTGGTGCAGCACCAGCATCAGCACGTGCTCGTCCGGGGCCGTGCGCAGCAGGGCGGCGCGCAGCGGGAGGTCACGGGCGAGGTCGAACGGGGTACGGGCGACCCGGGAGATCTCCTTGTCCAGGTGCGCGGTGTCGGTGTCGGTGCGCTCCAGGCGGACCGCCGCGGCGGACGCGGGCAGGACGACCTGGTGAGGGCCGTGCTCATCTTCGGCGTAGACGGTGCGCAGGCTCTCGTGCCGGGCGACCACGTCCCCGAGCGCCGTTTCGAGCGCTACGGCGTCCACCGGACCGGTCAGCCGCAGCGCGGCCGGGATGTTGTACAGCGGTGACGGCCCCTCGAACTGGTGCAGGAACCACAGCCGTTGCTGCGCGAAGGACAGCGGCAGCCGCTCGGGACGCCGCTGGGCCGTCACGGCCGTACGCGCCCGGCCCTCGCCGTCCAGGGCGCGGGACAGGGTCGCCACCGTCGGAGACTCGAACACCCGCTGGATCGGCACCTCGACGCCCAGGGCGGTGCGGATGCGGCTGATCAGCCGGGTGGCGAGCAGCGAGTGGCCGCCCAGGTCGAAGAAGCTGTCGTCGATGCCGACCGCCTCGACGCCGAGGACCTCGGCGAAGAGCGTACACAGCAACTCCTCGCGCGGGGTGCGCGGTGCCCGGCCCGCGCCGCGCTCGGGGGCCTCGGGGACGGGCAGGGCCCTGCGGTCCAGCTTGCCGTTCGGGGTCAACGGCAGGTCCGGGAGCGTGAGGAACGCCGAGGGGATCATGTAGTCGGTGAGCAGCTCGCGCAGCCGCGCCGCCAGGGAGTCCGCGTCGGGTCCCTCTTCCCCGGCCGGGACGACATAGGCGACCAGGCGCTGGTCGCCGGGCCGGTCCTCGCGCAGGAGCACGGCGGCCTGGGCGACCTCCGGCTGCCGGGTCAGGGCCGCCTCGATCTCGCCGAGTTCGATGCGGAAGCCGCGCAGCTTGACCTGCTGGTCGGCGCGGCCGAGGTAGTCGAGGCTGCCGTCGCGGTTCCAGCGCGCCAGGTCTCCGGTGCGGTACATGCGGCTGCCGGGCGTGCCGTGCGGGTCGGCGGTGAACCGCTCGGCGCTCAGGCCGGGGCGGCCCAGGTAGCCGCGGGCGAGCTGGACACCGGCGATGTACAGCTCGCCGGGCACCCCGGAGGGCACCGGGCGCAGGGCGGAGTCCAGCACGTACATCCGGGTGTTCCACACCGGGCGGCCGATCGGCACCGGCCGCGAGCCGGTGTCCTCGGCGCACGGCCAGTAGGTGACGTCGACGGCGGCCTCCGTCGGACCGTACAGGTTGTGCAGCGGAACATCGGTCAACGCCTGGAAACGCGCACGAAGTTCGGCAGGGAGCGCCTCACCGCTGGAGAACACGCGGCGCATCCCGGACAGCGCTCCGGCGGACGGCTCGCGCAGGAACACGTCGAGCATCGAGGGCACGAAGTGCGCGATGGTGATCCGCTCGCGCCGGATCGTCTCGGCCAGATAGGCCGGGTCGAGGTGGCCGTCGGGCCGGGCGACCACCAGCGTGGCGCCCGTCAGCAGCGGCCAGAAGAACTCCCACACCGACACGTCGAAGCCCGACGGGGTCTTCTGCAGCACCCGGTCGTCGGGGCCGAGCCGGTAGGTGTCCTGCATCCAGGCCAGCCGGTTCACGATCGCCCGGTGGGGGACGACCACGCCCTTGGGGCGGCCGGTGGAGCCCGAGGTGAAGATGGCGTACGCGGGGTGGCGCGGGTCGAGGTCCGGGGCCGGAGCGACGGCGGGCGTGCCGGGCGCGTCCGGTCCGTCCAGCAGCAGCCGCGGAGTGCCGTCCGCGGGCAGCCGGTCCTCGGTGTCCCGGCCGGTCAGCACCAGCATCGCGTCCGCGTCGTGCAGGACGGTGGCGATACGGTCCGCCGGGTACCCCGGGTCCACGGGCACGTACGCGGCGCCCGCCTTGAGTACGGCGAGCAGGGCGACGACCAGTTCCACCGAGCGGGGCAGCGCGACGGCCACGAACGTCTCGGGCCCCGCGCCGCGTTCGGCCAGCTTCGCGGCGAGCTGATCGGCGCGGGCGTGCAGTTCGGCGTAGGTCAGGGAGGTCCCCTCGTACGTCAGGGCCTCCGCGTTCGGGGTGCGGGCCGCCTGCCGGTCCAGCAGCGCGGTGAGGGTGTCGTCCGGTATCTCCCGGCCGGTGTCGTTCCACTCCTCAAGGACGCGGCGCCGCTCCTCGGCGGTGAGCACCGCGGACCGGCCGACCGGCCGCTCGGGGTGGCCGGCGAGGTCCTCCATCAGCCGGACGAAGCGGTCCTGAAGATCCGCCAGTTCTGGGTGGCCGTACACCTGCGGATTGCCCTCGAAGTCGACCCGGAGGCCCGACTCGGGGGTGCCGGTCAGCACGAAGTTCAGGTCCGTGGTGGGGCCGGACCCGAGGCTGCGCATCAGGCCGAGGGGACCGCCGAAGTCGACCGGCCGGGTGTACGGCAGGACGTTCACGGTCGGCCCGAACACCCCGGCGCCGCCCCGCACTCCGAGTTCGCGGCCCAGCTCCTCGCCCCGATAGCGGCTGTGCGCCATCAGGCCGCGCAGGGTCGCGGAGACCTCGTCGAGCAGGGTGGCGAAGCTCGCCTCCGGGTCGACGGTCAGACGCAACGGCAGCTGGTTGGAGACCATGTTCGGCGTCGTCCGGGCGTTGGCGCCGTACCGGCCGGTGACCGGGACCGACACCACGACGTCCCGGGCGCCCGTCATCCGGTGCAGGAACGCCGCCACCGACGCGATCACCACCCGAGCCCAGGAGGAGCCGGCCGCCTGCGCCGTCTCCTCCAGCACCCCGGTGCGCTCCGGCCCCAGCCGCACGCTGGCCAGCGTCCCGGCCAGGGCGTGCGGGCTCACGCGCCCGGTGAGCCGGACCGGCTCGGGACGGTCGGCGAACAGCCCGGTCCAGTACGCCCGGTCGCGCTCGTGCCGCGCCGACTCCTGGTAGGCCACCTCGTCGGCGGCCATCCGGTCCATGCTGCCGAAGGAGTGCTCCGGGACCTGATCACCTCGCGTCAGCGCCCGGTAGACCTCGGCGAGCCGCTCGTAGAACAGCGTCATGCTGGTGCCGTCCAGCACGATGTGATGGACGCCCAGGTAGTACATGTGCCGGCCGGGCGCCAGCGTGAACAGCGCGTGGCGGCTGATGTCCGGCTGGTCCAGCGCGACCGGCGTGGCCCGGTCGCGCTCCATCCAGGCGATCGCCTCCGCCTCGGGGTCCGCGTGCCCGGTCAGATCGAAGTGCGGCAGCCGCACCGGGGTGTCCGGGCAGTGCTCCCGGTACGGCTCCCCCTGCTCGTCGGTGAGGAAGCGGGAGCACAGCGTCTCCGTCTCGGCCAGCGTGCGCCGCAGCGCCTCGGTCAGCACGGCGTGGTCCAGCGGGCCGTCGATCTCCAGGCAGGAACCGGTCTTGTAGCTGGTGCCCTCGGGGTCCAGCTGCTGGCCCAGCCACACCTCGCGCTGGGCGGCCGTCAGCTCGTGCCGAAGGGTCGGGAGCTCGGACACCTGTCTCCTCACAATCATCCGCCGGAAAACCCCGGCCTTTTCCGTGCCGCGCCGCGCGGAAAGTCATCGAGGCGCTGGTGAGACGTCGTCAAAACAAAGACGAACGGGGACGCTAGCAAGGTTTCCAAGAGACGGTCAACATGGTTATCGGTGATGGATAACCACAGCTCAGAGGCCTGATATCGAGCCGATAGCGAGGTTATACGGGGCGTTTGTAGAGTGTTCCCGACTGTCGTTACCAGCTATCCGTCGGCATTCCCTGAACGTGACTCCGGGAATTGTATTCCCGATGGTGCTTCCGTGATTCTCCCGTTCTTGTATTGGAGAGCCCCATGCCGCCCCACGCCATCGCCTACGCCGAGCTGTACGTCGCGGACGACCGGGAGGCCGCAGGATTCCTCACCGACAACCTCGGCTTCGTGCCGGTGGCCGCGGCGGGCCCCGCCACCGGCACACCCGACCGCCGCTCCACGGCGCTGCGCAGCGGCGAGGTGATCCTGGTCGTCACCCAGGCGCTGGGCGAGGGCACTGCCGTGGCCCGCTTCGTCGAGGCGCACGGCGACTCCATCGCCGACCTCGCCTTCAGCTGTGCCGACGTCCGCTCCGCCTACGACCGGGCCGTTCTGGCCGGCGCCACCGCGCTGCGCGCGCCGACCCCGGCCCTGACCGGCGGCGACTCCCAGTACGCCACGGTCTCCGGCTTCGGCGACATCCGCCACACCCTGGTCGCGGCCGGTGAGGACCTCCCGCTGCTGCCGCCCGACCGCGTCTGGGCCCTGCTGCCGGCCGCCGCCGAAGCCGGCGGACCGCGCCCCGCCCTCGACCATGTCGCCGTTTGCCTGGAGCCCGGCACCCTGCGCAAGACCGCCGACTTCTACGAGGCCGCCTTCGACACGCCCTACTACTCCTCCGAGTACATCGAGGTGGGCGGCCAGGCCATGGACTCCATCGTCGTGCGCAACGCCGATGGCGGCATCACCTTCACCCTCATCGAGCCGGACGACACCCGGCTGCCCGGCCAGATCAACCGCTTCCTGGAATCCCACAACGGCCCCGGCGTCCAGCACCTGGCCTTCCTCGTCGACGACATCGTGGGCGCCGTCCGCTCCCTCGGTGACCGCGGCGTCGCCTTCCTGCGCACCCCCGGCACCTACTACGACCTGCTGACCGAACGCGTCAGCGGGATGGCCGACCGCATCGCCGACCTGCGCGAGACCAACGTCCTGGTGGACCGCGACGAGTGGGGCTACCTGCTGCAGATCTTCACCCGCTCGCCCTACCCGCGCAGCACGCTGTTCTACGAGTACATCCAGCGCCACGGCGCCCGGGGTTTCGGCAGTTCCAACATCAAGGCGCTGTACGAGGCCGTCGAGCGGGAGCGGGAAGTGGCCGGCCGATGACGACCGCGTCCGTGCCCCGGCACCGGGGCGCGCCCGCCGCGGCCCAGCTCCTCACCCTGGCCGACTTTGCGGACCGCGCACGGGGCGAACTCCACGCCGACGTATGGGACTTCATCGCCGGCGGGGCCGGCCGGGAGCGGACCCTGGTCGCCAACGAGGCGGCCTTCGAGGCGGTACGGCTGCGTCCCCGGGCCCTGCCCGGCATCGAGGAGGCCGACACCTCCGTGGAGCTGCTCGGCTCCCGCTGGGAGGCCCCCCTCGGCATCGCCCCGGTCGCATACCACGAACTCGCCCACCCCGACGGCGAGCCGGCCACCGCACGGGCCGCCGGAAGCCTCGGCCTGCCCATGGTCGTCAGCACCTTCTCCAGCCGCCGCCTCGAGGAGGTGGCCGCGGCCGCCGCCGCCCCGCTCTGGTTCCAGCTGTACTGCTTCCGCGACCACGCGACCACGCTCGACCTGGCCCGCCGGGCGGGCGCGAGCGGCTACCAGGCCCTCGTGCTCACCACCGACACCCCCTTCACCGGCCGCAGACTGCGCGATCTGCGCAACGGCTTCCGGATCCCCGACCACATCACCCCGGCCAACCTCAGCGGAACCGCGGCCACCGGAGCGGCGGCACCGGGCGCGCACAGCAGGCTCGCCTTCGACCGCTCCCTGGACTGGTCCGCCGTAGGAAGGCTGCGCGCCGAGAGCGGACTGCCCGTGCTCGCCAAGGGCGTCCTCACCGCACGCGACGCCGAGGCGGCCGTGGACGCCGGTGTCGCCGGGATCGTCGTGTCCAACCACGGCGGCCGCCAGCTCGACGGCGCCCCGGCCACCCTGGAGGCGCTGCCCGAGGTGGTGGCCGCCGCGCGCGGCCGCTGCCCGGTCCTGCTGGACGGCGGCATCCGCACCGGCGCCGACATCCTCGTCGCGCTGGCCCTCGGCGCCCGCGCCGTCCTCGTCGGCCGGCCCGCGCTCTACGCCCTGGCCGTCGACGGAGCCGCCGGAGTACGCCGGATGCTCGCCCTGCTGACCGAGGAGTTCGCCGAGACGATGGTGCTCACCGGTCATGCCACGGCGGACACCATCGGCCCGGACACCCTCCTGCCGCCGCGCCGGCCGTACCCAGACTGGAGCCAGGGATGACGATCACCGCGGACACCGCGAACCAGGCGGCGGCACTGCCCCGGGCCGCCCTGCACCACAGCCTGTCCGAGCCGCTGCTCGACACGATGAACTTCCTCAATGAGGTCACCCTGCGCTACCCGCAGGCCATCTCCTTCGCCCCCGGCCGCCCCTACGAGGGGGACTTCGACGTCGCGGACGTGCCCACGCTCATCGAGACCTACCTCGACCACCTGCGCGGGCGCGGCCTGTCCGAGGACCGCGTACGCACCGCGCTCTACCAGTACGGCGAGACAGCCGGACAGATCCGCGAACTCGTCGCCGACATGCTGCGGGTGGACGAGGACATGAGCGTCGACCCCGCCTCCGTGGTGGTGACCGTCGGCTGCCAGGAAGCCGTCCTGCTCACCCTGCGCGCCCTGTTCACCGGGCCCGAGGACGTGCTGCTGGTCGACAGCCCCTGCTACGTCGGCATCACCGGAGCGGCCGGCCTGCTCGGCATCGACGTCGTCCCGGTGCCCGGCACCCCGCACGGACCCGGTCTCGACGGCCTCGAAGACGCCGTGCTGGAACTGCAGCGGCAGGGCCGCCGGGCCAAGGCCCTGTACGTCGTGCCCGACTGCTCCAATCCCAGCGGCGTCAGCATGCGGGCGGAGGACCGCACGGCGCTGCTGGCCGCGGCGCAGCGGCTCGGGCTGCTGCTGCTCGAGGACAACCCGTACGGGGTCTTCAGCACCGTCCGGCGGCCGACCTTGAAGGCGCTGGACACCGCGCGTCGCGTCATCTACCTCGGCTCCTTCGCCAAGACCGCCTTCCCGGGCGCCCGGGTGGGGTTCGTCGTCGCCGACCAGCCGGTCCAGAGCGCCGACGGCGGGGCGCCGGGCCTCCTCGCCGGCGAACTGGCCAAGGTCAAGAGCATGGTCACGGTCAACACCTCCAGCCTCAGCCAGGCCGCCGTCGCCGGACTCCTGCTGCGCGCCGGCGGAGGCCTGCGGGCCGCCAACGAGCCCGCCGCCCGGCACTACCAGGCCACCATGGGCGTCCTGCGCGAGACCCTCGCCCGTGAACTGCCGCCCGGCGAGCCCGAGTCGGCCGGGGTGCACTGGAACGACCCCGACGGCGGCTTCTTCCTCACCCTCGACGTCCCCTTCGCCGCCGACGAGGCGGCACTGCGCCGGTCGGCGGAGACCTACGGCGTCATCTGGACGCCGATGCGCTACTTCCACCTGGACGACGCGGGCGACCGCCGTATCCGGCTGTCGTGCAGCGGCGTCACCGTCGAGCAGGCCGCCGAGGGCGCGACCCGGCTCGCCCGCTTCGTCAAGGACCACACGCAAGCCCTCGGCCAGGGGTGAACGGCGGCCCGTCGCACCGCACTTGACGGCGCGGCGGCCCGCCCGGACCGGTTACTCCAGGTCGTCCTTGTTCACCAGCCCCGCCTCATAGGCGATGATCGCCGCCTGCACCCGGTTGCGGACCCCGAGCTGGTTGAGGATGGCGCTGACGTACGTCTTGATCGTCCCCTCGACCAGATGCAGACGCTCGGCGATCTGCGCGTTCGACAGGCCGGCGCCGAGCATCGCCAGCACCTCCTGCTCCCGCTTGGTCAGCAGCATGGTGCGGTCCCCGGAGGCCTCCGCGCGCGGCGTGGGGGCCCGGCGCAGCTCCGTCATCAGCCGCCGCGCCACCAGCGGGGACAGACAGGCGCCGCCCGAGGCCACGGCCCGCACCCCGGAGATCAGGTCGCGCGGGTCCGAGGCCTTCAGCAGAAAGCCGGCCACCCCGTGGTCGAGGGCGCGCTCGATGTATTTGTCCTCACCGAAGGTGGTCAGGATGACCACGGCGCTGTCCGGGTTGGTGGCCCTGAGCTCCGCGGCGGCCGCCAGACCGTCCATCTCCGGCATGCGGATGTCGAGCAGGACCACGTCCGGCCGGTGCTTGCGGGACAGCTCCACCGCCTCACGGCCGTCCGCGGCCTCGGCCACGACCTCGATGTCCGGTTCGGTGGTCAGGATGGAGCGGACCCCGGCCCTGATAATGGTCTCGTCGTCGGCGAGCAGTACGCGAATCATCCCAACTCCGTTTTTCACAGGGTGTCCTTGGCCACCAGAACATCGTCCTTGAAGCACAGGCGGTACAGCGTGTCCGTGAAGCTCAGGACGCTGTCGGCCGCCCGGTAGTACTCACACGCGGTCCCCAGGGGCGCGGGGGGTTCGGTGACGACCGGCGGCGGCTTGCGGATGCGCCGCTCGGGGAGGACCGAGGCCAGGTCCTGGCGTGATTCGCCCAGCCGCAGGCGGGAGTAGTCCTCGGGGGAGAGCGAGGTCATCGCCGATGTGAAGACGTAGAGGCCGGTCAGCGCCAGCACGAGCGCCGCACCGAGCAGCACCGGCAGCAGTGCGGCCCGCCGCGCGTTGCGCCGCACCCGCGCCCTTGCCCGCGCGAGCGCCGTCCGCGAGGCACTGCGCCGCGACCGCGCACCCTTCGCAGGGGAGTCGAGGAGCTGTTCCTCCTCCGGACCGAGGGGGTCCGGGCCGCCCCGTGTGCCGTCGGCATCCGGCCCTGTCGCGTCCGGGCCGGTCCCTCCGGCGTCCTCACCGTGCGCCTCCTCCACCGGAAGTGCGCGAGCGGACGGCTCGTGCGGGAGTTCCGCGCGGACCTCGAAGCCGCCCCTGCGGGGGCCGGCCCGCAGGGTGCCGCCGGCCAGCCGGACGCGTTCGTCGAGACCGATCAGTCCCATCCGGCTGCCGGGCGCCGCGGGCTCGCCCCCGCCGGAGGGCGGTTCGTTGAACACGGACACCACCGTGTCGTCCGCCCGGTGGCTCAACCGTACGGTGATCGGCGCGCCCGCGGCATGCTTGGTCGCGTTGGTCAGCGCCTCCTGCACCACGCGGTACGCGGCGAGTTCGGCCAGCAGCGGCGGTCGCCGCAGGCCCCCGCCGTCCTCAATGAACCGCACCGGCATCCCGGACCGCTCGAAGCGCCGCACCAGGTCGGCGATCGACTCGTGGGCGGGCCGCAGCGAGGGCGTGGAGTCCTCCCGCAGCAGCCCGATGACCTCGTGCAGCCGCTCGGTGGCCATGGTGCACCGCTCCCGCAGTTGCTTCATGGTCTGCCGCTGCTCGTCCGTCAGGCCCCGGGCCAGCTCCAGCCCTCCGGCCAGCAGCGCCATCACGCTCAGCTCATGGCCCAGTGAGTCA
Source organism: Streptomyces sp. NPDC002776 (assembly GCF_053592195.1). NCBI lineage: Bacteria > Bacillati > Actinomycetota > Actinomycetes > Kitasatosporales > Streptomycetaceae > Streptomyces > Streptomyces sp. NPDC002776. Next base: position 15,563 of record NZ_JBSFVG010000030.1, on the reverse strand, counting down.
TGGATGTCCTGGGCGATCCTGGCCCGTTCCCTCAGCCGGGCCTGTTCGGCGACGAAGCGGCCTTTCCACTCCAGTTGTTCGGCGCGTTCCCAGCCGGCCCGGGTCAGATCGGAGCGCTGGCGCCACCAGTTGCCCGCCCACCAGGGCAGGACGCAGGTGAAGAACTCGGTGAGGAGCAGGCTCAGCCAGTCCTTGGGCTCGGCGAACAGATTCACCAGCAGTATCCCGGCGGCCGCCACTCCGAGGAACACCAAGTGCGCGTGCCAGAGCCGGGTGACCCGGCGGCCCGCCACGAAGCTCAGCACCACCGTCGCCCCGGCCGTCCACAGGTTCGAGCCGAGGGCGACGTAGAACAGCACGATCGACCCGGCCAGCGCCAGCGACAGCACGGGCAGGGCCCGGCGCACCGCGACCGCGGCCGTGATCAGCAGGGCGACGGCCGACCAGCTGACCGGTGAGGCGGCGAGCCCTTCGACGTTGATGGCGGAAGGGGCCAGCAGTACGGCGAGCAGCAGCAGGTCGCCGCGCCGGGTGAAGGGCCGCTCGGCGCCGAGGCTGTGCAGCACGGGGTCCGCTCGCCGTCGGACGGCCTGTAACAGGTGCATTCCTGCACGTTACAAGAGCCGGCGCGGGCCACGAACCTGCCGAAAGTCGAGTCAGTCGTTGCCGAACGCCAGATGTTCCCAGGGGCCGCCGCTCCTAGTTTGTGTGGTGTGACTGCGGAAGGAGCAGGCGGGTAATGATCACTGTGGACCGACTGACCAAGAGGTATGGGGACAAGACGGCCGTGTCCGACCTCTCGTTCGGGATCAATCCCGGAAAGGTGACGGGTTTCCTCGGACCGAACGGGGCGGGCAAGTCGACGACCATGCGCATGATCGTCGGTCTTGACGAGCCGACGGAGGGCCGCGCACTCGTCGGCGGCAAGCCGTATGCGCAACTGAAGCACCCCTTGCGGGAGGTGGGTGCCCTGCTCGACGCACGGGCCGGGCATCCGGGCCGCTCCGCCTACCACCATCTGCTCGGCATGGCGCGCAGCAACGGCATCCCGGCCTCGCGGGTGAAGCAGGTGCTGGAGACCGTCGGCCTCGGCGAGGTGGCCAAGAAGCGGATCGGATCGTTCTCGCTCGGCATGGGCCAGCGGCTCGGCATCGCCGGGGCGCTGCTCGGCGACCCCAAGGTGCTGTTGTTCGACGAGCCCGTCAACGGCCTGGACCCCGACGGTGTGCGCTGGGTGCGTGAGCTGATGCGGGAGCTGGCCGCGGAGGGCCGCACGGTGTTCGTCTCCAGCCATCTGATGAGCGAGATGCAGGAGACCGCCGACCATCTGGTGGTCATCGGCCGCGGCAAGGTCATCGCCGACGCTCCGATCGAGGAGGTCATCGCGGGCAGTTCACTGAACGCCGTCCGGGTGCGCACCCCCCAGCCGGACGTGCTGCGGCGCGAACTGCTCAGCCTCGGCATGAGCGTGGAGCGCGGCACCGACGGTGCCCCCGAGGAACTCATCGTCGTCGGCGGCACCCTGGAGGAGATCGGCGACCTGGCCTTCCAGCACCGCGTCCCGGTCCACGAACTGAGCCTGCGCAAGGCCAGCCTGGAGCAGGCGTACATGGAACTCACCGCCGCCAGCGTGGAGTACGGCTCGCCCTCCCTCTCCCACGCCGCCGAGGCACACGTAAACCAAGCAGCGGATCACCAGGAAGCGTAAGCAGACATGACAGCGACAACGGCCCCCAGGCTCGTCGGACCCGTCTCCGGCGGTGGATTCAAAGGCGCCCTCTCCTTCGAGTGGACGAAGCTGTGGAGCGTGCGCGCGACGTGGTGGAACCTGCTCGTCGCGCTGGTGCTCACGGTGGGGTTCGCAGTGATCGTCGGCATGTCCGCCGACGCGAGCGCCAAGAAGGGCGTGGACGTCACCATGCCCGCCCCGCACCACGCCTCCCAGGCGTTCCTGATCTCCCAACTGACCGTGGTGGTGCTCGCCACGCTCGCGCTGACCAGCGAGTACTCCAGCGGCTCGATGCGCACCACCCTGCAGAGCGTGCCCAGGCGGAGCCGGATGCTGCTGTCCAAGACGCTCGTGGTCACCTCGGTCGTGGCCGTGGTGGGCTTCGTCCTCAGCGTGCTGGCCAGCGTGGCCGCCGCCGCCTTCATGGGGGAGTACGGCGAGTACACCGGCGGTGAGCTGATCGGCACCGCCTTCGGCGCGGCGGCCTACCTCGCCCTGCTGGCGACCATGTGCATCGGCGTGGGCACGGTGCTGCGCAGCGCCGCCGGCACCATCACCACGCTCATCATGATGCTGCTGGCGCTGCCTCAGCTCATGGGTGTCGTCGGCGCCAAGTGGCTGGAGACCGCCAGCGACTACATGCCCAGCGAGGCGGGCACCGTGCTGATGACGCAGGAGACCGACCCCTACAGCGGCGGCACCGCGCTCGTGGTGCTGATCCTGTGGGCGCTCGCCGCGGTCGTGGGCGGCTACGCCGTGCTGCGCCGCCGCGACGCCTGACCGCTCCGCGGGCCGGTGGCCACCCCCGTCCACCGGCCCGCGGTACCCCCCGACGTCGGCCTCCGGACCGTCCCACGGTCCGCAGGCCGACGTCGTTCGCGTGACCGGTGATAACCGCGTGATACGTCCCCCATATCGGCCGTGGCGACATTGGGAGCACTTGCTGTCCGCTTCCTCGGAGGTTCCCGCATGCGTCGCCGCACCACCGTGTCCGTGACCCTGGCCGGCTGTGCCCTCGCCGTCGGCGTCGCCGCCGCACCGGCCCAGGCCGCGCCCGCCGACAAGCCGCAGGTCCTCGCCTCCTTCACACAGACCGACGTGGCGAGCTACAACGCCTGGCACGCCGCCCGCCAGAACCAGGCCGCGTGGGCGGCCTACGAGTTCGACTGGTCCAACGACGGCTGCACCCAGGCGCCCAACAACCCGTTCGGCTTCCCCTTCGAACTGTCCTGTGTCCGGCACGACTTCGGCTACCGCAACTACAAGGCGGCCGGCACCTTCGAGGCCAACAAGAGCCGCCTGGACAGCGCCTTCTACGAGGACATGAAGCGCGTGTGCGCCGCCTACACCGGTGAGAAGCAGACGAACTGCAACAGCACCGCCTGGACCTACTACCAGGCCGTGAAGATCTTCGGCTGAGCCCCGCCGCGGACCGGCCCCCGGGCCGGTCCCTCCGGCCGAGAAAGGACGACGGCATGCGCACCGCCGCCATCGTGGGCGCCGGGCCGATCGGCTGCTCCGTCGGGCTCGCACTGCGCCGGCACGGCGTAGCCACATACCTGATCGACGCGGACCCCGACGCCGCGCACAGGGCCGAGCAGCGCGGCGCGGGCATCGCCGGGGCGCCGCCGCAGCCGGCCGACATCGCGGTGATCGTGGCGCCGCCCGGCAGGGGCGCGCCCGTGCTGGCCGAGCACCAGAAGCTGGGCACGGCCCGCGTCTACACCGAGGTCTCCGGCGTCAAGGTCCGGCTGTACGACGAGGCGCGGGCGCATGGCTGTGATCTGACCTCGCTGGTGGGCGGGCACCCCGTCGTGAGCGCGGGCGGCTCCGGGCCGAGGGAGGCCCGCGCGGATCTCTTCGAGGGGCGCCCCTGGGCGCTGACACCGACCGACGCCACCGACATCCTCGCCCTCAACTGCGCCCTGGAACTGGTCGCGTTGTGCGGAGCCGTCTCAGTGCTGCTCGACCCCGAGGCCCACGACCGGGCCGTCGCCCTCGTCTCGCATGCCCCGCACCTGATCGCCTCGCTCGCCGCGGCCCGGCTGCTCGACGGCGACGAGTCCGCTGTACGGCTGGCCGGGCAGGACCTGCGCGATGTCACCCGGATCGCGGACGGCAACCCGGACCTGTGGACGGAGATCCTCACCGCCAACGCCGGTCCCGTCGCCGATCAGTTGGACGGCTGGGCCGCCGAGGCCGGACTCCTGGCCCGCGAGTTGCGGGAGATCGCCCGCTCCGGCGACACCACCCGCCCCGAACGGCTGCGCGAGACCCTCCGGTTCGGCGCGGCCGGGCGAGCCCGCATCCCCGAGCCGTGGGAAGCGCAGCGCACCTGACACCTGGCGCTTCATCAGAAGGGACAACGGACATGAACCGTATCCACACCGCACGCCGAGCCCTGCGCACGGCGTGCGTCGCGGGAGCCGTCGCCGTGGCGGGTCTCGCCGCGGCGCCGCAGGCCGGCGCAGCCGCACCGGCCTCCTGCGTCACCGAGAGCGACACGCGGAACTTCGGCCGCGGCGAGATATCCCTGTGCGTCGACAATGGCACCGCGCGCGTCACGGGCTGGGTCGAGGACCTGCTGCCCGGCGGCGGCTTCGGCACACCGGACGGTGGCTGCGTGGGCTGGTACATCACCTGGCAGACGGCCGCCGGGGACGAACTGGAGATCAGCCCGATCGTCTGCGGCCACTTCCAGAGCTCCGACCGCTACGACTTCGACTACGACCCGTCCGCGTCCGAGGGCGGCCCGCGGAACATCACGGGCGTGGTCGAGGCCCACCTCGGCACCGTCTGGATCTGATCGAGGTACGACGGAGGACGGGGCGGCACGGTCCGGCCGGGCGACGAAAGCCGGAGCGGACCACCGCCCCGAAACGGAATGCGACACAAATCCCGTCGACGAAGGTGATGAAAACGCGGTCGGCGCGCCCGGAACCTGTTTCGCGCCCCTAGCGTGATCGGCGTCCGGTGTTCCCCGACGAAATGAGCGCCGATCGTGAAGGTGACCGGAACCGGGCGCGCCATGCGCCGCCGCACCGCCCTCGTGGCGGCTGCGTTGCTCGCTCTCACCTCCTGCGGGCAGGAACCCGCACCCGCGCCGCGGGCGGCCGTGACGGCAGTACCCGCACTGCCCGAACCGACAGGCACCCGGCCGGTCGGACTGCGCGTTCTGGAACTGCGCGACACCTCCCGCCGGGATCCCTGGGACCCCGCCCGGGCCCGCGAGTTGATGGTCTCGCTGTGGTACCCCGCGCGGCACGGCACGACCCCCGCCGCGCGCTACGTGACCCGGCGCGAGTCGGAGCTGATCCTGCGGGCGCACCGCGTCAAGGGCGTGCCCGCGGACCTGCTGAGCCGCGTCCGCGTGCACGCGGACCGCGACGCCCCACCGGCCGAGACGACCGGCCGCGGGCTGCCCCTGGTCGTGCTGTCCCCGGGATTCTCGCTGCCCCGTACCTCCCTGACCGCGCTCGCCGAGGACCTGGCCAGCAGGGGCTACGCGGCGGCCGCCGTCGACCACGCCTTCGAGGCCGTGGCGGTCAGCCGCCCCGGCGGCCGGGTCACCGAATGCCGGGCGTGCCACGGCTCCCCGGACGGGCGGCGAGTCGCCGCTGTCCGCGCCGCGGACCTGTCGTACGTACGGCGGCGGCTGCTCGCCCTGTCCGGCGCGGACCGCCGGGGCATGCCGCGGCTCGATCCGGCCCGGGTCGCCGCAGTGGGCCATTCCATGGGCGGCGCGGCCGCGTTCGAGGCGGTGCGCGCCGACCCCGGGTTCGCGGCCGGTGCCGATCTCGACGGCACCCTGCACAGCCCGGGGACCGCACCGGTGACGAGGCCGTTCCTGTTCCTGGGAGCGGACGAGCACGGCAGGCCCGGTGCGGACCGCACGTGGGAGCAGGCCTGGCAGCGGCTGTCCGGCTGGCGCCGCTGGTACTCCGTGGCCGGCACGGGTCATGTCTCCTTCACCGACTACGGCCTGCTCGGCGAGCGGCTGGGCCTGGCGGCACCGGGAACCGCGCGGGATGCCGCGGACGCCCTCGGCACCACCCGCCGGCTGGTCGGGGCCTTCCTCGACGACCGGTTGCGCGGTGCACCCGCATCCGGCCCGGACGCCATCGCCCGCGACGACGCACGGATCCGCCGGCACGACCCGTGACAGGCGCGCCGAAAGCGAACCGATATCGGAGGGAAACGCGGGCTGCGTACGTTGGCCGGGATGGGAGCAAGGTTCCAGCGCCCCACGCAGAACAGCCCGACGTTCCCGGAAGGAATGCGACGTGACCAATCCGTTCGAAGACGCAGACGGCCGCTACCTCGTGCTGGTCAATGACGAGGGCCAGCATTCCCTGTGGCCGTCATTCGTGGAGGTGCCCGCCGGATGGACGGTCGCCTTCGGCGAGTCGGACCGCGAGGCCTGCCTGGAGTACGTGGAGAAGAACTGGACCGACATGCGCCCCAAGAGCCTCATCGAGGCCATGAACGCGGACGCCTGACCGGCGCCGCACCCGCACGGGCGCGCCCGGCCGAACCGACGGCGTGCCGTGTGAACGACGACCGCCCCGCCGGACCGAGTCCGGCGGGGCGGTTCGCTGTGCGCTCGGCTCAGACGGCGCGACGCGCCCCGCACGTCTGCGCCGGCCGGCAGGCCAGGGCGTGCAGCCGCACCAGCTCCTGCCACCGATAGCGCATCTCGCCCCAGTGACCGCGGCCCACCACTTCCAGCAGTTGGGCGTCCACCAGCGTCTCGATGAGGTCTTCGGCGTCCATCTGGTCCATCCCCAGTGCCTCGGACGCGTCGGCGGCGCAGAAGTCGGGGCCATCCAGACGGCTCAGCCCGGTGTAGGCGACGGCCGCGGCGGGGTCGAGCTCGCCGAGGCTGCGGTCCAGTCGGGCGTGCAGCGAGTCCTCGCCGATGCTCAGCTCCGCGAGCCGGTCCGCCGACCGCTCCAGACGCCGTATGAGGTCGTGCACCCGCCAGTGCTGCTTGGTCAGCAGCCGGGCACCGGCGGCGCGCAGAGCCAGCGGGGTGTTGCCGCACAGCTGCACCAGGCGCCGGGTGTTCTCCGGGGACTCCTCGGCCCTGGTGTCGCGCAGGACGCCGGCCAGCATCTCGCGTGACTCGTCGTCGGTCAGGGGGCCGATGCGCAGCCGCAGCAGACCCGGGTTCTGGAGGAGTTCGTCGAGTGTGGCCCGGCCCGTGATCAGCACCCGGCACTGGCCGTTGCCCGGCAGCAGCGGCCGCACCTGGGCGTAGGAGGAGGCGTGGTCGAGGACCACGAGCAGGCGCCTGCCCTCCAGGGCCGAGCGGTATCGCTCGGCGGCCTCCGCCAGGTCGGTGGGCAGCGGGCCGTCGACACCCAGGCTGCGCAGGAACTGGTGGACCACGTCCAGCGGTTGGTGCTGCCGCAGGTCCGCGAAGAGCTGCCCGTCGGGGAACCGGTGCGCCGACCGATGGGCCCAGTGGACGGCGAGGCCGGTCTTGCCTATACCAGGGCTTCCAGTGATATGTGCGATGGATGAGGAATTCTGCGTCGTCTGGACGAGGAGGGCATCATCCAGTAACCACTGTTCCCGGCTACGGCCGACGAAGTAGGCGTCGCATTCCGGGAGCTGTGCCGGAGCACAGTTCTGTTTGCTGGTGTCTGCGACAGCAATGGCCGGACCGGCTGGCTCCGGGACGTCGTCCCGGAGGATCGCGTTATGCAACTCCTGCAGTTCTGTGCCGAGTTCCAGTCCAATCTCCTCCACTGAATGGCGCATTCCGTCGCGGAAGGTGGTCAGGGCTTCCGCCCGCCGCCCGGCGCGGTACTGGGCGAGCATCAGGTAGTAGCGCAGCCGGTCGCGCAGCGGACAGGCGCTCACCAGGGCCTGAAGCTCCCCGAGTACGGCCTGGTGTTCACCGAGTTGGAGCCGCAGCGCCATCTGCTGTTCGATGGTCAGCATCCGCTGCTCGTCCAGCCGGGCGGCCTCCGTCTCGGCGAAGGGCGCGTACACTCCGCCGAGCGCCGGTCCGCGCCACAGCGCCAGCGCGTCCCGCAGCGCTTCCGCCGCCTCGGCGGTGCGTTGCTCGGCGGCCAGCCGGACGCTGTCGGCGACCAGTCGCTCGAAGCGCACGGAGTCGAGCGAGTGGCCGGAGAGGGCGAGCATGTAGCCCGGCGTGGCGGTGACGATGGTCTCCCGGTCCCAGCCCGCGGTGCGGAAGGTCTTGCGCAGGGCGGCGATGCAGATGGCCACCTGGGTGCGGGCGGTGCTGGGCGGCTGCCCGTTCCAGACCTTCTCGATGAGTGAGTCGAAGGAGACGACCTGGTTCGCCGACAGGAGCAGCGCCGAGAGGACCGCTCGCTGCCGCGGTCCGCCGATGGTGAGCGTGCGGCCCTTCATGCGTACTTCGAGCGGCCCGAGTATTCGGAACTCCAGGGTTTCTCCGACGGGTTCTTCCCGGCCGGATATTTCAATGCTCTTCGCTCGATTCCTGGCCGCCGATTCCCGCCGCTTTCCCTCGTCCTTCCAGGATATGGTGCTTGAGCGGAATTCCATGGTTACTTGAGACCCCCGTGTCTAAAGTTCTGGTACTCATGCAGTTCCATATTCTGCGGTCGACTCGATCCAAACAGGGTTCTCCCATCGCGGCTCGCGGGAAGTGGAGGGCCGGGCTCCGATTTCGTTGTTGCGGCTCATGCACGGGCTATCGGCGATGTCAAGATCGCGGTGGGCGGTGCCCCAGCCTGGTATGCCGCTCACGGAAGGTCGATCGTCGTGTCAATCGGTCACCATCGCTCCCCCTGGCCTCTGTCGAATGATACGTACCCCTACCTGATTCAACACTCCACTTTCGACATGTGTGGGACCCTGCCTTTCGGCAGGGTCGATGCACGGTATTCCCGGAACGGGAGATGAACATCGGCCCGATATGCGGTTGGTGAAGTGGTTGTATGGGTAAAGTTGCGCCGCAACGTGCCTGGTGGCGGCCGTAGTGGACTGGACCACCTCGGGTGCGCGGGCGTCCGCGGCCGGGGTCCCCGCCGGCCTCGCTGGGGGACCGGAGCATGGGCCACAGGTTGGCCGGAAGATGACTCTCCGGTCTGTTTTGCGGCGGTGAGACGACAGAGGGGTCCGGCACCCTGCGGTGCCGGACCCCTCGGCCCGCCCGATCTCGGTTCAGCCCACCTCGTCCGAGCAGAGGGGTTCCGAGCCGTCGACGGCCTACCGCCACCGGGACAGGTCGAGCCCCGCCGTCGTAGCGTCGTCGACGCGCCGGGCGGCAGGACGAACTCCTCGCCCATCGTCGCCACGTTGTGCAGCAGGTTCCGGTGACTGATCATCACGCCCCCGGGCTCCGCGGTGGAGCCGGACGGGTACTGCACCACAGCCGTGGCGTCCGGGCCGGTGCCGGGCGGCTCCACGGCGGTGGCCCCGGGGGCCTGCGGGCGGCCACCCGCTGGTGCTCAGCACACGCACGGGCCCAGGGGCCTCCGCCCCGGTCCAGGAGCGCACCGCGTCGAGGTGGCGGTCGTCGGTCAGCGCGGCGCGGATGCCGGTCTGCCGCACGATGCCCGACAGGCGGAGCCGTTCGCGCCGGTTGCTTCCCGGAACGGGCGCGGGCACGGCCACGAGCCCCGCGTACAGACAGCCGAAGAAGGCCACGGGGAAGTCGGTCCCCGACGGGTACAGCAGCAGCCCCGGTCGCCGGGGCGAGGGCCGTCTCCTCCCGCAGGGCATGCGCCAGGCGCCGCGCCCGCTCGTCCAACTCGGCGTAGAAGAGGGTGTGATGGCCGCCCTGGTCCGCGCCGGGGGAGTGGACATGGATCACGGCGTCCCGCTCCGGCCATGTACGCGCGAGCGCGCGCAGTACCGAGGGCAACCCGGCCGCGGCACGTTTGGCGGTCGTCCTCGCTCCGAGCCTGGGTCGTGCCGCGCCGATCGGTCCGTTCGCAGGGGCACTGCTGTGCGGCCGACGCTGGCCGGAGCTCCTATGGCCGGGCATCAGGGGCCATCGAGTGGGACGGCGAATGGACCGCCCGGCGCTGTGCCGGGCGGCCCTCGGGCGGCCGGGGGATGTACCGCCCGGGTGGACTCAGTCGGAGACCCTCCGTCCTCGATCCTGAGCCCACACGATCTCAAGTGCCAGTCCGGCCATCACCGCCGACGCGACCGCCGCCCACGGCGCCGCCAGACCGACCAGCTGCAGCTGGAAGAACTCCTGCAGGTAGGGCACCACCAGCACCAGGGCGAAGGACACGGCCATGGTCAGCACCAGCAGGACGCGCCACCAGGTGTACGGGCGGGCGATGATGGCCAGCGCCCACAGCGCGGTCAGGAACAGCGCCAGCGTCGCCGCCGACGTCTCCGCGTCCAGGTTGTCGTCGTACACGGACCGGGCGTAGAAGTACGACACCGAGGTGGCGGCCGCCGCCAGCGCACCGGCGGGGACGGCGAACCGGAGCACACGTCCGACGAAGTTGGGCCGGGCGCGCTCCTTGTTGGGCGCCAGCGCCAGGAAGAACGCCGGGATGCCGATGGTGAGCGAGCCGATCAGGGTGATGTGGCGAGGCAGGAACGGATACGGCACCTGGGTGAGCACCACCACCACGGCCAGCAGCACCGAGTACATCGTCTTGGTGAGGAACAGGTTGGCCACGCGCTCGATGTTGCCGATGACCCGACGGCCCTCCGCCACGACCGACGGCAGCGAGGCGAAGTTGTTGTCCAGCAGCACGATCTGCGCGACCGCCCGAGTGGCCGGGCTGCCCGAGCCCATGCCCACCCCGATGTCGGCGTCCTTCATCGCGAGCACGTCGTTGACACCGTCACCGGTCATCGCCACCGTGTGCCCGCGCGACTGGAGGGCGCCCACCATGTCCCGCTTCTGCTGCGGCCCGACCCGCCCGAAGATGGTGTGCTTCTCGACCTCGTCGGCCAGCGCCTTCGGGTCCTCGGGCAGGAACCGCGCGTCCACCGGGCTGTCGGCGCCCGGCAGCGACAGGGCCGACGCGACGGCGCCCACGGACACCGCGTTGTCGCCCGAGATCACCTTCGCCGAGACACCCTGGTCGGCGAAGTACTTGAGCGTGGCCGGCGCCTCCGCCCGGATGCGCTGCTTGAGGACGACCAGACCGCACGGCAGCACCGCGTCGGGCACCTGCGCCGGGTCGTCCAGCAGCGTGTCGAGCGGCCGTGAACTGCGGGCGAGCAGCAGCACCCGCAGACCCCGGGCGCCGTAGGAGTCGGCCGCGGCGAGCACCGAGTGGCCCGGCGGGAGCATCGTGTCCGGCGCCCCGAGCAGCCAGGCCGACCGCTCGCCGGACGGCTCGGCGAACTCCGCCCCGCTCCACCGGCGCGCCGAGGAGAACGGCGCGACCGCGTGCCGCACCCAGCCGCTGGGGGCGGGGTAGGCGTCGATGATGGCCTGGAGGCTGGCGTTGGGCCGCTCGTCGGCGGCGCCGAGGGCACCCAGCACCTCCTCCAGCGGCACGTTCGGCGCCAACGGCAGCACCTCGTCGACGTCCATCGACGCCTCGGTCAGGGTGCCCGTCTTGTCCAGGCACACCGTGTCCACCCGGGCCAGACCCTCGATCGCCGGAAGCTCCTGCACCAGACACTGCTTGCGGCCGAGCCGGACCACACCGACCGCGAAGGCCAGCGACGTCAGCAGGACCAGGCCCTCCGGCACCATCGGCACCAGACCGCCCACCATGCGCCGGACCGCCTCGGGCAGATCGTCGTCGTTGACCATCAGTTGGGTGATGATCAGCGAGATGCCCGCCGGAATGATGGCGTACGTGACGAACCTGAGGATCCGGTCGATGCCGTTGCGCAGCTCGGAGTTGACCAGCGTGAACCGCCGCGCCTCCTCGGCGAGCTGGGCGGCGTAGGCCTCCCGGCCGACCCGGGTGGCGGTGAACGCGCCGGAGCCGGCCACCACGAAGCTGCCGGACATCACCGGATCGCCGGGACGCTTGACGACGGGGTCCGCCTCGCCGGTCAGCAGCGACTCGTCGACCTCCAGGTTGTCGGCCGTGGTGACCGTGCCGTCGACCACGATCTTGTCGCCCTGCCCCAGATCGATGAGATCGTCGATGACGATCTCGCCGGCCCCCAGCGGGACCCGCTCCCCGTCGCGCCACACCCGCGGTCTGCTCTCGCCGACGATCGCGAGCTGGTCCAGCGTCCGCTTGGCGCGGAGTTCCTGGATGATGCCGATCAGCGTATTGGCGAGGATGACCCCGCCGAACAGCGCGTCCTGGATCGGCCCGACGATCAGGATGATCACGAACAGCACGCCGATGATGGCGTTGATCCGGGTGAAGAGGTTGGTCCGGACGATCTCGCCGATGCTGCGGCTGGACCGGACGGGCACATCGTTGACCCGGCCGGCGGCGACCCGCTCGGCGACCTCGGCCGTGGTGAGGCCGGCGCTCCGGCCGTCGCCCGCGACGAGCGGTGGCAGGGCACTGCCCCCCGAAGCGACGGCCTCGGCACTCACGCCGGGCTCGTCCAGCCGCTTTTCCATCCGTGGATTCCTCCGCATCCCTCGCTGTCCGGCGCCGCACGAGGCGGGCCGGGCGTTCGTCCGCGACCGAAGGTAGGAGCCGCGAGGTCCTCGCCACTACGCACCAAGGACGTCTCTTCGTCTGACTTTCGTCAGGTGCGCCGGTCCGGCCGGACGGCACTTCCGGCGGGAGGTCAGGCGCGGGAGAGCCCGCATGTCGATGCCGGCTCGGCGCGGAATCCCCGTACCTTCACCTCCGGCGCCCGCGAGGTGGAGTTCGCCGCGAGTGAGGTCCGTAGGGGTGGCCAGGGCGCGCTCGACCCGCCAGCCTCACCGCCGGCAACGAATGCCCACCCAGATCCAGTCGGCGCCGGGTGCCGGGACGACGTATCCCAGGAGCCGGTCGTCGCGCACCACCAAGGCCTGCCGCACTCGCGGGTCCATCAGCAGCGCGGCCTCCGCTTCGCCGATAGGGCACGGATATGACGCCGCTGCCGGGCCTGCCATGACTGACGAGGTGCCCGACGACACGTACCGCTGCCCGTCGTCGACCTGCGCGGCACCGACACCCCCCGCACGGCCGCCGACGGCGCATGCGTGCCTTGGTCGGGGTCGGGGTCGGGGTCGAGGTGGGGTTGGACGGGTTGTTCCGGTGTCCGATGGCGGCGGGGCTGGCCGAGCGGTTGCCCACGGAGGGTGGGACGCTGTCCGCGCCCGCCGTGGTCGCCAACCGGGACCGATCAGCTGGCAGGGACTTGGGGATGGAAGGGCAGCGGCGGAAAACGGATCAATACCGAAGGGAAACTACCGGCTCCTAGCGTGGGTCCGCAGAACGCCCCGGACATCCCGTTGCTCGCCCCGCCGACCGGATCCCGCTCCTTCGCGAGCCCGGGAGGGCGCCCCTTCACCCCACGCAGAGGAGAGCCTCATGCAGGCACAGACGAGCGGGTCCATCGTGACAGGGGCAGACGTTCCGGGGCAGGTGGCGGAGCTCCGGCGGCTCCACCCCGGACTGTACGCACGCACCGACCCGCGGCGGATCGCCGCGTGGCAGGCCGTGCTCGGCAGCACGCCGGAGCGGCACGACGACTTCGGGGACGACGCCGAGGGCGGCCGCGGAGGGATCTACCTCAAAGCCCAGGCGCTGAACACCCGCGCCCGGGCCACCGGCATCCGAACCCTCCTCAGCCTCGCCGCGCCCGAGCGGCCGACCGCCGACGGCGAACGGCCCGTGCTGGTCGACCTGTTGGGCGGCGACGGACTCATCCGCAAGGTGTGCCAGGAACTCGGCCTCGACGACTTCGACATACTCACCTGTGACGCCTCCTCCCACATGGTCGCCGCGGCCTGGGCGGCCGGCATGCCGGCCCTGCTCCAGCGCGCCGAGCAGCCCCTGTTGCGCGACGCGTCCGTCGACGCTGTCCTGCTCGCCTACGGCTCCCACCATGTGCCGCCCTCCGACCGGCATACCGTGGCCAGTGAGGCGTACCGCATGCTCCGCCCGGGCGGCAGGTTCGTGCTGCACGACTTCCTTGTCGGTTCCCCCATGGACGTCTGGTTCGAGGAGGTGACCGACGTCCTGTCGATGACCGGGCACAAGTTCCTGCACTTCACCCGGGACGAGATCGACGGCTACCTGGAGAAGGCCGGTTTCGACCACCGTGAGGTCCTGGAGGTCGACGACCCGTACACCGTCGTGGGCGCCACCCCCGAAGAGGCCGAGCTGGCCGTCGGCCGGTATCTGCTGCACATGTACGGCCTGGTGAAGGTCTTCGACGGGCGTACCGAGGAGGAGGCGTACCGCTGGGTGGCCGAGCGGGCGAGGGCCGTCTTCCGCTACACCGAAGCGGACGGCTCGGTCACCGGCACCGAGCTGCGGCGCGACGACGCCACGGGCGAGTGGCGCCTCACGGTGCCCCGGCGCGCGGTCGTCGGCGTGAGCCGCAGGGCCGACCACGGCTGAGCGACCCGCCAAGGGCGGTGCCCGCGCGGGCGAGCACGGCCGGTCAGCCGGCGAAGGCGCGCCACACCCGGTCCAGGTGGGGCAGTCCAGCAGCCGTAGCCCTTGCCCGCGCAGCTCCGTCCAGTGGCCGCGTCACAGGTCGACGGAGGAGTCCAGGTACTCGAGGAAGGGCCCGCGCACCACCTCGCGCACCGTCTCGTCGGACTCGCCGACGAAGGTGTGCACCCTCAACGTCACCCGCCCGCCGTCCGGGTCGTGGCCGTGTCACCGCCGCGCCACGAGGTAGGCGCGCACCCGAGGGACCAGGCCCTCGACCTGCTGGAAGAGCAGGCCGGTCAGCACATGCAGGCCCAGCGCGCCCGCCTGCTCGAAGCCCGGCGGGTCGGAGGAGCTGGTCAGCCACAGGTCGAGCGCGCCCTGCACCGGCCGCGGCTCGGTGCCGACCGCCGACCTCGGGGCCCTCCACGTTGACCCGGCGGACGGTCTTGCCCGCCCACAGATCGCGCAGTTCGGGCGGCGCGCGCGGCGTGTACGACCGGCGCTCGGCGTAGCGCCGCGGCGCGGGCACGAAGTCGTCGGCGTTCCAGCCGGCGGCCACGGCCAGGCCGACCCGGCCGCACGAGAGGTTGTCGACGAAGGCCCAGTCCTCCACCACCGTCAGGGGCTTGTGCAGCGGCAGCACGACACTGCCCGCCCGCAGCCGGACGCGTTCCGTGCTCGGGGCGAGGGCCGCCGCGGCCGGCGACGGACGGGGGCAGGCGCCGCCGAAGGGGTGGAAGTGCCGCTCGGGCAGCCAGACCGCGGTGAATTCGTTCCGGTCGGCGAAATGCAGCAGCTGAAATCCATGGCCGCGGCCGGTCCTTTCAGTGGGTCCCGTCGACGGCCGCGGTGCGCTGTGCGAGCCGTTCCGTCTCCTCGATGTCGGCGGCGAACCCGATGGCGCCGACGCAGTCCAGGCCGTATTCCGGGAACGGCAGTTCCGGGTCGATCCCGGCGGCCGGCGGCCGCACATGGTCGGCGAACCGCTCGACGATCCGGGCCCGGACGCTCTCGGGCGGATGCTGCACGGGCGTCATCGGCGCGTGTCCCCTCGGGCGCGAAAACAGTGATCCGGTGTGGAATTCGGGCCGGGCACGGGGAAGTTCACGTGTTTTCCAGATGTTAGCCATAGCTGCGAAGGCGCGTTGGCGAACGGATACGGAGTCAATGAACCTCTTTCATCCTCCGTATCCGCAGATCAGGAGGGCGTGGACGGCGGCGACGATGCGTCCGATGCGGTTAGTCGAACATCGGGCTCGACGAAGGAGGCGCCAGGTTTTCAGCTGTGCGAAGGCGCGTTCGCCAGGGGCGCGTAGTCGGGCGTGGTCCCGGTTGTA
>NZ_JBSFVG010000029.1:0-39433 GCF_053592195.1 Streptomyces sp. NPDC002776 | reverse complement strand
CCCGGTTACATTCCGAACCCGGAAGCTAAGCCTTACAGCGCCGATGGTACTGCAGGGGGGACCCTGTGGGAGAGTAGGACACCGCCGAACAAATTTTGAAAAGGGTTGGACCCTGAACTTCGGTTCGGGGTCCAACCCTTTTTTGCTGTGCGTCACTTGAAGTTCACGTTGCGGAACCACCATCCCGAGCATGGGTACTGCTGCAATGCTCAGGGCCGCCGGCGTCGGAGTCGGTGACGAGGTCGTCGTACCGGCCTTCGGGAACGCCGAGGTGGCCGAGGCCGTGGTCCTGGCCGGGGCGCTTCCGGTGTTCGCCGACATAGATCCGGTCACGTACTGCCTGGACGCCTCCGCCGTCGAGGCGGTCGTGACCGCACGGACCGCGGCCGTGGTGGTCGTGCACCGCTTCGGGCGGTTCGCCGACATCGCCCGGCTGCACGGGGTGGGGCAGCGGCACGGGCTGCTCGTGCTGGAGCAGGGCGAGTCCGAGGCGCCGTACGACGAGATCGCTCAGCGTCGGCAGCGGGCCGCCTATCTGGACGCGAAGCTGAAAGGCGTGTGCACGCCCGACGGGGGTGACGGGCACACCTATCAGCAGTACGTCGTGCGCGTGCCCGGGAACGGGCGGCCCGACCGGGATGCCTTCGCGCGCGCCGTGCGTGCCCGGGGGGTGGACTGCAAGGTGCCGGTGAAGACGCCCGTGCACCGGCTGCCAGAGTTCCGGCGGTGCGTGTCGTTGCCGGAGACCGAACGTGCCGCCGACGAGACGCTCACACTGCCCGTGGACGCCGCGCTGACCAAGCGGGACATGCAGCGGATCGTCTCCGCGTGCAACGCGCTGGGCGGGTTGCTCCAGCCCGCCGTCTGAGAATTCGAGCCCCAGGGTGGGCGGTTCGAAGCATGCGCGAATTCAGGGTATGATTTAGCTCGTTGCCGCGAGGGAGACCTCGAAGGCAACAGGCCCCTATAGCTCAGTCGGTAGAGCGTCTCCATGGTAAGGAGAAGGTCAACGGTTCGATTCCGTTTGGGGGCTCCGACAGAAAAAGGCCTCCGCCCTTATAGGCGGGGGCCTTTCTCGTATCCCCTGGACGCTCAGTCCGTGTGGAGGCCCGGGACGCGCATCGCGAGGATCGCCATGTCGTCGGACGGGGCGTCCGAGGCGAAGCGCTCCACGGCGCGCATGATGCGGGCGGCGACCGCGCCTGCCGTCAGGCCCGTGCAGGTCGTCAGGACGTCGCTGAGGCCGTCGTCGCCGAGCATGCGGGTTCCCTCGCGGCGCTCGGTGACGCCGTCCGTGACGCACAGCAGGACGTCGCCGGGGTCGAGCGTGACGGTCTGCTCGTAGAGCTCCAGGTCCTCCATCACGCCCAGCAGCGGCTGGGGTTCGGCGGCCGGTTCGACCGTGCCGTCCTGGCGCAGGCGGAGCGGGAGGGGGTGGCCGGCGCAGACCACCTTCAACTCCGCGCTGCCGTCCTCCTGCGGCCGCAGTTCGCCGTAGAGGAGGGTCAGGAAGCGGCTTCGGGCGCCCTCGTCCAGGATCGCGGAGTTGAGGCGCTCCAGGACCGCCGGGCCGCTGAGGCCCTCGCGGGCCAGGAGGCGCAGGGCGTGGCGGGCGAGGCCCGTGACCGCCGCCGCGTTCGGGCCCGTACCGCAGACGTCGCCGATGGCGAAGCCGTAGGCGCCGTCGCTGATCGGGAAGAGGTCGTAGAAGTCGCCGCCGACCTCGTTGCCCTCGCCGGCCGCGCGGTAGATGACCTCGACCTCCACGCCGTCGATCTGGGGGAGTTCGGGCGGCAGGAGGCTGCGCTGGAGGGCCTGGCTGATGGCCGTGCGCTCCGAGTACAGGCGGGCGTTGTCCAGGGCCAGGGCGGCTCGGCGGGAGAGATCCTCGGCCAGCTCCAGGATCTCCTGGCGGAAATGCTCGTCGGTCGGCTTGCCGAGGGTCAGCATGCCGATCACGCGGTTGCGGGCCACCAGGGGCAGTACGACGGTCTCGCCGCCGACCGCCGAGGCCGTGGCGAGCGTCGGACCGATGCCGGAGCTCGCGCGGGGGAGCTGCTCGCCGAGGCCCAGGCTGCGCATGGAGGTGCGCAGGGCGGCCTGGTGGGCGGCCTCCGCGGGAGCGGACCAGATCCGGGCGCCGGGAGTGGGGACCGGGTCGGGCGGGGCGATCTTCGAGAGCAACGACTTGATGCCGTCGATGAGTTCCTCGTCCTCGTGCAGGACGTACGAGAGGTACGGCTCGGAGGCCTGGTCGGCGATCGTGTAGACCGCGCACCACGTGGCCAGCGTCGGGACCGTCATCTGGGCCATCAGGGCGAGGGTCTGGTCGCGGTCCAGGGTGCCGGCGAGCAGGTCGGAGGCCTCGACGAGGAAGCTCAGCGAGCCCCGGCGCAGGCGCTCCAGTTCGCCGAGGCGGGCCGATTCGACGGCCAACGCGATGCGGTCGGCGGCGAATTGGAGCCGTAGCGCCTCTTCGTTGGAGTATCTGCCAGGGGCCTCCGCCGCGACGCCGAGGGAGCCGGTGAGGCGGCCCTCGACCTTCAGGGGGACCGTCACGACCGAGCGCATGCCGGTGCCGCTGAGCAGCGGGACGGCGCCGGGGACGACCGACAGGTCGTCGTGGACGGCGGGCATGCGCGCGGAGCCGTAGCGGCCGGGGCCCGCCTCGACGGGCACGCGGGCGAAGCGCTGGCGGGCGGAGGGCAGGCCGGTGGAGGCGCGGACCTCCAACTCGGTCTCGTCGTCGGTCGCGAGGAGCAGGAAGGCGGAGTCGCCGTCGAGCATGTCGCGGGCGCGCTCCACCGTGCGCTGCAGGAGGCCGTCGAGATCGTCCGGGGCCGGGGAGCCGATGAACACCTCGAAGGGGTCGGTGCTCTGGCCCTCCCCGGAGCCGGCGTCGGAGGACGGCATCCGCAACGGCGTCTGCAGGACCGCGCGTTCGTGGTCCCGGACGAGGAGGCAGACCGTGGAGGGCTCGCCGCCGGTGTCGCGGACCCGGAGATGGGAGGCGTAGACCGGGGTGACCCGGCCGTTGGCGCCGCGGATGCCGTAACTGCCCTCCCAGCGGGACAGTTGCAGGGCTTCCGCGATGCCGGTGCTGGTGCCCGGGGTGTGCGGCCAGGCGGCGAGGTCGGTCAGGGGCTTGCCGGTGACCTGCTCGGCGGGGTAGCCGAAGAGTTCCTCGGCGTCCTCGTTCCAAGCCGAGATGGCGCCCGTGCGGTCGATCTGGACGACGGCGACGCGGACGCGGGCGTCGGCGATCGGGAGGAGGTCGGTGGGGAGGGCGGGGCCCGCGGCCCGGGTGCCCACCGGGCGTTCGGGAAGATCGAGCTGGAACCAGACCTGCTTGTGCGTGGGCGTGTACTCGACACCCCACCGGCCGGCCAGGGCCGCGCAGAGCTGGAGGCCGCGGCCGCCCTCCCGGTCGGGGTTGCCCATGCTGACGGACGTGCCCTGGAGGGGGATCTCGCGCTCGGGGTAGTGGTCGGCGACCTCGATCCGGACACCGTCGTCGGCGCGCAGGCACAGGACGTCGGCGGAGGTGCCTGCGTGCACGACGGCGTTGGTCACCAGCTCGCTGGTGAGGACCACCGCGTCGTCGACGATGTCGGCGAAGCCCCAGCCCTGGAGGGTGTCGCGGACGAAGGAGCGGGCGCTCGCGACCGACCGCCCGACGGGCTCGAAGCTGGCGGCCGCGCGCGCGGTGATCACTGAACTCCTCGACCGGTTGTCGACATGCAGGGCTCCGTGGCCGGCCGGCTCCTGCCGCTGATGCGGCAGTCCGCCCGTCGGCCGGGGTTCCGAGGGCTGCTCCCCCGGGATCAGTCCGGTGGTCATGTGTGCGGCCGCCCCTCCGTGCCCGCTCGTTTCCGTGCCACCGCCCGAGCCGGACGGACCGGTGCGGCTGGACAGCCGCATGCAAGGTTACTTACCTTCGCCGTCCACGCGGATGCCGGTCCGCAGTGTTTCCGCCCGGAGGGTGTGCGGACGGTGTGCGAAGCTGCCGAACTGTTATGGCCGGGTTCGGCCGGGGTGAAACACTGGGCAAGCTTGAGGTGAAGGTCCGGTCGGGCGGAGTGGCGTCCGCTCACGGCGGGCAGCAGCCCGTGGTGCGGCCTGTCGCATCCGGCGGAGATACCCAGCAGTAACCGGTACGCCGAGCAGGAGTACCGGGAGCACGGCAGTGATGGTCTACCCCTGCGGGAGGGACACAGTGGAGTCTGGCGCAGCGACGCGGGGCACGAAGACGCGCGCGAAAGGCGGACAGCCCCTGATGAGCCAGCGTAAACCGCGCGGTGGGACCACCACGGTGGACACAGCCTCCTTGAACCGGCTGCTGGCGGCCCTCGTCTCGATGCGGGACGGCAACTTCCGCAAGCGGCTCACGGTCTCCGGCGACGGCGTGATGTCCGAGATCGCGGCCGTCTTCAACGAGGTGGCCGACCGCAATCTGCATCTGACCGGTGAGCTGTCCCGGGTACGGCGCATGGTGGGCCGCGAGGGCAAGCTCACGGAGCGGCTGGAGACGGGCGCCTGCGAGGGCTCCTGGGCGGCCGCCGTCGACAACTCCAACGCCCTGGTCGACGACCTCGTACGGCCCGTCTCCGAGGTCGGCCGGGTGCTGTCCGCGGTGGCCGAGGGTGATCTGTCGCCGCGGATGGAGCTGCGCACGCAGGCCCCGGACGGCACCGCGCATCCGCTGCGCGGGGAGTTCCTGAAGGTCGGCCGTACCGTCAACAATCTGGTCGACCAGCTGTCCACGTTCACCGACGAGGTCACGCGGGTGGCCAGCGAGGTGGGCACCGAGGGCAAGCTGGGCGGACAGGCACGCGTGCGGGGCATGTCGGGTTCGTGGAAGGACCTCACCGACTCCGTCAACACGATGGCGTACCGGCTGACCGCGCAGGTGCGGGACATCGCGCTGGTGACCACGGCGGTCGCCAAGGGCGATCTGTCCCGGAAGGTCACGGTCCATGTGGCCGGCGAGATGCTGGAGCTGAAGAACACCGTCAACACGATGGTGGACCAGCTGTCGTCGTTCTCCTCCGAGGTGACCCGGGTCGCGCGCGAGGTGGGTACCGAGGGCGAGCTCGGCGGGCAGGCACAGGTCCCGGGTGTGGCCGGTGTGTGGAAGGACCTCACCGATTCGGTGAACCTGATGGCCGGCAACCTCACGGCCCAGGTGCGAGGTATCTCACAGGTCACCACGGCGGTCGCCAACGGTGATCTGTCGCAGAAGGTGACCGTGTCGGCGCGCGGTGAGGTCGCGCAGCTCGCGGACACCATCAACCAGATGACCGAGACGCTGCGGATCTTCGCGGACGAGGTCACGCGCGTGGCCAACGAGGTCGGCGCCGAGGGACGGCTGGGCGGCCAGGCCAATGTGCCGGGTGCCGCGGGGACGTGGAAGGACCTGACGGACTCCGTCAACACGGTCTTCCGGAACCTGACGATCCAGGTGCGGGACATCGCCGCGGTGACGACGGCCGTGGCCAACGGCGATCTCTCCCAGAAGGTCACCGTCGACGTGGCCGGCGAGATGCTGGAGCTGAAGAACACCGTCAACGGCATGGTGGACCAGCTCTCCTCCTTCGGTTCCGAGGTCACGCGCGTGGCGCGCGAGGTCGGTGTCGAGGGCGAGCTGGGCGGGCAGGCGCAGGTGCCGGGCGCGGCGGGCACGTGGAAGGACCTGACGGACTCCGTCAACACCGCGTTCCGCAACCTCACCGGCCAGGTCCGCAACATCGCCCAGGTGACGACGGCGGTGGCCAACGGCGATCTGTCGCAGAAGGTCACCGTGGACGTCTCCGGCGAGATGCTCCAGCTGAAGAACACCGTGAACACGATGGTGGACCAGCTGTCGGCCTTCGCCGACCAGGTGACGCGGATGGCCCGGGACGTGGGCACGGAGGGCCGCCTGGGCGGTCAGGCGGTCGTGCCGGGGGTGTCCGGGACCTGGAAGGAACTCACCGACTCCGTCAACTTCATGGGCGGCAACCTCACCTCGCAGGTGCGGCAGATCGCCCAGGTGACCACGGCGGTGGCGCGCGGGGACCTCTCGCAGAAGATCGACGTGGACGCGCGCGGGGAGATCCTGGAGCTGAAGAACACCATCAACACGATGGTCGACCAGCTCTCCGGCTTCGCCGAGCAGGTGACCCGGGTGGCTCGTGAGGTGGGCACCGAGGGGCGGCTGGGCGGTCAGGCGCAGGTGCCCGGTGTGGCCGGTGTGTGGCGTGATCTGACCGACTCCGTGAACGGCATGGCCGGCAACCTCACCGCCCAGGTGCGCAACATCGCGCAGGTCGCCACCGCGGTGGCCCGGGGTGACCTGTCCCAGAAGATCACCGTGGACGCGCGCGGGGAGATCCTGGAGCTGAAGAACACCCTCAACACGATGGTCGACCAGCTCTCCTCCTTCGCGGAGGAGGTCACCAGGGTCGCCCGTGAGGTGGGCACGGAGGGCCAGCTCGGCGGGCAGGCCGAGGTACAGGGGGTCTCCGGCACCTGGAAGGACCTCACCCAGTCCGTGAACTTCATGGCGAACAACCTGACCATTCAGGTGCGCAACATCGCCGAGGTCACGACCGCGGTGGCCAAGGGCGATCTGTCCAAGAAGATCACCGTGGACGCCAAGGGCGAGATCCTGGAGCTCGTCACCACCGTCAACACGATGGTGGACCAGCTGTCCTCCTTCGCCGAGCAGGTGACCCGGGTGGCCCGTGAGGTGGGCACCGAGGGCATCCTGGGCGGCCAGGCGCATGTACCGGGCGTCACCGGCATCTGGAAGGACCTCAGCGACAACGTCAACCTGATGGCCAAGAACCTGACCATGCAGGTGCGGAACATCTCCCAGGTCGCGGCGGCGGTCGCCAACGGTGACCTGACCCGGACGGTGACCATCGAGGCGCGCGGCGAGGTCGCGCAGCTGGCGGACACCTTCAACACCATGGTCAAGACGCTGAGTTCGTTCGCCGACCAGGTCACCAAGGTGGCCCGCGAGGTGGGCACGGACGGCATCCTGGGCGGCCAGGCGCGGGTGCCGGGAGTGGCCGGTACCTGGAAGGACCTCACCGAGTCGGTGAACCAGATGGCGTCCAACCTCACCGGTCAGGTGCGGAACATCGCCATGGTCACCACCGCCATCGCCAAGGGCGATCTGACCAAGAAGATCGACATCGACGCGCGGGGCGAGATCCTCGAACTCAAGACGACCATCAACACCATGGTCGACCAGCTCTCCTCCTTCGCCGAGGAGGTTACCCGCGTCGCCCGTGAGGTGGGCACCGAGGGACAGCTGGGCGGCCAGGCACGCGTGCGTGACGTCGACGGCACCTGGCGGGACCTCACCGAGTCCGTGAACGAGATGGCCGGGAACCTCACCCGGCAGGTGCGGGCCATCGCGCGCGTGGCGACCGCGGTGACCCGTGGTGACCTGAACCTGAAGATCGACGTGGACGCCTCCGGCGAGATCCAGGAACTCCAGGACTACATCAACAAGATGATCGCCAACCTGCGCGACACCACGATCGCCAACAAGGAGCAGGACTGGCTCAAGGGCAACCTCGCGCGGATCTCCGCGCTGATGCAGGGCCGCCGCGATCTTCAGGACGTGGCCTCGCTGATCATGAGCGAGCTGACGCCGGTGGTGTCCGCGCAGCACGGCGCGTTCTTCCTGGCGATGCCCGACGCCCACCAGAGCGACGAGGACCAGTACGAGCTGCGGATGCTCGGCTCGTACGGCTACTCGATGGGCTCCATGCCGACTTCGTTCCGGCCGGGGGAGGCGCTGGTGGGGACGGCGGCCCAGGAGAAGCGCACGATCCTGGTGGAGAACGCGCCCAGCGGCTATCTGAAGATCTCCTCCGGGCTCGGCGAGGCACCGCCCGCCCAGGTGATCGTGTTGCCGGTGCTGTTCGAGGGCCAGGTGCTCGGCGTGATCGAGCTGGCCTCCTTCACGCCGTTCACGCAGATCCAGAAGGACTTCCTGAACCAGATCGCGGAGATGATCGCGACCAGCGTCAACACCATCTCCGTCAACACCAAGACCGAGCAGCTGCTGAAGCAGTCCCAGGAGCTGACCGAGCAACTCCAGGAGCGGTCGGCGGAGTTGGAGAACCGGCAGAAGGCCCTCCAGGCGTCCAACGCCGAACTGGAGGAGAAGGCCGAGCTGCTGGCCCAGCAGAACCGTGACATCGAGGTGAAGAACACCGAGATCGAGGAGGCCCGGCAGGTCCTGGAGGAGCGTGCCGAGCAGCTCGCGGTGTCGATGCGCTACAAGAGCGAGTTCCTCGCCAACATGTCGCACGAGCTGCGCACCCCGCTCAACTCGCTGCTGATCCTGGCCAAGCTGCTCGCCGACAACGCCGAGGGCAACCTCTCCCCGAAGCAGGTGGAGTTCGCCGAGACCATTCACGGCGCCGGTTCCGACCTGCTCCAGCTGATCAACGACATCCTGGACCTGTCCAAGGTCGAGGCGGGCAAGATGGACGTCTCCCCGACGCGCATCGCGCTCGTCCAGCTCGTCGACTACGTGGAGGCCACCTTCCGCCCGCTGACCGCGGAGAAGGGCCTGGACCTGTCGGTGCGGGTGTCGCCGGAGCTGCCCGCCACGCTGCACACCGACGAGCAGCGGCTGCTGCAGGTGCTGCGCAATCTGCTCTCCAACGCGGTGAAGTTCACCGACTCCGGATCGGTCGAGCTGGTCATCCGGCCGGCCGGGGCGGACGTGCCGGTGGCGATCCGGGAGCAGCTGCTGGAGGCGGGTTCGCTGCGGGACGCGGACGCCGATCTGATCGCCTTCTCGGTGACCGACACCGGCATCGGCATCGCGGCCAGCAAGATGCGGGTGATCTTCGAGGCGTTCAAGCAGGCCGACGGCACGACCAGCCGCAAGTACGGCGGTACGGGCCTGGGGCTGTCGATCTCCCGGGAGATCGCGCAGCTCCTCGGCGGCGAGATCCACGCGCAGAGCGAACCGGGACGCGGCTCCACCTTCACGCTGTACCTGCCGCTGCACCCGAGCGAGCTGCCGCCGCAGGGCTACCACCAGCAGCCCATGCCCGCCCTGGAGGCCGGCGACCTGGTGGCGTCGGCCGCGGATCCGTCCGAGCTGTCGGACGTGGAGATCGAGACGCCGGCCGAGGTGAAGTCGTACCAGGAGACGCAGAACGGCGCCGCCGCGCTCTTCCGGCGCCGGCGCCACAGGTCCGCGCCCGAACTGGAGCAGCGGCCGCTCCAGCAGGAGCAGCAGTGGCCGACGCTGGAGCAGCAGGCGGCGCCGCAGGTGCGCCGGGGCATCCGGTTCGGCGGGGAGAAGGTGCTGATCGTCGACGACGACATCCGCAACGTCTTCGCGCTGACCAGCGTCCTGGAGCAGCACGGCCTGTCGGTGCTGTACGCCGAGAACGGCCGGGAGGGCATCGAGGTGCTGGAGCAGCACGACGATGTGGCGGTCGTGCTGATGGACATCATGATGCCCGAGATGGACGGGTACGCGACGACCACGGCGATCCGCCGGATGCCGCAGTTCGCCGGGCTGCCGATCATCGCGCTGACCGCCAAGGCGATGAAGGGCGACCGGGAGAAGGCGATCGAGTCGGGCGCCTCCGACTACGTCACCAAGCCGGTCGACCCCGATCACCTGCTGTCGGTGATGGAGCAGTGGATGCGGGAGGCGTGACGGGACCGGCCGGGCTGCGTACGGGCCCGGTGCGCGGGCGGGAGAAGGGCAGGTCGGGAACGTACGGTGGACACACGGAGTTGCTGACTCAGTGTGCTCGACGTCGTGTAGAGGAACGGGATTCGGGGAACCTTCTGGTCTCCCGCTACGTTTCTGCTACGTGCACAGTGACATCACGGTGACAGGGTGTGGCGACAGGCGGGGTGCGGCTACCATGACCGGCACGAGGACGGGCGGCGCAAGGGAGCCGTCCCCTGGGGCGGCACCTACCGGTGCCGCGTCAAGTCCTGCGGACAGGGGAGGCCCCATGCCGGGGCGAGGAGGGCGGGCCATGGTGCAGAAGGCCAAGATCCTCCTGGTCGATGACCGGCCGGAGAATCTGCTCGCGCTGGAGGCGATCCTCTCTGCGCTCGATCAGACCCTGGTGCGGGCATCGTCCGGGGAGGAAGCGCTCAAAGCACTGCTCACGGACGACTTCGCGGTCATTCTGCTGGACGTCCAGATGCCGGGTATGGACGGTTTCGAGACCGCGGCGCACATCAAGCGCCGGGAGCGGACCCGGGATATCCCGATCATCTTCCTCACGGCGATCAATCACGGTCCCCACCACACCTTCCGCGGCTATGCCGCCGGTGCGGTGGACTACATCTCCAAGCCGTTCGACCCGTGGGTGCTGCGGGCGAAGGTCTCGGTCTTCGTCGAGCTGTACATGAAGAACTGCCAGCTCAGGGAGCAGGCGGCGCTGCTGCGGCTCCAGTTGGAGGGCAGCGGCCGGGCTCCGGGCGCCGAGACGAAGGAACCGGCGGGGCTGCTCGCCGAACTGTCGGCGCGGCTCGCGGCGGTCGAGGAGCAGGCCGAGGCGCTGTCCAAGCAGCTCGACGACGAGTCGGCGGACGCGGCGGCGGTCGCCACGGCGGCTCATCTGGAGCGCAAGCTCACCGGACTGCGGCGCGCGCTGGACGCGTTGGAGCCGGGCGCCGGGAACACCTCCTCGGTTTCCTCGCAGAACTGACGCCCGTCCGGGGCGCGTTGGAGATGACCTTTCTGTGAACATGCGTCA
Source organism: Streptomyces sp. NPDC002776 (assembly GCF_053592195.1). Taxonomy (NCBI): domain Bacteria; kingdom Bacillati; phylum Actinomycetota; class Actinomycetes; order Kitasatosporales; family Streptomycetaceae; genus Streptomyces; species Streptomyces sp. NPDC002776. Next base: position 28,688 of record NZ_JBSFVG010000029.1, on the reverse strand, counting down.
GTTCAGCGCCGTCGTCACGGCGACACGAACGGGTGAAGCAGTGGGCACACGTGTCCGCTGTCGTCTCCCCCGGTAATCTCACACCTATGGCCTCACGTCCCTCCGCAGCCAAGAAGCAGCCCGCGAAGAGGGCTGCCGCTCCCGCGAAGGGCCCGGCGAAGAAGACCGCCGCGAACAAGGCCCCCGCGAAGAAGGCGCCCGCCAAGAAGGCCGTCGCCAAGAAGCCCGCGCCCAGGCCGGCCCCCAGCCCCACCGGGGGCATCTACCGGCTGGTGCGGGCCGTCTGGCTCGGGCTCGCGCACGCCGTCGGCGCCGTGTTCCGCGGCATAGGGCAGGGCGCCAAGAACCTCGACCCGGCCCACCGCAAGGACGGCGTCGCCCTGCTGCTACTAGGTCTCGGGCTGATCGTCGCCGCGGGCACCTGGTCCACGTCGCGCGGTCCCGTCGGCGAGCTGGTCGAGATGCTGGTGACCGGCGCCTTCGGCCGGCTGGACCTGCTGGTGCCGATCCTGCTCGCGGTGATCGCCGTACGGTTCATCCGGCACCCGGAGCAGCCCGAGGCCAACGGCAGGATCGTGATCGGCCTGTCCGCCCTGGTCATCGGCGTCCTCGGCCAGGTGCACATCGCCTGCGGCTCGCCCGCCCGCAGCGCCGGCATGCAGGCGATAAGGGACGCCGGCGGCCTCATCGGCTGGAGTGCGGCGACTCCGCTGACGTTCACGATGGGCGAGGTCCTCGCCGTACCGCTGCTGGTGCTGCTCACCGTCTTCGGGCTGCTGGTCGTCACGGCCACCCCGGTCAACGCCATCCCGCAGCGGCTGCGGCTGCTCGGGGTCAGGCTCGGCATCGTCGACGATCCGCGGGCGGAGGAGTTCTTCGACGACGACGAGCGCTACGACGACCAGTGGCGCGAGGCGCTGCCCGCGCGCCCCCGGCGGCGCGGACCGTCGCCCGAGGCCTACGACCCCGAAGGCGCCGAACAGGAGGCCCTCTCGCGGCGTCGCGGGCGGCCCCGGCGGTCCGCAGTGCCCCAGCCCGACATGAGCCGCCCCATGGACGCGGTGGACGTCGCCGCCGCTGCCGCCGCCGCGCTGGACGGGGCCGTCCTGCACGGGATGCCGCCCTCGCCGGTCGTCGCCGACCTCACCCAGGGGGTGAGCGCGGGCGACCGCGAGCAGACCACGCCGGCACCGACACCGACGCCCGTCCCGTCCGCGCGGCCCAAGCAGGAGAAGCTGAAGACCGAGGTCGCCGACCTCACCAAGCCCGCGCCCGAGGCCCCCACCGACCTGCCCCCGCGCGCCGAGCAGCTCCAGCTCTCCGGTGACATCACCTACGCGCTGCCCTCGCTCGACCTCCTCACGCGCGGGGGGCCCGGCAAGTCGCGCAGCGCCGCCAATGACGCGGTCGTCGCCTCGCTCACCAACGTCTTCACCGAGTTCAAGGTCGACGCCGCCGTCACCGGCTTCACGCGCGGGCCGACGGTCACCCGCTACGAGGTCGAGCTGGGCCCGGCGGTGAAGGTCGAGCGGATCACCGCGCTGACCAAGAACATCGCGTACGCCGTGGCCAGCCCGGACGTGCGGATCATCTCGCCGATCCCGGGCAAGTCGGCGGTGGGCATCGAGATCCCCAACACCGACCGGGAGATGGTCAACCTCGGTGACGTGCTGCGGCTCGCGGCCGCCGCGGAGGACGACCACCCGATGCTGGTGGCGCTCGGCAAGGACGTCGAGGGCGGCTACGTCATGGCCAACCTCGCGAAGATGCCGCACGTCCTGGTCGCCGGAGCCACCGGTTCCGGTAAGTCGTCGTGCATCAACTGCCTGATCACCTCGATCATGGTCCGGGCGACCCCCGAGGACGTCCGGATGGTCCTCGTCGACCCCAAGCGGGTCGAGCTGACGGCCTATGAGGGCATCCCGCACCTGATCACGCCGATCATCACCAACCCCAAGCGGGCCGCCGAGGCGCTCCAGTGGGTCGTACGAGAGATGGATCTTCGCTACGACGACCTGGCGGCGTACGGATTCCGGCACATCGACGACTTCAACCAGGCCATAAGGGACGGCAAGGTCAAGCCGCCGGAGGGCAGTGAGCGCGAGCTCCAGCCGTACCCGTATCTGCTGGTGATCGTCGACGAGCTCGCCGACCTGATGATGGTCGCGCCGCGGGACGTCGAGGACGCGATCGTGCGGATCACGCAGCTGGCCCGTGCGGCCGGCATCCATCTGGTGCTCGCCACGCAGCGGCCCTCCGTCGATGTGGTCACCGGCCTGATCAAGGCGAACGTGCCCTCGCGGCTCGCTTTCGCCACTTCCTCGCTCGCCGACTCCCGGGTCATCCTCGACCAGCCCGGTGCCGAGAAGCTCATTGGCAAGGGCGACGGGCTCTTCCTTCCGATGGGCGCCAACAAGCCCACCCGTATGCAGGGCGCCTTCGTCACCGAGGCAGAGGTCGCGGCGGTCGTCCAGCACTGCAAGGACCAGATGGCGCCGGTCTTCCGGGACGACGTCACCGTGGGCACCAAGCAGAAGAAGGAGATCGACGAGGACATCGGCGACGACCTCGACCTGCTCTGCCAGGCGGCGGAACTGGTGGTCTCCACCCAGTTCGGGTCGACCTCCATGCTCCAGCGCAAGCTCCGGGTGGGCTTCGCCAAGGCCGGGCGGCTGATGGACCTGATGGAGTCGCGGAACATCGTCGGGCCGAGCGAGGGCTCCAAGGCACGTGACGTTCTTGTGAAGCCTGACGAGCTGGATGGCGTGCTGGCGCAGATCCGCGGGGAGGCTTGAGAAGAGTCCCCCGCGGGCCGGGCCGTCGATGTCGGATCGTGACTCACCCGTAAGGGATCATTGAGCAACCGTTTCCCTTCGACGTACGTCAAGTTGAGGGAAGCGAAACGCTGCTGCCCCACCATCGGTGTGCCGGGCCATACCGATGGCGTACAAAGTGCCGCCGCCCGGTTGCCCCAGGCTTTCATACCCCCCCTAGACTGAACTTCCAGCACAGGTGGCTATACGCTCGAAAGGCGCCCCCGTGTCCATCGGCAACTCCCCTGAAGACGAGCGTCCGTTCGAAGACGTTTCCGACGAAGCCCGCCTCTCCGTCGGCCGAGCTCTCCAGCAGGCGCGTATCGCTGCCGGACTGACCGTCGACGACGTCAGCAACGCCACCCGGGTCCGCCTGCCCATCGTGCACGCCATCGAGGCGGACGACTTCGCCCCGTGCGGCGGGGACGTGTACGCCCGCGGCCACATCAGGACCCTGGCCAGGGCCGTCGCCCTCGACCCCGGCCCGCTGCTCGCCCAGTACGACGCGGACCACGGCGGGCGGCCCGCGCCGACCCCCGCGGCGCCGCTGTTCGAGGCGGAACGCATCCGGCCGGAGCGGCGGGGGCCGAACTGGACCGCGGCGATGGTCGCCGCGATCGTGGCCGTGGTCGGCTTCGTCGGCTTCACCGCGTTCAAGGGCGAGGACGACGGCGGCTCGGCGGCGGTCGCCGAGGGTGCCACGCCCTCGGCCGGCACCTCCGCCACCACCAAGCCCAAGACCGAGAAGCCCGAGGACCCGAAGCCGGAGCCGTCCGACAGCGCCATCGCCGCCGCGCCCCAGGACAAGGTGACGGTCCGGGTCAGCGCCGCCGACGGCGAGAGCTGGATCTCCGCCAAGGACCACACCGGCGGGCTCCTCTTCGACGGCCTGCTCAAGCAGGGCGAGTCCAAGACCTTCCAGGACAGCCAGCGGATCAACCTCGTCCTCGGGGACGCGGGCGCCATCCAGCTCTACGTCAACGGCAAGAAGATCGACGACAAGTGGCAGCCGGGAGCCGTGGAGCGCCTCACCTACACCAAGGGTGACCCCCAGGCCGGCTGAGCACACCGCGCAAAAGGACGGGGTCGGCCAAGATCGGCCAACCCCGTCGACGTGGGGTGTCAGCGAGACAAAGTAGTCTTGAGTCCATGCCTGAACGCCGTACCGTCGCACTCGTCACTCTTGGCTGCGCCCGTAACGAGGTGGACTCGGAGGAGCTCGCAGGCCGCTTGGAGGCGGACGGCTGGGATCTCGTGGAGGACGCCTCCGACGCGGATGTCGCCGTCGTCAACACCTGTGGCTTCGTCGACGCCGCCAAGAAGGACTCCGTCGACGCCCTCCTGGAGGCCAATGACCTCAAGGGCCACGGAAGAACCCAGGCGGTGGTGGCGGTCGGCTGCATGGCCGAGCGGTACGGCAAGGAGCTCGCGGAAGCGCTGCCCGAGGCCGACGGGGTGCTCGGCTTCGACGACTACGCGGTCATCTCCGACCGGCTCCAGACCATCCTGAACGGCGGCATCCACGCCGCGCACACCCCGCGCGACCGGCGCAAGCTGCTGCCGATCAGCCCTGCCGAGCGGCAGGGATCGGCCGCCGACGTGGCGCTGCCCGGGCACGCGCCGGCGGACCTTCCGGAAGGGCTCGCGCCCGCCTCCGGCCCGCGCGCCCCCCTGCGCCGCCGGCTCGACGGCGCCCCCGTCGCCTCGGTGAAGCTCGCCTCCGGCTGCGACCGGCGCTGCACCTTCTGCGCCATCCCCTCCTTCCGCGGCTCCTTCATCTCGCGCCGTCCCAGCGACGTGCTCAACGAGACGCGCTGGCTGGCCGAGCAGGGCGTCAAGGAGATCATGCTGGTCTCCGAGAACAACACCTCCTACGGCAAGGACCTCGGCGACATCCGCCTGCTGGAGTCCCTGCTGCCCGAGCTGGCCGCGGTCGACGGCCTGGAGCGGGTGCGGGTCAGCTACCTCCAGCCGGCCGAGATGCGCCCCGGGCTGATCGACGTCCTCACCTCCACCCCCAAGGTCGCGCCCTACTTCGACCTCTCCTTCCAGCACTCCGCGCCCGACGTGCTGCGCGCGATGCGCCGTTTCGGCGACACCGACCGCTTCCTGGAGCTGCTCGACACCATCCGGAGCAAGGCTCCGCAGGCGGGCGTGCGCTCCAACTTCATCGTGGGCTTCCCCGGCGAGTCCGAGGCCGATCTGGCCGAGCTGGAGCGTTTCCTCAACCACGCGCGGCTGGATGCGATCGGCGTGTTCGGCTACTCCGACGAGGAGGGCACCGAAGCGGCGACGTACGACGGCAAGCTGGACGTCGACGTCGTGGCCGAGCGCCTGGCACGCGTCTCCCGGCTGGCCGAGCAGCTCGTCTCGCAGCGGGCCGAGGAACGCCTGGGCGAGACCGTGCGGGTCCTCGTGGAGTCCGTGGACGAGGAGGGCGTGTACGGCCGCGGCGCGCACCAGGCGCCGGAGACGGACGGCCAGGTGCTGCTCACGAGCGGCGAGGGCCTGAGTGTCGGTCGTATGGTCGAGGCGAAGGTGGTCGGCACCGAGGGCGTCGACCTGGTGGCCGAGCCGCTCCAGGGCTCGTTCGTACCCGATGAGGAGGCGGCCAGATGACCGGAGTCCCGGCATCCGCCGCGGGCGGCTCCTCCAAGGCGGCTGCGGCCGCGGCCGCGGTCTCCGGCGAACCCGGGGGCGCGAAGCCCGTGCGGGGCGGGAAGATCGCGGCGGCGGCCGTCAACCAGGCCAGCGTCTGGAACGTCGCCAACCTCCTGACCATGCTCCGGCTGCTGCTCGTGCCCGCGTTCGTCGCGCTGATGCTGGCCGACGGCGGGTATGACCCGGCGTGGCGCTCGTTCGCCTGGGCGGCCTTCGCCGTCGCCATGATCACCGACCTGTTCGACGGTCATCTGGCGCGGACGTACAACCTGGTCACCGACTTCGGGAAGATCGCCGACCCCATCGCGGACAAGGCGATCATGGGGGCGGCGCTGATCTGTCTGTCCGGGCTCGGTGATCTGCCGTGGTGGGTGACCGCGGTGATCCTCGGCCGGGAACTCGGCGTCACCCTGCTGCGTTTTCTCGTCATCCGGTACGGCGTCATCCCGGCGAGCCGGGGCGGCAAGCTCAAGACGCTCACGCAGGGCGTGGCCGTCGGGATGTACATCCTGGCGCTGACGGGATGGCTGGCCACTCTCCGGTTCTGGGTGATGGGTGCGGCGGTCGTGCTGACCGTGGTGACCGGGCTCGACTATGTAAGACAAGCCATTGTGCTGCGCAGGCAGGGCATCGCGGAGCGCAGGGCCGCGCTGGAGGAGGCGGAAGCGTGAATTCCCCCGCCGCTGAAGTGGTGCGACTACTGACTGTGAGGGGCGAGACCCTCGCTGTCGCGGAATCGCTCACTGGTGGCCTTGTTGCGGCGGAGATCACAGCGGCCCCCGGGGCGTCGCAGGCCTTCCGGGGTTCGGTGACCGCCTACGCCACCGAACTCAAGCACCGGGTGCTCGGGGTCGACGCGGGCCTGCTGGAGCGGCGCGGAGCGGTGGATCCGCAGGTGGCGGCTGAGATGGCGGCGGGCGTGCGCAAGGTTCTGGGCGCCGACTGGGGCATCGCGACGACCGGTGTGGCGGGCCCGGAGGAGCAGGACGGGAAGGCCGTGGGAACCGTTTACGTGGCCGTGGACGGGCCCCGCGCGGCGGATTCCGGATCCGCCGGTGGCGGGAAAGTGGCCTCGCTGCGGTTGAACGGCGACCGGGCGGAAATTCGTATGGAGAGTGTACGGAGCGTACTCGCGCTGCTCTTGCAGCAGCTCGCGAGCGAACAGCCAGAGAATGAGCGGGCACAGGATACGGAACAGAACGGGGGGTTTTGATGTTTGCAGCCCTGAGTGAACACGACATCGCTCCCCGCACGGCCGCAGCGCAAGGCGGTACGGTGGGGCGTGAAGGATGCGGCTACGCGGTCCGAGGAGGGAGCCACCGATGATTCTGCTCCGTCGCCTGCTGGGTGACGTGCTGCGTCGGCAGCGCCAGCGCCAGGGCCGTACTCTGCGCGAAGTCTCCTCGTCCGCCCGAGTTTCGCTCGGCTATCTCTCCGAGGTGGAGCGGGGGCAGAAGGAGGCATCCTCCGAGCTGCTCTCCGCCATCTGCGACGCGCTGGACGTACGGATGTCCGAGCTCATGCGGGAAGTGAGCGACGAGCTCGCTCTCGCCGAGCTGGCCCAGTCTGCTGCGGCCACCCCCAGCGAGCCCGTGCCCACGTCGGTCCGACCGATGCTGGGTTCCGTATCGGTGACCGGTGTGCCACCGGAACGGGTGACCATCAAGGCGCCCGCGGAGGCTGTGGACGTGGTCGCCGCGTGAGTCTCACGCGCATGGCGCATTGACCTGATCATGCGCTGAGGACGTGTGCGAAGCCCCGGCCGGGTCTTTTCCAGGAGCACTGGAGAGGCGACGGCCGGGGCTTTCGTGCATCGTGGAGGGCGTGGACTCGGGGCCGGCACACCGAACGGAGCATATGGATGTACGTCGTGAAGAGCCCGCTGTCCGACGCCGACCTGAAGACCGTGTCCGAGGCGCTGCAAGGCGCTCTCGTCGACCTGGTGGACCTCGCCCTGGTGGCGAAGCAGATCCACTGGAACGTGATCGGGCCTCGGTTCCGTTCCGTGCATCTCCAGCTCGACGAGGTCGTGACCACCGCGCGCACGCACTCCGACACCGTCGCCGAGCGGGCGTCGGCGCTGGGTGTCCCGCCGGACGGGCGCGCCGCGACGGTGGCCTCGGCCAGCGGCATCGAGACCACGCCCGAGGGCTGGATCAAGGACGCGGAAGCCGTGGGCACGATGGTGGACGCGCTCGGCGCGGTGATCACCCGGATGCGGGAGCGCGTCGGGGCGACCGGTGAGGCGGACCCCGTCAGCCAGGACATGTTCATCACCATCACGGCCGAGCTGGAGAAGCACCACTGGATGTTCCAGGCGGAGAACGGCTGACGAGGGCGCTCCCGTGTGCCGTCGGTGCGCCCTGGTAGCGGCCGGGGCGGTGATCTAGCGTCGGGCTGGAGGTGGCGGTCATGGCGGGGATAGCGCGCTGGGGGGCTGCGCTCGGGCTCGGGGCGCTGTGGTGGTGGGCCGTGCTGCGGCTCGCCGTCGCGCCGGACGCCGGAGCGCTGGAGGGCGCGATCGCCGCCGGGGGGTGGGGTCTGAGCCTGCTGCCGGTGCACTGCGTGCCGAAGACGCGGGCCGTGGACGCGCTGGCCACGGGACGATGGGTACGGGCGTGGCGGACGGCCGCGGTCACCACGGCATCGCCACGCCCCCGTTCGGACGCAGGATCTGACCCGTCGTGAAGGCCGAGGCGTCCGAGGCCAGATACAGCACCGCGTGCGCCACGTCCTCCGGTTCGCCGACCCGGCCCAGGGGTGCGATCCGCGTCATGAGTGCCTCGGTGTGTGTCTGTGCCAGTGCCTGCGTCTGTGCCTGTCTCTGTGTCTGTGCCTCGTCGTCATGGCGGTTCGTCATGGGCGTGCGGATCCAGCCCGGTGCGACGGCGTTGACCCGGATGCCATCGCGGCCGACCTCGGTCGCGAGTGTCTTGGTCAGCTGGACGACGGCCGCCTTGGCGGCGCCGTAGCAGAGCAGTCCGGGGCCGCCGGTGTCGACGGCGCCCGAGGCCATGGTGACGATGCTGCCCCGGACCTGCCGGGCGAGCATCAGGCGGGCGGCCGCCTGGCAGGCGTACAGGACGCCCTTGAAGTTGATGTCCAGGACGCGGTCAAGGTCCGCCTCGGTGGTCTCCAGGACCGGGCTGCTGTGCATGATCCCGGCGATCGCGGCCATGATGTCCAGGCGCTCGCAGGACTCGACCGCCTGCTGGAGCCGGGCGCGGTCCGTGACGTCCAGGGGGTGGAGGTGGGCGGTGCCGCCCTCGTCCTTGATCAGGGCGGCCGTCTCGTCCAGGCCGTGCGGGTCGCGGTCCGCGCAGTGCACGGTGGCGCCGGCCTGGGCGAGCAGCACGGCCGAGGCGCGGCCGATGCCGCTGGCGGCGCCGGTGACGAAGGCGGTGCGTCCGGTGAGGTCGTACGCGCTGACGGCCATGAGGGGACGGTACGAGAGTTTCTGACGGCCCGTCAATTAGCTGTACGGCGGCGATGTCCCAGGGTGGGGGCCGGGCCGCGCTGGCAGCTCGGGCACCAGTAGGTGGGGCGCTCGCGGGAGCCGTCGCCCTGGTTGGCGGAGCGGATGGGGGTGCCGCAGCGCAGGCAGGGGCGCGGTGCGCGGCCGTAGACGAAGAGGTCCCGGCCGCGGCGGCCCGTCGTGCTGCGGACGGGGCGGTCGCGGTTGGCCTCCAGGAGCTTCTTGGCGAGCACGGGGAGGTGCGCCGCGCGGTCGGGAGGGAGGGCGCCGACCGGGAGCCAGGGGGTGATGCCGAGGAGGAAGCAGAGCTCGCTCTTGTAGATGTTGCCGATGCCGGCGAGGTTGCGCTGGTCCAGGAGGGCCTCGCCGAGGGCGCGGGCGGGGTCCGCCATGAGGTTGGCCAGGGCCTGGTCGGGGTCCCAGTCCGGGCCCAGCAGGTCGGGGCCGAGGTGGCCCACGGCCCGGGACTCCTCGGCGGTACGGATGAGGTCGAGGAGCGGGAGGCGGTAGCCGACGGCCGTGCGGTCGGCGGTGGCGAGGACCGCGCGGATCTGGTGGGAGGGGCCGCCGGTCCAGCGCTCCCGGTGGGCGTACACCCTCCAGGAGCCCTCCATGCCGAGGTGCGAGTGCAGGGTCAGGCCGCCCTCGACGCGGGTGAGGAGGTGCTTGCCGCGCGGGGTGACGTCCAGGACGGTGCGGTCGGCGAGGTCGACCGTGGCGAACTTGGGGACCCTGAAGTCGCTGCGGGTCAGTACCTGGCCCGCGAGGGCTGCGTGCAGGCGCCGGGCGGCCTGCCAGACCGTGTCTCCTTCGGGCATGGGTCAAGGGTGGCATGCGGGGTGGGGGGTGGGGGCGCGTGTGGGTCTGTTGGGCTGGTGGGGGGTGTGGAGTTGTGGAGCGGCGTGCTTGTGCGTGTTCGCTGGGTTGGTGGGGGTTGTGGGGCTGTGGAGGGGCGTGCTCCTGCGTGTCCGCCGGGGCGGTGGTGGATTCGGGGCGGGCTGGTCATGCGCGGAGGCGCAGACCGCGGGGGGTGGCGATGAAGCCCGCTCCTTCCAGGAGGACGCCGAGAGGGGAGGTCAGGGCCGAGGCGCCGTTGACGCGTTCGACAGTGACGGTGCCGAGGGAGCCCGCGCGGGCGGCCGCGGCGAGGGCGTCGGCGGCCGCTTGCAGGCGGGGGTCGTCGGCCGGTGCGTCGTCCGGGGCGGCGGGCCAGGCCAGCAGGGTCTTGCCGCCGCGCTCCATGTACAGGGTCAGCTCGCCGTCGACCAGCACCACCAGTGACCCCGCCTTGCGGCCCGGTTTGTGTCCGGCGCCGGACGGCGGCTCGGGCCAGGGCAGCGCGGCGCCGTAGGCGTTCGCCGGGTCGGCGGCGGCGAGGACGACGGCCCGGGAGTCGGCGGCGGGGCGGGTGCGGTGCGGGGTCGGGGGCGGCGGGAAGTCGCGGGGCGAAATGTACTCGTCCGGTCGGGCCGGTCGGGTGGGGAAGGGCGCGGCACTCTCGTCGAAGTCGTGGCCGGCGAAGGTCTCGGTCTCGAAGGGCGGTGCCGGGAGCGCCTCGTCGCGGTCACGGGCGTTCGACACCGCGCGCAGGCGGTCCACCGCGCCGTCCATCGCGAACTGCGCGGCGCCCAGGCCCTCCACCACATAGCCGCGCCGGGCCTGCCCGCTCTCCTCGAAGACGGACAGGATGCGGTACGTCGCCGAGAAGCCGCCCTCGACGCCTTCCGCGGAGACCGCGCCCCGGGTCACCACGCCGTGCCGGTCGAGGAGGGCGCGGGCCAGGGCGTGGGCGCGGACGGTGGGGTCGGGCTCGGGGGCGGGGAGCAGGGACCAGCGGCCCGCGACGGTCGGCGGGCCCGAGCGGGAGGCGGGGCGGGCGGCGGTGGTGAGCGAGCCGTAGCGCCCGCGCGGGACCGTGCGCTTGGCGCGGTGGGCGGTGGAGCCCGCGGTGCGGCCCGAGCCCAGCAGGGAGCGCATCGGCGCCAGGGTGTCGTTCGTCAGCCGGCCCGACCAGGCCAGTTCCCAAATGGTGTCGGCGAGTTGGGGGTCGGTGGCGTCGGGGTGGGTGGTGGCGCGGACCTGGTCGGCGATCTGCCGGAAGAACAGGCCGTAGCCGCCGGACAGGGAGTCCAGGACCGACTGGTGGAGCGCGGTCAGCTCCAGAGGGTGGGGCGCGGACACCAATAGGGGGGCCGCGTCCGCCATGTACAGGGAGACCCAGCCGTCCTTTCCCGGCAGGGCACCGGCACCGGCCCACACCACCTCTCCGGCGGCGGTCAGTTCGTCGAGCATCCCGGGGGCGTAGTTCGCCACCCGGGACGGCAGGACCAGCTTCTCCAGGGCGGAGGCGGGCACCGACGCGCCCTGCAACTGCTCGATGGCGCGGACCAGTCCGTCGATGCCGCGCAGTCCGTGTCCCTTGCCGATGTGCTGCCACTGGGGGAGGAACTGGGCGAGCGCGGCGGGCGGCACCGGCTCCAGTTCATGCCGCAGCGCGGCCAGGGAACGGCGCCTGAGGCGGCGCAGCACTGCCGCGTCGCACCACTCCTGGCCGATCCCGGCCGGATGGAACTCGCCCTGGACCACCCTCCCCGCCGCCGCGAGCCGCTGGAGGGCGCCCTCGGTGACGGCCACGCCCAGGCCGAACCGGCCCGCCGCGGCGACCGAGGTGAACGGGCCGTGGGTACGGGCGTACCGCGCGAGGAGGTCGCCCAGCGGGTCCTTCACCGGTTCCGTGAAGGCCTCCGGGACGCCGACCGGCAGCGCCGTACCCAGGGCATCACGCAGCCGGCCCGCGTCCTCGATCGCCGCCCAGTGCTCGGCGCCCGCGATACGGACCTGGATGGCGCGGCGGGCCCCGGCCAGTTCCCGGGCCCACTGCGGCTCCGCGCCCCGCTCGGCCAGGTCGGCGTCCGTCAGCGGGCCGAGCAGCCGCAGGAGGTCCGCGACGCCCTCGGCGTCCTTCACGCGGCGGTCCTCGGTGCGCCACTGGAGCTCCTGCTCCAGCTCGGTCAGCACCTCGGCGTCGAGCAGTTCGCGCAGCTCCGCCTGGCCGAGCAGCTCGGCCAGCAGCCGGGAGTCGAGGGAGAGGGCGGCGGCGCGGCGCTCGGCGAGCGGGGAGTCGCCCTCGTACAGGAACTGGGCGACGTAGCCGAACAGCAGCGAACGGGCGAAGGGGGAGGGCTCGGGGGTGGTGACCTCGACCAGGCGCACCTTGCGGGACTCCAGGTCGCCCATCAGCTCGGTGAGTCCGGGGACGTCGAAGACGTCCTGGAGGCATTCGCGGACCGCCTCCAGGACGATCGGGAACGAACCGAACTCGCTGGCCACCTGGAGCAGTTGCGCGGCGCGCTGGCGCTGCTGCCACAACGGGGTGCGCTTGCCGGGGTTGCGGCGCGGCAGGAGCAGGGCGCGCGCCGCGCACTCCCGGAAGCGGGAGGCGAACAGGGCCGAGCCGCCGACCTGGTCGGTGACGATCTGGTCCACCTCGCCCTTGTCGAAGACGACGTCCGCGGCGCCCACGGGGGCCTGGTCGGCGTCGAACTCCGTGCCCGCCTTCATGGGTTCCCGGTCGAGCAGGTCCAGGCCCATCAGGTCGGCGTCCGGCAGGCGCAGCACGATGCCGTCGTCGGCGTGCATGACCTGCGCGTCCATGCCGTACCGCTCGGAGAGCTTGGCGCCGAGCGCCAGGGCCCAGGGGGCGTGCACCTGGGCACCGAACGGGGAGTGCACCACGACGCGCCAGTCGCCGAGCTCGTCGCGGAAGCGCTCCACGACGATGGTGCGGTCGTCGGGGATGTGGCCGCAGGCCTCACGCTGTTCGGCCAGGTAGGACAGGACATTGCCGGCGGCCCAGGTGTCCAGTCCCGCGGCCATGAGGCGCAGCCGGGCGTCCTCCTCGCTGAGCGAGCCGACCTCGCGCAGGAACGCGCCCACCGCGCGGCCCAGTTCGAGCGGGCGGCCCAGCTGGTCGCCCTTCCAGAACGGGAGCCGGCCGGGGACGCCCGGCGCGGGGGAGACCAGGACGCGGTCGCGGGTGATGTCCTCGATGCGCCAGGAACTGGTGCCGAGCGTGAAGACATCGCCCACGCGTGACTCGTAGACCATCTCCTCGTCGAGCTCGCCGACCCGGCCGCCGCCCTTCTTGGGGTCGGACCCGGCGAGGAACACGCCGAACAGGCCGCGGTCGGGGATGGTGCCGCCGGAGGTGACGGCGAGGCGCTGGGCGCCGGGACGGCCGGTGACGGTGCCGGCGACGCGGTCCCACACCACGCGCGGGCGCAGTTCGGCGAAGGCGTCCGAGGGGTAGCGCCCGGCGAGCATGTCCAGGACGGCCGTGAACGCGGACTCGGGGAGCGAGGCGAAGGGGGCGGCCCGGCGGACCATCGCGAGGAGGTCGTCGAACTGCCAGGTGTCCATCGACGTCATGGCGACGATCTGCTGGGCCAGCACGTCCAGGGGGTTGGCCGGGACGCGGAGCGACTCGATGGCGCCGGTGCGCATCCGCTCGGTGACCACGGCCGCCTGCACCAGGTCACCGCGGTACTTCGGGAAGACCACGCCGGTCGAGACCGCGCCCACCTGGTGTCCCGCGCGGCCCACGCGCTGGAGCCCGGAGGCCACGGACGGCGGGGACTCCACCTGGACGACCAGGTCCACCGCGCCCATGTCGATGCCCAGTTCGAGGCTGGAGGTGGCCACCACGGCGGGCAGCCGGCCCGCCTTGAGGTCCTCCTCGACGAGGGCGCGCTGCTCCTTGGAGACCGAGCCGTGGTGAGCGCGCGCGATGACGGGCGGGGCGCCCTGGGCGGCCCCGGAGCCGCCCATCAGCTCGGCGGGCGCGTGGTGTTCGTCCAGCGGCTCGCCGGTGGCCCGCTCGTACGCGATCTCGTTCAGGCGGTTGCACAGGCGCTCCGCCAGCCGGCGGGAGTTGGCGAAGACGATGGTGGAGCGGTGGGACTGGACGAGGTCGGCGATGCGCTCCTCGACATGCGGCCAGATCGACGGACGCTCCCCGCCTTCAGTGCCCTCGGCGACCGGCGAGCCGCCCAGCTCGCCGAGGTCCTCGACGGGGACCACCACCGACAGGTCGAACTCCTTGCCCGACTTCGGCTGGACGATCTCCACCTTGCGGCGCGGGGAGAGATAGCGGGCGACCTCGTCGACCGGCCGGACCGTGGCGGACAGGCCGATGCGCCGGGCCGGCCTCGGCAGCAGCTCGTCCAGGCGCTCCAGGGAGAGCGCGAGGTGGGCGCCGCGCTTGGTGCCCGCCACGGCGTGCACCTCGTCCAGGATCACCGTCTCGATCCCGGTCAGCGCCTCACGGGTGGCCGAGGTCAGCATCAGGAACAGCGACTCGGGCGTGGTGATCAGGATGTCCGGGGGACGGGTGGCCAGGGCGCGGCGCTCGGCGGCGGGGGTGTCGCCCGAGCGGATGCCGACCTTGACCTCGGGCTCGGGCAGGCCCAGGCGGACGGATTCCTGGCGGATGCCGGTCAGCGGGGAGCGGAGGTTGCGCTCGACGTCCACGGCCAGGGCCTTCAGCGGCGAGACGTACAGAACGCGGCAGCGCTTCTTGGGGTCGGCGGGCGGAGGGGTCGAGGCCAGCTGGTCCAGGGCGGCCAGGAACGCGGCCAGCGTCTTGCCGGACCCGGTGGGGGCCACCACCAGGACGTCCGAGCCCTCGCCGATGGCCTGCCACGCGCCAGCCTGGGCCGCGGTGGGCGCGGAGAAAGCCCCCGTGAACCAGCCGCGGGTCGCGGGGGAGAAGCCGTCCAGAGCTCGATGTGCGGAGCTGACCATGCGTCCATCCTGCACCCGGCCACTGACAATCGCCCTGACCTGCGCGAACACGGTCGCCAACGGCGCCGGTCGGGGAGCGGTGAGAATGGGGGGCATGGCGGGATCGAGCGAGCGGGCGCGGCACTGGCAGTACGCGGAGCTGCCCGGTGTGGACCTGCTGCGGGCCCGGTACGTCCGCAAGACGTTCGTCCGGCACACCCACGAGCACTTCGTCATCGCCGCCATCGCCGACGGCGTCGAGGTCTTCCACCACCGCGGCTCCGACCAGTACGCGGGTGCCGGAGCGCTCGCGCTGGTCAATCCGGACACCCCGCACACCGGGCGGGCCGGGGTGCCGGAGGGGTGGCGGTACGGGGCGGTGTACCCGTCGCCCGAGGTCGTGGCGGAGATCGCGGCCGAGACCACGGCGATCCGCGGCACGCCCGGATTCGCGTCCCCCGTCCTCGACGATCCCTACGCGGTGTCCCTGGTCCATCAGGTGCTGCGCGCCGCCGAGGAGGGCAACGCCCTGGCCGCCGACACCCTCCTGCGGGTCGCCGTGACCCGGCTGCTGCGACTGAACGGCGGCGCCCTGCCGCAGCGCGAGGTGCGCACGGCGGGAGCCCGGATCGCGGCACGCGCGCGGGGCGTGCTCCAGGAGCGGATGGCCGAGCCGCCCACCCTGGAGAAGCTGGCCGGTGAACTGGGCACCAGCCCTTTCGCGCTGCTGCGCGCCTTCCGGGACGCCTATGGGATGCCCCCGCACACCTGGCTCACGGACGCCCGGGTACGGCGGGCGCGCGGGCTGCTGGACACCGGTGTGGCGCCCGCCGAGGCCGCCGTCGCCGTGGGCTTCGCCGACCAGCCGCACCTCAACCGGCACTTCAGCCGGATCGTGGGCGTGCCTCCGGGCGCGTACCAGCGGGAGCGCAAGAACGTACAAGACCGGGGAGGGCGACTGCTCCTACCGTCCGAGGCGTGGCAGACACAACACTCACAGACATACGGGACAGCGGAGGAAAGCCGGACGCCGCCGTCGTACGGGACGGGCTCGGGGTCGGAGTCGCCGTAGGGCTGTCCGGGTTCGCCTTCGGGGTGACCTCGGCCGGCAGCGGGCTCTCGCTCTGGCAGACCTGTGCGCTCAGCCTTCTGGTGTTCACCGGGGCGTCCCAGTTCGCGCTGGTCGGGGCGCTGGCGGCGGGCGGCGGGCCGATCGCGGCGGCCGCCGGGGCGTTCTTCCTGGGGGTGCGCAACGCCTTCTACGGGCTGCGCCTGTCGCAGGTGCTGGCCCTCCCGCGCGCGGTGCGGCCGTTCGCCGCCCAGTGGGTCATCGACGAGACGGCCGCCGTCGCGCTCGCGCAGCCCACCCGGCGTGCCGCCCGGCTCGGGTTCGTGGTGACCGGGCTCAGCCTGTACGTGCTGTGGAACCTCACCACGCTGGCCGGGGCGCTCGGCGCCGAGGCCATCGGGGACACCGACGCGTGGGGTCTCGACGCGGCCGGACCCGCCGTGTTCCTCGCGCTGCTCGCGCCGATGCTGACGAGCACGACCGAGCGTGCCGTCGCCGGGGCCGCGGTCGTCCTGGGGCTCGGGCTGCTGCCCGTCCTGCCGGCCGGGGTGCCGGTGCTGGTGGCCGCGCTGGCGGCTCCTGTCGTGCTGTGGGCCCAGGGGCGGCGCGGGCTGCGGAAGGGGGACCGGTGAACATCTGGATCGCCGTCGCGCTGACCGTCCTCGGCTGTTACGCCGTCAAGCTCGCCGGGCTCCTGGTGCCCGCGGGCGTCCTGGAGCGGCCCCTGGTCCGGCGGCTCGCCGCGCT
Organism: Streptomyces sp. NPDC002776; assembly: GCF_053592195.1. NCBI lineage: Bacteria > Bacillati > Actinomycetota > Actinomycetes > Kitasatosporales > Streptomycetaceae > Streptomyces > Streptomyces sp. NPDC002776. The sequence continues at coordinate 12,142 of NZ_JBSFVG010000029.1, read as the reverse complement.
GCTGCCGGTCGCGCTGCTCGCCGCCCTCACGGCCCAGCAGACCTTCGCCGACGGGCGCGCCCTGGTACTGGACGCCCGGGCGGCGGGGCTTGCCGCGGCGGCTGTGGCGCTGGTGCTGCGGGCGCCGTTCCTGGTGGTCGTGGGGGTGGCTGTGGCGGTTACTGCGGGGGTGCGGGCTCTGGGCTGAGGTGGGTGGGGGGGCGGCTGGGCCGCGCTGGCTGGCCTTGGGGTCGTTGGGCGCGGGGGCGCTTGGGGGGCTGGCTGCGGGCTCTGGGCTGGCGTCAGGGCACCGGATGGCCCGGGTGCGGGTGGCTGGCCTTGGGGTTACTGGGCGGGCTGGCCGCGGGTGTGGTTCTCGGTGAATCTCAGGGCACCCGGCCCTGGCGGTCCGCGCCCTTCGTCACAACACCGGGTGGTCCGGCTGCGCGAGTGTGGGCCCTTGGTTGACGTCCGGAGACCCGAGGGCCCGGGCGCGGGGGTGGGCGCGCGGCGCCAGCGGCCGGCGCCGGTCAGCCCGACGCAGGCCGGAAACGGCCGGGGCGGACGGGCGGTCAGGGCGGCAGCTTGTGCCGGTCGGGGCGGTCGGCGTACGACCGGTCCGACCCCAGGCTCTGGATTCCGCCGGCCGGCGTCAGCGGGACAGCTTGGCTCGGGTGGTGGCCGCCCTCGCTGCCGGGCGGGTGGGCCCTTGGCCGGCGTCGGGTTACCGGATGGTCCGGCCGTCCGAGGCCCTCGGGCGGTCTCCGGTCAGCCGATGGGTCGGCCGTACGCTCTCAGGGTGCGCAGGGCGGTGATGGTCACCAGGGGACGGGCCTCCAGGGTGGGGGCCGGGGACCAGTTGCGCCAGCGGACGGGCCAGCCGCCGTCGGCCTGCTGGTCGGCGGCGAGGAAGTCCAGTGAGCGGGTCATCTCCTCGTCCGTGAACCACGCGCGTGCCAGCGATCGCGGACTCCTCGCGAAGTCGTGCGGGAAGTGGTGCTCGGTGGGGGCGTAGCCGGGCGCCACCGGATAGGCGGCGAGGTCACCGGGGTCCAGTGCCGCGAGCCGGTGCTGGCGGACCAGGCGGCCGAGCCGGTCCGCGGCCGCCTCCGCGCGCGGGCGGTCCGGCGCGGAGTCCAGGAAGGCCACCGCGGCCTCGATCTCGTACGGATGGGACTTGTCCAGGGACTCCACCGCCTGCCAGCAGAAGTCCGTCGCCCGGAACAGCCAGGCGTGCCACACCTCGTTGCGGTGCAGCACCCCCACCACCGGCGCGGTGGCCAGGAGCTCGCTCGGCGGGTCGTCCACGACCGGGATGAACGGCGCCGCCGGGTAGCCGCGCTGGCTGGGATGGACCGCCGGCAGGGCGCCCTCCGCGGTGGAGACCGACGTCAGATAACGGCAGACGCGCTCCACGCGCTGCCCGCCGCAGCGTCCGACCGCGTCCAGCACCCGCAGCGCGTGCGTGGTGTGCAGCGGCTGGCTGACCGGGCCGCGTAGATCGGGTTCCAGCGCGTGGCCGTAACCGCCGTCGTCATTGCGGTAGGCGTCCAGTGCGGTCTCCACCGGCTCGGCGCCGCCGTGCAGGAAGTCGTGCGCGAAGAGGCGCTGCTCCAGCACGCGCGCGGTGAGCCACACGAACTGCTCGGCGCGGAAGAGCGGGGAGTGCGCCGGGGGCGTCTGGGGGAGTGGGGAAGCTCCGGTTTCGGCCATGCGTCAGACCGTAGGCCGGAAAGCGGTCTCGGCGAGGGGTCCCGGCGAGGGCCCACCCTCAGGGCGGGATACTGATGTCATGAGGTTGACGGTCTTCTGGGAGCGGATGGCGGAGCACTTCGGTTCGGCGGGATACGCCGAGACCTTCGCGCGCGATCACGTGATGTCGGAGCTCGGCGGACGCACCGTGCGTGAGGCGCTGGACTGCGGCTGGGAGGCCAAGGACGTGTGGCGGGTCGTCTGCCAGGTCATGAACGTGCCCCAGGAACAGCGTTGACAGGTCACGAAGATCGCAGGACGGCGTCCGATTGTCGGTGGCGTGGGCGAGACTTGCTCCGTGGCACCCACTGACGACACCGGGCGGCTCGCCCCGCACCCCTCTCCGTTCGGCACGACGCCGCCGGCCAAACCGCCGGCCGACGCCGCGCAGCCGCCCGCGCGCATGCCGCGCTGGCTGCCGCGCGCCATGGTGCTCGCGCTCGCGCTCGTCGGTGCCTTCCAGCTCGGCAGCTGGGCCTTCCACCAGCTCACCGGGCTGCTGATCAACATCGTGATCGCGTTCTTCCTGGCCCTGGCCATCGAGCCCGCGGTGAGCTGGATGGCCGCCCGCGGGATGCGCCGGGGGCTGGCGACCGCGCTGATGTTCCTCGCTGTGATCGGGGTGTCCGCCGGCTTCGTCACCCTCCTCGGCTCGATGCTCGCCGGTCAGATCATCACCATGGTCGAGGAGTTCCCGGCCTATCTCGACTCCGTGATCAACTGGATCAACGCCCACTTCCAGACCGACCTGAAGCGGGTGGACATCCAGGAGGGCCTGCTGCGCTCGGACTGGCTGCGCAACTACGTGCAGAACAGCGCGACCGGTGTCCTCGATGTGTCCGCCCAGGTCATCGGCGGTCTGTTCCAGTTGCTGACGATCACGCTGTTCTCGTTCTACTTCGCCGCGGACGGCCCGCGACTGCGCCGTGCCCTGTGCTCCGTCCTGCCGCCCGCCAAGCAGGCCGAGGTGCTGCGGGCGTGGGAGATCGCGGTGAACAAGACCGGCGGCTATCTGTACTCACGCGGTCTGATGGCACTGATCTCCGGGATATCGCACTACGTCCTGCTCCAGTCGCTGGACGTGCCGTACGCGCCCGTGCTCGCCGTCTGGGTGGGTCTGGTGTCGCAGTTCATCCCGACCATCGGCACCTATCTCGCGGGCGCCCTGCCCATGCTGATCGCCTTCACGGTGGACCCCTGGTACGCGCTGTGGGTCCTGATCTTCGTCGTGCTCTACCAGCAGTTCGAGAACTACGTGCTCCAGCCCAAGCTGACCGCGAAGACCGTCGACGTGCACCCCGCGGTCGCCTTCGGTTCCGTCGTCGCGGGCACCGCTCTGCTGGGGGCGGTGGGTGCCCTGATCGCGATCCCGGCGATCGCCACGCTCCAGGCGTTCCTGGGGGCGTACGTGAAGCGGTACGACGTCACCGACGACCCCCGTGTGCACGGGCACCGGGCGCGCGGGACGGGCGGCCCCGGTCTGCTCACGCGCGCGTGGCGGGTGTGGGCCCGGCAACCGGCAGAGGCCCCCGCCCCGGAGAACGACAAGGGCTGAGCCCTCAGCGCAGCTCGAGCCGTATCAGGATCCGCTCAGCGCAGGTCGAGCCCATCAGGATCCGCTCAGCGCAGGTCGAGCCGCATCAGGACCCGAGGATGCCCGGCCAGCACCGAAGTGGTGTCGGCGACGTGGACGAACCCGGCGCGCTCGAAGTTCTTGCGGAGACCGGTGTACGCCATCGTCAGATCGACTCGCGCGTCGCCGTTGTCGAGGGGGTACGCCTCGACGACCGGAGCGCCGTGCGCGCGGGCGAACTCCACGGCCCCCTCGATGAGGGCGTGCGAGATTCCCTGCTTGCGGTGGCCGGGGCGGACCCGGACGCACCACAGTGACCAGACCGGCACCTCGTCGACGTGCGGGATCTTGCGGTTGCGGGCGAAGGAGGTCTCCGTGCGCGGTGCCACGGCGGCCCAGCCGACCGGCTCGTCACCGTCGTAGGCGATCACGCCGGGAGGAGGGTCGGCCCGGCACAGCTCGGCGACGTACTCGCCACGGGCCGGGCCGCGGAGTTCGTTGTTGAGCCTGGACGGGATCCGGTAGCTCAGACACCAGCAGACGTTGGCTCCGGGCGACTTCGGGCCGAGCACGGCCCGGACATCCTCGAAGACCGACGCGGGACGCACCTCGATGGTCATGACCGCACGATAGAACCGCAGGGCTCGGGGGACCCGGGAGACCGGTCGGGGCCCTGCGTGGCGCGCTTGACACGTAATTCGAACATCCATTCTTATGGAGGCTCCGGCAAGACGCTCGGCGGGTGGATTGCCCTGGTTTCAACGGGGAAGTGCCCGAGTTATCCACAGGCCGGACGGGCGTCAGGGCGCATTGTCAGTGGCAGGCGTTAGCGTCTTTGACGTGAAGCGATCGACTCAAGCAAATCGGGTGGAACCCATGGCAGGAACCGACCGCGAGAAGGCCCTGGATGCCGCACTCGCACAGATTGAACGGCAATTCGGCAAGGGCGCGGTCATGCGCATGGGCGAGCGGTCGAAGGAGCCCATCGAGGTCATCCCGACCGGGTCGACCGCGCTCGACGTGGCCCTCGGCGTCGGCGGTCTGCCGCGCGGCCGCGTCATCGAGGTCTACGGCCCCGAGTCCTCGGGCAAGACGACCCTGACCCTGCACGCGGTGGCGAACGCGCAGAAGGCCGGCGGCCAGGTCGCGTTCGTGGACGCGGAGCACGCCCTCGACCCCGAGTACGCGCAGAAGCTCGGCGTCGACATCGACAACCTGATCCTGTCCCAGCCGGACAACGGCGAGCAGGCCCTGGAGATCGTGGACATGCTGGTCCGCTCCGGTGCCCTCGACCTCATCGTCATCGACTCCGTCGCGGCGCTCGTGCCGCGCGCGGAGATCGAGGGCGAGATGGGCGACAGCCACGTCGGTCTCCAGGCCCGTCTGATGAGCCAGGCGCTGCGAAAGATCACCAGCGCGCTCAACCAGTCCAAGACGACCGCGATCTTCATCAACCAGCTCCGCGAGAAGATCGGCGTGATGTTCGGCTCCCCGGAGACCACCACCGGTGGCCGGGCGCTGAAGTTCTACGCCTCGGTGCGACTCGACATCCGCCGCATCGAGACGCTGAAGGACGGCACCGACGCGGTCGGCAACCGTACCCGCGTCAAGGTCGTCAAGAACAAGGTCGCGCCGCCCTTCAAGCAGGCCGAGTTCGACATCCTCTACGGCCACGGCATCAGCCGCGAGGGCGGCCTGATCGACATGGGCGTGGAGCACGGCTTCGTCCGCAAGGCCGGCGCCTGGTACACGTACGAGGGCGACCAGCTCGGCCAGGGCAAGGAGAACGCGCGCAACTTCCTGAAGGACAACCCCGACCTGGCCAACGAGATCGAGAAGAAGATCAAGGAGAAGCTGGGCGTCGGTGTGCGTCCGGTGGAGCCGGCCGCCGAGCCGGGCGCGGACGCCGCGGTGTCCGCCGCCCCGGACGACGCCGCCAAGACGGTGCCCGCTCCGGCCGCGGCCAAGGCCACCAAGTCCAAGGCCGCCGCAGCCAAGAGCTGACCCGTGACACGACGAACGGACTGGGCCGAGTACGCCTGCCCCGACCCGCCGGGGGAGTGGCACGGGAGGGGCGTGGGAGGTTCCACCGGGACGGACGGCGCGGCGTACGACGAGGCCGGCGCCCCCGGCCCGGACGGACCGTACGGCGGCGGGCGCCGGGCGGGCGGTGGCCCGGCGTCGGAGGCCGATGAGCTCGCCGGCGGTTCGCGCCGCAGAGCCGGCGGGGCACGTGGCGCGGGCGGCGCCCGGGGGCGTCGTCGGCGCGGTCGCGAAGAGCCGTCCGGTGAGGACGGAGGCACCTCTGCCTCGTCGAGGGCCGAGCAGGGGGAGCCTCCGGGAGACCCGGTGGAGCGGGCACGGGCGATCTGCCTGCGCCTGCTCACCGGGACTCCGCGCACCCGCAAGCAGCTCGCCGACGCCCTGCGCAAGCGGGAGATCCCGGACGAGGCCGCGGAGGAGGTGCTGTCGCGGTTCGAGGAGGTCGGGCTGATCAACGACAGCGCGTTCGCGGACGCCTGGGTGGAGTCCCGGCATCACGGACGGGGGCTGGCCCGGCGGGCGCTCGCCCGGGAGCTGCGCACCAAGGGCGTCGACTCCACGCTGATCGACGCGGCCGTCGGCCAGCTGGACTCGGAGCAGGAGGAGGCGACCGCGCGCGAGCTCGTCGACCGCAAGCTCCGGTCCACCCGGGGCCTCGACCGCGACAAGCGCCTGCGCCGACTCGCCGGGATGCTGGCCCGCAAGGGGTATCCGGAGGGGATGGCGCTGCGGGTGGTCCGGCAGGCGCTGGAGGCGGAGGGGGAGGACACGGAGTTCCTGGAGGGCGAGGGGTACTGACGCGGGGCACCAGGTGCCTCGCCGAGTGCAGGCGGCGCAGGCTTACCTTGCGTTCCCGGGAGGGGCGAGCGGGCTCCCGGTGGCTGTACCGTCTGCCGACGTCGCGCGGACGTTCGAGCCTGAGTGGGCTTCACGGTCTGTGGCCCCCACCGACGAGTCGACCCTGACGACTCCCGCACGGGCCTGTCCTCCGCGCGTTGCGAAAGACAGCCCGCCATGCCTCGTTCCGTCCGTTGCCGAAGAACGCTGACCGTGTCGGTGCTCGCCGGAAGCTCGCTCCTCAGCGGCTGTGACGTGCTGCGACCGCAGACCGAGGAAGGGGTCGACGGCCCCCTCACACTCGGGTTCGTCAGCGGCGGCACCTCGCCGTTCCGCACCTGTCTGGAGGCGTCCGTCGACGACACGGCCCGGAACAACCTCGCCGAGCTCCACAGCGCCAACTCCCGCCAGGACGCGGCCACCGAGCTGGCCGACATCGAGGACACGATCGCCCGTGACGTGGACGCGATCATCCTGCAGACGGTGGACGTCGAAGCGCTCCGCGACGACATCGCCAGGGCCCGGAGCGCCGACGTGCCCGTCTTCCTCACCTCGGTCGTTCCCGACGACACCTCGGACATCCTCGGCGCGGTCGTCGTCGACCTCGACCATGTGGGCCGACTGGGCGCCGACTGGATCGAGAAGGACGCGGCCGGGAAGGTCGCCGCGGAGATGATCGGGGACCGTCCCGGACTCGACTACGCCTTCGTCGCCAACGAGGCCATGGCCTTCGCCGTCCGCGAGGCCTTCGACGCGGCCGGCGCCGACGGCGTGCAGATCGTCACGGTCAACGGCACCGACGAGGGCCTGGCCGCCCTCAAGGACGGCCGGTTCGCTGCGACCGTCGCCAACTCCGCGGCGGACACCGGCGAACTGGCGGTAACGACCACCATCGCGCTGCTGCGCGACTGGGACGCGGAGCGGATCGCCCACACCCCGATCCGCCTGGTGACCAGGCACAACGCGGACACGGCGCCGCTCTACTGCCCGCCCGACGTCCTGTGAGGCGCACCCCGCCCGGGAGCCGTCACCGGCAGCCCCGCCGCCCGCCAGGCCTGGAACCCGCCGGTCAGATCGGTCGCCCGGTGCAGCCCCAGCCGGTGCAGCGACTCCGCCGCCAGACTGGACGCGTATCCCTCGTTGCAGAACAGCACCACCCGCAGGTCATGGCTGTTCGCCTCCGGCACCTTGTGGCTCCCGCGCGGATCCAGCCGCCACTCCAGCTCATTGCGCTCGATCACCAGCGCCCCCGGGATCACCCCGTCCCGCTCCCGCAGCGCCGCGTACCGGATGTCCACCAGCAGCGCCTCGCCGGACCGGGCGGCGTCGTAGGCCTCGCGGGGCCCGACGCGCACATAGCCCGCGCGCACCCGCTCCAGCAACTCGTCGATGCCCACCGGCCGTTCGGACCCGTTGTCGCTGAAGGACCCGTTGCCGCCGAGGGGCCGGTCGCCGCCGAGGGGCCGTCCGCCGCTCACTGCCAGTCCTCCGGCCGCTCCACCTGCTCCAGACGCAGGATCGGCCCGCTGCGGCTGTAGCGGCGGATCCGGGGCAGCGGCGGATAGTAGGCGTGCACGGAGACCGCGTGCCGGTCGAGGGACTCGTTGAGGACCTCGTGGACATGGTGGTGGCCGAAGGAGCGGCCCTTGCCGGTCGGCAGCCGCCGCTCCCGGTCGACGTCCTCGCTGAGTTCCAGGGTCCTCCAGCCGTCCGTGGGCAGCCGGGCGGCGAGCGAGTTCTCCGTCAGCTCACCGGCCGCCGTCACAAAGGCGCCGACCGAGTCCGCGTGGTCGTGCCAGCCGGTGCCCGAGCCCGGCGGCCAGCCGATCAGCCACGCCTCACTGCCGGCGGGGCCCTCCAGGCGCACCCAGGTGCGGCCCTCGGGGTCGAGCGGGAGCGAGGCGATCAGCTCGGCGTCGGCCGCGGTGCGCCGTACGAAATCGAGGAGGTCCGCCTGCGTGGGCGCGGCGGAGGTGGACACGGAAGGGGAGGGGGAGACAGACACGTCGACCGTCCTGATGAGGGTTCGCGGGGAGCGCGCGACGGCACGACGGCGGTGCGCGCGGGTGAGGAGAGATGCGAATTCAGCAGGACCGGGTACACATGCAGCCCGCATAGCGGACGAGGTCCACATGGACCTTCCGCCACAGGTGCACACAGGTGTCGGTCATGATCCGGAGTACACCATGGAGGTGCGGACCGGTCAACTCACCGTCACCATGTGGACGGTGACGCCTTGGGGGCCGCTCAGCGCGACCCCGCCGTGGCCTCCGCCTCGGACGGGACCGGGCCGCCCAGGGTGGCCTCCGCCGCCGCGTACAGGTCGGCCGGGCGCACCCCGCCGAGCGCCGTGACGAGGTGGCCGTCGGGCCGGATGAGCAGGACCGTGTGGGCGGCGGCGCCCGGATAGCTCTCGGCGACCAGCAACTCCGCCGGATGCGGCAGCGCCGTCACGGCCGCCGCGAGCCGCGGCATGATCCCGGCGGTCACCCAGTGCTTGCGGTCCCACACCCCCGTGCCCGGCGCGATCAGCAGCACCAGCAGCGCCCCCCGGCCGAGCCGGTCCCGCAGCCGTACGAACGAGCCGTCCTCCGCGGTCACCCGTACATCGGCGACCGGCGCGCCCACCGGGGTGTCGAGGGACACCTCGCCCTCCAGGTGCCGGGGCGCGAGCGGCGAGTCGGCGTACGCCCCCGGCGCACCCAGCGCCCCGTGCCCCAAGTGGCCCTCCGCGAGCAGCGCGTCATGGCCCCGGGCCGATCCGGGGACGTACGCCCGCAGGCCCCCGCCGCCGCGCAGCAGCGGGAGCGCCTGGTCGGCGGCGCGCAGCCGGGCGGCGACGACCGCGCGCCGCTCCGTCTGGTAGCTGTCCAGCAGCGCCTCGTGCGGCCCGTGATGCCAGGCCAGCGCCAGCTTCCAGGCGAGGTTGTCGGCGTCCCGGAGCCCTTCGTCGAGCCCGTGCGTGCCGAGCGCCCCGAGCAGATGCGCCGCGTCCCCGGCGAGAAACACCCGCCCGGCCCGCCAGCGCCGGGCGAGCCGGTGGTGCACGGTGTGGACGCCGGTGTCGAGGAGTTCGTACGGCGGTGTCGAGCCGTCCGTCCAGCCCGCGAGCGTCTCCCGGACCCGGGTGACCAGCAGCTCGGGGGTGACCAGGTCCTTGCCCGGCGGGAGCAGCCAGTCCAGGCGCCAGGCCCCGTCCGGCAGCGGGCGCGCGGTGACCTCGCCGGCCGAGGGGCCCGAGGTCCGCCACGGGGGCATCCGGTGCAGCAACGCCTCGTCGGTCCAGGGGAGTTCGGTGCGCAGCGCGGCGACGGCGTACCGTTCGACGGCCGTACGGCCGGGGAAGCGGATGTCCTGGAGCTTGCGCACGGTGGAGCGGGGGCCGTCGCAGCCGACCAGGTAGCTGCCTCGCCACCAGGTGCCCTTGGGGCCGCGGGTGCGGGCGGTGACGCCGGCTGGCTCCTGCTCGATGCCGTCGAGCCTGCTGTCCACGGCGATCCGCACCAGCCGTTCACCGGCCAGTGCCGCGCGCAGGGCGCCGGTCAGGACGTGCTGGGCGATGTGCACGGGCGCCGAGTCGTCGAAGGAGACCTCGCGCATCACCTGCTTGCGCCGCATCGACCGCCATCCGGCCCAACGGCAGCCCGCCTGCCCGACCGGCAGTCCGGTCAGCCGCTCCATCAGGGCGGCGCTGTCCTCGCGCAGCACGACGGTGCGTGCCGGGCGGGGTTCGTCCTTGCCGGGTCCTTCGTCGAGTACGACCGACGGCACCTCCTGACGCGCCAGCGCCAGGGCGAGCGTGAGCCCGACGGGCCCCGCACCGACGATGATCACCGGGTCCACGGCGTGGTGCCCCCTGCCCGCAGAGATGTCCCGGAGGACGCGTGTGAACAGGAGGTTGGAGCAGGGTGCACGATCACAGAACGTATGCAACCCATTGCCGGTGCTTGCGTCAAGTGACGGAGACAGTGGCGATCATGCCACTGCCTCCGTGTCGTTCACGTCATGCTCAGCGTGTCCGGAGACCCAACGTGAGGACGCGGATAGCCAGGTGCAGGGACCACTCTCCCGGACCCTTCTCGGTCAGGCTCAAGACACCGTGCCATGCTGCGGGAGGCCGCGATGTGCACCATTCCATTTAAAGGCCTTTTCACCTGTGATGCCCGCTTATTGTGTGTTTCCGGAAGTGGTGACTGGCGGTACAGGCGAGGTCGCGGGGAGCGTCGTTGCCGACGAGTCGTGGGAGGTTGCGGATGGGGCGAAAAGGGCTAAATCCTGTCTCATCTCAGGATGCCCGGTTATCGGGGCGGTGTGCTTCGACCGCCGTTCTGCGCGACTGGGCGCACTTCGTTCGCGGCAGACGCCGGAAGCGTGCCGAAGCGACGCCCGTATCCGAGTGTTCTGTCTGACGCTCGTGATGCTGTTGGTGATCTTCACTCGGTGGGGTGAAATCTGCTGACCATAGCTGTGTTCATGTCCTCGCGATGCTGCGCTGGTGGGAGCGGGGCGGTTTCGGCGGTCGGAGGAGTGACCGCAGTGGCAATGGGTTCGGTTTCGGGGCGGGTGATTCCGCCGTTGACGGTGCGGACGGCACGGGCGAGCAATCCGCGGGGAACAGTCGCGATGTGGGTGCGTGATCGGCTGGACGGCGTGTTCAAGGATGCCGACTTCGCCGACTGGTATTCCGGCGGACGGGCGGCGCGGGCTGTCGTCGGCTCAGTTGGCTCTTGTGTCGGTGCTGCAGTACGCGGAGAACCTCACGGACCGGCAGGCGGCGGACGCGGTCCGCTGCCGCCTGGACTGGAAGTACTGTCTGGGCCTTGAGCTGGACGATCCAGGATTCGACTTCACGGTCCTGAGCGAATTCCGTGGCCGGATGGCCGAAGGCGACCGCGCGGACCGGCTCTTGGCGCTGGTCGTGGACCGGCTGGCAGAAGCCGGGCTGGTCAAGCGGCGGGGACGGGTCCGGACGGATTCCACCCACGTGCTGGCGGCGGTGCGCCGTCTGAATCGGGGTGAACTGGTCGCTGAAACCCTGCGCTGTGCTCTGGAGGAACTCGCGCTGCAGGGCGAGACATGGCTGGCGGCTCTCGTGACGCCTGACTGGGGGGACCGGTATGGCCGGCCGGTGCGTTATGACCGGCTTCCCCGCGGCAAAGACGCATTGCTCGCCTGGGTGCTGCGGGTGGGTGAGGACGGGCTGCACATCCTGCGCGCCGTCTATCACGACGATGCCCCGTCTCGCCTGCGGGAGTTGAGGTCGGTGCAGATCCTGCGGCAGGTCTGGGTCCAGCAGTACTGGAACGACGAAGCGGGCCAACTTCGCTGGCGGGCGGCGAAGTCGGCCCGTGACCGGGCCAGCCGGAGGGCGATAGAGCAGAGGAACACCGGCAAGACCTCAGCAGACGGCCGGCCGGATCCTGCTTCAGCACGGGTGCCGTGGTCCACGATGGAGATCGTCACCCCGCACGATCCCGAGGCCCGTTACAGCCAGAAGGTCACCGCGGCCGGCCAGCGAGACTGGATCGGCTATCGCGATCACCAGACCGAGACCTGCGACGAGACGAGCCCCAACGTCATCGTCCAGGTCGTCACCCGCCCGGCGCCGCAGCAAGACATCGACGCCCTCGACGACATCCACCGACAGCTGACCCGCCAGGGCTTGCAGCCCGTCGAGCACGTCGTCGACGGCGGCTATGTCACCCCGGACAGCATCCACCACGCGGCCATGACCTGGGATATCCCTTTGCTCGGCCCGGTCCGCGAGGACCCACAGGCCGCCCAGCGGCCGGGCTTCACGAAGGAAGACTTCCACATCGACTGGGACAACCGCACCCTCACCTGCCCGAACGGCATCACCAGCCTGAAGTTTCCCCGTGATGCTGGACACTCGATGCTTACGCCGTGAGGGCGTGTCCTTGTTCGTGTCGCTGTCTGATCTCCAGCGGGGTGAGGTAG
>NZ_JBSFVG010000028.1:0-43350 GCF_053592195.1 Streptomyces sp. NPDC002776 | reverse complement strand
CATCTGACGGTCGCCCAATCATCAGCCATGCCCAGAGCCCCTGGGTCCCACTGATCTTACGAATGATCATTTCGAACCCACTAGAAAGGTAGGGCCCAACCGTGAGCGAGCACGTCGAGTGGAGCGAGCCGGAGGCCACCGCCCCCTCCGCGAGTGCCGCCGTCACGCCCGCGGACGCCGCCGACGCCGCCCGGCTCGTCGCCTTCGGGCTCCAGCCGAAGCTGCAGCCCGCGCGGGACCAGGAGTACACCGAGCTGCTGCGGCGCTACCGCGAGGACCCGCCGTTCGCGCGGCTCGCGGACGCCGTGGCCGCCGGGCTCAGCCTGGTGGTGCTGGAGGTGTCCCCCCGCGCGGGGATGGCGGTGACCGCCGCCGAGGACTCGGTGTTCGCCGTGCGCATGGGCGACTACGCCCGGCGGACCTCCGCCGACTCCGGCGACCGCTTCCTGCACGGGCTCGCCCATCTCGCCGTCGCCGCCCTGGCGTTCCCCCGCCCCGAGGACCTCGCCGACGACGGCTACATCGGGCGCGTCTCCGTCAACGGCGTCGACGCCTTCGTACGGCAGGCCTGCCGGCGCCTGGAGGAACGGGCCGAGGAGCAGGGCGAGAACACCGACCCGGCGAGCGACGCGCCCGGTCTGGAGGCCGCCTGGCGGATCTGGGCCCGACGCACCGCCACCGGCGCCACCAAGGACGCCCGCAGACTCGCCGGGTCCACCACCGGCATCATCGGCAAGGCCGTCGCCTTCCTCACCGACTCCGGCTTCCTCCAGCGCACCGGCGACGACAACGGCGGTACGTACCGCACGACCGCCCGCTACCAGCTCCAGGTGCGGGACATGGCGGGCAGCTCCGCGATGGCCGAGCTGCTGGAGCTGGGCGTGGTTCCGGTCACCGACGGCACGGCGACCCTGCTGCCGCCCGAGGAGGGCGACGACCTGGAGCTGGTCGCCGACGCCGGACTGCCCTTCCACGCGTCCGCCCGGTCCTGACCTTCCCCCCACCTGCCGAAGACTTACGAGAGTCCGCCATGTACGAGCTGTCCCGCATCCGCCTCTACTCCATCGGTCCCGCCGGTGCGCGCTACGCCGACACCGTGCTCGACCTGCGGGGCGTGGGCGAGCCCGTGCCCGACCCCGCGCCCGCGCAGGCGGAGTTCTTCGCGGAGGAGCCCGTCGGCCCGCCGCGCCGGCCCGCGCCCGCCGGCGTGCTGTTCCTGGAGAACGGCGGCGGCAAGTCGGTGCTGCTCAAGCTGATCTTCTCGGTGATGCTGCCGGGCCACCGCAACACCCTCGGTGGCGCCAGCTCCGGTGTGCTGCGCAAGTTCCTGCTCGCCGACGACTGCGGACACGTCGCCCTGGAGTGGCAGCACACGCTGACCGGCGAGTGCGTGGTGGTCGGCAAGGTGAGCGAGTGGCGCGGGCGGCAGGTCTCCAACGACCCGCGGAAGTTCGCCGAGGCCTGGTACTCCTTCCGGCCCGGGCCCGGGCTCGCGCTGGACAACCTGCCGGTCGCCGAGTCCACCGCCGTACGCCCGCCCGTCGAGGGCGCCTCCGGCGCCCAGGGCCGGCGCCGCACCATGAAGGGCTTCCGGGACGCCCTCACCGAGGCGGGCAAGGCGTACCCGCATCTGGAGGTGCACTGGGAGGAGATCCACGACCGGTGGATCGAGCACCTCGGCGACCTCGGCCTGGACCCCGAACTCTTCCGCTACCAGCGGGAGATGAACGCCGACGAGGGCGAGGCCGCCGGCCTGTTCGCGGTGAAGAAGGACTCCGACTTCACCGACCTGCTGCTGCGCGCGGTGACCGACACCCGGGACACCGACGGGCTCGCCGACCTGGTCAGCGGGTTCGGCAACAAGCTCGGGCGGCGCGCCGAGCTGATCGCCGAGCGGGACTTCACCGCCGGGTCCGTCGATCTGCTCGGGCGGATCGTGGAGGCGGCCGAGGCGCGCTCCCGCGCGCGGGACATCCACACCGGGGCCGAGCGGCGGACCCGGACCCTGGCCCGGCGGCTGTCCGCGCGCGGGGCCCGGGAGCGGGTGCGGGCGGCCGACCTCGCCCAGCGGGTCACCGCCGCCGCGTACGCCGTCACGCATGCCGAGGCGGGGCGGGAGCGCAGTGCGTCGATCGCCGCCGAACTCGCCTACCGGCACGCCTCGCTGGCCCTCGCGGCCGCCGAGAAGTCCGCGGCCGCGCAGAAGCGCGAGCTCGCCGAGGCCCGCACCCTGCACTCCGCCTGGCAGGCCGCCGAGGCCGTGCTGCGGCACCGCGCCGCCGCCGACCGGGTCGCGCGGGTGGCCGCCGCGATCCAGGAGGCCGAGCGGGACGCCGCCCCCGCCCTCGCCGCCCGCGCGAAGGCCGCCGTCGATCTCGTACGGGCGCTGCACGCGGCCGCGGAGAGCGCCGAGGCCCTCGCCAACGAGGGGGAGGAGCGGTCGGCCGCGCTCCAGGAGGTCGGCGAGGCCGCCCACCGGGACGCCACCTCCGCCGCCACCGAGGCCCAGCGCGCCCGCAGCGAGATCGGCCACCTCAAGCAGCGCCTGTCCGAGGTCGAGCAGGAGACCGCCGAGGCCGTGCGCGCCGGCTGGCTCGACGACAGCGCCCCCGACGCCGATCCGGCCCGCGCGGCCCTCGCCGCGAGTGACGCCGAGAAGAGTGCCGTATCCGCCTGGGACACCGCGCGGGAGGCCTCCCGGCGGGCGTCGGAGCACGCGCGCGAGGCGGCCGCCACGGAGTCCCGCGCCGAACTCACCGCGGCCCGCGCGGCCGACGCGGCGACGGCCGCGCAACGGGCCTACGAGGCGGAGCAGCGGCTCGCCGAGGCGCTGGCGGCCGAGGAGCGGCTGGCCGAGCTGCTGAGCCTGCCGGGCGCCCCCGGCGGGGCGCGGGCGGGCCTGCCGGGGCCCCGGGCCGGGCAGGACGCCGGATCCGGCGGGGCAGCGGTCGGCGGCGCCGGCCCGCACGCCGACGCCGGCACCACCCCGCGCGGCCGGACGACCGGCACCGGAGGGGCCTTCGGCCCGCGCCTCGCCCCGGACGGCACGCTGACACCCGAGGAGCTCGACCGCTTCGCCGACGAACTGCGCGAACTCCTCGACGACGCCGTCTCCTCCGCCGAGCGGCACCTTTTCGAGCTGCGGACGGCCGCCGCCGACGACTCCCGCATCCTCGGCGCCCTCGGCGACGGCGGACTGCTGCCGCCGGGACCCGACGTGCTGGCCACCGTGGAGTTCCTGGGCGAGCACGGCATCCCCGCCCTGCCCGGCTGGCGCTACCTCGCCCAGGCCGTCGACCCCGCCGACCACGCGCGTGTGCTGGCCGCCCGGCCCGAGCTGGTCGACGGCGTCATCATCACCGACCCCGCCACGCACGCGCGGGCCCGCGAGGTGCTGGGCGAAGCGGCCCTGCTGCCCCGGTCCGCCGTGGCCGTCGGCACCGCCGCCGCGCTCCTCGCCCCCACACCGGGCACCGACGCGCACACCGGTGACGTCTTCCTCGTACCGCCGAACCCGGCCATGCACGACGAGCACGCCGCCGACGAGGAGCGGCAGGCGCTGCGCGCGCGGGCGGCCGAGCGGGACCAGGAGATCCGCACCCTCGCCGCCCGGCTCGGCAAGGACCGGGAGCTCGCCGCGCGGCTCGCCTCCTGGCGCACCGGCTGCCCGGCCGGACGGCTGGTCGAACTGGCCGAGACGGCCCGGGAGGCCCGCGCGTTCGCGGAGGAGTCCGAGGCCGAGCTCGCCGAGGCGCGGACCGTGCGCGCGGAGGCCGACGAGGCCGCCGCGGAGGCCGCCCAGGTCCGCGACGAGCGGCAGGAAGCCGCGCAGAAGGCCCGGCGCGCCGCCGACGCCCTTGCCGGCCTCGCCTTCCGGCTGCGCGAGCGGGCCGGCTGGCAGGCCAAGCTGCGGGAACTCGCCGACGAGGCCGCCGAGTCGGAGGCCCGCGCCCAGGCCTGCCTGGAGCGCGCCCGAGCCGCCGACGAGGACCGGCGGGCCGCCCAGCGCGCCGCGGACGACGCCCGCCGCACCGCGCGGGCCCTGCGCGCCGAGCGCGCCGAGATCGCGGGCGCCCCCGACGACGTACCGGAGACCGGCGCCGAGGCGTCCAAGGCGTCGCTGCCGGCCCTGCGCGAGGCCTACCGGGCCGCCTCGCAGGTGTACGAGAAGGTCGGCGTCGGCGCCGACCTGCGGGCCGAGCAGGCCCGCGCGGAGAGCGACGAGAGCGCGGCGCGCGCGGAGCTGGACCGGCTGAGCAACAAGGTCCGCACCCGCGCGGAGCAGTTGCTCCAGTCCCCCGACGGCTCCGACGGGCCGTCCCGGCAGGCGGCCGTCGCCCGCGCGGAGGAGCTGGTGCAGCTCCTGGAGACCCGGATGTCGACGGCGAGCGAGCAGCTCGGGCGGCTGCGCGGCGAGGCCGAGCGGCACGCGCCCGAGGACGGCGAGGAGGCGCACACCGAGCTGGCCGAGGAGCTGCAGCCGCGCGACGCCGAGCATGCGCAGGCGCTGCTGCGCACGGCGACCGCCGAACTGGCCTCGCGCACCGAGGCGCTGGGGCAGGCCCGGGAGGCGCACGCCGAGCTGCTGGCGGCCCACCGCGCCGCCGAGGACGCGGCCGGCGGCTTCGACGAGATCGCCGCGATGCTCCGCGACCTGCTGCGCGAGCACACCCCGGAGGAGGACCAGGAGGAGACCGAGCCCTATCCCGGCAGCCCGGACGAGGCCCGGCAGTCCGCCGCCGAGGCCCGCCGGTCGCTGCGCGGCTGCGCCGCCGACCTGTCCGCCGCCGAGGCGGCCGTCCGCGAGGCGAGCGATGTGCTCGTGCGGCACGCCAACTCCACGCGGTACGAGCAGGTACGCACCCCCGCGCGGCAGCAGATCCGGGAGCTGCCCGCCGCCTCGCTGCCCGAGCACGCGCAGAAGTGGGCGGACGCCTTCGCACCCCGACTGCGCGTCCTCACCGACGAGTTGGCGCAGCTGGAGCGCAACCGCGACTCGATCGTGGACCGGCTGCGCGGACTGGTGGAGTCGGCGCTCGCCACCCTCCGGTCCGCGCAGCGGCTGTCCCGGCTGCCCGAGGGCCTCGGCGAGTGGTCCGGACAGGAGTTCCTGCGGATCCGGTTCGAGGAACCCGACCAGGCCACGCTCACCGAGCGACTCGGCGAGGTCATCGACGAGGCCACGCGCGCGGCGGTGAAGAAGAACTCCGATCTGCGGCGGGACGGGATGTCCCTGCTGCTGCGCGGAGTCGGCGCCGCGCTCCGGCCCAAGGGCGTCGCCGTCGAGATCCTCAAGCCGGACGCGGTGCTGCGTGCGGAGCGGGTGCCCGTCGGGCAGATGGGCGATGTGTTCTCCGGGGGGCAGCTGCTCACCGCGGCCATCGCGCTGTACTGCACGATGGCGGCCCTGCGCTCGAACGACCGGGGCCGGGACAAGCACCGCCACGCCGGCACGCTGTTCCTGGACAACCCCATCGGCCGTGCCAACGCCACCTACCTGCTGGAGCTGCAGCGCGCGGTCTCCGACGCCCTCGGCGTGCAGCTGCTGTACACCACCGGCCTGTTCGACACCACCGCGCTGGCTGAGTTCCCGCTGGTCATCCGGCTGCGCAACGACGCCGACCTGAGGGCGGGACTGAAGTACATCAGCGTCGAGGAACACCTCCGCCCGGGACTGCCCCAGCAGTCCCAGGGGGAGGACGCGGTGCACAGCGAGATCACGGCGACCCGCATGTACCGACGGCCCCCGGCCGACGATCGGCCTTGATCAGATCCGCGCACTTCTCGCCGATCACCATCGTCGTGATGCACGGATTGACGGTCACCAGATCCGGCATCACCGACCCGTCCGCCACCCGCAGCCCCTCGACCCCCTTGACCCGCAGCCGCGCGTCGAGCGGGGCCGTGGGGTCGTCGTCCGCGCCCATCTTCACCGTGCAGGACGGGTGGTAGACCGTGTTGTGGGTCCGGTGGATGTAGTCCAGCAGTTCGTCGTCGGACCGGACGTCCGGTCCGGGGGCCAGTTCGGCTCCCGCCCAGCCGCTGAGCGCGGGCTGCCCGGCTATGCGGCGGGCGAGCCTCAGGCCGTACGTCATCACGCGCACGTCGTGCTCGTGCGTGAAGTACCGGGGGTCCACCCGCGGCTTGTCCCGGTAGTCGCGGGTGCGCAGGCGGACCGTGCCCCGTGACCTCGCCCGTGTGACGTTGGGGGTGAGGCAGAACGCGTTCTCGGAGGTGGGGTAGCCGTGGCGCGCCGTGTTCATGTCGAACGGCACGGAGCCGTAGTGGAACATCAGGTCCGGCCGGTCCAGGCCCGGTTCGGTGTCGTAGAAGATGCCCGCCTCCCACCACTGGCTGGACGCGGTGGTCATGGGCCGCCGGGCCTGCCACATGATGACGCCCTCGGGGTGGTCCTGGAGGTTCTCGCCGACGCCCGGGGCGTCCACCACCACCTCGACGCCGACCTCGCGCAGGTGCGCGGCCGGTCCGATGCCGGACAGCATCAGGAGCTTGGGGGAGTCGATCGCCCCGCAGGAGACGACGACCTCGCGCCGGGCCCGTACCGTCCGGCTGTGGATCAGGTCGGGGTCCAGGTACTCGGCGCCGACGCAGCGCCGGCCGTCGAGGAGGAGCTTCTTGGCCCGTACGCCGGTACGGACCTCCAGGTTCGGACGCTTGCCCATCACCGGGTGCAGGTAGGCCACCGATGACGACTGACGGATGTTGTTCTCGTCGGAGTTGATCTGGAACCAGTTGGCGCCCCGGATCACCGTCCGGCCGGTGTTGAAGGCCGTCGTCGGTATGCCCGCCTGCGCGCACGCCTCCAGCAGGGCCGTGCCGCACGGATCCTCGCCCTTGAGCGTGCGCAGTTTCACCGGGCCGGTGCGGCCGTGGTGGTCGCCGGGGGCGTCGTTGTTCTCCACGCGCCGGAAGAGCGGGAACAGGTCGGCCGCGCTCCAGCCCGAGCAGCCGCCCGCCGCCCAGTCGTCCAGATCCTCGGCGGGGGCCCAGAAGGCGATGCAGGAGTTGTGCGAGGAGCAGCCGCCGAGCACCTTGGCGCGGGCGTGCCGCAGGAAGCTGTTGCCGCTGGGCTGCGGCTCGACCGGGTAGTCCCAGTCGTAGCCGGACTCCAGCAGGCCCATCCAGCGCTCCAGCCGCAGGACGGCGTCGTCGCCGACGTCGCTCGGCCCGGCCTCCAGGACGCACACCGTGACCGCCGGATCCTCCGACAACCGGGCCGCGACCACATTGCCCGCGGTGCCGCCGCCGACCACGACGTAGTCGAACTCATCGATGCTCAAGACGGTCTCCCTCGGCCTCCGCAGCGGGCTGCGACCGGTGCTCGGCCAGCACACCCGTGCGGTGCCGCTGGACGAACCAGTAGTAGGCGAAGCCGCCGCCCGCGATGACCCCGACGAACAGGACCGCGCCCCACTGGAGGTACCAGTGGAAGGGGGCGCTGGCGTTGTACACGGAGGCCCGCGGCCAGATCAGGTTGATCGTCATGCCGAGGCCCCACAGCACGGCCAGCGCGTTGACGAGCAGACCCCAGCGGCCCAGCGAGAAACGTCCGTCGCCGGCCGGCTGCCATCTGCCGCGCAGCCGCGCCACCAGCATCGGGGCCGTGACGCCCAGGTAGGCGAGGTAGATCATGATGATGCCGATGCTGGTGACGACCGTGAAGATCTGCGGCTGCCGGATGTTGACCACCAGGATCGCCAGCGCCAGGATCCCGATGATCACGGTCGGCAGGACCGGGGTGTGGAACCGCGGGTGGCACTTGGCCAGCTTCGAGGACGCGGGCAGGTTGTTGTCCCGGGCCATCGCGAACGCCAGCCGGACCGCGGCCGTGTGGACCGCCAGGGCGCAGACGGTGACCGCGATCAGCACGCACCACAGCATCGCCTTGCCGGCCGTCGAGCCGAGCACGTCCAGCACGATGTACTGCAGTCCGTCCGTGGAGAGCCGCTCCCCCTTCAGGCTGGAGACGCTCATCAGGGCCAGGAGCAGGACCAGGCCGCCGAGGACGAAGGAGGCCACGATCGCCCGGATGATGGCGCGCGGCGCGTTCCGGGTGGGATCGAGTGACTCCTCGCCGAGCGAGGCGGCCGTGTCGAAGCCGTACATCACGTACGCGGACGCCAGCGACGCGACGAGGAACGCGCCCAGGTACCCGGCGCCGTAGCCCGCGCCGGTGTCGTTGGTCTCCATGACCACCTGCGGACCGCGGGTGATGTGGACGGCGAACAGGACGATCAATACAACGGTGGCGATCAACTCGATGAACACGCCCGCCGTGTTGATCCGGGCCATCAGCTTGACGCCGAAGGCGTTCACCAGGGTGGTGAACAGGATCAGCACCGCGGCCAGGATGACCGCGTTGGTCGCCACGTCGTACTTTCCGGTGCCGTCGCCCACGAGCTGGAACGCGTCGGAGATCTGCGGCAGCGTCAGCTGGTAGGCCAGCGCCACGGCCGCGATGGACACGATGGACGCGATCAGCATCATCCACCCGGCGAGCCAGCCCAGGTGCGGGTTGCCTATCTTCTTCGACCAGTTGTAGACGGACCCCGCCACCGGGTAGCGGGCCGCCAGCTCGGCGAAGCAGAGGGCGACCATGAACTGGCCGCCGAAGACCATCGGCCACGACCACCAGTAGGCGGGGCCGCCACTGCCGTAGCCGAAGTAGAAGAGCTGGAAGGTGCCGGTCAGGATCGAGATGTAGCTGATGCCGGCGGCGAAGGTGTGGAAGGTGCCGAGGGTGCGCTTGAGTTCGGGTCTGTACCCGAACTCGGCGAGTTCGGCGTCGTCGGCGTCTCTCGGTGGGTGGGTCGTGGTCATGAGCGGACTCCTGGTGGGCCTGAGGGAGGAGGGGGAGCGGCTCGTGCGGGGGCCGGGTGCCGCGTGCTGCTACCCGGTGATCAGCTGAACCATCCCTGAGGCGTGGGGCTGGTGTTGCGCCAGATGTGTTTGGTCTCGCGGTACTCGGCGAGCCCGGAGGGGCCGAGCTCCCGCCCGAATCCGGACTGCTTGTAGCCGCCCCATTCGGCCCCCGGGACGTACGGGTGGTAGTCGTTGATCCAGACCGTGCCGGTCCGCAGCGCGGCCGCGACCCGCGCCGCCTTGCCCTCGTCACGCGTCCATACCGCACCCGCGAGGCCGTAGACGGTGTCGTTGGCCAGGCGTACGGCCTCCTCCTCGCCGGTGAAGCGCTCCACCGTGAGCACCGGCCCGAAGGACTCCGCCTGGACCACCGACATTCCGGCGGCGCACTCGTCGAGCACCGTGGGCGGGTAGTAGAAGCCGTCGTCGAGACCGGCACCGGTGGGGCGGGCGCCGCCGCAGCGCAGGACCGCGCCCTCGGCGAGCCCCTTGGCCACGTACGCCTCGACCTTGGCGCGGTGGACCGCCGAGATCAGCGGCCCGGTCCGGGCCTGCTCGTCGAAGGGCCCGCCGAGCCTGATCCCGGCGGCCCGCCGTACGACCTCGTCGACGAACCGGTCGTGCAGCGGCTCCTCCACGAGCAGCCTGGCACCCGCCGAGCAGACCTGCCCGGAGTGCAGGAACACGGCCGTCAGCGCCATGTCGACGGCCGTGTCGAAGTCGGCGTCGGCGAAGACGATGTTGGGGTTCTTGCCGCCGAGTTCGAGCGCGACCTTCTTCACGGTCCCGGCCGCGGCCGCCATCAGCCGCCGCCCGGTGTGCAGGCCGCCGGTGAAGGAGACGAGGTCGACGCCCGGGTGGTCGGCGAGCGGGGCGCCCGCCTCGGGTCCCGCACCGAGCACCAGATTGCCGGCGCCCGGCGGGAGTCCGGCCTCGTCCAGCAGCCGCATCAGATGGATCGCGGTGTGCGGGGTCAGCTCGCTCGGCTTCAGCACGAAGGTGTTGCCCGCCGCGAGCGCGGGGGCCACCTTCCAGGCCGTCTGCAACAGCGGGTAGTTCCACGGGGTGATGAGCCCGCAGACCCCGACCGGCTCGTGCACCACCCGGCTGTCGATGGCCCGCGCGCCGGTGTCGACGACCCGGCCGGTCCCCTCGCCCGCGACGAGCCGCCCGAAGTAGCGGAAGCAGTTGGCCACGTCGTCGACGTCGTACTCGCTCTCCACGAGCCGCTTTCCGGTGTCCAGCGACTCGGCCCGGGCGATCGACTCCTTGTCGCGTACGAGGAGATCGGCGACGCGCAGCAGCAGGTCGCCGCGCTCCTGCGGTGCCGTCCGGGGCCAGGAGCCGGTGTCGAAGGCGCGACGGGCGGCGCCGATCGCCTCCACGGTGTCCTTGCCGCCCGCCTCGTCCACCACCCCTACCAGCGAGCCGTCGGCCGGACAGCGGATCTCCCGGGTGCGCTCGTCGAGCGCACCCCGCCACTCGCCGTCAATGAACAGGTCCGGCATGGCCGCCTCCCAGCTTTTCCAGGATCCACGCGTGGAAGATCCCGATGTGGTGCTCGTTGGGGACCAGCACACCACCCGCGCGGTACGCACGGGACGCCATGGCCGGCTGTGTCCGCTCACAGGCCTCGAAGTCCTGCTCGTTGACCCGGTGGAACAGCTCCACCGACTTCGACACGTCGGCTCCGGACGCGACGACCTCGGGTGCGTACAGCCAGTCGCACTCGACGACCGTGCGGTCCTCGGCCAGCGGGAACATGCGGTGCAGGATCACATGGTCCGGAACGAGGCTGACGAAGACCGTCGGCTTGACGGTGACGGCGTAGTACCGGCGGTCCTGGTCCTCGCTCACTCCCGGCAGCTTCGCGAAGCCCTCGCTGCCGTCGACGGTGAAGCCCTTGACCTCCTCGCCGAACTCGGCGCCGTGGCCGACGTAGTACTGCGCGGCGTAGCCGTCGGCGAACTCCGGCAGCACCTCGGTGAGTTCGGGGTGGATCGTGGCGCAGTGGTAGCACTCCATGAAGTTCTCGACGATCAGTTTCCAGTTGGCCTTCACGTCGTAGGAGATGCGCCGGCCGAGGGCGAGGTTCTCCGTGCCGTAGTGCTCGATGGCCGCGGTGTCGCCGAGCCGTTCGACGGCAGCGCCCAGCACGGTCTCCTCGAAGGAGGGCGGCCGGTCGGCGAGGCACACCCAGGCGTAGCCCAGCCACTCGCGCAGGGCCACCTTGATCAATCCGTACTGGACCCGGTCGACGTCGGGCATCTTGATCAAGTTGGGGGCGGCGATCAATGTGCCGTCAAGGTCGTACGTCCAAGCGTGATAGGGACACTGGAGGTTGCGCCTGACCTCACCGGAGTCCTCCATGCACAGCCGCGCTCCACGATGACGGCATACGTTGAGGAAGGCGCGCAGGTCACCGCTGCGGGTCCGCGTGATGATGACGCTCTCGCGGCCGATCCGGACCGTACGGAAGGCGCCCGGCCTGGCGAGGTCGGCGCCGCGGACGGCGCAGAACCACATGGACTCGAAGATGTGCTCCTGTTCGCGCCGGAAGATGTCGGGGTCGGTGTAGTAGCGGCCCGGCAGCGTCGCGAGCAGGCTGGGCGGCATCGGGGGCGTCGTCACGTGCGTGCTCCTGTCGTTGGCGGGCGGCTCAGGCGGGCGCGGCGGCGAGGCGGGCGGGGTCGAACAGGCCGATGGGGTGCTCGGTGGCGCCCGTCAGGACCAGGTCGGCGAGGATTTCCCCGACCACGGGCACGAACTTGAAGCCGTGCCCGGAGAATCCGCAGGCCACGGTGACCGAGTCCGGGTGCGCCGGATGGCGGGCGATGACGAAGTGCTCGTCGGGGCTGTTGGAGTACATGCAGGTCGCGGCCTTGAGGAAGGTGCCGGGCAGGTCGGGGACGCAGCGCGACAGGTGGTCCGCCATCGCCCGGATCTCGTGCTCGTGAACCGTGCGGTCGATGGTCTCCGGGGTGGTGATCTCACCCTTGCGGAAGAAGGCCGTCTTGGCGCCGAGTCCGGGTCCGTCGATCGCGGGGAAGCCGTAGACCTGGACGCCTTGGGGGTCCTCCCAGATGAAGATGGGGTGCTGCTCCGGGCGGAAGGGCTCGATGCCTTGCTTCGGCTGGAACCAGTACATGACCTGCCGCTCGATGGTGAACGGCACGCCGAGATCGGCGAGCAGCCGGGGCGCCCAGGCGCCGGGGCAGATCACCAGCTGACCCGCGGTGTAGGTGTTCTCGGCGGTGTGCACGCGGACGCCGTCCCGATACGGCTCCCAGCGGGTCACCGGCTCCTCGAAGTGCAGGTCGGCGCCCTGCCGGGTGGCCAGCTGGAGATGGGCGGCCACGGTGTGCTCGGGGCGCAGCAGCCCGGCCCGCCGCTCGTACAGCGCCACCTCGTCGTCCTCCGGGGTGAGCGTCGGGAAGCGGCGGCGGATCTCCTTCGCGTCGAGCATCTCGTGCGGCAGGTCCCACTGGCGTGCCGAGCGCAGCGAACCGGCGACCGTCCGGGTCTCCGGGCGGCCGACCATCACACCGCCGCAGAGGGTGGCGATGTCCCGGCCGCTGGCCCGCTCCAGGTCGTCGTACAGCTCGTAGGCGCGCAGCAGCAGCGGTACGTAGGCGGGGTCCTCGAAGTACGACTGGCGGGTGATCCGGGAACCGCCGTGGCTGGAGCCGCGCTGGTGGACCGGGCCGAACCGCTCCAGTCCGAGGACGCGTGCGCCGCGCGCGGAGAGGTGGTGGGCGGCGGCGCTGCCCATGCCGCCGAGGCCGATGACGATCACGTCGAAGGTGGGGGACATCTGCGTCTCCTAGCGCCGGATGCGGGTCATCTTCGGGTCGAAGAGCGGCTCTTCGGCGACCGTGGCCGGGATCTTCCCGCCGAAGTACCCGATGTGGACGGCGGTGCCGGTGGCGAGCGGGGGCAGCCACGCATAGGCGACGCAGCGGCCCAGGGTGTAGCCGTACGAGGCGCTGGTCACGTAACCGGCCGGGGCGCCGTCGACGTGGACGGGCTCCTTGCCGAGGACGACGTCGGCGGGGTCGTCGAGGAGGAGGGGGGTGAGGCGGCGGGTCTGCGCGGGACGGTCGCGGAGCGCCTCCTGGCCCACGAAGGCGTCCTTGTCCATCCGCACCGCGAATCCGAGGCCCGCCTCGAACGGGTCGTGCTCGTCGGTCATGTCGACGCCCCACGCGCGGTACCCCTTCTCCAGCCGCAGCGAGTTGAAGGCCGAGCGGCCGGCGGCGATCACCCCGAGGCCCTGGCCCGCCTCCCAGAGGGTGTCCCACAGGCGCAGGCCCAGATCGGCGGTGGTGTACAGCTCCCAGCCGAGTTCACCGACGTACGACAGGCGCATGGCGGTCACCGGGACGTGTCCGATGTACGTCTCCTGCGCCCGGAAGTAGCCGAAGGCCCCGTGCGAGAAGTCGTCGCGGGTGAGGGGCTGGACGAGGTCGCGGGCGAGCGGCCCCCAGACGCCGATGCAGCAGGTGCCGGAGGTGATGTCCCGGAGGTGGACGTTGTCGGGCGCGTGGCGGGTGAGCCAGTCCAGGTCGGCGGGGGAGTTGGCGCCGACCTGGAAGCGGTCGGGGGCGAGCCGGGCGACGGTGAGGTCGGAGCGGATGCCGCCGGTCGGGTCGAGCAGGAGGGTGTAGGTGACCGCGCCGGGCTTCTTGCGGAGGTTGTTGCTGGTCATGCGGTTGAGGAAGTCGAGGGCCCCCGGGCCGGTGACCTCCAGGCGGCGCAGCGGGGTCATGTCGTACAGGGCGACCTTCTCGCGGGTCGCCTGGGCCTCCGCCGCCGCGATGGGCGACCAGTAGCGGGAGGGCCAGGCGTCGCGCGGAGGGAGCCGGATCGCGTCGGCGAGGGGCGCGTTGGCCTCGTACCAGTGCGGACGCTCCCAGCCGCCGCCCTCCAGGAAGAACGCGCCGAGCTGCTGCTGGCGGGCGTAGAAGGGGCTCACGCGCAACGGGCGGGGCCGCTCCATCGGCTGGAGGGGGTGGAGAACGTCGTACACCTCGACGAACTGCTGTGAACCGCGCTCACGGATGTACGCCGGTGAACGCTGCGCTTCCTCGAAGCGCGTGAGGTCGCACTCGTGCAGGTCGAGGCTGGGGCGGCCGTTCACCATCCACTCGGCCACCGCCTTCGCGGCGCCGGCGGAGTGGGTGACCCAGACGGCCTCCGCCAGCCAGAAGCCTCGGACGTGACGTGATTCGCCGAGGACGGGCATGCCGTCGGGGGTGAAGGAGAAGACGCCGTTGAAGCCCTCCTCGATCTCGGAGTCACGCAGCGCCGGGAGCAGCCAGCGGCAGTCGTCCCAGGCCGGCGCCCAGTCCTGCGGGGCGAAGGGGTACGAGGAGGGCATGTCCCGGCCCTGGGCGCGGGCCTCGTCGTACGGCGGCACCGCGAACGGGTCGACGGGCAGCGGGCGGTGGGCGTAGGAGCCGATGCCGATGCGGTCGGTGTGCTCACGGAAGTACAGGTCGCGGTCCTGGAAGCGGAGGATGGGCCTCAAGGCTTCCGTGGTCGTGGAGGTCGTTGAGGCGGTCGTGGTGGTCGGTGTGGTCGCTGCTCCGAGTTCCGGCAGCGGCTTGGTTTTCGCGTACTGGTGTGCGAGTGGCTGCAGCGGTACCTGGACGCCGGCCATACGGCCGATCACCGGTCCCCAGAAACCGGCCGCGGAGACGACGTGGTCGGCGGGGAAGGAACCCTGGTCGGTGAGTACGGCGGTGACGCGGTGCCCTTCCTTCTCGATGCCGGTCACGGTGTGGCGTTCCAGGAAGCGGGCGCCTCTTTGAGTGGCCCGTTCCCGCTGGGCGCGGGCCGCGAGGAGGGCGCGGGCCAGGCCGTCGTCGGGGGTGTGGAAGCCGCCGAGGACCACCGACTCGTCCAGCAGCGGCCACAGTTCCTTGCAGCGGGCGGCGCCGACGATCTCGCCGCGGATGCCCCAGGCGGCGGCGTAACCGGCCCTGCGATGCAGTTCGGTGAGGCGTTCCGGGGTGGTGGCGAGCTCCAGGCCGCCGACCCGGTCGAAACAGGGAACTCCGTCCACGGTCAGGGCGTTGAACTTCTCGACCGTGTACTTGGCGAACTCCGAGAGCGTCCGGGACGGGCTGGTCTGGAAGACGAGTCCGGGCGCGTGCGAGGTGGAGCCGCCGGGGGCGGGCAGGGGGCCCTGTTCGAGGACGGTGACGTCGGTCCAGCCGCGCGCGGTCAGTTCGTCGGCGAGCGAGCAGCCGACGATGCCGGCACCGATGACGACCACACGGGGGGACTGGCTTTCGGGGGTGCTGGACATGCCCCTCCTTGCGGGGTGGTCGACGGGGCTCACAGGACCACGACCGAGCGCAGCACCTCACCCCGGTGCATCTTGGCGAAGGCCTCCTCGACCTGGTCGAGGGCGATCGTCTCGGTCACGAAGGCGTTCAGGTCCAACAGCCCGTAGAGGTACTGGTCGACGAGGAACGGGAAGTCCCGGCTCGGCAGACAGTCCCCGTACCAGGACGACTTGATCGCGCCGCCGCGTGAGAACACGTCGATCAGCGGGAGCTCGACCTTCATCTCGGGGGAGGGGACGCCGACCTGCACCAGCACGCCCGCGTGGTCGCGCATGTAGAAGGCCTGGGTGAAGGTCTCGGAGCGGCCCACGGCGTCGATCGCGATGTCGACTCCATGGCCGTCGGTGAGCGCCCGCACCGCCTCCACCGGGTCCGTGCCACGGGAGTTGACCGTGTGCGTGGCGCCGAACTTCTCCGCCTGGTCGAGCTTCTTGTCGTCGATGTCGACGGCGATGACCTTCATGGCGCCGTTCAGACAGGCTCCGGCGATGGCTGCGTTGCCGACGCCGCCGCAGCCGATGACGGCGACCGAGTCGCCGCGCCCGACTCGGCCGGTGTTCACCGCGGCGCCGTAACCGGCCATCACGCCACAGCCGATGAGGCCGGCTGCCTCGGGCCGGGCGGCCGGGTCGATCCGCACCGCCTGCCCCGCCGCGACCAGCGTCTTCTCGGCGAAGGCGCCGATGCCGAGGGCGTTGCTGAGCGGGGTGCCGTCGAGCAGCGTCATCGGCTGCCCGGCGTTGCGGGAGTCGAAGCAGTACCAGGGACGGCCGCGGCGGCAGGAACGGCACCTGCCGCACGGGGCCCGCCAGGCGAGGACGACGTAGTCACCGGGTGAGAGGTCGGTGACACCTTCGCCGACCGCCTCGATCGTGCCGGCCGCCTCATGTCCCAGCAGGAACGGGAAGTCGTCGTTGACCCCGCCGTCGCGGTAGTGCAGGTCGGTGTGGCAGACCCCGCAGGCCTGTACGGCGACCAGCACCTCACCGGGGCCCGGATCGGGGACGACGATCGTCCGCACCTCGACGGGTGCGCCCTTCTTCACAGCGACTACGGCACGGACCTCGTGTGGCACGACCGGGCTCCTCTGCTGTTGCGCACTGCACGATGGGTTGCGCGATGAGGAACATAGTGAGAACGCCATCAAGCGGCCGTCAAGAGGCGCGAGTTAACCCTTGGCAAAAGGAATCCGCGAGGCGAAACGTGTCGGACACATGGCGGCGGAGGCCGTCGGACACGGGACGGCGGGGGCCGTCGGACACAGAGGCGGCGCGGGAGCAGGAGGAACCTGGTCCCGCGCCGTGATCCGCTCGTTCGGCTTGCTGCTGTTCGGAGGCTTTCGGTCAGAAGCCGTATCCCATACGGCGGGACAGCTCGGCCCCGGCCGCCACCGTGCGCTTGGCCAGCTCGGGCAGCCGGTCGCTGTTCAGCCGGTAGACCGGGCCCGAGACACTGATCGCCGCGATCACCTTGCCGTCGTGCGAACGCACCGGTGCCGCCACGGCGGCCAGCCCCAGCTCCAGCTCCTCCAGGGTGATGCCGTAACCCTGCTCCACCACGGCCTCCAACTCCCCGCGCAGCGCCGAGGCGCCGGTGATCGTGCGCTCCGTGAACCGCGGCAACGGGCGGGCCAGCAGCCCCTCGCGCAGGGTGGGTGACATGTGCGCGAGCATCACCTTGCCGCTGGAGGTGGCGTGCAGCGGGGTGCGCCGGCCCAGCCAGTTCTGCGCCGTCACCGACGCCGTGCCGCGGGCCTGCATGATGTTGACCGCCGCGTCGTCGTCCAGCACGGCGATGTTGACCGTCTCGCCCAGCTCGTCGGCGAGTTCCCGGCAGACCGGGACACCCTCCTGCGAGATGTCGAGGCGCACTGCCGCCGCCCCCGCGAGGCGCAGGACGCCGGCGCCCAGGTAGTACTTGCCGCGGTCCTTCGCCTGGGCCACCAGGCCGCGGTTCTCCAGGACGCCGAGCAGCCGGAAGGCCGTCGACTTGTGCACGTCCAGTTCGTCGGCGATCTCGGTGACGCCCGCCTCCCCGTGCCGGGCCAGGATCTCCAGGACGCTCACGGCGCGGTCCACCGACTGCACCGCGCTCGCCGCGCCCCTTCCGCCCTGCTTCTCCGGGCTGGGCGTGCTGGCACCTGGGACGGACTGCTGCCTCTGCGTGCGGGTCATGGCTCAACTCTCACCACCTGGGGGCCCGATTCGGGCCGCATCTGCGGGAAACCCTTGACGCGACGGTCGCCCCGCGCGGATTCTGTTGCGCATAGCGCTCGCTCGTGCGCCATGCGAAACATCATGTTACCAAGCGTCCGGTCCCCGGTAGGGGCCGAACAGCACATGCGGCCGCACCCGGCTCCGGACCGACGGCGTCCCGGAACCCCGGGCGCACCGCGGCACCGCAGCAACGCAGTCGCGCAACGCAGCACTCCGGCCCTGGAACCCCGCTTCCGGGCTGTCTCTCCGCGGACCGCCTTACAAAGGCCCGCGCTCCTGACTCCCTGCCGCACCTGGACCACACCTGTCCGGACCAGCGCTCCGGACCGAAAGGGGGGCCCGTGATTCCCGTCTGCCGCCTCGAAGACCTCCCCGAGGGCGAGTCCGTCCGCATCGGGACGACACCACCCGTCGCCGTGTTCCGCACCGAGGACGGCGAGCTGTACGCCATCGACGACACCTGCACCCACCAGGACGCCTCCCTCTCCGAGGGCTGGCTGGAGGGCTGCCTGGTCGAATGTCCGCTGCACGCCGCCTCCTTCGACCTGCGCACCGGCGAACCGACCTGCCTCCCGGCCCGCCGAGCCGTCCGCACCCACCGGGTCACGGTCGACGACGGAGTCATCCACGTCCACCTGGCGCGGGAAGAGGGTACGGCCGCATGAACGCCGTGACCCGGCCGACGCAGGGCCACTGTGCTGACTCGTGCGCGACCTTGGCCAAGAGGAGGCGCACCGCATGAGGACCGTGACCGTCGTCGGCGCCTCCCTCGCCGGGCTGTACGCGGCCCGGGAACTGCGCGCCCAGGGCTTCGACGGTCGACTGGTGATCGTCGGCGACGAATCCCACCGCCCCTATGACCGGCCTCCCCTCTCCAAGGACTTCCTCACCGGCCGGATCGACGAGGACCGACTCGCCCTCACCGACGCCGAGGAGACCGCGGAACTCGACGCCGAGTGGCGCCTCAGCACCCGGGCCCGCGGCCTCGACGTCCGCGGACGCGCGGTTCTGCTCGACAACGGCCGTACGGTGTCCACCGACGGCGTCGTCATCGCCACCGGCGCCTCGCCCCGCCGCCTCCCCGGGGCCGAACTCGCCGGCGTCCACACCCTGCGCACCCTCGACGACGCCCGAACCCTGCGCGAGGAACTCACCCAGGGCCCCCGACGTGTCGTCGTCATCGGTGGCGGCTTCATCGGCGCCGAGACCGCGTCCTCCTGCGCCGCCCTCGGCCACACGGTCACCGTGGTCGAAGCCGCATCGCTGCCGCTCGTGCCCCAGCTCGGCGTCGAGATGGCCGCCGTGTGCGCGGCCCTGCACCGCCGGGGCGGAGTCGAACTGGTCACCGCTACCGGCGTGGCCGGGCTGACGGGCATCGCCGCCGTCAGCGGCGTGGCACTCGCCGACGGCCGTGACCTCCCGGCCGACGTCGTGATCGTCGGCATCGGTGCCGTCCCCAACACGGCCTGGCTGGCCGGGTCCACGCTCGCCTTTCAGGACGGTGTCCTGTGCGATGACGGCTGTATGACGGCGCTGCCCCAGGTGGTCGCCGTCGGAGACGTCGCCCGCGTCGGCGGCCACCGCGCGGAGCACTGGACCTCCGCCACGGAACAGCCCCGGGTCGCCGTCGCCAACCTGCTCGCCGGGCACACCTCCCGGACGGTGAGGTCGCTGCCCTACTTCTGGTCCGACCAGTACGGCGCCCGCATCCAGTTCGCCGGCCACCGCCGGGACGGGGACACCGTCCGTATCGCCGAGGGCGCTCTGTCCGACGGGGCACCGGCCGAGGGAGGCTTCCTCGCGGTGTACGAGAGGGACGGCCGTACGACCGCGGTCCTCGCCGTGGACAGACCGCGCCCCTTCATGCGGCTACGTCGTGAACTGGGGGGAGGGGACAGGCGTATGGGGGCGTCG
Source organism: Streptomyces sp. NPDC002776 (assembly GCF_053592195.1). Taxonomy (NCBI): domain Bacteria; kingdom Bacillati; phylum Actinomycetota; class Actinomycetes; order Kitasatosporales; family Streptomycetaceae; genus Streptomyces; species Streptomyces sp. NPDC002776. Next base: position 23,984 of record NZ_JBSFVG010000028.1, on the reverse strand, counting down.
GTGTCCTGAAGGGGCGCTTTCCGGGTACCGATGCTCGGGTGCCCCCGCCTCGCCTCAGGAGTGCGACAACTGCCCCGCGCCGCCCCGCCCGTGTATCCGCTCCTGGCCCCGCCCGGCCGCCCTGGCCTGGCGCTGCGCCCGGCGCCGCTCCCGCCGCAACTGACGCGCGGTGCTGGCCGGTGTCGACACCACGCCGTGGCGCTGGTTCCACACCTGACGGGTCACCCAGACGTCCAGCGCGGCCCAGGTGGCGACCACTGTGCTGGCCACGCTGCTGAGCACCATCGGGAACGCCAGCCACGAGCCCGCCAGGGTGCACAGGAAGGCCACCATCGCCTGCATCAGCGTCACGGCGATGATCAGCACCGCCCGCACCGCCGCCGTGCGCACCGGATCGGGCAGCCGACGGCGACGCGCCGGTTCCTCGACCCACAGCGGGGGATACAGCGCCTCCTCGCGCTCCTCCCGCTCGTGCGAGGTGACCCGCGGAGGCGTCACCGCCTTCTCCTCCGGGGCCGCTGGAACTCCCGTCCGGGCCGCCGGAATGTCGAGATTCGGCGCCTCCGGACCCTCCCGCACCGTCAGGCGCGTCGCCGCGCCGCCGTCCTCAGGCGCCTTGCGCCGCTGAGCCGTGCCCATCACCGTGTCACTCCCCACCGCCAGCAGACCGCTCGCTTCCGTGTCCGAAGACCCGGCTCCCCAACGGCTGCCCGGCTTGCGCTGTTTTACGCCGCCGGGAGGCGAGATGCGGCTCCTGTGGCCGATTCTGCCCCCGTTTCCCATGGAGAAAGACGAACGACCTCGCCCGAAGATTCCCAACGAGGGAAAAATTCCAGCCAATTGATATTGCGGACGAGCCGGGCCGGTCCCGGCGGCCCGTGCCGGGATCCGGGAGGCAATCTCCCCCAATGGCCGGACAACTCCCCATGTCTCGCCCCCGGTACGGAAGTTCAGCTTCCGGACGGCTCTTCGAGTTACGTGTGCGTCGGTAGTAGGCTCGCGCCGTTTGTTGACGCACATGTGTACCCCCGTCCGGTGGGGGTCGAGCTGGGGGAGGCCATGCGCTTTCGCGGGAAGTCCATCCGCCGGAAGATCGTGGCGTTGCTTCTCGTGCCGCTGGTGTCCCTCACCGCGATCTGGGGCTTCGCCACGGTACTGACGGGTCGCGAGGCACAGCAGCTGTTCAATGTGTCGTCCGTCGTGGAAAAGATCGGCTACCCCATCGAGGACACGGTCCGTGTCCTCCAGCAGGAACGCCGGCAGACACTTGTCCACCTCGCCGACCCGCGCGCCTCCGACGGGCTCGCCACCCTGAGGCGCAGCCGCAGCGCCACCGACGAAGCCGTCGCCGAGATCCGCAAGAACGCCCAGGATCCCGACGTGCGCGACGCGATGGGTCAGGGCACGGACGAACGCCTCACCGCCGTCCTGGACGCCTTCGACGGCATCGACTCCCTGCGCCGCAGCGTCGAGGACGGCACCGTCAACCGGGCCACCGCGCTGAACCTCTACAACAGCCTGATCGACCCCTGTTACGTGCTCCTCGCCAACCTCCACGTCGTCGACAACGTGGAGATGGACAAGGAGTACCGCGCCCTGGTCAACCTGGCGCGCGCCCGCGAGCTGCTCTCCCGCGAGGACGCCCTCCTCGGCTCCGCGCTGATCGTCGGCAGGCTCTCGCACGACGAACTCCGCGCGGTCTCCGACTACGCCGCCCAGCGCACCCTGATCTACGACGTCAACCTCCCCCTGCTGCCCTCCTGGGAGCGGGACCGCTTCACCCGCTTCTGGAAGAACGCCGCGAGCGCCCCGCTGCGCGTCGCCGAGGAATCCGCCGTCTCGACCGGCGCCGGCACGCCCAGCGGCGTCACCGCGAAGAGCTGGGACTCCGCGGCCGGCAACGTCCTCGACGAGCTCGCCGAGCTCAACGACCAGGCGGCCGACCGCTACCAGGACCGGGTCCGGCCGGTCGCGATGGGCGTCATCGCCAAGGCGGCCATCGCCGGTGTGCTCGGTCTCGTCGCCCTGCTGGTCTCGCTGGTCCTGTCCGTCCGGATCGGCCGCACCCTCATCCGCGACCTGCGACAGCTGCGCCTGGAGGCCCACGAGGCGTCCGGCGTCCGGCTGCCCAGCGTGATGCGCCGCCTGTCGACGGGCGAGCAGGTCGACGTGGAGACCGAGGTCCCCCGCCTGGAGTACGACAAGAACGAGATCGGCGAGGTCGGCCAGGCCCTCAACACCCTCCAGCGCGCCGCCGTGGAGGCCGCCGTCAAACAGGCCGAACTGCGCGCCGGGGTCTCCGAGGTCTTCGTCAACCTCGCCCGCCGCAGCCAGGTACTCCTGCACAAGCAGCTCACCCTCCTCGACACCATGGAACGCCGGACCGAGGACACCGACGAACTCGCCGACCTGTTCCGCCTCGACCACCTCACCACCCGTATGCGCCGGCACGCCGAGGGCCTGGTGATCCTCTCCGGCGCCGCCCCCTCCCGGCAGTGGCGCAAGCCCGTCCAGCTCATGGACGTGGTGCGGGCCGCCGTCGCCGAGGTCGAGGACTACGAGCGCATCGAGGTCCGCCGGCTGCCCCGGGTGGCCGTCACCGGCCCGGCCGTCGCGGACCTCACCCATCTGGTGGCCGAACTCCTGGAGAACGCCACCGTGTTCTCCCCGCCGCACACCGCCGTCCATGTGCTCGGCGAACGCGTCGCCAACGGCTTCACCCTCGAGATCCACGACCGCGGACTCGGCATGGCCGCCGACGCGCTCCTGGACGCCAACCTCCGGCTGGCCGAGACCCCCGAGTTCGAGCTCTCCGACACCGACCGGCTCGGTCTCTTCGTGGTCAGCCGGCTCGCCCAGCGGCAGAACGTCCGGGTCTCCCTCCAGCCGTCCCCGTACGGCGGCACCACCGCCGTCGTGTTCATCCCCGACGCGCTGCTGACGGACGACGTACCGGACACCAACGGTCTCGGTTTCCGGCTGGACCGGCCCGGCCCCTCCAAGGAGGCCGAGCTGGAGGAGGCCCGCCGACTGGAGGAGAGCCGCCGAGCCGCCCTCGCCCAGGTGCCCGTACAGCTGCCCGGGCTGCCCACCCAGCTCCTCGACGGGCCGGTCGAGCTGGAGGCGCCCGTCGATCTGCACGCCCTGGGCGACTTCCCGGACGGACTGGACGAGGAGGACGGCGAGCGCGGCGGTCTTTTCCGCCCGCGCCGCTCCCACCTCGCCCGCGCGGAGGACACCACCGCCCGCCACGACCCGCCGGACTCCGCCGACCCGGACCACGCCGCCGCGGAGGACCACCTGGATGCCGCGGTTCCGCTGCCCCGGCGCCGGACGCCGAAGCTGGTCAGCTCGCACGGGCGCCCCGTCACCGACCAGCGCTCCCGACGCGACGAGGCCGAGGAGCACCCGGCGGGCGCCGGCCGCCACGAGCCGGCCACCCCGGCACCGCTGCCGAGCCGGCGGCGCGGGGACGCGCCCCCGCGTCGCGGTCCCGGCACCTCCGACCCGGTCGGCGAGCGGACCGGCCCGGCCACGGGCCGGGACTCCTCGGGGGAGCCCTCCCCCCTTCCCCGGCGCACCCGGCGCGCGGAGATCGAGTCCAGCAACCCGGGCGCGCCGGACCGGCACCCCGCCCCCAGGCCGCAGCAGCCCGGCTCCGGCACCGGACCGCTGCCCCGGCGGGTACGCCAGGCCAATCTCGCACCACAGCTCAAACGGGATCCCGCCCGACCGACCGAGGGCTCGACGGAGCCCACCGAGCGGGATGCCGACGAGGTACGCAACCGCATGGCCTCGCTCCAGCGCGGCTGGCAGCGCGGCCGCGAGGAGAACGCCGCGGGCGACGACGCCCCCAGCGGCACAGCACCACGAGGAACGACAAAGGGGGACGGTCGATGACCGCACCGAAGGCGACCGGCCATACCGCGACCACCGCGTCCGGCGAGCTCAACTGGCTCCTCGACGACCTGGTGGACCGCGTCGCCAGCATCCGCAAGGCCGTCGTGCTCTCCGGGGACGGCCTGCCGACGGGTGCGTCCAAGGACCTGACCCGGGAGGACAGCGAGCACCTGGCCGCCGTCGCCTCCGGCTTCCACAGCCTCGCCAAGGGCGTGGGCCGCCACTTCGAGGCGGGCAGCGTGCGGCAGACGGTCGTCGAGCTCGACGACGCCTTCCTGTTCGTGACGGCCGCCGGCGACGGCAGCTGCCTGGCCGTCCTCTCGGATGCCGACTCGGACGTCGGCCAGGTCGCGTACGAGATGACCCTCCTGGTCAAGCGGGTCGGGGTGCATCTGGGCACCGCTCCACGCACCGACCTGCCCGCAGGCGGGTAGTGGGATGACATGAGTGCAGACGGTCAGGGAAGAAGCCACTGGTTCGACGACGAGGCCGGACCGGTGGTCCGTCCGTACGCCATGACGCGTGGCCGCACCACCAGTGCGGCCCAGCACCGCCTCGATCTCATCGCGGTGGTCGTCGCGGAGTCGCGCGCGGACGATCCGGAACCGGATTCGACCCTCTCCCCGGAGCACGTGGACATCGTCGACCTGTGCCGTGACGCCCCGCAGTCGGTCGCCGAACTCGCCGCCGAACTCGACCTTCCCATCGGCGTGGTACGCGTCCTCGTCGGGGATCTGGTGGACGGGGAACTCGTCCATGTGAACCGGCCCGTTCCCCCGGCGGAACTGGTCGACGAGAGTATTCTGCGCGACGTGATCAACGGCCTCAGGGCCCTGTGACCGGCGCGGAAGCGGGGTACTGACGTGACTGGCTGGCAGTTCTGGGTCGACCGGGGCGGCACCTTCACCGACATCGTCGCGCGACGACCGGACGGCCGCCTGCTGACGCACAAGCTGCTCTCGGAGAACCCGGCACACTACGCCGACGCGGCCGTGGAGGGCGTACACCGGCTGATGAACGGCTCGACGGAGCCCGTCGAGGCCGTCCGGATGGGCACCACCGTCGCCACCAACGCCCTCCTGGAACGCAAGGGCGAACGCACCCTCCTGATCGTCACCCGCGGCTTCCGCGACGCCCTGCGCATCGCCTACCAGGACCGCCCGCGCATCTTCGCCCGCCGCATCGAACTCCCCGAGCTGCTGTACGAGCGGGTCGTCGAGGTCGACGAGCGCATCGCCGCCGACGGCACCGTCCTGCGCGCCCCCGACCTCGAAGCCCTCGCCGGGCCGCTGCGCCAGGCCTACGACGACGGGATCCGCGCCGTCGCCGTGGTGTGCATGCACAGCCACCTCCACCCGGCCCACGAACAGGCCGTCGGACAGCTCGCCGCCCGGACCGGCTTCCCCCAGATCTCGCTGTCCAGTGAGGTCAGCCCGCTGATGAAGCTCGTCCCGCGCGGGGACACCGCCGTGGTCGACGCCTACCTCTCGCCCGTACTGCGCCGCTACGTCAGGCATGTCGCCGACGCCCTCCACGGGGTGCGGCTGATGTTCATGCAGTCCAACGGCGGCCTCGCCGAGGCAGGGCAGTTCCGCGGGAAGGACGCCATCCTCTCCGGCCCCGCCGGCGGCATCGTCGGCATGGCCCGCATGTCGCAGCTGGCCGGCTTCGACCGGGTCATCGGTTTCGACATGGGCGGCACCTCCACCGACGTGTCGCACTTCGCGGGCGAGTACGAACGCGTCTTCACCACCCGGATCGCCGGTGTCCGGCTGCGCGCCCCCATGCTCGACATCCACACCGTGGCGGCGGGCGGTGGCTCCGTCCTCCACTTCGACGGCTCCCGCTACCGGGTGGGACCCGACTCGGCGGGCGCGGACCCCGGCCCCGCCTGCTACCGCGGCGGCGGCCCGCTCACCGTCACGGACGCCAATGTCATGCTCGGCCGTATCCACCCGGCCCACTTCCCCTCGGTGTTCGGCCCGGACGGCGACCAGCCGCTCGACGCGGACCTCGTCCGCGACCGGTTCGCCGCCCTCGCGCGCGAGATCAGGGAGCGGACCGGCGACGACCGCACCCCCGAACAGGTCGCCGAGGGCTACCTGCGGATCGCCGTCTCCAACATCGCCAACGCGGTCAAGCGGATCTCCGTGCAGAAGGGCCACGACGTCACCCGCTACGCCCTCACCACCTTCGGAGGTGCGGGCGGCCAGCACGCCTGCGCGGTCGCCGGCTCGCTCGGCATCCGCACCGTCCTCGTCCCGCCCATGGCCGGTGTCCTGTCCGCGCTCGGCATCGGCCTCGCCGACACCACCGCCATGCGCGAACGGTCGGTCGAAGCCCCCCTCGAAGCGGCCTCGATGCCCGGCGTCCGCAAGACCGCCGACGACCTGGAAGCTGCCGCCCGCGCCGAACTCCTCGCCGAAGACGTCCCCGAGGACCGCGTACGGGTCACCCGCCGCGCACAGCTCCGCTACGACGGCACCGACACCACCCTCACCGTCGAGCTCGCCGAGCCCGACGCCATGCGCCACACCTTCGAAGAACGTCATCGCGCCACGTACTCCTTCACCCTCGACCGCCCGATCGTCGTCGAAGCCCTCTCCGTCGAAGCCACCGGCATCACCCAACCCCCCGATCTCTCCACCCTGGCCACCCACCAGGGCCGCGCCTCCGCCCCCGGCACCGTCCGCCTCCACACGGGCGGCGCCTGGCGCGACGTACCCCTCCACCGCCGCGAGGACCTTCCTCCCGGCGAGTCCGTCACCGGCCCCGCGATCATCACCGAGGCCGGCGCGACGACCGTCGTCGACGACGGCTGGCGGGCCGCGACGACCGGCGACGGGCATCTGGTCATGGAACGCACGGCGATTACGGAGAGTTCCGATCTCGACACGAAAGCGGATCCCGTTCTGCTGGAGGTCTTCAACAACCTCTTCATGTCGATCGCCGAACAGATGGGCGCCCGCCTGGAGTCCACCGCCCAGTCCGTCAACATCAAGGAGCGCCTGGACTTCTCCTGCGCCCTCTTCGACCCCGACGGAAACCTGGTGGCCAACGCCCCGCACATCCCCGTCCACCTGGGTTCGATGGGCACCAGCGTCAAGGAGGTCCTCCGGCGCCGCGGCGACTCGATGCGACCCGGCGACACCTACGCGGTCAACGACCCGTACCACGGCGGCACCCACCTGCCCGACGTCACCGTGATCACCCCGGTCTTCGACACGCAGGGTGAACGGATCCTCTTCTACGTCGCCTCCCGCGGCCACCACGCCGAGATCGGCGGTATCGCCCCGGGCTCCATGCCCGCGAACAGCCGCACCATCGAGGAGGAGGGCATCCTCTTCGACAACTGGCTGCTCGCCGAGGGCGGCCGCTTCCGCGAGGAGGAAACCCTCCGCCTGCTCACCGAGGCGCCCTACCCGTCCCGCAATCCCGAGACCAACCTCGCCGACCTGCGCGCTCAGATCGCGGCCAACCGCAAGGGAGCCGACGAAGTCGCCCGCATGATCGAGGAGTTCGGCCTGGATGTCGTCCAGGCCTACATGCGGCACGTCCAGGACAACGCAGAGGAGGCCGTCCGCCGTGTCATCGACGCCCTCGACGACGGCGAGTCCGCCTACGAGACCGACTCCGGCGCCGTCATCCGCGTCCACGTGCGCGTGGACCGCGAAAACCGCTCCGTCACTGTCGACTTCAGCGGCACGTCACCGCAGCTGACCACCAACTACAACGCCCCCGGCTCGGTGGTCGACGCGGCTGTCCTGTACGTCTTCCGCACCCTCGTCGCCGACGACATCCCGCTCAACGACGGCTGCCTGCGGCCCCTGAGCATCGTCGTACCGCCCGGCTCCATGCTCGCCCCCGAACCGCCGGCCGCGGTCGTCGCGGGCAACGTGGAGACGTCCCAGGCGATCACCGGCGCGCTCTACGCGGCGCTCGGAGTCCAGGCCGAGGGCTCCGGCACCATGAACAACGTCACCTTCGGCAACGCACGCCACCAGTACTACGAGACCGTCGCCTCCGGATCCGGTGCGGGCGACGGCTTCCCCGGCGCGCCCGTCGTCCAGACCCATATGACCAACTCGCGGCTCACCGACCCCGAGGTCCTGGAATGGCGCCTGCCGGTGCGCCTGGACGAATTCGCCGTCCGGCGCGGCAGCGGCGGGGCCGGACGGTGGCGCGGCGGGGACGGTGCCGTGCGCCGGATCCGCTTTCTCGAGCCCATGACCGTCTCCACGCTCTCCCAGCACCGCAGAATCCCGCCGTACGGTCTGGCGGGCGGTGCCCCCGGCGCGCTCGGCGCCAACCGCGTGGAACGGGCGGACGGCACGGTCACCCTACTTGCCGGCAGCGACGCGGCGGACGTCGGTCCCGGCGACGTACTCGTCATCGAAACCCCCGGCGGCGGAGGCTACGGCACACCGCCGCCCGACCCCCCATCAAGCAGGAGAAGAGAACGATGATCTTCGGGCGTTCTGAGCGCGGCAAGCCCCCGGTCGAGCCCGTCACGCTCAAGATCCTGGTGGCCGGCGGCTTCGGGGTGGGCAAGACCACCCTGGTCGGCGCGGTCAGCGAGATCAGGCCGCTGCGCACCGAGGAGTTCCTCACCGAGGCCGGCCGCCCCATCGACGACACGCGCGGGGTGGAGGGCAAGAACACCACCACCGTGGCGATGGACTTCGGCCGCATCACCCTGCGCGAGGACCTCGTGCTGTACCTGTTCGGGACACCCGGACAGGAGCGGTTCTGGTTCATGTGGGACGAGCTCTCCGAGGGCGCGCTCGGTGCCGTCGTGCTGGCCGACACACGCCGCCTGGAGGACTGCTTCGCCGCCGTCGACTACTTCGAGCGGCGCTCCATACCCTTCCTCGTCGGTGTCAACTGCTTCGAGGGGTCCGCCCGTTACCCGGCCGACGACATCAAGCGGGCCCTCGACCTCGACGAGGACGTACCCGTCGTGCTGTGCGACGCACGCGACCGGGAGTCCGTGAAGGAAGTCCTCATCGGCGTCGTCCAGCACGCCATGGCCCACGCGGCGGACCGCAGGCAGGCCGTCACCACCTGACCCCGCGTGCGCACGGCCCGTACCCCCGCCGACCGGGGTACGGGCCGCGGCTCGTGGAGGCCGCACGCGCGCGTGCCTACTCCTCGCCGTCCTCCAGCCAGCCGAAGCTCTTCTCCACCGCCTTGCGCCAGTTGCGGTACTCCCGGTCCCGCACCGCCGGGTCCATCGACGGCGTCCATTCGACGTCCCTCTGCCAGTGGGCCTTCAGCTCGTCGAGGTCGTTCCACACACCGGTCGCGAGCCCGGCCGCGTACGCGGCGCCCAGACAGGTCGTCTCGGACACCTTGGGCCGGATCACCGGCACATCGAGCACATCCGCCTGATGCTGCATGAGCAGGTTGTTCTGCGTCATGCCGCCGTCCACCTTCAGGGTGGTGATCCGCACCCCGGAGTCCTGGTACATGGCGTCCACGACCTCGCGCGTCTGCCAGCTCGTCGCCTCCAGCACCGCGCGCGCGAGATGCGCCTTCGTGACGTACCGGGTGAGCCCGGTGACCACGCCGCGCGCGTCGGAGCGCCAGTACGGCGCGAACAGGCCGGAGAAGGCGGGCACGATGTACGCGCCGCCGTTGTCCTCGACGCTCGCCGCCAGCGACTCGATCTCGTCCGCGGAGCGGATGATGCCGAGCTGGTCGCGGAACCATTGGACCAGCGCGCCCGTTATGGCAATCGACCCCTCCAGGCAGTACACCGGCGCCTCCCCGCCGATCTTGTAGCCCATCGTCGTCAGCAGGCCGTTCTTCGACGGCACCGGCCGGTTTCCGGTGTTGAGCAGCAGAAAGCTGCCCGTGCCGTACGTGTTCTTCGCGGTGCCTACGTCGTAGCAGGCCTGCCCGAAGACCGCCGCCTGCTGGTCGCCGAGCGCGGAGGCGACGGGCACGCCGGCGAGATGGCCGACAGCGGTGCCGTACACCTCGGCGGAGGAGCGGATCTCGGGCAGAACCGCCTCGGGGACGTTCATGGCGGAGAGGATCGAGGAGTCCCACTGGAGGGTCTCCAGATTCATCAGCATGGTGCGGCCGGCGTTCGTCACGTCGGTGACATGCCGACCGCCGTCCGTGCCGCCCGTGAGGTTCCAGATCAGCCAGGAGTCGATGGTGCCGAAGGCGATCTCGCCGCGCTCGGCGCGTGCCCGGAGCCCCGGCACGTTGTCCAGCAGCCAGGCCGCCTTGGGTCCGGAGAAGTAACTGGCCAGCGGCAGCCCGGTCTGTTCGCGGAACCGGTCCTGCCCGTCCGGGCCGCCGAGCCGGTGGCACAGCGCGGAGGTGCGGGTGTCCTGCCAGACGATCGCGTTGTGCACGGGCTTGCCCGTCGAGCGGTCCCACAGGACGGTCGTCTCGCGCTGGTTGGTGATGCCGAGGGCGCTGATCCGGTCGGCGCGCAGTCCCGCTTTGGCGATGGCCCCGGCGACCACGGCCTGCACCTTGGACCAGATCTCGGTGGCATCGTGCTCCACCCAGCCCGGCTTGGGGAAGATCTGGCGGTGTTCGCGCTGGTCGACGGCGACGATGGCGCCGTTCCGGTCGAAGATGATGCAGCGGCTGGACGTGGTGCCCTGATCGATAGCGGCGACGAACTTCTCCGTCATGACGTCCCCTTCGTGGGTTCCTTCAGAAGGCTGCGTTGAAGATGAGCCCGGACAGCGCCCCGCCGATCAGCGGTCCCACCACCGGGATCCACGCGTAACCCCAGTCCGAGGTGCCCTTGTTGGGGATCGGCAGCACGGCGTGCGTCAACCGCGGGCCCAGGTCGCGGGCCGGGTTGATGGCGTATCCGGTGGGACCGCCGAGCGACAGACCGATGCCGACCACCAGGAAGGCGACGATCAGGATCGCCGTACCGGACTGGCCGAGCCCTTCGGTCAGCCCGAACGCCAGGATGGGCAGCACCAGTCCGACGGTCGCGATGATCTCGGTGATGAGGTTCGCCCCGGGATGGCGGATCGCGGGCGCGGTGGCGAAGATCCCGAGGGTCGGCTGTGCCTCGTCCTCCTCCGCGTTGGCCTGGAACTGCGCGTAGTAGACCAGCCAGCACAGCACCGCGCCGAGGACCGCCCCAACCAGCTGGCCCGCGACGTAGAGGTGCACCGTGTCCCATTCCCCGGTGTCGATGGCGATCCCCAAGGTCACCGCCGGGTTCAGATGCCCGCCGGACAGCGGCGCGGCCGTGTACGCCCCGGCCAGCACTCCGAAGCCCCAGCCGAAGGCGATGACGACCCAGCCCGCGTCCTTGGCCTTGGAGTCGTTCAGTACGACGGCGGCGACGACTCCGGCGCCGAAGAGGATCAGGATCGCGGTTCCGATGACCTCGCCGAGGAAGATGTCTCCGTTGCTCATGGCGGCTCCTAGGCCCTGGCCCGGGGTGATCGACCCCGTTCCTCCGTGCAGGGTGCGTTTCCCATGGCGACTTCAGCCGAAGGCAGGGAAGGACCCGCGCCCCGCCCGGCGTCCGTGACGAGCGTGCCGTCGTCGTCGCATCGCCCCTGGGGATGGCCGTGGCTGGATCAGGCGGAGCCCGCACGGCGCGGTGCCTGGTACGCCGTGAATGTACGGCGATGTCGACTGACACCGGAAGTGTTCACCGGTGTCCGAAGGGCGTCAAGGTCGCGGACGGGAACCGTTGAGGGCATGCCCGTACGGCCGTAGCTGCACCGCCGGGCCCGGATTCAGCCCCTGCCCGGCTCCACGACCGCCCACTGCGCCTGCGCGACCGCGGCTCCGGCCCCGCGCCGGATCTCATGACCCGGCAGCCCCGCGCGGCCCAACACCCAACTGGCCCCCTGCAAGGACTTCGCGGCCTGTTTCAGGGGGGCCAGACAGGCGGCGGCCTGCCGGTGGTCCAGGACGCTCCCCGGCGCGCACAGGACCGTCGCCAAGGAGAGCGTGACGGGACGCCCGCCCGCCGACCAGGGGGCGTCCAGCACGGTGGCGGCCAGCGCATCAAGGCCCTCCGGATCCGCGAGGACCAGGAAGTCGTCACCGCCGATGTGGCCTACGCGCGTACTGCCGGACGCCGCGTGCTGCAGTGTCCGCCCCACGGCCCGGATCAGCTCGTCGCCCGCGGCGAACCCTGCTCCGTCGTTGACCTGTTTGAAGTGGTCGACGTCGAGCCAGCTCAGGGCGAACGTCCGCCCGTCCGCGATCCGTCGGTCCACCTCGCCGGTGATCGCGTCCGATCCGGGCAGCCGGGTCAGCGGGTTGAGCCCGGCCGCCTCCTCGACCCGCGACTCGGCCAGCGCCCGCACGAGGTCCGCGAGCCGTACGACGCCCACACACCGCCCGTACCGGTCCACGACCGCCACGTCGTCGGAGGTACGGTCCCGGTCGCCCACCGCCACGACGTCCAGCACCTCCCAGACGGTGGCGTCGACGCCGACCGTCCGGGGCGGATCACCGAGCTTGGACGCCGGCCGGTCGGCGTACAGGGCATGGCCGTAGCGCCCCGACATCGACAGCAGGAAGCGGGAGCGGTGCACCGAGCGCACGGGCACCCCGCGCGTGTCGACGAGCAGCACCCCGGACACCTCGGGTGACCCGGTCAGCAGGGTGCGCACCTGGCCGGCCGAGGCGGTGGCCGGCAGCAGCGCGGCGGGCCGGACGAACTCGCGGACGACCGGCCCCGAGGGCTGGGGCGCCCCGCCACCGGGACGGCGGGGCGGAACGTATACGTCCGCGGCGGGCAGCCGGGCGGGCGGCGCGAACAGCTCGCCCTGCGCCAGCTGCGCGCCGGCCGAAACCGCGGCCGCGCACTGCAGTTCGGTCTCGACGCCCTCCACGCACAGCAGCGCCCCCAGCGCGTCGCACAGGGTCCGCATCGCGCGCACGCCCGCCGACCGAGCCAGCAGCGACGCGTCGAGCTTCACCAGGTCCGGCGCCAGATCGACGAGCAGCCGCAGCGGTACGTCACCGTCCCCGACGCCGTCCGCACTGATCCGGAAGCCCTGCTCCCGCACCGCGGCCACCGCCTCCAGCAACGCCTGCTGCGGCACGTGCGTGTACGGCGGGACGATGTCGAGGGTCACCTCCCAGGGCATCCGCCCCACTTCCCGGACCGCCTCGGCCAGTCGGGCCAGTCCGCCGAGGTCGGCGAGGGTACCGGCGAAGACGTTGACGTGCAGCGGCAGCAAGGTCTCCTTGCGGGCCGCCGCCCGGACCGCCGATACGGCGAGGCCGCTGTCGAGTTCGGGGTCCCGCCGGGCCTCGGCCAGGATGTCGCCGGTCTCCGGGCGGGCAAGGACCTCCAGCCCCGCCACTCCACCGGTCGTCAGATTGACCACCGGCTGAAAGGCGAAGCGGAGCGTATCCGACCAGGAGTGCACGGCAGCATCATCGCCCTCCCTTCGCGCACCCGAGCCCAGTTCATGAGACGTTCACGCAGCATTCCGGGACGGTCACAGAGCGTGGAAACCTCCCGCCTACGCCCCTGCCGCCGACCGGGTCAGCGCACCGCGATCACTGCCGAACCGTGCCCGAACAGCCCTTGGTTCGCCGAGAGGCCCACGCGCGCGCCCGAGATCTGCCGGTCGCCCGCGGCCCCCCGCAACTGCCATACCAGCTCGCACACTTGGGCCACGGCCTGGGCAGGCACGGCCTCGCCGAAAGAGGCGAGCCCGCCGCTGGTGTTCACGGGTATGCGCCCGCCCGGACCTGTCGCCCCTTCCCTCAGCAACTTCGCGCCTTCGCCCTCGGCGCACAGCCCCAGATCCTCGTACCACTGCAACTCCAGTGCGGTGGACAGGTCGTAGACCTCCGTGAGCGAGAGATCCTCGGCTCCGATGCCTGCCTCCTCGTAGGCGGCGGCCGCGATCGAAGCCCGGAACGACTCCGTGCCCGGCTCCACCGCGACCGCTGAGTCCGTCGCGATGTCCGGCAGGTCGAGCACGGTGTTGGGGAAGCGCGGGGTCACCGTGGACACGGCGCGGATCCGCACCGGCTCCGCCACGCCGTGCCGCCGCGCGAACTCCATGCTGGACAGCACCAGTGCGGCCCCGCCGTCCGAGGTCGCGCAGACGTCCAGCAGCCGCAGCGGATCGGCGACCGTCGCGGAGGCGGCCACCTCTTCCGGTGTGACCCGCTTGCGATAACGCGCGTACGGATTCAGCGCCCCCATGACGGAGTTCTTCACCTTGACCCGCGCGAAGTCCTCGGGCGTGTCCCCGTGCACGGCCATGCGCCGGCGCGCGTACAGCCCGAAGTACGTCGGATTCGTCGCCCCGAGCACCCGGAAGCGGAGCCAGTCCGGATCGTCGGGGCGATCCCCTCCCGCCGGTCGGAAGAAGCCCTTGGGGGCGGCATCGGCCCCGACCACGAGCACCGTCTCGGCGAGGCCCGCCAGGATCTGCGCCCGCGCGGCGCCGATGGCCTGCGCCCCGGACGCGCAAGCCGCGTACACGCTGGTGACCCGGGCCCCCTGCCAGCCGAGGGCCTTCGCGAAGGTGGCTCCTGAGACGTATCCCGGATAGCCGCCCCGTACGGTGTCCGCGCCGACGATCGACCGAACGTCCCGCCAGTGCACCCCCGCGTCGGCCAGCGCGGCCCGAGCGGCCACCGCCCCGTACTCGACGAAGCCGCGCCCCCACTTCCCCCACGGGTGCATGCCCACCCCCAGTACCGCCACATCCTCCGTCACGTCCTCACCGCCCCCTCGTCGGCCGCCACTGCCAGGTCGTCCAGACGGCCTCCGCGTCCTCATGGAGCACGCCCGGCACGACCTCCACCTCCATGCCCACCGCGAGATCACCGACGGTGACCCCGGGAACGGCCTGCCCCAGCACCACCAGCCGCTCGGCGGCCAGTTCCACAGCGATCAACGTGTACGGCTCCCACGGAAGTTCCGGATTGGTCACATAGGGTGACGGTGGCCGATATCGGCTGTCCGTATACGACCAGACCCGGCCCCGCCGGGACAGCGGAACCTCCTCCAGATCGCCCCCGCAGCACCCGGGGTTGCGGCAGTGGACGTCCTCGCGGGGGAAGAAGACCGAGGCGCAGGCGGAGCAGCGCGTCCCGAGAAGCCGGAAGCCGTCTCCGTCCCCGGCGAACCACCCGGCGACCACGGGCGTACGTGTACGCGACAAAGGCCCTCCCCACAAGCAGATCTGACGAAACGTCAGAAGTGTGTCACGGGCATCCGCGAAAGGGCAGCGGTCCGCCCGCCACTGTGCGGCACCCGCCCCCGGAAGACGTCCTTCCCGTGATCGGATACAGTCCGCCGCGTGTCCGAAACTCAACATCCCAACCCCAACTCCGCGCCCGGCTCCCACTGTTCGAGCTGCGGAGCGCCCTTTGGAGAGGGCGTCACCGGCTGGCCCCGCACCTGCCCGGTCTGCGGCACCGTGGCCTACCGCAACCCGCTCCCGGTCGCCGTCGCGCTCCAGCCCGTGTATGACACCAAGGGCACCGCCCTGGTCGTCATCACCCGAACCGTCGCCCCCGCGCGCGGGGGCATCGCACTGCCCGGCGGTTACCTCGACGACTGCGAGGACTGGCGGCAGGCCCTCGTCCGCGAACTCAAGGAGGAGACCGGCATCGACGCCGCCGCCCGCGACGTACGGCTGGTGGACGTGATGAGCTCGCCCGACGGCCATCTGCTGCTCTTCGGTCTCCTCCCGGAGCGCCCGGCCGACAACCTCCCGGCGTCCGCCGAGACGGACGAGACGGAGGGCTGGCACCTCCTGCGCCGCCCGGAAGAGCTCGCCTTCCCCCTGCACACCGTCGCGGTACGGGCCTGGTTCGAGGGCCGCTACATCTGAGTTCAGGCCTGCGCGAGCCCCCGCATCCGCACCGGATGGGGCGGCTCGCTCACGCCGTCGTCACCCTCCCGCTCCACCACCACCTGCCGGCCCTCCCAGCGGGCGACGTACCGCTCGATCTCCGGTTCGTCCCAGCCGTCGCCCGCGTCCGGCACGACCAGCCCGCCGCCGGTCCTGCCCCGGGCAGGCGCCCACACCTCCAGCTCCAGCCCGCCGTCCTCACCCCGCACGGGCAGCACGGCACCCGCGCGCGCGAGCACCGGGATACGGGACAGCGGCGCGTCGACCAGCACCTGACCCGGACCCTCGTACACCCGCTCCGTCACCGTGTCGTACCACCGCCCCCGCGGCAGCTGCACCGCACGCCGGTCCGTGCCCGGATCGAGCACCGGCGCCACCAGCAGACAGTCCCCCAGCAGGAAGGCGTCCTCACAGTCACGCAGCGCCCGGTCCTCGGGAGCGCCCCACCAGACCGGCCGCACATAGGGCGCCCCGGTACGCCGGGCCAGATGCGCCAGCGTCAGGAAGTACGGCAGCAGCCGCCTGCGCTCCACCAGCGCCACGCGCGCGTGCCCCAACACCTCCGGGCCGAACTCCCACGGCTCCCGGCGCCCCGCCCGCGGACTCGCATGCGTACGGAACAGCGGCAGGTACGCGCCCAGCTGGAACCACCGCAGATACAGCTCGGGCGAAGGGCTCCCGTCGAAGCCACCCACATCCGGCCCCGAGTACGGCACCCCGCACAGCCCCAGCCCCAGCACCAGCGACAGCGAGACGCGCAGCCCCGGCCACCCCGTCGCCACATCCCCCGACCAGGTCCCGCCGTAACGCTGCAGACCGGCCCACCCGGAGCGGGAGAAGACGAACGGCCGCTCACGGGGAGCCAGCTCGCGCAGCCCCTCGTACCCCGCCCTGGCCATGCACAGGGCATAGACGTTGTGCGCCTCGCGGTGATCCCCGCCGCGTCCCTCCAGGGAATGCCGGGCGGAGCGAGGCAACGTCGACTCCCCGAAGGCGGTGAACGACGTGGGTTCGTTCACGTCGTGCCAGAAACCCGCGAACCCCTGCGCCAGCCGTTCCTCGTAGAGCCCGCCCCACCACCGCCGCACGCGCGCGTGCGTGAAGTCCGGGTACACCACCTCCCCGGGCCAGGCGACCCCCTCGACGAGACGGCCGGAGGCATCCCGCACGAACGCGTCCACCGCCGCTCCGCTGTCGTGGACGACGTTGCCGGCAGCTGCCTTGACCGCCGGGCCGACGATCGAGACCAGCCGGACCCCGTCCTGTCGCAGCTCCTCCGCGAGCTGAGGCAGCTTGGGGAAGCGGTCCTGGTCGACGGTGAAGACCCGATGGCCGTCGTAGTGATCGATGTCCAGATGCACCGCGTCCAGCGGCAGACCGCGCTCCAGATACCCCGAAACGATCCGCCGCACCTCCTGCTCACTGCCGAAGCCCCACCGCGCGTGGTGGTGCCCGAGCGCCCACGCGGGCGGCAGCGCCGGCGCCCCGGTGAGCGAGGCCCAGGTGAGCAGCACGCGCGCGGGCGTGCCCACCATGACCCAGCAGCGCAGCGGCCCGCCCTCCATGCGCACCTCGCAGGTCCCCGCCCTGTCGTGTCCGGAACCCGCCCCCTCCTCGCCCTCCCGCAGCGTCACCGTGCCGTCCCACGAGGTGTCGTGGAACACCAGATGCGTGGCCGCGTCGGCCACCACCATCTGCACCGGCATCGTGATGTACAGCGGATCCGCGTCCGGCCCGAAGGCATGACCGGGGTCGGTGTTCCACAGGCGGTACGTCCCGTCCCTCAGCCGGGGCCCCGACGCCCGCCCGCCGAGCCCGAAGAAGCGCGCGTCCGCGGCCACTGCGGAGCGCTGCATCCAGCGCGCGGGCCCGCCCCCCACCGGCTCCCACCACCGAGGCGGCAGATCCCGGCGCAGGGTCACGCCACCCGGCGTACGCACCTCCACGGCGCCGTGCCGCGAGACCACCACCGTCACCCGTTCGGCCACCACCCGCCAGCCGCCGTCCTTGTCCGGCTCCAGCACGACCCGGGGATCCGGCTCCGGACAACACCCGGCAAGCGCGTACGACGGCTCCGGCGCCGCCCCGTCCCAGCCCCAGAAGACGGCGCCGTTCACGGTCACCGTGACGCGCAGCCGCGTCCTGCTGAACCGGAGAACCCCACCGCCGGGGCCGGGCTCCACATCGCGCACGGGACCGGGCACGCGCGCGCGTTCCGCCCCCTTGGGCGGCAGCCCCGCGGCGTCCGCGCGCCGCCTGCGCCACGCCGCCCGCACGGCACGCAACCCTTGCGCCGCCCCCGTAGAACCGACCACCTTCACCGAACGCACCAGGTCACGACCGTCCATGCTGCTCAGCCTGCCATTGGCGGCCCCACCCGGGTGTGTCGTTCAACTGCCGTTCACCCGTGCCGGGACCACATCTTCACGACGCGGACTATGTGGCGGGCACCCTGGTGCGGGAGTCGATCACATGGCATCGTCCGTGTCAGCCGCGTCACGCGCACACCCCGCTCGTGCGCGGACGACGCACACCACGCGCACAGTCCGGGAGCCGCCCCATGTCGACCCTGAACCCCGAGCCGCTCTGGCAGCCGGATCCGCACCGCATCGCCGACGCGCAGGTCACGAAGTTCCAGGCCTGGGCGGCGGAACGCCACGGAGCACCGGCCGAAGGCGGCTACGCGGCACTGCACCGCTGGTCCGTCGACGAGCTGGACACGTTCTGGCAAGCGGTCACCGAGTGGTTCGACGTACGGTTCTCGACGCCCCCCACGCGCGTGCTCGGCAGCCGCGCGATGCCCGGCGCCCAGTGGTTCCCCGGAGCGACCCTCAACTACGCCGAGCACGCCCTGCGCGCCGCCGCCACCCGCGCGGCCGAACCCGCTCTCCTCCACGTCGACGAGACCCACGAACCGAGCCCGGTGACCTGGGCCGAGCTCCGCCGCCAGGTCGGCTCCCTCGCCGCGGAACTGCGTGCGCTCGGCGTACGCCCCGGCGACCGCGTCAGCGGCTACCTCCCGAACATCCCCCAGGCCGTCGTCGCCCTCCTCGCCACGGCCGCCGTGGGCGGCGTCTGGACCTCCTGCGCCCCCGACTTCGGCGCCCGCAGCGTCCTCGACCGCTTCCAGCAGGTCGAACCGGTCGTCCTGTTCACCGTGGACGGCTACCGCTACGGCGGCAAGGAGCACGACCGCCGCGCCACCGTCACCGAGCTGCGCCGCGAACTGCCCACCCTGCGCGCCGTCGTCCACATCCCGCTCCTCGGCACCGAGGCCCCAGATGGCGCCCTGGAATGGTCCTCCCTCACCGGCGCCGACACCGAGCCCGTCTTCGAGCAGGTGCCCTTCGACCACCCCCTGTGGGTGCTCTACTCCTCCGGCACCACCGGCCTGCCCAAGGCCATCGTCCAGTCGCAGGGCGGCATCCTCGTCGAGCACCTCAAGCAACTCGGCCTGCACTGCGACCTCGGCCCCGAGGACACCTTCTTCTGGTACACCTCGACCGGCTGGATGATGTGGAACTTCCTCGTCTCCGGCCTCCTCACCGGCACCACGATCGTCCTCTACGACGGCAGCCCCGGCTACCCCGACACCGGCGCCCAGTGGCGCATCGCCGAACGCACCGGCGCCACCCTCTACGGCACCTCCGCCGCCTACGTCATGGCCTGCCGCAAGGCGGACGTCCACCCGGGACGCGACTTCGACCTCTCCACGGTGCAGTGCGTCGCCACGACCGGCTCACCCCTGCCGCCCGACGGCTTCCGCTGGCTGCACGACGAGGTCCGCGAGAACCTCTGGATCGCCTCCGTCAGCGGCGGCACCGACGTCTGCTCCTGCTTCGCGGGAGCCGTGCCGACCGTGCCCGTGCACATCGGAGAGCTCCAGGCCGCCGGCCTCGGCACCGACCTGCAGTCCTGGGACCCGAGCGGCAAGCCCCTCATCGACGAGGTCGGCGAGCTCGTCGTCACCAACCCGATGCCGTCCATGCCGATCCACTTCTGGAACGACCCCGACGGCAGCCGCTACCACGGCAGCTACTTCGACACCTACCCCGGCGTCTGGCGCCACGGAGACTGGATCACCGTCACCTCACGCGGCTCGGCCGTCATCCACGGCCGCTCCGACTCCACGCTCAACCGCCAGGGCGTCCGCATGGGTTCCGCCGACATCTACGAAGTCGTCGAGCGGCTCCCCGAGATCAAGGAATCCCTCGTCGTGGGCATCGAACAGCCCGACGGCGGCTACTGGATGCCGCTCTTCGTCCACCTGGCTCCCGGAGCCGTCCTCGACGAGGCCCTGCTGAACCGCATCAAGCAGACCATCCGGGAACAACTCTCCCCGCGTCACGTCCCCGACGAGGTCATCGAGGTACCGGGCGTCCCGCACACCCTCACCGGCAAGCGCATCGAGGTACCCGTCAAGCGCCTCCTCCAGGGCACCCCCCTGGACAAGGCCGTCAACCCGGGCTCCATCGACAACCTCGACCTCCTGCACTTCTACGAGGACCTCGCCCGCAAGCGCGCCTGAGCCCTGCGCAACAGCCCCGGCAACCTGGCCTCGGACGCCGCCAAGACGGCAAAGTCCGAGGCCAGAGCCATTGTCAGTGCCGCCGATTACTGTAAGTGAGCATAGATCGACCGTGCACACACAGGGGGAAACATGGCGCACACCGACCACCAGACCATGCGACGCGTCCTGCGCCGGGAAATCGCCGGCACCATCGGCCTGCTCACCGACGAACACGACTTCCGCGCCATGCGGCGCTATCGCAGCTTCGCCTTCGACGACCACACGACCTATCTCGAACAGGTCGAGGCCCTCCTCAAAACACGAGCCTCTCAAGGCAGCCACACCACAGTGGCCCTCTTCGACCCACTCGAATACGCCGAATTCTGCACGGACACCGGCCTGGACCCGGACATCCCCTCCACCCGCACCCGCTTCACCGCCGAACTCGCGACCACCGGCCCCAGCCTCCCCTACGACGGCCGGCCCCTGACCGACCTCGTCCCGGACCTCATCGACGAGGCCGTCCGCCAGGCCACCTGGGAGTACGCCTCCACCCTCCTGGCCCTCATGGGCGCCTGCGCCACCTGCGGCGAGGACATCGGCCGCGCCGCCTTCACCCGGGCCTCGTCACTGCTGGTCCGCATCCTCGAAACCGCGCGCCACGGCCACCGGCATCTCGTCTGCAGCGTCTCCGGCACACCAGAACCCCTGGTCTCCACCCTCCGCGCCGACGAGGACACGAGCGGCACCACAGAACTCGACGAGGCCGAAGCCCTCGAATTCACCACGGTCCTGGCCCTCGGCATCGCCACCCAGAGCCCAGGCGGACTCGTCATGCGCACCAGCACACCCGGCACCACCGACACCATCTACGGCTGGCGCCTGCGCGGAGACGGCCTCGAACCCTTGACCGCAGGGGAGGTCTTCGACGCCTACTGCACCGACGTCGAGTCCGGCGAACTCATCTCCCCGGAGTCAGACGTCGACTACACCGTCCCGCCGGACCTGGGAGAGACGGGAACGGCCTCCGGACACACCCACTGAACGGGGGAGGGGCGCCCCACCCGAAGGTGGAGCGCCCCTCTACGGCCAGGCGACAGCGCCCAGCGACCGACTACTCGCCGGACAGCACGGCCTGCGCCGCGCTGCGCGCCTCCTCGGCGCTGTCCGTCGCCCGCGCGGCCGCCGCGGCCCGCTCGCACTGCGCCAGCGTGTACTTGGCGAGGGTCGCCCGTACATAAGGAATCGACGCCGCACCCATGGAGAGGGAGGTGACACCCAGACCGGTCAGCACACACGCGAGCAGCGGGTCGGACGCGGCCTCACCGCAGACGCCACAGCTCTTGCCCTCCGCCTTCGCCGCCTCCGCGGACAGCGCCACCAGGTCCAGCAGCGCCGGCTGCCACGGGTCCTGCAGACGGGACACCGCGCCCACCTGACGGTCGGCGGCGAATGTGTACTGGGCAAGGTCATTGGTGCCCAGGGACAGGAACTCGACCTCCTGGAGGATCGAGCGAGCCCGCAGCGCCGCCGACGGAATCTCCACCATCGCGCCGAACTTCGCCTGGAGCCCGGCCGCACGGCAGGCGTCCGCGAACGCCCTGGCGTCGGCGCGGTCGGCAACCATCGGGGCCATCACCTCGAGGTAGACCGGCAGGCCCTCGACCGCCTTGGCGAGCGCCGTCAGCTGGGTGCGCAGGATCTCCGGGTGGTCGAGCAGCGTCCGCAGACCGCGCACACCCAGCGCCGGGTTCGGCTCGTCGGCCGGAGTGAGGAAGTCCAGCGGCTTGTCCGCGCCCGCGTCCAGTACCCGTACGACGACACGGCCCTCGGGGAAGGCCTCGAGCACCTGACGGTAGGCCTCGACCTGCTTCTCCTCCGACGGAGCGTTCTTGCTGTCGTCGAGGAAGAGGAACTCGGTACGGAACAGACCGACACCCTCGGCACCGGCCTCGACCGCGGCCGGCACGTCCGACGGGCCACCGACGTTCGCCAGCAGCGGCACCTTGTGACCGTCGGCCGTGGCCCCGGGACCGGTCGAGGCCGCCAGTGCGGCCTTGCGCTCGGCGGCTGCCGCTTCGAGCTGCCCCTTCTTCTCCTCGCTCGGGTTCACGAAGATCTCGCCGGTGCTGCCGTCGACGGCGATCATCGTGCCTTCGGCGAGCTCACCGACACCGGGGAGTGCCACCACGGCCGGTACACCGAGAGCACGCGCCAGGATCGCGCTGTGGCTGGTCGGGCCGCCCTCCTCGGTGACGAAGCCGAGCACCAGGGTCGGGTCCAGCAACGCCGTGTCGGCCGGCGCGAGGTCCCGGGCCACCAGGACGTAAGGCTCGTCGCTGTCTGGGACGCCTGGCATCGGCACCCCGAGCAGACGGGCGACGATACGATTCCGCACGTCATCGAGGTCGGCCACCCGACCCGCCAGGTACTCACCGGCACTCGCCAGCAGCTCGCGGTAGGCGGCGAAGGCGTCGTACACCGCCCGCTCCGCGGTGCTGCCGACGGCGATACGGCGCTCGACGTCCACCATCAGCTCGGGATCCTGGGCCATCATCGCCTGGGCCTCGAGAACCGCCTGGGCTTCGCCCCCGGCCAGATTGCCGCGCGCCAGCAGGTCGGCAGCCACAGCCTCCACGGCCTTGCGGGCGCGCCCCTGTTCACGCTCCGCGTCCTGTGCCGGGATCTGCTTGGCCGGCGGTTCGAGGACCGCCGTGCCCATGTGCCGAACCTCGCCGATCGCCACACCGTGGCTCACGCCGACGCCTCGCAGCGTTGTCTCCATCTCACCCGTCTCCGTTAGTGCGGCGGGTCCCGCCGCCGCGGTGGTTGTCCCTACGTGCCGTCACGGGACGGCACCGGCGTCACTTCCAGAGGAAGAGGCTGTCGCCGGCCTTCACATCGCCCTCGTCACGGAGATCGGCAAGAGCCTCGGCGGTGGCCTCGAGAGCGACGATCGGGCACACCGGGGACTTTCCGGCGGCCTCGACGGCGGCCGGGTTCCAGCGCACCACGCCCTGACCACGGGTGACGGTGTCGCCCTTGTTCACGAGCAGCTCGAAGCCCTCGCCGTTGAGCTGCACGGTGTCGATGCCGAGGTGAGTGAGGACTCCGTGGCCCTCCTCGTCCACTACTACGAACGCGTGCGGGTGAAGGGAAACGATGACTCCGTCCACCGGGGATACGGCCTCGGATGGCTCGCGGACGGGGTCGATCGCTGTACCCGGGCCGACCATGGCCCCGGAGAAGACCGGATCCGGCACTGCGGCCAGTCCGATGGCGCGTCCGGCGAGCGGGGACGTCACGGTGGTCATGGGAAGCCTCCCAGGGGTGGAGATCTAGATGGGCCGTCACTGCCTGTACCGGACGGCGCACTGTTCAGCAGGGTATGTCATATGAAGTACCGGTTCCGCATGAGCAAGCCGTCTGGTGGTCTAGACCATAACCCCAAACGATTTGCACCCGCTCCGCGGCCCCGTGTACAGTCGTACTCCTGCTTGAGGCTGAGTGACGCACACCAAGCGTCTTTGCCCGGCAGCATCCAACTTGTCAGATCCTATCTCTGGATCACTTTCTGCATGCCTGCAGGGCGGTGGTCAGGGGGTCGGAAAAACCCTGATAGAGTCGGAAACGCAAGATCGAAGGGAAGCCCGGAGGAAAGCCCGAGAGGGTGAGTACAAAGGAAGCGACCGTTCCTTGAGAACTCAACAGCGTGCCAAAAGTCAACGCCAGAT
>NZ_JBSFVG010000027.1:0-56904 GCF_053592195.1 Streptomyces sp. NPDC002776 | reverse complement strand
AGGGCCCGCTCCCGCTCCACCAGCAGCGGCAGCGGATCCGACGCGGTCACCAACTCCCGCAGCGGATACCGCGACAGCACCGCATCCACCTCGGGCCGGAAAGCCGCCGCCAGCCGGGTCACGACCGGCAGCGAGTCGTCCCGCAGGGTGCCGGCCGCACGAAGAAGAACCTTTCGCCGCCCGGCGGGAACCCCGGCCGCCGCCCGTTCCAGGATGTCCGCGCCCTCCTCCAGGACCACCCCGGTGTCGATCCGCGCCGGGACCTTGATGCGGGCGGTGTGCCGCCAGGTGGCCACCGGATCGCTCCACGCCTCCACATGGAACGTCCAGTGCCCCTCGGCGTGGGGCGTGACCTCGGCGCCCCAGCGGTCGCTGCCCGGCGCCAGTTCGCGCATCGGCGTCCAGGGACCGGGACGGCCCTCGGGATCGCGCAGCACGACATTGGCGGCCACGGCATCATGCCCCTCCCGGAACACGGTCGCCGAGACCTCGAACGTCTCGCCCACGACCGCCTTCGCCAGGCGCCTGCCGCAGTCCACGGCCGGCCGGACATTGCGTACCGGGATACGGCCGATGGCCGCGGTTGCCTTCATGGTCTCGCCTCCGCCGTGCTCATGGCCGGACCCTCCAGGGCCCGGCCGGGGATTCAAGCTGTGCCGGCAGGTCTACCGGCCGGCCCGGGAACGCCGCTTGGCCCTCGGTGGGCCCCGTCTCGCGGCGACCCCCGGACGGGGACGCTCGGTCTGCTCGCGCAGATAGGTGCCGAGGCTGCTGCGCAGATAGCGCTCGGCCGCGTCCGCGGCCTCGCGCGCGCAGCGCTTGCCCATCAGCACGCACAGCGTGTAGCCCGAGTCCTCGAAAGTGGCCCGCACCGCGCGGTCGTCCGGGGACGCGAGCATGACGCGCTCCCAGGCCCGATAGCGCCCAAGCTGGCGGGCGACTTCGGCTTTGGCCGGTAGCAACATGACGCCGTTCACCTCTCGGGATTCAAGGCACGAAACCACACGGTGGGGGTGGTCGTGCGCGCGACACGGATGCCGTACGGGGATGGAGGTCTTCACTCATGGTGCACGTGCGGCGACCCAGCGTCTTGTTAGAGCTTCAACGAACTCGAAGGATCCCCCGGTTGACTCCTCGTGTTGCACGAATGGCGTAGCCCTCCCACTCTTGAGGTGACTCAGAAGCGATCAATGCTCACGCTTCGCGTTCGGGGCCCGTCCCGCGGGGACGGGGGAAGCGCCGAGCCTCGCCGGTGAGGAGCCAACAAGATGAAGACCGCAGTGCCCTGCTACTACCACCTCGACGTGGAAGTCAGCCCGGAACGGGTCGGACAGGTCAGGCGCATCCTGGCCGCTCACCTCCGGTTCTGGGACCTGGAGAACCTGGTGGAGCCCGTGTGCGGCGGTGCCGAACTGCTGCTCAACGCCATCGACGAGCACGCCACGGACAAGAACACGTCGATCGAGATGTGGTGGAACGGACAGCACCTCATCACGGCCATCGGGGACCACAACCGTGATCTGCGCCCGGACCAGGATCTCCGCGCCTGCCTGGAGCACATCGCCGCGATCAGCGACGGCTGGGGGTGCTGCGCCACGGACACCGGCAGCAAGGTCATCTGGTTCTCGCAGCGTGCCCGCGCCGGCGAGCGCGTCCCGCTGGTCCCGACGGCCCCGGCGCCCAGCCTGCGTGAGGGCCTCGACGTGCCCCGTGAAGTCCCGGCCGCCGCACTGGCCGGCCCGGCGAGCACTCCGGAGCGAGTGCTGGAGGAGGCGCGGTGACCGCGCGCAAGCATGGTGCAGGGGTGCACGCCTGGAGCGGGCACCCCTACCCGCTGGGTGCCGCCTACGACGGCCAGGGCACGAACTTCGCCCTGTTCAGCGAGGTCGCCGAGCGGGTCGAGCTGATCCTGGTCGACGACGCGGGCAAGCACACCGGCGTCGAACTGACCGAGGTCGACGGTTTCGTCTGGCACGGCTACCTGCCCGGTGTGGGCCCCGGCCAGCGGTACGGCTACCGGGTGCACGGTCCCTGGGCCCCGTCCGTCGGCCACCGGTGCAACCCGGCGAAGCTGCTGCTGGACCCGTACACGCAGGCGGTGGACGGGCAGATGGACAACCACGCCTCGCTCTTCGAGCGCGCCCCCGAGGGCCCCGCCCCGGCGGACAGCGCCGGGCACACCATGCTCGGCGTGGTGACCGACCCCTACTTCGACTGGGGCGACGACCGTCCACCCAGACGGCCGTACGCGGACACCGTCATCTACGAGGCCCACGTCCGCGGCCTGAGCCGCACCCACCCGGACGTGCCCCCCGAACTGCGCGGGACGTACGCCGGCCTCGCGCACCCGGCCGTCGTCGAGCATCTGACCTCGCTCGGGGTCACGGCCGTCGAGCTGATGCCCGTGCACCAGTTCGTCCAGGACGGCGTGCTGACCGACCGGGGCCTGTCGAACTACTGGGGCTACAACACCATCGGCTTCTTCGCGCCGCACAACGCCTACGCCGCCCACGGCACCCGGGGCCAGCAGGTCTCCGAGTTCAAGGCGATGGTGAAGGCGCTGCACGAGGCCGGGCTCGAAGTGATCCTCGACGTGGTCTACAACCACACCGCCGAGGGCAACGAGAAGGGCCCCACGCTGTCCTTCCGGGGCATCGACAACGCCTCCTACTACCGGCTGGTGGACGGCGACTGGTCGCACTACTACGACACCACCGGCACCGGGAACAGCCTGCTGATGCGGCACCCCTACGTGCTCCAGCTGATCATGGACTCGCTGCGCTACTGGGTCACCGAGATGCATGTCGACGGCTTCCGCTTCGACCTCGCGGCGACCCTGGCCCGCCAGTTCCACGAGGTGGACCGGCTCTCGGCGTTCTTCGACCTGATCCAGCAGGACCCGGTGATCAGCCGCGTCAAGTTGATCGCCGAGCCGTGGGACGTCGGCGAGGGCGGCTACCAGGTGGGCAACTTCCCGCCGCTGTGGTCGGAGTGGAACGGCATGTACCGCGACACCGTGCGCGACTTCTGGCGCGGCGGCGAACACACCCTCGGCGACTTCGCCTCCCGGCTGACGGGCTCCTCCGACCTGTACCAGCACAGCAGGCGGCGGCCGCGCGCCAGCGTCAACTTCGTCACCGCGCACGACGGTTTCACGCTGCGCGACCTCGTCTCGTACAACGACAAGCACAACGAGGCCAACGGCGAGGACAACCAGGACGGCGAGAGCGACAACCGGTCCTGGAACTGCGGTGCGGAGGGCGAGACCCGCGATCCGGCCGTGCTGGAGCTGCGCGCCCGCCAGCAGCGCAACTTCCTCGCCACGCTGCTGCTGTCCCAGGGCATCCCGATGCTCTGCCACGGCGACGAGCTCGGCCGCACCCAGCGCGGCAACAAC
Organism: Streptomyces sp. NPDC002776; assembly: GCF_053592195.1. Classification (NCBI taxonomy): domain Bacteria; kingdom Bacillati; phylum Actinomycetota; class Actinomycetes; order Kitasatosporales; family Streptomycetaceae; genus Streptomyces; species Streptomyces sp. NPDC002776. The sequence continues at coordinate 53,507 of NZ_JBSFVG010000027.1, read as the reverse complement.
AACGCCTACTGCCAGGACAACGAGGTCTCCTGGATCGACTGGCGGCTGACCGAGGAGCAGCGCTCCCTCGCCGACTTCACCCGGCACGTGATCGGACTGCGCCGCGCCCACCCCGTACTGCGCCGGCGTCGCTTCTTCCGCGGTGAGACGGTGACGCACGCGGGCCAGCCGCTGCCCGACCTGGTCTGGCTGCTGCCGGACGCCCGCGAGATGGCGGAGGAGGACTGGCTGCGCTCCGACGCCCACTGCGTCGGCGTGTTCCTCAACGGCGACGCCATCGCCGAGCCCGACCCGTGCGGCCGGCCCGTCGTGGACGACTCCTTCCTGCTCCTGCTCAACAGCTACTGGGAGCCGGTGGAGTTCCAGCTCCCGGACGCCACCTACGGCGAACGCTGGACCACCCTGATCGACACCGCGGAACCGGGGGCCCCGGACGAGACCGAGCACAAGGCGGCCACCACGATGACGGTCACCGCCCGCAGTCTCGTCCTGCTGTCCCGCCCGTCCCGTACCGCGGGGAACTAACGCCCGCGGCGGGAGGTCACGGTGAACTGGGCGCCGTCGGAGTCGCGCAGCACGGCCTCGTCCTCGTCCTTCGACAGGACGCTGCCGCCGTGCTGCTCCGCGGCCCGGGCGCAGGCCGCCACGTCGGGGACGGCGAAGTGGACCTGCCAGTGCGGCCGGATGGTGGGATCGGGGGCGGCACCGAGCGCCCCCGACTCGATCTTGGCGACCACGTCGCCGCCGCTGCGCAGCACGACCTCGTCGCCCTCGTAGTTCACCTCGCAGCAGCCGGGGCGCTCCGAGGCCCAGTCCAGCACCTCGCCGTAGAAGATCGCGGAGTCGAAGGCGTCGCGGGTGTGCAGGCGGATGAACGCGGGGGTGGAGCGGCGCCAGGTGTCCCAGTCGCCGACCAGCTCGCCCTCCCAGATGCCGAAGGTCGCGCCGTCCCGGTCGGCGAGCAGTGCCGCGCGCCCGGGCGGGAAGGAGATCGGCCCGACCGCGGCCGTACCCCCGCGCTCCTGGACCCGGGAGACGGCCTCGTCCGCGCTGTGCACGGCGAAGTACGGCGTCCACGCGACCGCCATCTGCCACATCGTCGCGACGGCGGCGATCCCGGCGACGGGCACGCCGTCGGCCAGTGCGATCCGGAAGTGCTCGCCGAGCTTGCCGGTGCGCCAGCGCCAGCCGAGGACGGCACTGTAGAAGTCCTCGGTGCTCTCCAGGTCACGGCTGGTCAGGCTCACCCAGCAGGGTGCGCCGAACACGGAATGGGTGGAGACGAGGTCCTTCGTACCGCTGGGGGTCTGCGTGTGGTGGTTCATGGCTGTCCTGGTCTCGCCGGGCCGGCGGCCACCGGCGTCTGTTCCCAGTGTCCGGCCGGTACCTCTGACGGCGCCTGCCGAGTACCCCGGCCGCCGCGCTGAAACAATGATGATTCCACCCTTTGCCCAGTGGCATACCGCTGCCCGAGTGATGAGGATGGATGCGTGACCCAGGTACCCCGCGAGCCCGACGAACAGTCCCGACGGATCTCCGAGCTGCAGCGGGAGGTAGAGCAGCTGAAGGAGGCCGTCGCCTCGCACGCCGTCGTGGACCAGGCGATCGGGATGATCGTGGCCCTGGGACGGGTCGCCCCGGCCCAGGGCTGGGCGGTCCTGAAGGACGTCTCCCAGCACACCAACATCAAGCTCCGCAATGTCGCGGACCTGATCCTGATCTGGGGCCGCGACGGTCGGATGCCCCCGGAGATCCGCGCCGAGCTGGAGGACGCGCTCGACCGGCACGGTCCGACGCAGATCCCGGGGACGCCAGGGGCCCCGCAGGGCCCTGGCTCCTAGCGGTGCTGGACGAGCAGCTCCTCGCGCAGCCGGGATTCACCCAGCTCCTCCCGCAGCTGGGCGAAGCAGCCGCTGAGCAGTCGCGAGACGTGCATCTGGGAGATCCCCAGCTGCTCGGCGATGCGGCTCTGCGTCATGCCCTGGAAGAACCGCAGATACAGGATGGTGCGCTCGCGCTCGGGCAGCTTCTCCAGGCACGGCCGGACGGCGACCCGGTCGACGATGATGTCGAACCCCGGATCGGGCCCGCCGATCGAGTCGCCGAGGGCGTATCCGTCGGTGCCGGGCATCTCCGCCTCCAGTGACAGCGCGGAGAAGCAGTCCAGGGCCTCCATACCGGCGCGGACCTCGGCCTCGGTCAGCTCGGTGTGCTCGGCGATCTCCTGGACGGTGGGCGCGCGGCCCGTGCTGGTCTGCGACAGCTCCTTGTTGGCCTGCCGTACCCGGTTGCGCAGGTCCTGGACCCGGCGGGGTACGTGCAGCGTCCACATGTGGTCGCGGAAGTGGCGCTTGATCTCGCCGGTGACGGTCGGCACGGCGTACGCCTCGAAGGCGCAGCCACGGGCCGGGTCGTAGTGGTCGACCGCCTTGACGAGGCCGAGCGCGGCGACCTGGTAGAGGTCTTCGAGGGCCTCGCCGCGCCCCTTGAAGCGGACCGCGATGCGCTCCGCCATGGGAAGCCAGACCCGGACCAGTTCGTCGCGGAGCGCTTTGCGCTCCGGCCCCTCGGGCAGCCGTGCGAGCCGCTGGAAGTCGGCCGCGGTGTCGGGGGCGTCGTCGTGCGGGTGCTGCTTCGATCTGCCGGTGACGGGCATGAAGCGCACCTCCCTCAAAGGTGCCTGATGGGACAGTCACCGTGGGAGGCGCGGCGTCGAAGTACGCGGAGCACATCCAGGAACCGAAGCCGGGCTCCCACGGACGTGCCTCCTGTCCGAAGCACTTCGGTAAGAATTCCCCGACAAGGCGCTTCTGAAACAATTGACCCGGTTTCGGGGAATTTGCTGCATATTTCGACACTGGTCGAACCCGGTGTGTGAGGGCGCCCACAGATCGAGACGGCGGACGTGATGTGCGGCACGCTGGCGCACCCGCCCGCCGGGCCGGCCGGGCGATTGTGCCTGCGCAGCGCTTGATCAGCGATCAAAGCGGGTGAATGCGCTGGCCAGAGCCCATTCCGCTCATTTGACAGTGCGCTGAGCACACAGATAGGAAGCAGCTCTCTGAGGTCGAAGAGGTGCAGTGTGTGCGAGCCGAACGTGGTCGGGGACTGGCAGGAGTGCGACGAGCATGCCGGTCTGCGCGTCCGCGTCCACCGTCTGGAGCAGAACGAGCCTCCGCGGGGACGTGACGACGCCGCCGAAGGGCTGACCTACTTCAGCCTGCGCGTGACGGTCGAGAACCGCGGTGAGCGGCACTACGGCATCCACCTGGAGGACGGCCAGATCGACGTCCGGATCGGGTCCGAGGGGGAGAGCGCCTTCATCGACTGGCGCAATTCCCAGTTCATCGAGGGCTTCGACGTCTACCCGCTGCGCCGGGCCACCGCCGTGCTGTACGCGGCCGGTCCCGAGGCGAGCCTGAGCCAGGTCGACGTGCAGATCCAGCTGCGGGTCGAGGAGGAGTGGACCGAGCGCCGCCTGTGGGCGGGCGGCATCGGCCTGCACGAGGGCTCGGCGCACGCCGGGGCGGGGCGCGAGTGCCTCGCCCACCAGGTGAGCAACTTCCTGCGCGACCAGGCCGAAGAGGGCACCGCCTGACGCGGTGCCGAAGCTCAGTGCGGGATGCCGTCGATGATCTCGCGCGCGCCCTGACGCAGCAGCGCCACGGCGACCGAGGTGCCCAACGTGGCCGGATCCAGCCGCCCCGCCCACTCGTGGGCGTTGAGCCGGGTCTTGCCGTCCGGGGTGAACACGCACGCCCGCAGGGACAGTTCCCCGCCGTGATCCACGCGCGCGTACCCGGCGATCGGGCTGTTGCAGTGCCCCTGCAGGACATGCAGGAACATCCGCTCGGCGGTGGCCTCCCGGTGGGTGTCCGGATCGCCGAGGCCGCTGACGGCGTCGATGAGCCCGTCGTCGCCCTCCCGGCACTGCAGGGCGAGGATGCCCGCGCCGATCGGCGGCATCATCGTCTCGGGGGAGAGGACCTCGCTGATCACGTCCCGCCGACCGATCCGCTCCAGACCGGACACCGCGAGCAGCAGCGCGTCCACCTCGCCGGCCCGCAGCTTCTCCAGCCGCCGGTTGGCGTTGCCCCGGAAGGGCACGCACCGCAGATGCGGGTGGGTCGCGGCGAGCTGGGCGATCCGGCGCACCGAGGAGGTGCCGATGCGGGTGCCGTCCGGCAGTTCGTCCAGGGTGAGACCGTCCGGATGGATCAGCGCGTCGCGGATGTCGTCCCGTTCGAGGAAGGCGGCGAAGACGGTGCCCGCGGGGAGCGGCCGGTCGGCGGGCACGTCCTTGACGCAGTGCACCGCGAGATCGGCCTCACCGGCCAGCAGGGCGGCGTCCACCTCCTTGGTGAACGCCCCCTTGCCGTCGACCTTCGACAGGTCGCCCAGCCACTTGTCGCCGGTCGTCCGCACCGGCACGACCTCGGTCCGCACCCCGGGACGCAGGGCCGTCAACTCGGCGCGGACACGCTCCACTTGGGCGAGCGCCATGGGCGAGTCGCGGGAGACGATGCGGATCAGTTCGGGGACGGACATGCCGACACGATAGACCTTCCGATCACAACGGCCGTGCGCTACCGCTCGATTCCCGTCGCCCGGGACCGGCGTCGGCCGCAACAGGCGCACGGTCAGGGCCGCGAGCGCCCACGCTCCACCCGCCTCACCGCGCTGTGCGGTCCCGCGCGAGCACGGCGAGCGCCCCGGCCGTGAGCAGACCTCCGGCGAGAAAGGTCCCGCGCACGCCGACGGCCGTGAGCAGGCCGCCGCCGAGGAGGGCGCCGGCGGCCACGCCCGCGTTGAAGGCGACCGAGTTGGCGGCGAGGGCCGACTCGGTGCGGCCCGGGGCCACGTGGAGCACCTGGCTCTGCGAGGCCATGAACGCCGGACCGACGGACGCCCCCAGCAGCATCAGCAGGGCCACGGCCGCCACTTGGCCGTCCCCCGCCGCGTACAGGCCGAGCAGGGCGACGGTCTGGGTCGTGACCGGTACGGCGAGGGTGGCGCGCGGGAAGCGGTCCAGGAGCGGCCCGGTCACCGTGACCCCGGCCAGTCCCGCCGCCCCGAACGCCAGTAGCACGGCGCCGACCGCGGCCTCGCCGAACCCGCCGACCTCGTCGAGGAAGACGACGACGTAGGTGAACGCGGTGAACACGCCCGTCACCGACAGGGCGGTGGTGGTGACGACGATCAGGAAGCGCCGTCGGTCCGGGGCGACTCCGTAGGCCGAGTGGCTCTCCTGGGGGCGCGACGTCGGCAGCAGGACGGCCACCGCGACCAGCGACACCAGCGCGAGCGCGCCGAGCACCGCGAACGGGGTCCGCCAGCCGGCCTGCCCGCCGAGCCAGGTGCCGGCCGGCACGCCGAGCACCGTGGCCAGCGAGCCCCCGACCGACAGCAGCCCGATGATCCGGCCCCGCCGCTCGGGCGGGTACAGGCCGACCGCGACCGGGCCCGTCACCGACCAGTACAGCGCCTGCGCGAGCGCCGTCGTCGCGCGGGCGGCGAGCAACGGGCCGTAGGAGACGGCGTCGAGCGCCGAGACCCAGCTCGCGGCGGCGAGCAGGCCGAGCAGCACGGTCAGCAGATGGCGGCGGGGGATCGCGCGGGTGACGTGGGCGAGGGGCAGCGACACCACGACCACGGTGAGCGCGTACCCGGTGACCAGGACGCCCACGGCCGGGAGGGAGACACCGAGGTCGTCCGCCATGAGCGGGAGCAGGCCGACGGGGAGGTTCTCGGTGGTGTTGAAGGTGAACGCGGCCAGCATCAGCGCCGCGACGACGGCGCCCCGGCGCCAGGCGGGCCCGACGGCGGTGTGCTCGGCGGCTGTTGATCGGTAGTCGGTCATCGGGGTCAGGGTGCTGGGCCCGGCGGGGCACCTCTACTCTTTCGTCCTGGGCCGAATCACCCACGGAGACCGCCTTGCCCCTGACCCTGGACCTGGGCACCGAGGACCTGACGCGCTGCCGGTTCGCGATCTCGCCGCTGTGCCAGACCCACGAGGCGCTACGGCTGCTGCGCCGCCCCGCCCGGCACGGCTACCACCGCGGCTGGCCGCGCCGCGTCCGCCGTACCGTCGCCGGGCTCGACCTGTCCCCGCTGTGGCTGTTCATCCCGCCCGCGGGCGGCTACACCCCCGACTTCCTCGGCCCGCCCCCGGACGAGCCGTACCCCTCGATCGAGGACGAACTGGCGCGGATGCGCGCCACCGACCCGGCGCTCGCCCACGCCGAGATGGCCCGCTCCCTCGCCGGTACGCCGGGACTCGCCGCGTCGTCCGAGGGGCGCGCGGCGCTCGCCGATCCCGCCGCCACCGTCCGGCGCCTCGCCGACCTCACCGAGCGGGCCTGGCACGCCCTGCTTGCCCCGGACTGGCCACGTCACCGTGCCGTCCTGGAGGGCGACGTCGCCCACCGCTCCCGGCAGGCGGCGGACGGCGGCCTCGACGCGCTGCTCACCGGCCTGCACCCCGGCATCGGCTGGGCGGGACACACCCTGACCCTGCGCATGTACGGCGAGGTCGCCGACGCCCAACGCGCCGATGGCCGGGGTGTGCTGCTGATGCCGAGTGTGTTCGTGTGGCCGGATGTCGTCAGCGGTTTCGCCCGTCCCTGGCAGCCCACCGTCATCTACCCGGCGCGGGGGATGGGCCGCCTGCACGACAGCGGCCCGCCGAGCCCTTCACAGGCCATGGCCCGGCTCCTCGGCCACCACCGTGCCGCGCTCCTCACCGGTCTGGCCACCCCCGCCTCGACCACCGAACTCGCCGCCCGGCACGGCCTCGCGCCGTCGACCGTCTCGGCGCATCTGTCGGTCCTGCGGGAAGCGGGTCTGCTGGCCTCGCGGCGTGCGGGGCCGCATGTCCTGTACGGGCGGACCGAGTTGGGTGAGGTCCTGGTCAGGAGACCAGGGGCGGGCTGAGTTCGATCGCCCGCTGGGCCGCGGCGAGCGCGAGGTCGTCACCGACGTCCAGGGCCGTGTCGGTGAGCTTGATGACGTGCTCGTCGCCGTGGGCGAGGGCCCGCTCCATGACCTCCTCGGCGGTGAGCCGGACGGGCGGCTCGTAGGCCACCGGCTCGTCGGGGGTGTAGATCGCGGTGACGACGGCGGATGCGGTCCAGGCGGCGTGCAGGCTGGGCGCCCACAGCTCGCGCGGCAGCGAATCGAGCGTGCGCAGAACCGCGTTGGGGGCGGTGGCCGCGTGCACGAGCATGGTCGGCTCGCCGTGGCCGTGGGTGGCGTAGCGGTGGGTCGTGGCGCGGACGAGTTCGGTGAGCCGGTCGCGCGCGACGTCCGGGTCGGTCACGTCCTCCGCCCACGCGGGCAGCCGGCGCACGGCGGCCAGGCGGTTGCGGAATCCCAGGGCGCCCTCGCCGATCGGGGGCACGGCGTCCAGGGACGCCCCGGCGGTGGGCGCGCCCGGCAGTACGGCGAAGCCGGTCACGGGCTGGTGCCGGGCTGCCCAGTAGCCCAGCGCGTGGGCGAGTTCGGCGAGCCTCGGCGCGCTCTCACCGGCTTCGAGGGCGCGTACGGCGTGGCCGGCCCGGATGACGACATGCGTGGCGCCGCCGTACATCCCGGGCAGCAGCCGCGGCCACCACTCGGCGAGGACGTCCCGCCAGGGGCGGTCGGCGAGGGTGCGGGAGAAGTGGTCGGTCCAGTCCGCGATCCGCCGCGGATCGCCCAGCGCCGTACGCCAGTTGTCGTCCGTGACGGGGGCCAGGCGGTCGGGGAAGTCCTCGAGGCGGTCCTGGTACAGGTCCACCCAGCGGTGCACCGCGCCCGCGTGTCCGTGCGCGGCGAGGGCCTCGACGACCATGGGTGCGTGGTTGCTGAGCCAGCCCTCGCGTTCCGGACCGGCGGAGTGCAGGCGTTCCAGGGCTTCTTCGAGCTGTCCGCTCGTGTCGGTGGCGTCCATGGCGATCACGCTAGACAGCGGCCGGAGCCAACGGATCGGGCCCGGGGCGGAGGCGGGAGGCGGCGCTGGTCCTACGCCCCGGGCCCTACGGCGTCACGCGTACGGGTCGAAGGTGATCCCCGACGGCTTCGCGGAGGAGAGGTGGTTGCCGAAGGAGGCGTCCTTCAGGCCGAAGTTGGCGCTGCCGAAGTTGTACGCGACCAGCTTGTCGCGCACGCCCGAGGGGTAGCCGTGCCAGCCGACCAGCGGCGGGTACTGCCACGTGCGCTTGTGGTTCTCCGGCGGCTCGTCGTTGGCGTTGGCCAGGCGGAAGCAGTGGGTGCTGATGCCGTCCTTGTGGTACACGATCTTCGCGTGGGTGCCCTCGAAGCGGACGGAGGAGGCCGAACTCACGGTAAAAGAGCCGTGGTTGGACGTCGAGACATACTTCACGGCACCGCTCTGCACCCAGATGACGACGTGCTCCCAGTCGTGCCGGTGCCCGCCGATGCTGCTGCCCGCGAGGGCCTGGTCCTTCTCGAAGTACAGGCCGTACAGGTAGGCGCACCAGCCGTTGTTGCACTTGTAGCGCGAGTAGCTGTTGGTGTTGTCCAGGTCGGAGGCGTCCCGGCAGTTGTCGTTGAGGGCACCGGTGGGGTTGAGGCCGCCGTTGACGGTCCCGTCGGGGCCGATCGCGGGGGTGGAATAGCAGCCGTCCGTGTCGTAGTCGAAGGCCGGCTGGTAGGTGAACTCCGCGGACTCGGCGTTGGCGGGCAGCGCCGACGGCGGGGCCGCGAAGGCGACGGAGGGGAAGGCGATGACGAGGGCGGCGGCACCGGCGAGACCGGTGAGCCATCTCCTGCGGTGCTTCTTCGACGACGATGACGACACTGCGTCCTCCTCATGATGCGGGCGCAGCCCAACGGCTGTGGGGGAAGGGGGAGTTCAGCTTCCCGACTTTTCATGTCCGCGCCAAGAGGAGGTGGGCGTCCGAGCGGTTACGGGCACCCCAATATTTGGATCATGGCGGTGGGTCGGGCAGGTCCGCCGAGGACTCCTCCGGCGTGAGATCAGGCCGCAGCCGCAGCCACGACGGCTGCCGCAGCATCCCGGCCCGGGTGCGGGTGCTGAACCGCACCTCCCCGACCAGCCGCGGCACCACCCAGCGCGCACCGGGCGCCGCGGGCACGGGATCGAAGGGGCATACGTCCGTCGCGGCGGCCGCCAGCAGCCCGGCGAGCTCGTCCCGCTCCCGCCGGCTCCAGCCGGTGCCCACCCCGCCGACGTACCGCAGCCGCCCGCCGGCCCGCTGGCCCACCAGCAGTGCCCCCGGCAGGCCCGTGAGCCGTCCCTTGCCGGGCAGCCAGCCGCCCACCACGACGTCCTCGCTGTGCATGTTGCGGATCTTGATCCAGGCCCGGGAGCGAACCCCGGGCTCGTACACGGAGTCCAGCCGCTTGCAGACCAGCCCCTCCAGACCGTGCTCCCGGGTGGCCCGCAGCGCCTGCTCGCCGTGGCCGACTAGGGCCGCGGGCGTCGACCAGTGCGGCCCGTCGAGCCCGAGCCCTTCCAGCCGCTCGCGGCGCTCGGCATAGGGGAGCCGGACCAGGGGCCGTCCGGCCAGGTGCATCACGTCGAACAGCACCAGGTGCACGGGCGCCTGGGCGGCCCGGCGCGCAGCCCGTGCCGGGGCGTGGGCGAGCCCCATCCGCGACTGGAGCAGCTGGAAGTCGGCGCGCCCCCACTCGTCGAGGGCCATCACCTCCCCGTCCAGCACGGCGGGCGTGCTGCCGAGCGCCCCGCCCAGTGGGCGCAGCTCGGGGTAGGCGGCCGTGACCTCCTCCCCGGACCGGGCCCGCAGGACCAAGCCGCCGTCGCCGGTGAGGTAGACCACCACCCGCTGGCCGTCCTGCTTGGTCTCGTACGCCCAGCGCGCGTCCTGCGCGGCGGACGGGAGGGTGCCGGGCGTGGCGAGCATCGGGGGGATCAGCGGCAGGTTCACGGGGGAGTTCTCGACGGCCCGGCGGCCCGGCACGCCCCCGGACCCCGGGTTTCGCCTGAACGGCGGGACGCCGTCGTTGCGTAGGCTTCCGTTGCTGGAGCAGTCCGAGCGGCGGACCGCGGTGGCCGAGGGGACCGCGCCGGACCGCTCCGACCGGCCGGACGCCGCCACGGGTCTGGTCACATGTGGCGGACGCCGGCTACTGCGGGATGTGAGCCGCCCCGGGGTACACAGGCGCGCAACGAACGCCTGATGGCGCTCGCAGACGTACCGTTGGACCGCGCCGCCGTGGCGCTGCCGCGGCAGATCGCCGACAGCGGCGGCCCGCCTCGGGGTGGACGCCTCCTGCGTCACGCGTACCGTGCAGCAGCTGGGGAAGCCCGGCTATGTCACCCCGGCCGCGGCACCATCGCCGCGAGCCGTGCGGCGCCCGGCCCGGCCTGACCGGAAGCCACCGCTCTACGCTCCGGTAACATCACGCGGCAGACGGCCGACCGAGCCCGGACGACGGAGGGGTCACCAGTGAGCGCACGCGTGGAGATCGGGGACACGGTCGAGGACTTCGCCCTCCCCGACGAGACCGGCACCACCCGCAAGCTGTCCGAACTCCTCACCGAGGGGCCGGTGGTGCTCTTCTTCTACCCCGCCGCCCTGACCCCCGGCTGCACCGCGCAGGCCTGCCACTTCCGCGACCTGGCCACCGAGTTCGCCGCCGTCGGCGCCCGGCCCGTCGGCGTCAGCGGTGATCCCGTGGAGCGCCAGCAGGAGTTCGCCGAGCGGCACACGCTGGGCATGCTGCTGCTCTCCGACACCGACGGCACGGTCCGTGACCGGTTCGGCGTGAAGCGCGGTTTCTCGATGGCGCCGACCAAGCGGACCACCTTCGTCATAGGGCAGGACCGCACGGTGCTGGAAGTGGTGCGCAGCGAACTGCGCATGAACACCCACGCCGACCGGGCCCTGCAGGCGCTGCGCGGCCGGAACGGCTGACGCGGATCACTGGAAGGGGCAGCCCGGGTTCGGGGCGTCCTGCGAGAACGGCGCCCCGTGCGGCAGGACGTACAGCACATCGAGGACTATGGCCGTGTCACCGAGGTTGCGCCCGATGTGCACGTTGCCCGGACCGGCCGGCTCCTCGATGAAGCTCCCCTGCGGATAGACCCCGTCGGAGGCGCAGGACGAGTCGAAATGACTCAGCGTGCCCTCCTGGACGAAGGCGTACAGCGGACCGTCGTGGTAGTGCCATCCGGTGCCCTGACCGGGCGGAATGGTGATCTCCCGCAGGATGTAGTCGGTGCCGCCGATCGTCTTCTGGCTGATGACCCGGCCGGTGACTCCTGGCCCCGGGGGAGTGGCCTGGGCGGTACCGGCACCGCCCACGAAGAAGGTGGCGGCGGCCACCGCCGCGGTGACGGCGGAGCGGAGCGCGAAGCGCATAAGGGCCTCCCGGCCGAGATCGGACAGCGTCGACTTCGCCGTGAACATAGAGGCATCGGCGCGCAGTTGGGGGCGGAACCCGCGGATCCGCCCGGCTCGCCCGCTCCTGAAGCACCACGCAGGGGACGCAGTCCTCGTCAGGCGTGCCGTTTGCTGTCACGATCTTGCGGGGAACCGGCGGGGACCGGAGCCGGTGCCGACGACCGACGGAGCGCGCATGACGAGGGACAGGGCCACCGCGGAAGAAACGGAGCGGGCCGCGGGGATCGAGGTGAGACCGGTCGCCGGGCACATCGGCGCGGAGATCACGGGCGTGGACCTGGCGGCCGGCCCCGACGACGCGGTGGTCGCCGCGATCCGGGCGGCGGTGCTGCGCTGGAAGGTGGTGTTCTTCCGGGACCAGCGGCTCGACCACGCCGGACATGTGGCGTTCGCCCGCCGCTTCGGCTCCCCGGTCGTGCTGCCGCGCCGCGGGAAGGCGTCGCCGCCGGACTTCCCGGAGGTGGAGACGACCGCGGACCGGCTGGAACTGGGCGGCCGTTTCGGCATGGACCACGACGAGTGGCTGCGCCGCCGCCGGCACACCTTGCTGCGCGGCTGGCACTGCGACCACGGTGCCCGCGTCGACCCGCCCGCGGCGACGATCCTGCGCGCGGAGACGGTTCCGCCGTACGGCGGCGACACGACCTGGTCGAACCTCGCGGCGGCGTACGCCGGACTGTCGGCCCCGATGCGGGAGTTCGTGTCGAGGCTGAGGGCGGAACACCGCCTGGGCGTCGGCTACCAGCCCCGCCCCGGTGACGACGCCTACGTCCGCCACCTGCTCGACCACCAGGTGGCGACGCTCCACCCGCTGGTACGGGTCCACCCGGAGACGGGGGAGCGGATCCTGTGCGTCAACGGCTACTACGTGGAGCAGATCGCCGGTCTCTCCCGGCCCGAGAGCCAGGCTTTGCTGGACCTGCTCCTGGACCAGGCGGTCCGCCCCGAGTACACGGTCCGCTTCCGCTGGGAACCGGGCAGCGTGGCCTTCTGGGACAACCGCGCCACGATCCATCTGGCCCCGAGCGACAACGCCCACCTCGGTCACCCCCGGATCATGCACCGGGTGATGCTGGCCGGTGAGGTGCCGGTGGGGGTGGACGGGAAGGAATCGGAGCCGATCGTGGGGAGTGAGGCAGGGCGCTGGTGAGGGGTGGGCCGTTGTTTGTATGATCGGCGGCCCTGATCAGGGATTCCAGGGATTCCCAACACCTAACAAATCGGCCGAAAATTGAGCAACAGACCAGCACTCATACCTCCGCGAATAAGCGGCGGGGCCACACCGTCCGTGTGGCGTCGACCACGGACGGGACTCTGGGCCGCGGCGGGCGTCGTGGCCCTCGCCTTCCTCATCGCGCTGGAATTCGCCTCGCGCCATTACGGCCTGCCGGGACCGATCACCAACCAGGCGCGAGAGGTGCTCTTCGCCCCCAAATCGGGTGGCCTGCTGTACGCCTCGATGGCGTTGATGATGGTGGTCCTCACCTGGCGGCAACGCTTCCTCGCGGTCGGCGCCGCGATCGCTGTCGACCTCGCCTTTCTGCTGGTCCGTTGGACGTTCGACATCAAGATCACCGAAGGGCACCCCTTCGGAAATGGCGCGCTGTGGGTGATCCTGGGCTGCGCGGTCATCGCCGTCACGCGCCGCACCGGCCGGGAACGCCTCCTGCTGCTGAAGGGCGTCGGACTGGCCCTGCTGCTGATGGCCGGCCGTAAGACCGGCGACACCTGGCTGTTCATCACCTCGCAGACCCGGCCGTCGGTGCTCGACCAGTACGTGGCGACCGCCGACCAGGCGCTCGGCAACCCGTCCTGGCTGGTGGGGTGGGTCGTCGAGGCGAGCGGCCCCGTCGGGTTCAACATCCTCGACTTCGTCTACGGCCAGCTCCCGGTGGCCGCGGTCGTCGTCGCGCTGTATCAACTCCGCGGCGTGGCGGCGGACCGGTGCTTTCCCCGCCACCACCTGGTGCGCACCTTTCTGGTGATCGGCCTCGTCGGACCGGCCTTCTACATGATCTACCCGGTGGTCGGACCGCTCTTCGCCTACGGCACCGGCACCGAACAATGGGCGGCGGTCAGCCTGTGGGCGCCGGAATCGACGCCCAGCGTGCAGTGGGCGGTCACCAATATCTGGCCCCAGACGCTGCCTCCGATCAGCCCTCCGCAGCACATGCCGTTCGACGGCGTCACCCCCCGGAACTGCATGCCCAGCCTGCACACGGCATGGGCACTGGCCATCTTCATCCACTCCCGCAAGGGCCCGAGGACCCTGCGCTGGGCAGGAACGTTTTGGCTCGTCGCCACGCTCGCCGCGACCCTGGGGTTCGGCTACCACTACGGCGCCGACCTCATCGCCGGCGTGGTCTTCACGCTCACCATCGAGGCGGCACTGCGCACCTTCGACCGGGGCTGGGACCGCTCGGGGATCCGGTTCGTCGCCTACGGCGCGACGGTGTTCGCCGCGCTCCTGCTGTCGTATCGCTGGCTGCCGCTGGAGATGGCGAGGCATCCGTGGCTGTACGGGCCGCTGCTCCTGCTGGCGATGGCCTCCGTGATCTACGGCTATGTCCGCACCGTCGGACCCTGGGACGCCAAGACCGTGCCGACGCGGCAGCCGGAACGGCAGCTCGAACTGATCTGAGCCGTCCGACGGCCGTATCGCACCGAACCGACCCCAGGCCATTGGCCTGGGGTTTCCTTCTGTCCCGAGGGGAGCGACCGAAGCGTCAGCCGCGCTCGCGCAGGTATGCCTCCAGCTCGGCCGCGCCGGTCAGCATCGCTCGTGCGCGGGCGGACAGCCGGCCGCGCCAGTCCCGCAGGGCCGCCTCCAGCGGTTCCGGACCGCCGACCGCCCGCACCTGGGTGATCAGCGGGGCGATCTGCTCCAGCAGGTAACCGCCGCGGCGGAGTTGGTGGACGAGCCGGGCGTCCCGTACCGCGGCTTCGTCGTAGACGCGGTATCCGGTCCGGGGATCGCGGCCCGGGTGCACCAGTCCGGCGCGCTCCCAGGTGCGCAGGGTGGCGGGCCGGATACCGAGCTTCCCGGCCAGGGGGCCGATGAAGGTGCCGCCGGACTCGGCCGCTGTCGTGGGCTCCAGGTCGCGCAGGGCGCGCTCGACGGCGTGCAGGGTGCGGCGGTCTTCGAGGAGCTGGGCGTGACTCTCGTCGATGAGGCGGAACGCCTCCTCGGCCGCGCCCTCGTTCACCGCGCCCTCGTTCACCGCCCGCATGATCTCCGTCGCCGTCCGGTGGCCGTGGCCGGGCACCAGCGCCACGAAGGCGCGCAGGGCCGCCGCGTGCACGGGCGTATAGGTGCGGTACCCGTGGGGTGTACGGGCCGCGGGCGGGAGGATTCCGGCCTCCTCGTAATTCCTGACCGCCTGCGTGGACAGACCGTGCCCGCGGGCCAGATCGACGGGCCTGAGCCGTTCCCCGGTTTGAAGCTTTTTCCCCATGCCCCTGCCGATATCGCGCGAAAGTCTCCACGGAAGCTTCAACGATAGCGTTGAGGGCATGGCGACTGACATCGAGGACGCCGCGCATGCCGTCGACGCTGCCGCGGTCATGAAGCTGCTCCCGCACCGCCCCCGCCTGCTCGCCCTGGGCGAGCCCACCCATGGCGAGGACGCCCTGCTCGACCTGCGCAACGAGCTCTTCCGGCAGCTAGTCGAGCGGCAGGGCTACCGGACGATCGCGATCGAGAGCGACTGTCTGACGGGCCTGGTGGTGGACGACTACGTCACCTCCGGCACGGGCACCCTGGACGACGTCATGGCGCGCGGATTCAGCCACGGATTCGGCGCGTCCACGGCCAACCGCGACCTGGTGAGCTGGATGCGGGCCCACAACGCCGGCCGGCCCGCGTCCGAGCAGCTGCGCTTCGCCGGTTTCGACGGCCCGCTGGAGATCACCGGCGCGGCGAGCCCCCGGCAGGCCCTCACCGCACTCCACGGCTACCTCGCGGCGCACCTGGACGCGGACCTGCTGCCCTGCACGGCGGACACGCTCGACCGCCTGCTCGGCACCGACGACCGCTGGACCGAACCCGCGGCGATGATGGACCCCACCCGGTCCGTGGGCCGGTCGGCCGAGGCCGGTGAGCTGCGCCTGCTGGCCGACGACCTGGCGGCGCTGCTCGACACGGAGCCCCCCCACCTGATCGCGGCGACGTCGTGGGACGACTGGGACCGGGCGCGCCTGCACGGCCGCACCGCGACCGGCCTGCTGCGCTACCACCACTGGATGGCCGACACCTCACCGGCCCGCATGACGCGCCTGGTCGGCCTGCGGGCCCGGATGATGGCCGACAACCTCCACGCCGTCGCCGACCGGGGTCCGGCCCTGCTCTTCGCCCACAACGGCCATCTGCAGCGCCACAAGAGCGTCATGCACCTGGGCGACCTGCGGGTGGAGTGGTGGAGCGCGGGGGCGCTCCTGGACGCGCACCTGGGCGACGAGTACGCCTTCCTGGCCACGGCCCTCGGCACGATCGGGCACCGGGGGGTGAACACCCCGCCCCCGGACACGGTCGAAGGACTCCTGTACTCCCTCCCGGAGAACCACTGCGTCCTGGACGCCCGCCGACTGGCCGGCCTGAACCTCACCTCACGTGTCTCCCCGTGGTTCGGCTACTCCCCGCTGGACCCGGCCCGGCTCGCGGGCATGGACGGGATCGTGTTCGTCAAGGACGTCGAGCAGAGGTAGCGCCCTCGCGCGGGCGCACGGGACCCGGCTCACCCCAGCGGGATCGTCACCTCGTCCTCCACCGGCGGGTCGATCTCCTGCGCCCGGTTGCCGGTCGCCGCGTAACAGCGCAGCCGGATGGACTCGGGCGAGACGTCCACCCGCAGGAAGCACTTGAAGAACGGCGGACTGTACGTCGCCGAGCTTGGTGAGAACAGCGACGTGTAGATCTTGCGCACGGGGAGCCGGAAGCGGGCGGTGCGGTCGGGGCGGCGGCCCGCGCCCAGCAGGGAGGCCACCAGGCGGGTGCGCCGTGTGATGTGCGGCGTCCCCGCCCGGGTGCGGGTGAGCGGGATGCCCAGACGCTCCGCGACCACCGCCGCGGCCTCGGCCTCGGTCAGCGTGAAGAAGCGGCGCAGCCGCAGCCGGCGGCCGTAGAGCCTGCTGTAGAAGGCGAGGGAGTCACCGCGCAGCGGGTAGCAGCGGAAGTCCTGTTCGGTCACGTTCGCCACGTCGACCCGGGGGATGGTGTGCGTGGCGTGCATGAACGCGCCTCCGCCGCCCGAGACGACGTACTGGATCGTCCGTCCCTCGACCCGCACCGGATAGCGCTGGTAGTTGTGGATGTCGCCGCCTATCGCCGCGACATAGCGATGCGCCGGGTCGCGGACGAGGTCGTCCACCGTGCCGCCGCCCTCGATCGCGCAGGGGTGGTACTCGCCGTCGACGTACAGCGGCGAGCCGGTGATCAGGATCTTCGGGCGGGGGTCGCGGGAGACCTCGCGCAGCCAGTCGCCCTGTTCGGCGTCGAGGGTGCCCAGCAGCCCGGTGTCGATGCCTATGATCCGGATCGGTCCCGCGTCGACGGCCCAGTACGGGCCCGGCTGGACCGCCTGCTGGGCCGGCTCCGAGCGCAACTTACGGGCCTCGTCGAGGTGTTGGCCGTCCGTCCGGCTCGGCCGGTGCCACAGCAACGACCGCAGCCAGGCCCTGGTCAGCGCACGCGGTCTCGGCTCGGGCGCGAGCGGCGGGGCGTCGCCGCAGAAGACGCGCATGAAGGCGCCCAGGTCCTCGTACCAGTCGTGGTTGCCGGGTATCGCGTAGATCGGCGCCCGGTAGTCCTGGTACGGGCGGAAGAACTTCGCGCCGTAGTCGTCCGCGCTGCCCGCCGGGTAGATCACGTCACTGGCCAGCACCGCGAAGCTGGTGTCCCGACCCGCCTGCAACATCCCCGGCACGACCGCGTATTGGGGGTCGTCACCCTCGCCGGTGTCCCCGATGACCAGGAAGGAGAAGCGGTCGGGGTCCGTTCGTCCGATCACTTTGTCGGCCGGTGCTCCGGCCGCGGCCCGCTGGGCCACCCAACGGCTGCGGGTCCGGCCCGTCGGATCCCCGAACCAGGAGGCCAGCACGCCGTTGCGGGCCGCCCACAGCATCCTCGGGTCCAGCCAGGAGATCTTGCGGACGTCGGTGGGCATCAGCCGCTGGTACGCGCCGCGTTCCGCGGTTCCCCAGCCGGCGCCTTCGGCGGTATCGCGTGAAGAGTCAGACACCGGTGCACCGTAACAATGATCTAGGGCAGGGTTCGCGGTGAATTCCGAGGAAGCTGCGAGTCAATGGGCTTTACGGGCAAGGTCGTTGGGGCCCGGGTCCGGCGACGTCTGCGCCTTCGCCTTCGCTGTCCGCCCCGGCCTGCCGGTTCCCCTCGCCGTTCCCCAGCACCATGCGTTGCATGTTCATGCGTTGTCGTGCATACTTCTGCTATGTCCAAAGTGCTTACCTCCCTCCCCGTCGGCTCGCGCGTCGGGATCGCCTTCTCCGGGGGCCTCGACACCTCCGTGGCGGTCGCCTGGATGCGCGACAAGGGTGCCGTGCCCTGCACGTACACCGCCGACATCGGCCAGTACGACGAGCCCGACATCGCGTCGGTGCCCGGTCGCGCGAAGACCTACGGCGCCGAGATCGCGCGCCTGGTCGACTGCCGCGCGGCGCTGGTCGAGGAGGGCCTGGCCGCACTGACCTGCGGTGCGTTCCACATCCGCTCGGGCGGACGGGCGTACTTCAACACCACGCCCCTCGGCCGTGCCGTCACCGGCACCCTGCTGGTCCGGGCGATGCTCGAGGACGACGTCCAGATCTGGGGCGACGGCTCGACCTTCAAGGGCAACGACATCGAGCGGTTCTACCGCTACGGCCTGCTCGCCAACCCCCACCTGCGGATCTACAAGCCCTGGCTCGACGCGGACTTCGTGACCGAGCTGGGCGGCCGCAAGGAGATGTCGGAGTGGCTGGCCGCCCACGACCTTCCCTACCGGGACTCGACGGAGAAGGCGTACTCCACGGACGCCAACATCTGGGGTGCCACGCACGAGGCCAAGACCCTGGAGCACCTGGACACCAGCCTGGAGACCGTGCAGCCGATCATGGGCGTGCGGTTCTGGGACCCCGCGGTGGAGATCGCCACCGAGGACGTGACGATCGGCTTCGAGCAGGGCCGCCCGGTCACCGTCAACGGCAAGGAGTTCGCCTCCGCCGTCGACCTAGTGATGGAGGCCAACGCCATCGGCGGCCGGCACGGTCTCGGCATGTCGGACCAGATCGAGAACCGGATCATCGAGGCCAAGAGCCGCGGCATCTACGAGGCGCCCGGCATGGCCCTGCTGCACGCGGCGTACGAGCGGCTCGTGAACGCCATCCACAACGAGGACACCCTCGCCCAGTACCACAACGAGGGCCGTCGCCTCGGCCGGCTGATGTACGAGGGCCGCTGGCTGGATCCGCAGGCGCTGATGATCCGCGAGTCGCTGCAGCGCTGGGTCGGCCAGGCCGTCACCGGCGAGGTGACGCTGCGGCTGCGGCGCGGCGAGGACTACTCGATCCTCGACACCACGGGCCCGATGTTCAGCTACCACCCGGACAAGCTGTCCATGGAGCGCACCGAGGACGCGGCGTTCGGTCCGGTGGACCGGATCGGCCAGCTCACGATGCGCAACCTCGACATCGCCGACTCGCGCACGAAGCTGGAGCTGTACGCCGGTCTCGGCATGGTCGGCGGCCCCCGGTCGGCGTCGGTCGAGGCCACCGGGCCGACCAGCCTGATCGGCGCGCTGACCGAGGGCGGCGCCGAGGCCATCGCGTCCGGCGGCAAGGGCCCCGACAGCGACGAGCTGCTCGACAGCGCGGCCATGGAGTTCGGCACCGACTGACGGTGCGCAAATGCGCGGCGGGTGGGCTCCCTCAGGGACCCACCCGCCGCGCATTTGCGCTGCCCCGTACGCCGCTGAAACCGGTGGCTGAAGTGACTGGGGCTGCCAGGACCCGGGTCAGCAGGGTGTCGTCGATTCTGCTTGATCATCAGTGAGAGCCACCCGGCTGTGTACGATCATCGGGTGAACTCCTACTGGCACGTCGTTCTGCCGCCGCTCTGCGCCTGACGGGCGCGGACATCCCGGTGTGATTCCCGGCCCCGACCGGCCCTCTGGGCGGTCAGGGGTCTGTGTCGTGCGCCCGTTTCGGATCGAGTCCCAGACGCATTCGACGACGGAAGCTCACGACAGTGCCGAACCGTACTTCTCCCCTGACCTCCGTGCGCCCGGCCGCCTCGGCCCCGCGCACCTCCCGTTCCCGTCTCCTCGGCGGGCCCGCGCCGATCCTCGCCTCGACCGTGCTGTGGGGCACGACCGGCACGGTGAGTTCCCTGGCACCGGCCGGTGCCCCGGCGGCGGCCATCGGCTGCGCCGGACTCACCCTCGGCGGGCTCCTGCTGTTCCTCACCTCTCCCGCCGCCCGCACCCTGCCGGCCGCCTGCACCCGCCGCGAGCGCCTGCTGCTCGTCCTCGGCGCGCTGGCGGTGGCCGGATACCCGGTGGCGTTCTACCCGGCGGTGGCCCGCACCGGCGTGGCCGTCGCCACGGTGATCGCGTTGGGCAGTGCCCCGGTCCTCGCCGGGCTGCTCGCCTGGATCACCGGACAGGCCCGGCCGACCGCACGCTGGAGCGGCGCCACCGTGGCCACCGTCCTGGGCTGCACCCTCCTGGTGATGGGTCCCGGGCTCAGCGGACACGGCACGCCGGTCGATCCCACCGGTGTCCTGCTCGCCGCGGCGGGTGGACTGTCCTACGCCGTGTACGCGCTGATCGGCGGCGGGCTGATCAGGCGCGGGCACTCGTCGGACGCGGTCATGGGCGTGCTGTTCGGCGCCGCCGGGCTGCTCGTGGTGCCGCTGCTGCTCTGCGTCGACATGCACTGGCTCGGCACCGCGCGGGGTGCGGCGGTGGCCGGGTATCTCGCTTTGTTCACCGTCTACTTGGCGTACCGCATGTTCGGGTACGGCCTGCGCCGCGCCTCCGCGTCGGTGGCCACGTCGCTGACGCTGGGCGAGCCCGCCGTGGCGGCCGTCATGGCGGTAGCGGTCCTCGGCGAGCGGCTTCCGGCGCTGTCCTGGGGCGGGTTGGTGGTGCTGGCGGCCGGCCTGGTGCTGCTGACGCTGCCCGTGTAGTCAGGGCGCGATCGGCAACTGCCGTTTGTGCGCGGTGAGATGGTAGCGGCGGACGATGGTGGCGTGCGCCGCCTCGTCGACCGGTTTGCCTTCGAGGAAGTCGTCGATGTCGTCGTAGGTGACACCGAGGGCTTCCTCGTCCGGCCGGCCGGGGGCGAGGGTCTCCAGGTCGGCGGTCGGGGTCTTGTGGACCAACTCCGCGGGTGCGCCCAGCGCTTCCGCCACGGCCCGCACCCGCCGCTTGGTGAGACCGGTGAGCGGGACCACGTCCGCCGCGCCGTCGCCGAACTTGGTGAAGAACCCGGAGACCGCCTCGGCGGCGTGGTCGGTGCCGACGACCAGGCCGCCGTGCGCACCGGCCACCGCGTACTGGGCGATCATGCGCTGCCGGGCCTTGATGTTGCCGAGCGCGAAGTCCTGGCCGTGCGCGTCGGGGAAGACGGTGCCGCCGGCCGACAGCGCCTCCATCAAGGCGTCGCTCGCGGGCCGCACATCGACCGTCAGCAGCCGGTCGGGCCGGATGAACTCCAGCGCACGGCGCGCGTCCTCCTCGTCGGCCTGGACGCCGTACGGCAGACGCATCGCGAAGAAGGCCGCGTCCCGTCCGGTCGCGCGGACCCGCTCCACCGCGAGCTGACACAGCCGGCCCGCGGTAGTGGAGTCGACGCCGCCGCTGATGCCGAGCACCAGCGCGCGCAGGCCCGTGGAGGTCAACCGGTCGGCGAGGAAGGCGACCCGGCGCTCGATCTCCCGCGTCGCGTCGAAGTCCGCGGGCACCTGGAGGTCCCCGGCGATGTCCTGCTGCTCGGTCACGGCTGGTCCTTCCGGAGGGCGGTCGGCAGTGCGGGGGCGCCGGTGACCCCCATGACGAGGGAGTACAGGGCGGTGTCGGCGGCGATGAACAGGCGGTTGCGCCGGGCGCCGCCGAAGCGGATGTTGGCGACGACATCGGGGATCAGCAGGCGGCCGAGGAGGGTGCCGTCCGGGTCGTAGCAGTGCACCCCGCCGTCCATCGCCGCGGCCCAGAGCCGGCCGCCGTCGTCGAAGCGGATGTTGTCGAAGTTGCCCATCTTGCACTCGGCGAAGACGTCCCCGTCGGAGAGGGTGTCGTCGTCGCGGACGTCGAAGACGCGGATGTGGTTGGCCCGGCTGTCCGAGACGAACAGTTGCCGCTCGTCCAGCGAGAACACCAGACCGTTCGGCCCGGCGAACCCGTCGGCGACCAGCCGTACCTCGCCGGTGGCGGGGTCCAGCCGGTAGACGTTGCAGGCGCCGATCTCGCTCTCGGCGCGATTGCCCTCGTAGTCGCTGGTGATCCCGAAGTCGGGGTCGGAGAACCAGATCGAGCCGTCGGAGCGTACGGCGGCGTCGTTCGGGCTGTTGAACCGCTTGCCCCGGAAGCGGTCGGCGAGCACGGTGACCGACCCGTCGTGCTCGGTGCGGGTGACCCGGCGGTTGCCCTGCTCGCAGGTGATCAGCCGGCCCTCGCCGTCCAGGGTGTTGCCGTTGGGGTGACCGGCCGGGGAGCGGAAGACGCCGACCGTGCCGGTGGTCTCGTCCCAGCGCAGCAGCCGGTCGTTGGGGATGTCGCTCCACAGCAGGTACCGGCCGGCCGGGACGTACACCGGGCCCTCGGCCCAGCGGCAGCCCTCGTACAGGGTCTCCAGCTTGGAATCGCCCGCGTGGCAGCGGCCCGTGCGGAAGCGCTCATCGAGGATCTCGTACAACTGCGGTCGCTCGCTGGCCATGTCGCCGCCCTTACGTATCGTCGAACACTGGTGTGCAGAACCAAGACTATGCAGAATGACATTCGGTAGATCAAGCAAAACCCAGAAGGAGAATCGGTGGACGACGTCGATCGGCAGTTGCTGGTCCTCCTCCAGCAGGACGCCGCACAGTCGTACGCCGCGCTGGGACAGGCCGTCGGACTGTCCGCGGGCGCGACCCATGAACGCGTCCGCAAGCTGCGCGAGCGGGGCGTCATCCGGCGGACCGCCGTCGAGGTCGATCCGGCGGCGGTGGGAAAGGGCGTGCTCGCCTTCGTGATGGTGGACTCCACGCGGTGGGTGGGCGACTCC
Source organism: Streptomyces sp. NPDC002776 (assembly GCF_053592195.1). Taxonomy (NCBI): domain Bacteria; kingdom Bacillati; phylum Actinomycetota; class Actinomycetes; order Kitasatosporales; family Streptomycetaceae; genus Streptomyces; species Streptomyces sp. NPDC002776. The sequence goes on along the minus strand of NZ_JBSFVG010000027.1, from coordinate 30,858 downwards.
GGTGACCGGTTCGCCGCCATCCCGGAGATCCAGGAGGCGCATGTCATCGCGGGCAGCGCCTCGGTCCTGGTCAAGATCAGGACCGCCACCACCGAGGGGCTCCAGGACGTGCTGCGCCGTATCTACGCGATCGACGGCGTGAGCGGCACCCACGCCACCGTCGTCCTGGAGACCTTCTTCGAGCGGCCCGTGCCCCCGTGACGGAACCGGTCGGTCAGAAATGGAGAAGCGCCCGCCCGGCGCCGCGGCTAGCGTGGAGGGTTGATCGGGATCGGCCGAGCGCTGATCCGGCACCGCTTCCCGCGGCGATCGCGTAGCACCTGACGTACTGGTCGAAGCCGGTCAGATCCGGCCAGGCGACCCAGAAGACGGAGAGACGATGACCAGGGCCACCAGAAAAGACACGCAGTCGCCTGCGCCGCACATCGCCGACAGCCACGACATGATCCGCGTGCACGGGGCCCGCGAGAACAACCTCAAGGACGTCAGCATCGAGCTGCCCAAGCGCCGGCTGACGGTCTTCACCGGCGTGTCCGGCTCCGGCAAGAGCTCCCTGGTGTTCGACACGATCGCCGCCGAGTCGCAGCGGCTGATCAACGAGACCTACCCCGCCTTCGTGCAGGGCTTCATGGCGAACCTCGCCCGCCCCGAGGTCGATGTGCTCGACGGTCTGACCACCGTGATCAGCGTCGACCAGCAGCGCATGGGCGCCGACCCGCGCTCCACCGTCGGCACCGCCACCGACGCCAACGCCTTGCTGCGCATCCTCTTCAGCCGCCTGGGCAAGCCGCACATCGGCCCGCCCAGCGCGTACTCCTTCAACACGGCCTCGGTGAAGGCGAGCGGCGCGATCACCGTGCAGCGCGGCGACAAGACCAAGGCCGAGAAGGCGACCTTCGAGCGCACCGGCGGCATGTGCACCCGCTGCGAGGGCCGCGGCAAGGTCTCCGACATCGACCTCACCCAGCTCTACGACGACTCCAAATCGATCTCCGAGGGCGCCTTCACCATCCCCGGCTGGAAGTCGGACAACGTCTGGACCGTCGGCCTCTACGCCCAGTCCGGCTTCCTCGACCCGGACAAGCCGATCCGCCGGTTCACCAAGAAGGAGATGCACGCCTTCCTCTACGGCGAGCCCACAAAGGTGAAGGTCAACGGCGTCAACCTCACCTACGAAGGTCTCATCCCGAAGATCCAGAAGTCCTTCCTGTCCAAGGACAAGGAGGCGATGCAGCCGCACATCCGGGCCTTCGTGGAGCGCGCCGTCACCTTCACCGTCTGTCCCGAGTGCGACGGCAGCCGGCTCAGCGAGGGCGCCCGGTCCTCGAAGATCAAGAAGGTCAGCATCGCCGACGCCTGCGCGATGGAGATCCGCGACCTGGCCGAGTGGGTCCGCGGCATCGAGGAGCCGTCGGTGGCACCGCTGCTCACCGCCCTCCAGCAGACCCTGGACTCCTTCGTGGAGATCGGCCTCGGCTACCTCGCCCTCGACCGGCCGGCCGGCACCCTGTCCGGCGGCGAGGCCCAGCGCGTCAAGATGATCCGCCACCTCGGCTCCGCGCTCACCGACGTCACCTACGTCTTCGACGAGCCCACCATCGGCCTGCACCCCCATGACATCCAGCGGATGAACAACCTGCTGCTCAGGCTGCGGGACAAGGGCAACACCGTGCTCGTCGTGGAGCACAAGCCCGAGGCCATCGCGATCGCCGACCACGTCGTCGACCTCGGCCCCGGCGCCGGTACGGCCGGCGGCACCATCTGCTTCGCCGGCACCCTCGACGGCCTGCGCGCCTCCGGCACCGTCACCGGCCGCCACCTCGACGACCGGGCCGCCCTGAAGGACACGGTCCGCAAGTCCACCGGCGCCCTGGAGATCCGCGGCGCGAGCGCCAACAACCTGCGGAACGTGGACGTCGACATCCCGCTCGGGGTGCTGACCGTCGTCACCGGCGTCGCGGGCTCCGGCAAGAGCTCGCTGATCCACGGATCCGTCCCGGCCGCCGAGGGCGTGGTCTCGGTCGACCAGAGCCCGATCCGCGGCTCGCGGCGCAGCAACCCGGCGACGTACACCGGACTGCTCGACCCGATCCGCAAGGCCTTCGCCAAGGCCAACGGCGTGAAGCCGGCCCTGTTCAGCGCCAACTCCGAGGGCGCCTGCCCCACCTGCAACGGCGCCGGCGTCATCTACACCGACCTGGCCATCATGCAGAGCGTCGCCACGTCCTGCGAGGAATGCGAGGGCAAGCGGTTCCAGGCCGCGGTGCTGGAGTACCACCTCGGCGGCCGCGACATCAGCGAGGTGCTCGGGATGTCGGTGACCGAGGCGGAGGAGTTCTTCGGCTCCGGCGACGCGCGCACCCCGGCCGCGCACGCCATCCTCAGCCGCCTCGCCGACGTCGGCCTCGGCTACCTCACTCTCGGCCAGCCGCTGACCACGCTGTCCGGCGGCGAGCGGCAGCGGCTGAAGCTGGCCACGCACATGGCCGACAAGGGCGGCATCTACGTCCTTGACGAACCGACCACCGGCCTCCACCTCGCCGACGTCGAGCAGCTGCTCGGGCTGCTGGACCGGCTCGTGGACTCCGGCAAGTCCGTCATCGTCATCGAGCACCACCAGGCCGTCATGGCCCACGCCGACTGGATCATCGACCTGGGCCCCGGCGCCGGCCACGACGGCGGCAGGATCGTCTTCGAGGGCACCCCCGCCGACCTGGTCGCCGACCGCGCCACCCTCACCGGCCGGCACCTGGCGGAGTACGTCGGCGCCTGACCGGTCAGTGGACGGAGAGACCGCCGTCGACGAACAGGGCCTGGCCGGTGACATAGGCGGAGGCGCGGCTCGCGAGGAACACCGCCGCCCCCGCGAAGTCCTCGGCCAGGCCGTTGCGTCCGATCATCGTGCGGGCGGCCAGCGCCGCCACCTTCTCCGGGTCGGAGGACAGCCGCCGGTTCAGCGGTGTCATCACGAACCCCGGCACCAGCGTGTTGCAGGTGACGCCGTACGGCGACCAGGCCTCCGCCTGTGACCGGGCCAGCGACTCCAGCGCCCCCTTGGAGACGCCGTAGGCGCCGCTCTGCACGAACGCCCGGTGCGCCTGCTGCGAGGTGACGTGGATGATCCGCCCGAAGCCGCGCTCGGCCATCCCCGGCCCGAACCGCCGGCCCAGCAGAAAGGGCGCCTCCAGGTTCACGGCCATCGTGGTGTCCCAGACGTCCTCGTCCAGCTCGGTCATGGGGGGCCGCAGATTGATCCCGGCGCAGTTCACCAGGATGTCGGGCTCCCCGAACACCCCGGCCGCCTCCTCGGCCCCCGCCCGCACGCCCGTACGCGTGCCCAGATCGGCGCTCACCCAGCCGGCTCGGCAGCCGTCACCGGTCAACTCCTCGACCGTCGCGGTCAGTTCCGCCTCCTTGCGGGCGAGGACCACGACACTCGCCCCGGCGCGGGCGAGGGCACCGGCGATGGCCCGCCCGATGCCGGAGCTGCCGCCGGTCACCAGGGCGACGTGGCCGTCGAGGGAGAACAGTTCGGAGAGATAGGGCTGCGAGGTCATGGCCGCACCTTAGATCGGGCAGGTGTCAGCCGCCCATCAGGTTTCCCTCCAGCGGAGCGAGCAGGTGTCAGCCGCCCGCCAGGTTGCGCTTCGGTAGATCGAGCACGTGTCAGGCGCCCACCAGATTTCGCTTCAGCAGATCGAGCAGCGCCGCCCAGTGCCGCTCGTCCGCCTCCTGGCTGTAGGCCGCGGTGTCGGCCTGGGTGAAGCCGTGGTGGGCGCCCGGATAGACCTCGCAGCGATGGCGGACGCCGGCCGCGGCCAGCGCCTGCTGAAGACGCTCCTGCTGGTCCTCGGGCAGGGCGGGGTCCTGGTCCGCGTGGCCGAAGTACAGCTCGGCGGTGATGCGTCCGGCGAGCAGGTGCGGGCTGTCGGGGGTGCCGGTGGCGAGGCGCCCGCCGTGGAAACCGGCCGCCGCGGCGATCCGCTCCGGGTAGGTCCCGGCGGTGAGCAGCGCCAGCCGGGCACCCATGCAGTAGCCGGTCAGCCCCACCGGGCCCTCGGCGGCCACCGGGCTCTCGGCGAGCCAGGCCAGACAGGCACCGGCGTCCCGCATCGCGAGCTCGGGCGTCAGGGCCCGCATGACCGGCCCGAGCCGCTCGAAGATCTCCGGACGCGCCGACGGGTCGATGAACTCGGGCAACTCCACGACGGGGGCGCGGCCGTGACGGTAGAACACGTTCGGCACCAGGACCGTGTAACCGGCCCCCGCGAGCCGGTCGGCCATGGCCCGCAGCCGCGGCCGGAGCCCGAAGGCGTCCATGTAGAGCAGGACGGCGGGGTGCGGGGCGCCGTCACCGGGGTGGGCGAGGTAGGCGTCGGCGGTGCCGTCCCCGGTGGCGATGCCGACGGCGGTTCCCTGTACGACGGTCATGGCGCGGTCGTGCCTCTCTGCGGAGGGAGCGGGCGACGGCCCGCCCCTGGGCGGGGCCGGGTCGGGGCCATCGTTCCACGCGTCACCGCAGGCCACACGGCCGCCCCGGCCTCACTCGAAGCGTGAGACGTCACCGGCGCCGCGCCGTACGATCTCGGCCTCCCCGCCAGAGAAGTCGATGACCGTCGTCGGCTCGGTACCGCACTCCCCGGAGTCGACGACCGCGTCCAGCACATGGTCCAGCCGGTCCTTGATCTCCCAGCCCTGTGTCATCGGCTCGTCCTCGTCGGGCAGGAGCAGGGTGCTGGACAGCAGCGGCTCGCCCAGCTCGGCGAGGAGCGCCTGGGTGACGACATGGTCGGGGATGCGCACGCCGACGGTCTTCTTCTTCGGGTGCTGGAGCATGCGCGGCACCTCGCGGGTCGCGGGCAGGATGAAGGTGTAACTGCCCGGCGTGGAGGCCTTGATGGCGCGGAACACGTCGTTGTCGATCCGCACGAACTGGCCGAGCTGCGCGAAGTCCTGGCACACCAGGGTGAAGTGGTGCCGGTCGTCCAGCCGGCGGATGGACCGGATCCGCTCCACCCCGTCACGGCTGCCCAGCCGGCAGCCGAGGGCGTAGCAGGAGTCCGTCGGGTACGCGATCAGCGCGTCGGCCCGGACGCTGTCGGCGACCTGGGAGACGACACGCGGCTGGGGGTTGTCGGGGTGCACATCGAAGTACTTCGCCATCCGCCGAGCCTAAGCCCTGCCCCGGGCCGGGACACGCAGGGCAGGCCCGCGCACGCGCCAGGCCCGGTGCCCGGCGCCTGAAGCGGCCCGTTTTGGGAACCCGTCCCCGCCGGGAACGTCGGCGGCCGGTTCGGTGGGTGTGAGGTAACGTCCCGGACCGGTACGCCGGAAACGGGACGAAAGACGAGGAAGGCCGATCGTGACAGGCCGAGCGGATGCGAGCCGTCGTGCGGAGGTGCGGGGCGCGGCGTGGGAACGGGAGTTGCTGGAGCTGCTGCGGCCGGGCGGGCAGCGCGTCCGGCAGGTCGTCGCCTGGCTCGCCGACGCCGTCGGCGGCACGGCCTGTCTGTACGACGGATCCGGAGCCGTCCTCGCGGGGACCTCGCTGGACAGCGGCCCGTTCGAGGACCTGTTCGACGACATGGTCGCCGGCCGGATCGCCTCCGCCGCGTGGGAGGGGCCGGGGCGTCATCTGCGGCTGGTCCGGGTGGCGGCGTCGGCGGGTGTGCTGACCGTCTCCCGCCCGGTTCCGTTCGACCGGCGGGCCTCCGAGATCGTCACCCACACCGTCCAGGTGCTCGATGTGCTGCTCAGGGCCCATGAGTCGGCGGTCGCCGTGCACCGGCTCGAACGCGCCACGTCCGACCTGCGCCTGGCCATCCTGCAGCTGCTGATGGTCGAGGACACCGTCGCCGCCCGCCGGGTCGCCGCGGGACTGTGGCCCGGGCTGCTCGACACGGACACCGCCTGTGTGTACGTCGTCGAGAGCCGTCCCGAGGAACGCGACGGGCTCGCCGAGGAGTGCCGGGACGCGACGGGGGAGCAGGCGCTGGTCGTGCGGTGCCCCGCGAGGGACGAGCACGTCATCGTCGTCACCCCCAGGGAGGCGGTGGCCGGTGCCCTGCGCTCGCTGATCGGCCCCCGCCCGCGGGTCTTCCTCGGCGGCAGCGCCCGGCAGAGCCTGGCCAGGACCGCCACCGCCTACGGACAGGCCGTCAGCGCGCTGGCCGTGGCGCACTTCCGGCCGGACAAGGCCGCGGTGTACGCCGAACGCACCCACCCCGAGCGCCTGATGGCCCCCGACGCCCTGCGCGGCTGGACGCTGCGGGTGCTCGGCCCGCTCGCCGGCCTGCCCCATCACACCCACACGGAACTGCTCGCCACCACCCGTCTGGGCCTTGAGTTCACCGCGGTCAGCGCCGCCAAGGTGCTCGGCGTCAGCCGCAACACCGTCCGGGCCCGGATGGAACGCGTCGAGGCCCTGCTGGGCACCGACTTCTCCGACCTCACGGCCCGTGCCGTCGTCCATCTCGCGCTCAACAGCCAGGAGAGCCTGGCCCATGGTGCGGACGACCGGGCCCCCGTGTCCGCCGACCTCGGCGAGCTGCTCACCGGACCCGCGATGCGCGCCTGGGCGCACGACCTGCTGGCCCGCCTGGACGCCGACGCCCGCGACCTGCGCCGCACCCTGCGCACCTGGATCGCGGCCGGCGGCAACGCCGAGCGCGCCGCGCAGGCGCTGGGCGTCCACGCGCAGACCGTGCGCGAGCACGTCCGTGCCGCGGAGCCCGTCCTGGAACGGCAGCTCCTGGCCGGCGGCGGCGACCTGTACGAGGTCGTGCTCGCCCACCTGGCGGCGGGCGACCTCGATCCGCCCACCCTGCACGGGGCCAAGCAGGGCGAACCGGACTCACTTGTGCACAGGTGAGCCCCGCGCTCCCGACAGCGGGCATCGACGCGGTTCCCAAGGGGCCCGCGACGGACGTAGGTTCAACGAGCCGCGGGGGGCGCGACCGGAACGGGGGACCGGTCGGCCCTCGCGCGGCTGTCTCCGGGTCACTCGCCCAGCAGTACCGGAATCTCCCGCCAGCCGAAGGCGATGAACGACGGCACCTGACGCAGGTCGTCCGCGTCGACCGCGAGCCGCAGGCCGGGGAACCGGTCGAACAGGGCCGGCAGGGCGGTGAGTGCCTCCACCCGGGCCAGGGGAGCGCCGATGCAGCGGTGCACGCCGATGCCGAACGCCAGATGGTCGTCGGCGCCGCGTGCCGCGTCGAAGGTGTCCGCGTCCGGGCCGTAGTGCGCCGGATCCAGGCCCGCGGCGGCGTACGTCGTGATGATGGCGTCCCCGGCCGGGATCGTGACGCCCGCGACCTCCACGTCGGTGACCGCGAACCGCAGCGGCAGCGAGGCGATGGACGGGTGGACCCGCAGGGTCTCGTCGACGACGGCGTCCCAGCCGATCTGCCCAGCCCGCACCGCCGCCAGCTGCTCGGGGCGGCGCAGCAGGGCGACGACGGCGTTGCCGATGAGGTTTACCGTCGTCTCGAACCCGGCGCCGATCACCAGCAGCAGCGTGTACAGCAGCTCCTCGTCGCTGAGCCGGTCGCCGTCCTCGTCGCGGACCCGGATCAGCTCGGTCGTCAGATCGTCCCCGGGGTGCTCGCTGCGGTGGGCGATCAGGGCGGGCAGCACCGTGCCGATCTGCCGCTGCACGGACGCGGCGTGCTCGGGGGAGGGGTCCGAGGTGTCCATGATGGCCGCGATCAGCCGGGTGGTGTCGGGCACCAACTCGTCCGGCACGCCGAACAGTTCGCAGATGATCCGCAGCGGGAGGGGATGGGCGAACGCCGCCTTGATGTCCACCGGCTCGGCGTCGGCAGCGGCCACCTGGTCGAGCAGCTCCGTGGTGATCGCCTCGACCCGGGCGCGCATGGCCTGGGTGCGGCGCTGGGTGAAGCTGGGGGCGACCAGCTTGCGCAGCCGGGCGTGGTCGGGGCCGTAGGTGGAGAGCATGTTGACCACGCCGACCCAGCCGAGGATCCAGCCCCAGGAGGGGTGTTCGGAGATCTCGGGCCACAACGTCCAGTGTTTGCGGGGGTCCTTGCTGACCCTGGGGTCGAGGATCAGCTGCTTGAGGGTGTCGTAGCCGGTGGGCGCCCAGGCCGGGATCCCGCCGGGCAGCTCGACGGGCACGACCGGGCCGAGGGCGCGCAACCGGGCGGACTCGGCGGCGATGTCGGAGCCGAACGGGTCGAGGGCGAAGCGTTCGGTGCGGTCGGTGACGGTCACGACGGGCCTCCAGGCAGATCGGGGGAGCGAGGGCTGAACCGCACGGGCAGGGAGGTCAGCGAACGGTGGAAGGGGCCCGGCCGCCAGGTCAGCCGCTCGCGCGGCAGGACCGGTTCGAGGTCGGGCAGCCACTGCGTGAGCCGCTCGATCGCCTCCGTCGCGATCAGCAGCGTGTGCTGCTTGACCGGGCAGGCGTGCGGCCCCGCCGACCAGGACAGGTGTGAGGCGTCCCCCGGGTGCCGGTGGCCGCCGGTGCTCTGCTCGGCGGCGTGCGCGAGTGCCCCGTAGGAGATGACGACGGGGACCGCGGCCCTGATCCACGCGCCGTGGAAGGTCAGCGGCCGGCGGGCGTAGTGGATGCCGTAGTTCGCCAGCGGTGTCTCGTGGTGCAGCACCTCCACCACGGCGTCCATCACCGGGCGGGCGCCGCTGGTGAGGGTGGAGTAGTAGGAGGGGTTGCCGAGGATGCGGGAGAGGGCGTTGGAGACCAGGTTCGCCGTCGGTTCGTGTCCGGCGCCGAGGGTGAGGAACACCTGCCAGGTGACCTCCTCCGGGGTGAGCCCGGCGGGGTGGTCCAGCAGCCAGCTCGGCAGGTCCTCGCCGCGCCGCTCGGCCTTGGCGGCGATCAGCTCCAGCACGTAGCCGCCGAACTCCGCCTCGCCCTCGGCGGCTTCGGAACCGCCCTCCATCATCTTGCCCAGCGCCGCGTTGAGCCGGTCGCTCGCGCTGTCGGGCAGTCCGAAGAGGTTGTTGAACACCAGCGCCATCAGCGGCCGGGCGAAGTCACCGACCAGGTCCGCGTGGCCGCGCGGCCCGATCCGGCCGACCAGCAGCCGCACCGCGCGGTGCACCCGGGCGCGCAGGTCGTGCGGCTCGATCCGGTCGAAGGTGTCGATCAGCGTGGTGCGGTAGCGGACGTGATCAGCGCCGTCGGCGAACAGGGTGTTGGGCCGCCAGCGCATCATGCCGAGCACCGGCGAGTCGTCGGCGACCGTCGCCTCCCACGGCCGCGGGTCGTGCGAGAACGTCTCCGTGTCGTGCAGCAGGTCCAGGGCCGCTCGCCGGTCGGTGACGACGTACGCCGGTACGCCCGGCGCCAACTCGGCCCAGCCGACCGGGCCCTGGGCCCGCAGGTCCTCGTAGTAGCGATAGGGGTCGAGCGCGAAGCCGTCCTCCCACAGCCGCACGGGCGCGGAGCGGGAGAAGGTCTGCTGGGCGGCGGGGTAGGTGGTCACCGGTTCTCCGGAGGGTGGCGGTCGATCAGATGCTGGACCAGGGCGAGCAGGGCGTCGATGGAGGAGTTGGGGTCGCGCGCGTCGCAGGTCACCATCGGCGTGCCCGCCTCCAGGTCCAGCGCGGCGCGCAACTGCGCCTCGGTGTAGTGGTTCGGCGCGTCCGGGAAGGCGTTGAAGGCGACGGCGTACGGCAGCCCGCTCTCCTCGACCAGGCCGAGGACGTCGAAGGAGGCGTCGATCCGGCGGCTGTCGACCAGCACCAGCGCGCCGAGCGCCCCGTAGGCGATGTCGTCCCACAGGGCGCGGAACCGCTCCTGGCCGGGCGTGCCGAAGAGGTAGAGCACGATGCCGTGGTCGAGGCTGATCCGGCCGAAGTCGATGGCGACGGTGGTCGTCGACTTCTCCCGTACCCCCGCCAGATCGTCCACCGGGGCGGACGCCTCGCTGAGCCGCTCCTCGGTGTGCAGCGGCCGGATCTCGGAGACGGAGTCGATCAGTGTGGTCTTGCCCACCCCGAAAGGGCCCGTGACCAGGATCTTCACCAGGTCGCGGGCGGTGTCCGGCAGGTGGATGCCGCTAGTCGTGCTTGAGGGCGCGAAGGCCATCGGCCACTCTCTTCAGCAGGTCGGGGTCGAAGCGCTCGGCGGGCGGGACGGGGGCGCGGGCGAGGACCAGCTCGCGGTCCAGGAGCGCGCCGGCCAGGACCCGCACGGCGGAGACCGGCAGGCGCAGGTGCGCCGCTGCCTCCACCACCGTCAGGGATCCGCCGTCCAGGGCTTCGAGCAGGGCGAGTTCGGCGGCGGGCAGGCCGGCCGGCGCGGGCTCACCGCTGCCGGTGAGCACCGAGAGCCGCTCCAGCTGGGGGCGGCTGGGCCGGGCCACGCCGCCGGTCGAGAGATACGCCGGGACCAGCGGTCGGCCGCCCGGGCGTGCTGTCATGCCGGCGCGCCGCCGTCGGTGCCTCGGGGCGCGGCGGCCATCGCCTTCTCGCCGAGCCGTGCCACCTGGGAGTGCACCCGGTGGGCGAGCAGATCCAGGCGCGTCTCGCCGTCACCGTAGGCGGCGACGCAGGTGCCGTGGTCGGTCGGCACGATCAGCACATAGCCGTGGTCCGATTCGATGACCACCTGCCGCACCTCGGCCCCCTCCCGGTCCGCGAACGCGGCCGCGGCGGTACGGCAGGCCCCCTGCACGGTGCTGGTGATGGCGGCCACCCGCTCGGCCGACGGCTGGGAGAGCGCGTCCGTCCAGCCTTTGACGAGCCCGTCCCGGGTGAGCAGGACGGCGGCCACGACATGCGGCACCTCGAGAATCGGATCCAGAACCCACGCGGTGTCTCCTGTGTCGCGGCCGGTCATCGGGCCGTGCCCCCTTCGTGGTCGTCGCGTTCGGTGTCGTGCTCGGCGGTCTCGGAGCGCGCGGCGGCGGTGGCGGCCTGGAGCCCGCCGAGCGCGGCGGCCGCCTCCTCGGGACGCCGTGCGGTCGGCCGCTGTTCGGCCACGGCCGGCCGGTCGGTGGTCGCCCTGGTGCGGCGGCGGCGCTGGGGCAGCCCTTCGGCGGTGGGCCGCGGGCCGTGGGTCTCCGGCTCGGGCACGTAGTCGTGCGAGGTGCCGCGCGCCGGCTCGTCCTCCTGGGTCCGGCGCGTCGGGCGCGGGGCGCTGGCGGCCGGGGGCCGTGCGTCGGGGTCGATCCGGGTCAGCAGGTGGCTGTCGACGCGCAGGACGCCCCGGACTCCGCCGTAGGGGGAGGGCGAGGAGAGGTCCACGCTCAGGTCGAACTGCCGGGTCAGCTGGCCGATCGCGGCGAGGCCCATGCGCGGGGGATCGCCGAGGTCGGTGAGGAGGATCGGCTCGGTGCCGGCCACCATCCGCTGGGCGCGGGCGCGTTCGTCCTGGGTCATGCCGAGGCCGGCGTCGTCGACGGTGACGCAGACGCCGTGGTGGACGTGTTCCAGGTTGACCACCACGTCGGTGTCCGGCGCGGAGTGCCGCAGGGCGTTGTCCAGCAGCTCGGCGACGATGATCGCGACCGGTTCGACGGCGTGCGAGACCAGGGCGGTGCCGGGTTCGAGGTGGTTGTTGACCCGGACCCGGTGGTAGCCCGCGAGCCGGGCCTGGCCGCCGGTCACCGCGTCCACCACGTGGGATTCCTCGCGGGCCAGCCCCACCCAGGCCCCGCACACCACGGCGGCGACCTGGGCGCGTCGCAGCGACTGCTCGTTCTCGTGGTCCAGTTCGAACAGCGTCTGTGTCAACTCGGGGTCGTCGTACTGCTGTTGCAGACCCCGCAGGGCGTCCTGGAGGCGGTACAGGGCGGCCTGGATCTCCCGGGTCGCCCCGCGCATCCCGGCCTGTGCGGTGGCGTCGACGCGCAGGTGCTGGGCGGTCAGCTCGACGCGCAGCTGGTCCAGCACGTTCTCCATGGCGACGCCGAGGGAGGATCCGGCAGCCCGGAGCTGGAGGGGACCCGGTACCGTGACATGAGGATGGGACAGACGGCGGGCGGCGGCCGGGATGCGCTTGGCCGCCAGATGCTCGATCTCGGCGGCGAACGTCTGCACCACGCCGTCGAGATGGGCGCGCAGGGCGGCGATCTCGTCGCGCTGCACGGCCCGTTGCCGCCGCGACCGGAGCAGACCGCCGCTGAGAGCGAGCGCGGACAGTGTGCCGACGGCCAGACCGCCGGCGGCCAGGTCCGGTAGTTCGATCATCGAATCGGTATCCAGAGAAGTGGGCAGGGGTGGGTGCGAGAACCCCTGACGAGGCGCTCGCAGCACAGTACACACCGTCATCGACCGCTCTCGCACGGTCGATGCGTACTTCGCTCCGAATCCGCCTGCTCTCTGTTCGCTTCTGTGCCAACTGTCTGAATTGCCGCATGGAACAAGCGAGTTGACGCCGACGGCGGCCGGGGTGCGGGATCTATGCGAAAGGTGCGGATCGGCTGACTGGCCGCGGTCGGTGCGGGTACTCGGCGCGCAACGACAGACGGGGCCCACCGAGCCCCGTACCGACGAGGAAGGAGCTCCCCATGGCCAGCAGTGCCGAGACCGGCGGTGTGACCGGTACGCAGGACAAGGACTACAACCTGGTCTGGTACGTCGAGGCGTGCCTGAGCAACGCGCTGCGTCTGGAGTCGTACATCCAGGACGCGGAGCGCGAGAAGGACACCGAGGTCGCGGACCTGTTCCGCAAGGCGCAGGCCGACAGCCGCAAGGGCGCGGAACTGGGCAAGAAGCTCCTGCGCGCCCGCCTCGGCGACAGCTGACCCACGCGCCCCGCACACCGGCCCGGACATCGCCCCGCACGCGATGTCCGGGCTTTCGCGTGCTCCGGCGGCCTTATTTAAGAGTTGCCTTATATAAGCTGCGGGTGGCATAGTCGGTGCCGTGCACGCCTTCGATGTTCTCGGGGACCCGGTCAGACGCCGGATATTGGAACTGCTCGCCACGGGTGAGCGGGCGTCGGGTGAGATAGGCGCCGCCATCCAGGAGGAATTCGGGATCTCGCAGCCGGCCGTCTCCCAGCACCTCAGAGTGCTGCGGGAGAACGGCTTCGCCTCCGTGCGGGCGGAGGGCACCCGGCGGCTGTACGCCGTGGACGCCGCGCCCCTGCGCCAGGTGGACGACTGGCTGGAACGGTTCCGGGGGTTCTGGGAGCAGCGGCTCGACGCGCTCGGTACGGAGCTCGCGCGCGGCAAGCGCGAGCGCAGGCAGCAAGAGGAAGTGAACAGGGATGACTGAGATCGTCGACGAGATCAACCGGCTGCACCGCGAGGTGGGCACCCGGCGAGTCGAGGCGGGCGAGGCTCGTACGGTGGTGCTGCGGCGCTCCTACGACGCCGAGGTCGCCGACGTGTGGGACGCGGTGACCTCTCCCGAGCGCATCGCGCGCTGGTTCCTGCCGGTCAGCGGCGAGTTCCAGGTCGGCGGACGCTATCAGCTGGAAGGTCAGGCCGGCGGCGAGATCCTCCAGTGCGACGAGCCGAACCTGCTCCGGGTGAGCTGGCTGTTCGGCCCCGACCCGGGCTTCAGCGAGGTCCTGCTGCGCCTCACCCCGGAGGGCGAGGAGCGCACCCTGTTGGAGCTCGAGCACGTGGCGGTCGTCCCGGAGGAGTTCTGGGGGCAGTACGGGCCCGGCGCGACCGGCGTCGGCTGGGACATGGTCCTTCTCGGGCTCGGCCTGCACCTCACGGGCGGCGGGCTCAGCCCGGAGCAGGCGCAGGAGTGGGCGATGTCCGACGAGGGCAAGGCGTGCATGACGCGCTCGGGCGAGCTGTGGGGCGCCGCGTACACCGACTCCGGGGCGGACGCGGAGACCGTCGAGTCCACCACCCGGGCGACGATCGCCTTCTACACCGGCACCGAAACACCTTCCTGAATCCTCGAAACTTTCGAGGGCTGGATGTGACGGGTGCCCTAGCTGCTCTTCTTGAGCCAACTGCAAAGCATCGCTACGCAACCCGTTGACGGTGCATCAGGGCACCCGTATGGTCTGCCGCGCCATTCGGAACCGTGACCGAAACTTTCGGCGCGCGGTTCCGGCGTCCAGTCACCGGAAGAAGGGGACGAGATGGTTACCCGCACGTCCATCCGCAAGGCCCCCGAACGCACCGCTCGCACCGCCCTGGTCCTCGGCCTCGCGGGCCTGCTGGCCACCGCCGGCCTCACCGCCCTGTCGGGCCCGGCGCACGCCGCGAGCACCCTCGGCGCCGCGGCGGCCGAGAAGGGCCGCTACTTCGGCACCGCCGTCGCCGCGAACCGCCTCGGCGAAGCCCCGTACGTGTCCACGCTCAACACCGAGTTCAACTCGGTGACGCCCGAGAACGAGATGAAGTGGGACGCCCTGGAGCCCAGCCGCGGCTCCTTCAGCTACGGCTCCGCCGACCAGATCGTCAACCACGCCCTGAACCGGGGCATGAAGGTCCGCGGCCACACCCTGGTCTGGCACTCCCAACTCCCCGGCTGGGTCGGCTCATTGGGGGCCGGCGACCTCAGAACGGCGATGAACAACCACATCACCCAGGTGATGACCCACTGGAAGGGCAAGATCCACTCCTGGGACGTCGTCAACGAGGCCTTCCAGGACGGCTCCAGCGGAGCCCGGCGCAGCTCGCCCTTCCAGGACAAGCTCGGCAACGGCTTCATCGAGGAGGCGTTCCGCACCGCCCGCGCGGCCGACCCGGCCGCCAAGCTCTGCTACAACGACTACAACACCGACGGCGTCAACGCGAAGAGCAATGCCGTCTACAACATGGTCCGCGACTTCAAGGCCCGCGGTGTGCCGATCGACTGCGTCGGCTTCCAGTCCCACTTCAACAGCGCCTCGCCCGTGCCGTCCGACTACCAGGCGAACCTGCAGCGCTTCGCCGACCTCGGCGTCGACGTGCAGATCACCGAGCTCGACATCGAGGGCTCCGGCACCGCCCAGGCCACCAGCTACGGCAACGTCGTGAGGGCCTGTCTCGCGGTCACCCGCTGCACCGGCATCACCGTCTGGGGCGTCACCGACAAGTACTCCTGGCGCGCCTCCGGAACACCCCTGCTGTTCGACGGCAACTACAACAAGAAGCCCGCCTACACGGCCGTACTGACCGCGCTCGGCGGATCCGGATCGGGCGGCGGTGGCGGCGGGGGCAGCGCGTCCTGCTCCGTGACGTACAGCAAGCAGGAGGAGTGGAGCGACCGCTTCAACGGCAGGGTGACCGTCACCGCGGGCAGCTCCGCGATCACCGGCTGGAGCACCACCGTCACGGTCACCTCACCGCAGAAGATCGCCACCACCTGGAACGGCTCGCCCACCTGGGACAGTTCCGGCAACGTCATGACGATGCGCCCGAACGGCAACGGCGCTCTCGCCGCCGGGACCTCGACGAGCTTCGGCTTCACCGTCATGAAGAACGGCAGCAACGCCGCGCCCGTGCTGGGTCCCTGCACGGCGTCCTGACGGACGGCACCACGAGCCCGGCGCGGCACCTCCGCGCCGGGCTACTCGTCCAGCACCCGCAAGACCGCCTCCCCGACCTCCAGCACACCGTCCGACAGCGGAGTGCCCCGCACCCCGCCCTTGCCGCGCAGCGCCCGCTGGGCCCCCGGGCCGATCGTGACGTCCATCCAGGCGCACGGCCGGGCGGGGCGCTTCAGGGCGAAGGTCACCGGGCCCGTACCGCAGTCGAGGCTGATGACCGAGCCGGCGAGGGAGTCGATGTCGACGCCCCGCAGCAGGACGTTGCGGCGGGTGTGCCGCAGGTCGGTGCCGGCCGGCAGGTTCTCCTCGGCCATCAGGGTCACCGAGGCGTTCCGGTGGGCCCGCTGCCCGTAGTACCGGTCGCCGACCAGTCCGAGCCCCTCGCGGACCTCCGCCCGCCGGACGAGTTCCCCGGCCGGTTCAGGCCCGGCGCCGTCCGCGGGGCGCCCTGCGAGCCGGTGGACGGGCGACACCAGCAGCTGCACCACATGGACGATCACCTCGGTCATGCGCTCACCCTACGGAGGGCCGCCCGCCTCAGCACGGCGCCCGCCACACCCCTAGTTCCGGCTTCTTCCGCATCGACGACAGCTCCAGCCGGCGCGAGTCGGGGCAGAAGGCGGCGGCCGGTTCGGAGTACTCCACATGGAAGACGGCCTTGCCCGCCGCGATGAACGGCGTCAGCTCCCCGCACTCGTCGTACTGGGCGCACTCCTCGTTGACCGCGAAGTCGAAGTGCCGCACCAGTGCGGGGATTTGGGGAAGGTCGTTCTTGAGCCCGACGGACAGGCCGCGCCGGTGGGCGAGGTCCGCGATCAGGCGGTTGTACCGGAGCTGATCGCGCGCGGTGAGCGGGAACCCGGTGTCGTTGCCGTACCCCTCCATCAGATCGGGCTCGACGGCGTCGAAGCCCTTGTCGCGGCACATGTCGAAGCGGCGCTCCATGAGGGGCCGGAGCACGGACACCCGACGGATGTCCAGCCAGCGCTCGCCCTTCCAGCCGTTGGGGCGGCCGAGCACCGAGGCGGGGAAGTCCGCCCGGTCGGGGCGGAAGTCCTCCCAGGCGCCGACGTTGACGTAGCAGATGACCTTGCGCCCGTCGCGGTGCAGCCGGGCCACGTCGGCCGCGGAGTTCTCGAAGCCGTCGATGTCGTAGACCGGCACGTCGACCGACGGGTCCACGGGGCCGTCGAGCTGCCACTGCCAGGCCAGCCCGGGCCGTGGCTGCCACCGGGGCGCCCCGGCGCGGTCCTCGTCCGCCCCCGAGCACCCGGTGAGCGCCGCCAGCGTCACGAGCACCACGGCCCAGGCCGCCCGCCTCACCCCGCCGCCCCCGACAGCGCGGGCGTCAACCCCGCCCAGGGATTGGGCTGTTCACCCGTCACGGGGCCCGACACCGCCGCCCCACGCTCGTGCGCGGTCCGCACGGCCAACGGCACCAGCGCCTGCGGCACCCCGTACACCAGATGGCAGAACCGTTCGGCGGGCTGCCGTGTGGTCCAGGCCGGGCGGGTGAAGGCCGAGACGTACGTCGACCAGTGGCCCTCGAAGGTGACCGTCAGATCGGCGAGGCGAGTGTAGCCGGGCGCCGGATGGACGCCCGGATTGAGCACCACGGTCCCGGCGCCCGCCCGCCGCACCGAGCGCACCAGCTTCCGGCAGTCGGACAGCCCGGCCCGCTCCGCCGGCACCCGGTCCAGGAAGCAGCCGTCGGCCGCGTACCACTCCCGGTGCCGGCGCATGTCGTCGACGACGTCGGCGGGGTCGCGGCGCCCGTACGCCGTGTCCGCGTACCCGAGCAGCCGGGCGCCCGCGGTGCGCAGCGCGTCGGCCGCCGCCGTGAACGCCGGATCGGGCTCCCGGCCCGGTCCGCTGGCCGGGTTGAGGATCACCGCGTAGGTGTGGGCGGCGCCCGAGATCAGCCGGTGCCAGGCGCCCGGATCCTCGGCCGGATGGACGTACAGCGGAATGAGCAGGCTCACGGTGTTCGTCCGCTCTCCCACAGGGCGCCCAGGGAATCCGCCAGCGAGTGGACCGGCCGCCAGCCGAGCACCCGGTGCGCGGCGGTGATGTCCGAGCACTGCCAGGACACCTGTGCCGAGCGGGCCGAGCTGGGCGCGGACTCCTCGACGCGGCCGCGGAAGTCCGCCAGTCCGGCCAGTCCGTGCACGAGGTCGCGGACCGGGACCGCCGTTCCGCCGCCGATGTTGAGCACGCCAGGCAGGGGCCCCTCCGCGGTCACCGCGAGCGCCACGGCCCGGGCCACATCGCGTACGTCGACGAAGTCGCGGTGGGCCGACAGGTCGCCGAGCCTCAGCACCGGGCCCGGTTCGCGCAGCAGGGCGGCGACCCGGCCGGGCAGACCGGCCGGCGGCGCCCCGGGCCCCACCGGGTTGCCCACCCGGAGGACCACCGCGTCCAGCCCCGAGGCGGTCACCGCGGCGGTGCCCGCGAGCTTGGTCGCGCCGTAGGGGCCGACCGGGCTGGTCGGGGCCGACTCCGTGACCCGGGAGCCGGGGGCGCCGGGGCCGTACTCGGCGGCCGAGCCCAGATGGACCAGACGCGCGGCCGGGGCCGCCGCCCGCAGCGCCGCGCACAGGACGGCCGGTCCCCGGGTGTTGACCTCGGCGAGGGTGAGGGTGTCGCCGGCGACGGCGCCCGCGCAGTTGACCACGGCGTCGGGAGCCGCCGAGGCGAGGGTCTTCGCCAGCCGTTCGGGGTCGGCCGAGGCGAGGTCGATGTGATGGTCGGCGTCGGACGAGCGGCCGCCGCCGAGCACCCGCGTGCCCGGCAGGGCCCGCAGTCGCTCGGCGACATGGCCGCCCAGATAGCCGGTGAAGCCCAGGACGAGGATGCGCATGGGGTGCTCAGGCTCCCTTGAGCAGAAGCGACTTGCGGCTGGTGAACTCCGCGTTCGCCCGGTCGTAGTCGTCGGGGCGGCCGATGTCCAGCCAGTACCCCTCGAACTCGTAGGCGTGCGGGGGCCGGCCCGCGGCCAGCAGATCCAGGACGAGCTCGTCGAAGCCGAGCGGCAGCCCCGGGGTGTAGGCGTCGAGCGTGTCGCGGGACAGGCCGTAGACGCCCATGGAGACGCGGTAGTCCATGCTCGGCTTCTCGGTGAAGGCGACCACCTTGCTGGCGTCGGTGGTCAGCACCCCGAAGTCGATGAGCACCTTGCGGGCGTAGGTGGCGATGGTCAGCGGCGCCCCCGAGTCCCGGTGCCGGTGCAGTACGTCGGCGTAGTCGAGGTCGGTGAGGATGTCGCCGTTCATCACCAGGAAGGTCTCCGGCAGTTGGTCGCGCAGCGTCAGCAGCGGGCCCATCGTGCCGAGGGGGCTTTCCTCGGTGGCGTAGGTGACCTGCATGCCCCACTGGGTGCCGTCGCCGACATAGGCGCGGATGATCTCCCCGAGGTGGCCGATGGCGAGGGTGCAGTGGGTGAAGCCGGAGGCCGACAGCTGGCGCAGCACGATCTCCAGGATGGCGTGCTGGTCGCCGATGGGGACGAGCGGCTTGGGCAGGGCCGTGGTGTAGGGCAGCAGCCGGACGCCCTTGCCACCTGCCAGGATCACTGCGTGCATGGTGACTGCTCCTTCATGGAACGTCGTGGTGGAGGGTGTCAGATGTTGTAGATGCCGGTCTTGTAGCGGGCCAGGTTGGCGGGGTCGCGGAAGAACTCCACGGTGCGGGCGAGGCCTTCCTCCAAGGTGTGCGCGGGCTCCCAGCCGGTCGCCGCGGCGAGCCGGGACGCGTCCGCCACCAGCCGCATCACCTCCGAGGCGGCGGGCCGCAGCCGCTCGGTGTCCTCGCGGACGTCGAGGGCGGTGTCCATCACCTTGCCGATCAGCGCGACCAGGTCACCGACCGAGATCTCGCCGCCCGTACCGGCGTTGAAGGTGCGCCCCACCACCTGCCCGGCGGGCGCGGTGCCCACCGTGAGGAACGCCTGGGCGGTGTCCTTGACGTAGGTGAAGTCGCGGGTGGGTCGCAGATCGCCGAGGGTGATCGTCCGTTCTCCGGCGGCCACTTGACCGATCACGGTGGGAATCACCGCCCGCATCGACTGCCGGGGGCCGAAGGTGTTGAACGGGCGCAGGGTCACCACGGGGGTGCTGAAACTCGCGTGGTAGCTGTCGGCGAGCCGGTCCCCGCCCGCCTTCGAAGCGGCGTACGGCGACTGGGTGTTGATCGGGTGGTCCTCGGTGATCGGCACGGTCCGCGCGGTGCCGTAGGTCTCGCTGGTGGAGGTGTGCACCAGCCGGGGTGTGCCCAGGGTGCGGACGGCCTCCAGCACGTTGAGGGTGCCGGTCACGTTCGTGTCCACGTAACTGTGCGGCGCCTGGTAGGAGTACGGGATCGCGATGAGCGCGGCCAGGTGGTAGGCGCAGTCGGCGCCCTCCAGCAGGCCGCGCACGGAGCCGGGGTCGCGGACGTCGCCGAGGACGATCTCGACGTGGTCCAGGACGTCCGGCGGCAGGGTCTCCAGCCAGCCGTAGGAGGAGAAGGAGTTGTACTGGGCCATCGCCCTGACCCGGTGGCCGGTGGCGACGAGCGCCTCGGTGAGGTGGGAGCCGATGAAGCCTTCGGCTCCGGTGACGGCGGCGAGCGGTGCGGAGGTCAACTCGTGGGTCCTTCCGGTGGGTTGCGGCGAGCCGCGGTGGGTTCAGACATGCGGGGCGGGTCGGCCGAGCGTCCACAGCACGCAGACCGTGAGACACAGGGCGGCCGAGCCGTAGGCCAGGGGGAGGTGCTGCGGGGGCGCGGCGCCGGCGCAGGCCGCCGCGGTCAGGCAGATCACCGCGGGCGGCCAGGCGATGCCGAACGCCTGGAGCAGCAGCGCCGTCCACAAGGCGGCCGCGAGCGGCAGCAGCGCCGCCGGATCGCTGCCGGTGAGCAGGGCGGCGGGCGCCAGGGGCAGGAGGTAGGCGAGCAGGCACAGGCCGAGGACACCGGCCGAGCGCCACTGGAACGCGGCCGGGGTCGCGGCGGCCCGCAGCGCGCCGACGGACAGTCCCCGGTAGCGGTACAGCAGCCACTCGGCGGGACCCATGGAGACGGTCAGCGCGATCACCGCGTACGGGTGCTGCCGTCCCGCCGACAGCACCAGGATCGCGGCGGCGAGGCCGAACAGGCCGTAGGGCAGGGACCGGTGCGCCGGCGGCGGGGGAGTGGCGGGGCCGGGTGGCGTGGCGAGGGCGGTGCGCAGGGTGTGCGCGGTGACGGCGAGCGTGGCGAGCAGCGCCAGCAGGGGCAGCCCGGCGCGCAGCTCCGGGCCCGGCTCCCACCAGGGCAGCACCGCGGACCCGGCGACCAGCGGGGAGAGCGCGGCCAGCAGCAGCCACTCCGCGCCGAGGACCAGCAGCACGCCCGCCGCGGCCAGATAGGCCGACTGCGCGGCCGCCACCAGGGTCACCGGTCCGCCCTGCGCGGGCACCGCGGCGCAGGCCGTCGCCCCGAGCGCGCCCAGCGGGGCGCCCAGGAGCAGCGTGCGGCCCGCCTCCCGACGGCCGGTCGCCCGGCGCAGATGGGCCCGGTGGCCCAGGGCCTGTCCCCACGCCCAGGAGACCAGCCCGGCCACGATCAGCGCGTAGGCGTGAGCGGTGGCGTGCCACAGAGGGGCGGCGAGCAGATAAGCGAGCCCCGGCAGCGCGAAGAGCACCCCGCGCAGCAGGCAGCGCACATGGTCCGGGCGCCAGGGGTCGGACGTCGGCGCGGGCTCGGGGAAGACCCGGGGGACCCGCTCGTACAGGGCCGAGGCGAGCGAGAAGATGTCCGGATGCCCGTACCGCTCCTTCACCACCGCGGCGGTCAGGCCCTCCGACTCCAGCAGCGCGGCCACCTCGTACGGATGGACCGCGGGCCCGATGCGGTCGGCGAGCTCGGCCGCCAGCCCGTCGACCTCGCCGCGCCGCGTCCCGCGGTCCGGGAGGCGCAGTGCGAGCGTGGTGTCGGCGGCCAGGCGCAGCGCGAGGGTGTCCTGCTCCGTGCCGCCCGGTTCGAGTGCCATGGGCCCGCTCACAGCGCCAGGCTCCGTACCGGTTCCGGGGCGGGCGTCAAAGCCCGTCCCGCATCGGGCAGTTCCTGGTAGATGGCGCGGAAGGTGTCGATGGTGCGGCGCAGGGTGAACTGCTCGATCACCCGCAGCCGCGCCGCCTCTCCCATCGCCGCCCGTCGCTGCGGGGCGCGCAGCAGCTCCAGCGCGGCGGCGGCCATCGCCGCCGGGTCCCGCGGCGGTACCACGAGCCCGGTGTCGCCGACGGCCTCCCGCACCCCGCCCACATCGGTGGAGACGGTCGCCCGGCCGCACGACATCGCCTCGATCAGCGTGAACGGGAAGCCCTCGCTGATGCTGGACAGCATCACCACGGTCCCCGCTGCGTAGGCGTCCTTGATGTCGTCGACGCGCCCCTCGAAGGTGACCGCGTCCGCGTGCCCCAACTCGGCGGCCAGCGCCTCGCACCGCTCCCGGTACGCCTCGCCACCACGGGGCGTACCGCCGAACAACCGCAGCCGGGCGGCGGGCAGTTGGGCGCGTACGAGGGAGAAGGCCCGGATGAGGGTCTCCAGGTCCTTGATCGGGTCCACGCGGCCCGCCCAGCTGAGGGTGAGCCCTTCCGGTTCAGGCCCGGCGGGCGGGAAGGCCGCCGGGTCCACGCCGTTGTAGACGGTCCGGATCGACTCCGGCGCCGCACCGCCCTGCTCCTCCCACAGCCGGTTGTAGCGGTTGCCCGGTGTGATCAGGGCCGCCCGGCGGTAGGCCTCCTCCGCCAGCAGCCGGAAGAAGCCCAGCACGACCGCCTTCACCGGCCAGCGGTAGGGGGCGGTGCGGTAGCCGAGGTAGCGCTCGCGCAGATAGACGCCGTGCTCGGTCAGCAGCAGCGGCACGCCGTAACGTTCCAGCGCGGCCAGTCCGGGCAGCACGGCGACGCCTCCGCTCACCGCGTGGGTGACCCCGCCGCTCGGCACCGGAGCGGTCAGCGGGCGCAGCGCGTGCTCCAGCAGCGCGGTGGCGGTGAGCGCGTCCTGCAGGGAGGGCCGGGCCTCCCGTACGACGAGGCCGGGCCGGTTCCACACGGAGGCCAGCACGGCAACCGCCCGGTCACCGCGGAGGAAAGGGCTGAGCGTGCCGTCCGCGGCGGCCCGCGCCATCGTGTACAGCGCCGGTGCGAAGCCGTCCTCGGCGCAGGGGTCGACGAGCGCGGTGAGGAACCGCTCGTAGGCGGCGGCGAGGCGGCGGCGGGCGCGTCCGCGGGGCGGGTCGCCCTGCGGCGGGGCGCCCCACATCGGGACCGACCAGAGCTGGGACACGTGGGCGGGCAGCTCCCACACCAGGGGTTCGTGACCGGTGCCGGTGACGGCGATGACGTCGAAGTCCAGGTCGGGCATGCCGGTGACGAGCTGGTCGCACCAGACGCTCACGCCTCCGTGGCTGTGCGGGTAGGTGCCCTCGGTGAGCAGGGTGACGCGCGTCGCGTCCGAGCGTCGCGCGCCGCGGGGATCGTGCATCGGTGTGCTCCACGGCCGAAGTGTGGGGTGGTCGTGCCGGCCCCGGCCGCGGACGGGCGGCCGGGACCTTCGATCGGTACGCCGTCAGGTCGCCGGGGCGTACGGGACCTGCTCCCTGACCCCCGCCGGGACCTCGGTGCCGGGCGCCGGGTCCGTGACCGGTGCCGGGGCGCCGGTGCCGGCCGG
This sequence comes from Streptomyces sp. NPDC002776, assembly GCF_053592195.1. Classification (NCBI taxonomy): domain Bacteria; kingdom Bacillati; phylum Actinomycetota; class Actinomycetes; order Kitasatosporales; family Streptomycetaceae; genus Streptomyces; species Streptomyces sp. NPDC002776. Next base: position 7,730 of record NZ_JBSFVG010000027.1, on the reverse strand, counting down.
GGTGGCGGCGGGCACCGGCAGGGCGAGGGTGAGGGCGGTGCCCGTGGAGGGCGTCCAGCCGGAGCGCCCGCTTGCGTAGGGCTCGCCGAAGGCGGCGCCGGCCAGGGTGGTGCCGGTGGGCAGGGTCGCGGTGACCGCGACCCCGTCCGGTGCCTCGACGGTCACCGTCTCGCCGATGCGGTAGGCGGTCACCCGGCCGTCGCCGAGCGCGGCCCGCCAGGCGGCGCGGCGCTGGAGTTCGACGCCGACCTCCTTCATCCGCGGGTTCAGGACGGGGGTGTCGGCGGCGAACAGCGCCTCGTAGCCGTCGAGTACGCCGCTGAGCACCGGATAGGCGATGCGGTCCTCGGCGAGGTTGGACTGGTGGATGAAGTGCGGTCGCGGGTCGCCCGCGAGGACATGGCCGAGGGCCGTCCGGGTCTCCAGCGGCACGATGTACCGCGCGTAACCGGTGGCCGTGTCCAGCGGCTCGGTGAGGCAGGTGGACGTCGCCGGATCGTCCTCGCACATGCCGCTGCCGCCCTGGGCGCGGCTGGTGTAGATCCAGTTGTACTCGTCGACCTGCTCGGTGGTCCGGCCCGCGTTGTAGAAGACGTTCATCGGGTGGCGGGGCACGGTGGCGGCCGGGCCGACCTGCCGCTGCTGCGGCTCACGGGAGTTGTCCGAGGCGAGCCAGGCGACGCCGGTGTCGGCGAGGGCGGGCGCGAGGTGGGGGTTGTCGGCGGTCTGCTGCGGCAGCACTCGCGTCCCCGAGTGCTCGCCGGTCACCAACTCGCCGTTCTCCAGGGGCAGTCCGGCGCCGGTGCCCCAGACCCGGTTGGTGGCGATCTCGTCGGCGACGGTGGTGCGGCCGACCCAGCGGACGGTGCCGTCGGCCTCCGTGGCGCACCGCCAGGGCACGACCGTGGTGTCCTGCTCGCAGCCGAGGAAGGCATGCGTGTAGGTGTGGTTGATCCAGCGGAACCGGGCGCGGTCGGCGAGGAACCGGTCGGTGAGCGGATCGGCGCCGCCGTTGTCCTCACGGTGCTCGACGCTGCCGGCGCCGTTGTAGGCCAGGTCCAGGGTGAAGCCGTGGCCGTCCTGCCAGTCGGTGGCGTGGGTGACGTCCGCGGGGGTCATCCGGATCGGATCGGGGGTGCCCGCCCCTTCGGGACAGTCGACGTCCCCGGGCGTGCAGTTCAGCTCCGTGTTCCAGCGGTCGTCGGCGGCGAACACGTCGTCCACGTGCACGGCGAAGTAGTGCTTCGACGCGCCCAGGTGTACCCCGCCCGTCATCCACTCCACGATCCCGCGGGCCAGCAGCCGGAACTGCTGCTGGTGCTGGTTGTAGACGAAGGTGACGACGAGCTCGCGCCGCCCGTCGTGCCGGTACTCACCCACCAGGGAGCCGCGCCGGGAGGTGCCGGGGATGGCCGCGTCGACGTACGGAGTGAAGTCGGCGCCCGCGACGGGCGTGGCGAGATAGGCGTAACTCTCCCCGACGGTGGGGGAGTTGTCCTCGAAGGGTACCGCGCCGTCGAGATAGCCGAAGGGCCCAGCGCGCCCGGCGTCCGTGACCTGCGCCCGTACCCCGTCCAGGCTCCCGGCGTAGCCGCCCTCGACCGGGTACTGGAGACCGGCCTCCGGACGCGCGTAGGTGTAGGCGTCGACCTGGGGAATGCGGTACGTCCGCTCATAGGCGGCCAGCGCCGCCATCTCGGCGGAGCCGGCCGCGAACGGGTTGTCGCTGGGCAGCACGACCGCCTGGAACTTGGCCCGCGGCCGCCCGTCGACGGTGTCGGCGAGCAAGTCCGCGTCGATGACCGGGCGGTCCGCCCGGGTCAGGTCGATCTCGGTGTACGGCGTCCCCGACACCTCCAGTTCGGCGGCGATCGCGTCCGTCGACGGACCGCCGTCGCTGACGACCAGCACCCGCAGATCGACGCGGGGCGCGCTGTCGGCGTGGGCCGCTCCGGCCGGCGGGCCGAGCGCGGCGATGAGCGCGCCCACCGTCGCCACGGTGGTGCATAAGATCCGCTTCATGCGGCTTTGTCCCCTCCCCGGGCAGGGGTGAGTGCTGCTCGCACGGAGCGGACGCACCCCCTTGCGCGACGCCGTGCCCCCCTCAGTAGCCGGTCGCCGACGCATCCGTCGCGTCACATGGTGGTGCCTCTGTGTAGCTTCAGCGGTCGCCTTGCGAAACATGACGGAAAAGCGCAGGTGTCCAACTGGTCGCGAACGAGCGGATTATGACGCCCCGGGGGTGGCTGGAGGAGTGGTGCTGCCGGGGTGGGAAGTGGCTCGAGTGCTGGCCGGGGGCCTGCACGGCACTCCGGCGGGCCGACCGGGTCCGCCCGGGCCACTGCCGGAGGTCTGGACCACTCGGGGATGTCGAGCGCAGACCGGTTCCGGTCATCAGGGCGGGACCTACTCGGCCCGGCCCGGCCGCAGGGTCTTCCTGGCCAGCTCGTAAGCGGGCAGCATCGCCCGGTGCTCCTCGGTGTCCAGCCCGCCGAGGTGCAGGACGACCGGCCCCTGGGCGGTGGTGACGGCAAGGGCCCTCTCCTCCTTGCTTTCCTCCAGGAACTCGTCGCTGTACCGGTACGTCACTTCCGCACCGGCGAGACCGCCCGCGGTGAAGGTGCCGTACTTCTCCTTGCTCACCCCGCTCTGGGCGGCCACGAAGGCCTCCAGGACGGTACGGGCGTCGTCGTCGCCGGGTTCGCCGGTCCACGCCCGCAGGAAGCCGATGCTGCCCGCCGGTTTGGCGTCGACCTCGCAGACCAGGGCGACCGGCCCCTGCCGCAGCACCGCGTCGGCGATCTCCTGCGACACCTCGTCGTCGTCGCCGACGGCCTCCGCCGTCCACTCCTCGGCGATGTCGAACGTGACCGGCAACGCGCAGGGCGAACCCGCACCTCCGACGGAGCCCCCGCTGCGCACGGCGGCTGCCGCCGCCCGGGTCGCGGACGAACCGTCCGACGGCCGCGAGCCGTTGTCCCCCGCCCCCGACGAACAACCCGCCACCAGCACGGCCAGCACCGCAGCACACACCGCTCGACGCCCCACCACTTCGCTCTCCCCTCACCGGCCCGGCGGCACAGAGTAACCGAGGCCGCACCCCCACTGACCGGGCCACTTCTGGTGGGACCAGAGGCAAGGCATGATGATGTGGTGACGGACACCGATGTAAAGCTGATCCCTGGCCACGCGGCCGAGTTGCTCGCCCTGGCCGAGGGCCACCACGCCCGCACCGTGCGCCCGCTGGGCAGTCACGAGGTCGCCGGGCACGCCGTGAAGGCGTACGCGATCGAGGCGCCCGGACGCGCGGTGACGGAACAGGACGCACGCGCGGCGCTGCGGATCGCCGCCGGTCATCTGGCGGCGGCACAACTGCGCGGCTCCCTGGGCCTGTCCGTGCTCCTGCTGCATGCCGGCGGTGACGGCGACTACGTCCTCGTGCACACCTGGATCGAGGGCCACATGTCCGACCTCGCCGTCTTCACCGGCCCCGCCGGGGACATCGACGCGCTGCGGCCCGGCCGTACGGGCCTCGCGCCCTGCGTGTGGGAGGCCGCCGTGCTGGCCCATGAGCGGGACGCCTTCAGCCGTCACGTGCTGGACGGAGAGGACGACATCGAGGCCCGGCTGGCGGCCTGGCGCGCCGATGTGCTGGCGGGCGAGGTCCGTTGACCGCCACCGCCTCCGCACGCGTGCGGCACGCACGGCCCGCGGACCTGCCCGGCATCGCCGCCCTCGCGGCCGAACACGCCGCCTACGAAAAGGCGGTGGAGCCGCCCGCCGACCTGCCCCAGCGGCTGGAGAAGCTGCTGTTCGGGCAGGCGGATCCGCCGCGCCTGTCCGTGTTCGTCGCGGAACTCGGCGACGACCTCGTCGGGTACGCCTCCTGCGCCCCCGAGGTGTCCACCTGGGACGGCGACGAGTACCTCCACATGGACTGCCTGTTCCTCCGGTCCGGCCACCGCGGCCTGGGCATCGGCCCGATGCTCATGGCCGCCGTGGTCGCGGACGCACGGACCCGGGGACTCGACCGGATCCAGTGGCAGACGCCCTCGTGGAACACCGACGCGATCAGGTTCTACGACCGGCTCGGCGCCCGGGCCACGGAGAAGCTGCGCTACTCCCTGCTCCTGGACGTCGAGGCCGACTGAGGCGTCCCGGCACGGTCTGCCTCGTCCTGGACCAGCAGCGAGAGCAGCGACGCCACCGTCACGCCCGCCTCCGCCGGATGGCGCAGAACCATGCTGGGATCGATGCGGTACGTGTTGCTGCGGCCCTCCCGGGTGTGCGAGAGATATCCCGCTTGCTCCAGGTCGGCGATGATCTTCTGCACGGCCCGCTCGGTGAGTCGGCAGCGCACAGCGATATCGCGGATGCGGGCATTGCGGTCGTCGGCGATGGTGGCCAGGACCCGAGCGTGATTGGTCAGGAACGTCCATCCTGCGTGTGGTTCCGGAACTCCCTCCATGGCGCGATTGTACGGTTGGGCATTCACGTAATCAAAAACACGAACTGGATTTCATGTATCGCTTGACGTGTGAGCGCTTCCCGGTGACGCTGGTAGCGACAGACGGCAGTGATGACCGGGGAGGCGGTCATGGCAGAGGCGGTGTCGGCGGTGCGGTCGGCATACTCGCCGGAGATCCATCTCCGCCCCGACGGCGACCGCATGACGGTGGTCGTCCGAGGCGAGCTGGACCTCGACGGCGCCCCGGCGTTCGAGGGTGCCCTGCGCGAGGCCCTCACCCGCTCGATCCACGGCATCGACCTGGACCTGAGCGGCGTGCCGTTCTGCGACTGCTCCGCGCTCAACATCATGCTCGGCATACGGCACCGTGCGTTGCGCGAGGGCAAGACGGTCGTCCTGCGCTCCGCCGGACGCAGCGCCGAACGGCTCCTCACCCTGACCGGAATGCTGTCGCTGTTCGCCCCCGCGGACGAGGACGCCGAGGACTTCGAGCCGTCCCCGTCGCACCACGAGACCGAGGACGAGAGCATGCTGCAAGATCTGCGGATCGAGGTCGTCCAGCTGAGGCGGGCCATGCAGACCCGCCCCACCATCGATCTCGCCCGGGGCATCCTGATGGCCACCTTCGGCTTGAAGGCCGAGGATGCCTGGGAGGTCCTGGTCATGGCCTCCCAGAACACCAACACCAAGCTCCATCACCTGGCCCGCGACCTGGTGGCCACGGTCGGCGGAGAGCCGCTGAGCGAACCGCTGCAGAAGCAGGTGTCCGCCGCGGTCGCCGCTGTCGGCGAGCGCGCGGGGGCCGCTTCGCGGTAGCCCGGTTTACGTTGCCCGTGCCGGTTCACCCGTAGCGGAGCAGAAGTTTCCCGAGCACGGTGTGGGGTGACGCGTCATGGCGCGACAGCAGAAGAACAAGGCCAAGATGGAGCAGGCCAAGGGCAAGGCCAAGGAAGCGGCAGGCCGCGCGGTGGGCAATGAGCGGATGACGGCCGAAGGCCAGGCGGCACAGGCCAAGGGCGACGCCCGCCAGGCCAAGGAGAAGGTCAAGGACGCCGCGAAGGACGCCACCCGCCACTGATCGGCGCGGCGAGCGGCGGGCCGCCCGGTCTCAGCGGGACCGGGCGGCCTCCGCCGGATCACGCTTGAACGCCCAGTCCATCTTCGGCTCCATCACGAACCGGAACACCCGCCGCACCGGCGCCGTGCACAGGGCCGTCACGACCGCCCCGGCGACCAGCGTCGCGGCGATCTTCCCGAGCGGCTCGTGCACCGCGTCGATGTGGGACCAGTGCCAGTGATTGGCCGCCTGGATCACGAAACCGTGCAGGAGATAGCCGTACAGCGTGCCCGCGCCGAGGGCCGTGAACCACATGCCGCGCCTGGGCACCAGCGCCAGGAAGCACGTGACCAGGACCGCCGAGCAGGCGAACAGCACCAGCGTCATCACCGGCCCGTACCAGGCGGGCGCGGCCAGTTCCTCGGCACTGGTGCGGTGGAAGAACCACGCGTAGTTCATCCGCGGGACCGCCCAGTACGCCACCACGACCGCGCACAGGAACACGGGCACCGCCAGCATTCGCACCTCGCGGCGGCGCACCAGCGCGAAGTGCTCCGGCTTCAGCACCAGACCCAGCACGAAGTACGGCAGGAACTGCAACGCGCGCTGGAGGTCGAGGTCGTTGCCGATGGACGGCGACAGCGTGGCCAGCATCGCGACCACCAGCGCCAGCGGCAGCGGCCACCGGACGATCCGCCAGAACGGCGTGGTCAGCCGCCAGATGAACAACGCGGCGAGGAACCACGTCAGATACAGCGGATTCAGCAGGCTGATGTCGCGGTCCGGCTCGTTGTCCGTCCACCTGGTGAAGAAGGTGTAGGCCACCTCGAACACGACATAGGGGACGGCAACGCCGGTCACCAGCCGCTTGATACGGCCCGGGCTCGCGTCGAAGTTCCGCGAGAAGTAACCGGAGATGACGATGAACGCCGGCATGTGGAAGGCGTAGACCACCATGTACAGCGCGGTCACCGTCCGGCTGTCGTCCCGCAGCGGCTCCCAGGCGTGCCCCATCGCCACCAGCACGATGGCCAGGTACTTGGCGTTGTCGAAGAACGCGTCCCGCTCCTTGACCGACCGAGCGGGCCGTCCGGTCGGCGCGGAGGCGTCACCGTCCGGTGGCGCCTGGGCCTGTCCGAGGCTGCGCGTGGGCAGCGTTTGCTGCGCGATCCCATCCCGACGGAACCCAGACAGAGCGAAACACCTCTTAGGAGAGTTACCTGTGTGGCCCTTGTGCCGACACCCCGGACACCGTAGTCACGCAACCACAGCCGCGTAAACCCGGACGGTCATGATGTGACCGCCGTATCTTTTACGGCCGCAGTCGTGCGGGTACCACCGGCCGCGTGAGGTGAACGCACCACTTCGGGACAGGTGCACCGGTGCATAACCGGACGTACCTCCTCCGAAGTTGCGGGGGTACGTGACGGCACGGCAGGGTCGGTCGGGTGGCAACTCTGCTGATCGTGCACCACACGCCCTCGCCGCACTGCCAGGCGATGCTCGAGGCCGCCGTCTCCGGGGCGACCGCGCCCGAGATCGAGCACGTCCGTGTCGTCCGGCGCGCGGCCCTGTCCGCCACTGCCTCCGACGTCCTGGACGCCGACGCCTTCCTGCTCGGCACCCCGGCCAACCTCGGCTACATGTCCGGCGCCCTCAAGCACTTCTTCGACCAGGTCTACTACCCGTGCCTGGACGCCACCCGCGGGCGGCCCTTCGGCTACTACGTGCACGGCGGCAACGACGTCACCGGCGCGGTGCGCTCCATCGAGACCGTCACCACCGGGCTCGGCTGGCGGCGCGCCGCCGAGGCCGTGACGGTAACCGGCGAACCGACCAAAAAGGACATCGAAGCGTGCTGGGAGCTGGCTGCCACGCTCGCCGCCGGACTGATGGACTGACAAAGCGGGAAGCTACCGTGTGTGCGGTACCCCTTGTCCCCTCGCGTAGACCTGGGACGGCCTGCCCGTGCTCTCGGACTTCTCCTCGCTCATCGCGGCGACCGCCCGCTGGCTGACGAGCGCCTTCCCGCCCAACGGCGGCGCGCTCGCCGCCGCCCTCTGCGACGTACAGGCGCGCCAGGCCGTGACGGTCGCGGCCTGGCTGCGCTTCCCGACGCCGACGGATGCCGCTCTGGCGGGCATGGCCGGCTCCGGGGGCTCGGTCCGGCTGGACTGGATCACCGGCGTGGAGGGCGGCGGCGAG
>NZ_JBSFVG010000026.1:0-74918 GCF_053592195.1 Streptomyces sp. NPDC002776 | reverse complement strand
CGCCTCGTCACCGGCAACCGACGTTCGCACCGCCACGCGTAACCCGCTGAAGGCATAACGCCTCCAACCACACTGAACGGCTCCCTTCCCTGCTCACAGGACGGGAGCCGTCAGCGTGTGCGGACGAGCCCACCGGTGACACACCCGCCGATTGCCGTCGCCCAGAGCACCTTCGTCGTGCAGCCGTCCGAAGAGGCGCCTGTGCAGCTCGGCGCGATCCGGTCGGTGGGGGTGAGCGTCCCGTCGACGATGACGAATGCCCTCTCCCAGACAGGTGGGTGAGGACCAGCATGGCTTGCTTGGCGCACCCCGATTTCCGCCAACGCATGCGAAGTTCAAGCCTTCGGGCGTCCGGGAGTCACGAGAGGTGCTCGCCCAGCTCGTACGGGACCGCCGAGCATGGAGGATACGAAACCCACGAAGCCCCGGCTGATGGTGTGCCGAGTGAGATCGCCACACCAACGACGAGGGGCTTCGCCATGTCGCCCTACCCCACCAGCTGACGTCATCCCCCCGGCGCGATGAAGGAGGTTCAGTCACCTATGAACCACAAGTAGCTGCCCGGCGTCGCCGCACACCCTTCAAGGAACACGACAAGGTCGAGCAGAGCCGCTTTCTGCTGTTCGTCAGTACACGTTTGTGCCAGGACAACGGCTTCCTGGCGGGCGACTTGAGCTTCCTGTTCGTTGAACAACGTGTCACCGTAGGGATCTACCCAGCCGAGCTTGCCCGAGGCATGCCGGTCGAGGGTGCTCAGCGCCCTCGCCAACGCTTCGCCGTGCTCGTAAGAGCCCCGCAGCAAGGTGTCCCTGGACGACCCCTTCCGCGCGGGCCGCCCCGAGTGCAGTTCCAGCTCAATCCCCATGACCCTCCTTCAGCCTCGGACACCGAAGCGTGTCAGAAAATCATTTGACAGGGACGACTACGGCGCCTTCGGTCCGGCCTGGGTGCTTAGGACGGCCAGCAGCGGCCCTTCCCAACACAGTGTAGGTTCCGCAGTTTCGTGAGCATTTCCGGGCGATCATGAGCACCGGTGACGTTAAGTCATTGTTGGGCCTGTCCGGCGGCCGGATCGCCGGAGGGGCCGACGGGATAGCGGCGTTGCCGGTGCGTGGGTGGACCGGCACTGCCTGGAACCCATCGCCCGCCGAGGCAGGCCGGGCCCGTCCGCCGCCCTTGTAGGATCTCGCCCTGACGTCGAAGTGGACGAGGGGGACGATCGTGGTTGAACTGGCCGAGTTGATAGGCGAATTGCGGAGTCAGCTGGCGGTCGCTATGAGCGACGGCGCGGACGAGGCGGTGCGGTTCGAACTCGGTCCCGTCGAGGTGGAAGCGACCGTCGCCGTCAGCCGCGAGGGGGGTGCGGACGCCAAAGTGCGCCTGTGGATCGTCGACTCCGCGGCCAACGGCAGGCACTCCCGCGCCGAGACACAACGGATCACCGTCACGCTGCTACCGAAGGCCGCCGTGCCGGGGCAGGCCCGGACGGGAACGTTGCTCATCGGCGGTGAAGAAGTCGAGGGGGAGCGGTGAGAGGGTGGAGGAGCCGGCGGTGAGCGGGCGTCCAGGCGGGCGCGACGGCCGCACGGGGAAAGGCCCGTCCACCAGCCCGGCAGAGTGTGCGCCCGGGGTATCCCGGTGCTGACGGCGGCGCTGGTGGCCGAGGTCATCGCCGACGCTGCCGAGGGCAGCCGGGGGCGGCGCGGTTCGGGGTATCTGGTGACGCCCGGCCGGGTGCTGACCGCCGCGCACGTCGTCGGCGGGGCTTCGGGTGTCCGCGTCCGTTTCCAGGCGGACCTGCCTGACGAGCGACTCGTCGAGGCACGCGTCGCGTGGATGCATAAGGGCATCGACATCGCCGTACTCGCGATCGAGGACACCGCGACGGCCACGGCGTCCGTCTCGTACGGCCGGCTCGGCGAGCAGGACGTCGTGGTCCGCTGCACCGCTCTGGGATTCCCGCGCTTCAAGCTGCGGACCGACGAGGACGGTTCGCGCTTCCGGGACGCGGAGCATGTGCGGGCGAGCTGCGCAGCCTTGTCCAACCGGCGCGAGGGGACCCTCGATCTCAGCGTCGACTCTCCCCCACCGGACGGTTGGGAGGGGATGTCCGGCGCGGCCGTCTTCAGCGGCAGACACCTGATCGGTGTCGTCACCCGCCATCACCTGTCCGACGGCCCCGGGCGCATCGCGGCCGGCCGGGTGGACCGGTGGGCGCAGGCCCTGAAGCCGTTCGAACTCGAAAAGTTGGAACGGGCGTTGAAGACCCGGCTGCATCCGCAGGTATTGCCGGACGTCATACCTCCCACCCCTCAGGACCTCCTCCGGGAGTCCTATCGCGCTTACCTGGGTGACTTCGCGCCGCCGGAGCTCAAGGACCGCCGCTCCGAGCTCGCGTCCCTCGTCGAGTTCTGCGGCGGCAGTGAGCCCTACCTGTGGATCCAGGGCCCGCCATGGGCGGGCAAGACCGCACTCGCCGCGTGGTTCGCCCTCCACCCGCCGCGCGGGGTGGTACCGGTCTGGTATTTCGTCACCGCACGCTACGCCGGACAGGCCGACAACCGCGCCTACTCCGAAGCCCTCGTCGACCAGCTCGCCGCGGTCGCCGGACGCGAACCGTCAGTCCGGCCCACATCACCCGCCCATAGCGGAGAACGCAGCCTGCTGCTGCGTCAGGCGGCCGAACGCGCGCAGGAGAACGGGCGCACCCTGCTGATCGTCGTCGACGGTCTCGACGAGGACCAGTCGCTCCAGCCCACCGGGTCGGGTCCGAGCATCGCCTCCCTGCTGCCCGAGCGTCTTCCGCCGGGTGTCCGTGTCCTGGTCACCAGCCGGCCCGGCCCCGGCGTACCAGCCGACGTCGCAGGCAGCCATCCGCTGCGCACGTGCCCGGTCCTGTCCCTGACCGCGAACGCCGCGGCGCTGCACACCGAACACGAGGCCCGGCACGAACTGCGCACCGCTCTGAGCGGCGCCGGCACGGAACGCGACCTGGTCGCACTGTTCACCGCGGCGGGCGGACCACTGACGGTCCAAGACCTGTGCGCGCTCACCGGCGAGCCGGAGTTCGCACTGCGCCACCTGCTGGACAGTCGCTTCGGCCGCATCCTGCGGCGCGGCGGCAGCGTCCCGAAGGGACCGTCCGGGGACAGCACGGACCTCGTCACGAGCGACCGCGGCTACGTCCTGGCCCACGAGACCCTGCTCGCGGTGGCCCGGCGGGAGTTCGGCCAGGACCTCGCGCCCCACCGGGAACGACTGCACACCTGGGCCGCCTCATACGCCCGGCAGGGATGGCCGGCGAACACCCCGGTGTACCTGCTGCAGCCCTACGGCCGCATGACCGCCACCCTGACAGGCCCAGAGAACGTCCGCCTTGCCGTCGCGCTCGCCACGGACACCGCGCGCCACACCCGGCTGCACGCCGCCACGCAGAACGACGCGGCGTGCCTCGCCGAAATCGCCGCGGTCCACGACAGCGTGCGCCGGTCGGGCACGGAGGACTTGAACGCCCTGACGGCACTGGGGGTGGCGGGCGACCTGGTGGCCCGCCGCAACGAGGAACTACACCTGGACGTACCAGCGGTCTACGGGCGACTTGGCAGGGTCCGGTTCGCGACAGGGCTGGCCCGCAGCGTGTTCCACCCGCTGAACCGGGGCATCGCCCTGGCGAAGCTGGCCCGTGCCGTGGCCGACTCGGGTGACCGGCGTGCGGTGGGCCTGGCGGAGGAAGCCGTACGGCTGATCGACGGAGAACTCGGCGGACTCCACCCCCGTACGGCGACGCAATCCTGGTGGCGGGCGAAGGGCATAGAGGCCGGCGCGCTGGCGGCGACCGGTCAGAAGGAGCGGGCTGTCCTCCTGCTCTCGGAATTGCCCCGCCCCTCGACCTCCGACGACGCGACGGGTCTTGCCATGGCCGTGACTGTCGCCGCCGAACTCGTGCGGGACGCCGATGCCATGGACGGCCCCCTGCGCGCCGCGGAAGCCGTCCTCGGCGAGGTCGTCCACCGGGCGGCCCGCGCCCACCTCCTGGCAGGCATCGCGCAGGCGTGGGCGGACTGCGGCCGCCCGCAGGAACGAGAGCGTGTCCATGACGTACTGCTCGACCTCGTCGGGTCGCCTCCCACCGATCACCGGTTCGTGCCCATCGCCGTGGACGCCTTGCGGCACACGCGTCCCGAGGCAGTGCGGAAACTGCTGGCACGAGCCCTGGGGGAGGACGGGCCGCGCGCGCCCGGGTGGTTCGACCGTGTGCCCGACACCGTCTACGCCCTGATCGCTACGCGCAGCATGGAGCAGGTGCGGCGGCTCTTGCGGGGGAGGGAACGAGGTGACGCACCCCTGCCCGGGTCCCCCGAGATGTTCGAGGAACGGACGATCGCGGAGTACCTGGCCGAGGGATGGGCGCGCGAGGGCCGGACCGAAGCCGCGTGGAACGCGCTCGCGGCCACATGGAGCGGCGGGGTCCCCTACGAAGCCGGCGGCGCGGCGCCCGTCGCCAGGCTCCTCGCTGAGGCCGGACGGAGCGAGGAGGTCGAGACCTGGCTGGCGACAGCGACGGACATACCGCGGAAGGCCGCTGCCGAGGCGTTGTCGGCCCTGGCTCTGCACCATGTGACGGGCGACCCGGAGCGTGCGCTGCGGTTGCTGGAACTGGCTGTGCACGGCTTCCCGGGCCAGCGGCGGGAACTCTCCCCCTATCAGCAGAACCAGTTCGTCGAGCTGGCGGCCGGGATGGCGTCGGCGGGACGCCGCCACGATGCCGAGCGCATGGTCGCCGCACTCACCGACAAGGCCGTGCAGGCGCGTGGCTGGAGCGTCGTCTCCCTCGCGGTCCGGCCGCAGAGTCGGCTTCGCGCCCTACGGCTGGCCCGGCGTGCTGCCTCGCTCCTGCCCGAGGACGTCGACTCGGGCGAGTCCCCCGGCGCAGCCACCGCGGTCGCCCAGGCTCTGATATGCGCCGGCGCGGTGCGCACCGCGCTGCGCGTGTTCACGGAACACGCGCCCACCAGCGCACGTTCCGAGTCCTACATGTGCCGCATGAGGATTCGCCTGATACCGGCACTGTGGGCGCACGACCCGCGCGCGGCGGGCCGTATGGCCGACGAGGTGCTCCGGAGCCTGACCGAGGACGAGGACGAGTTCGTGCTCGTCGCCGAACTGCTCGCCGCCATCGGCCACCGGGACGCCGCACGTGCCTCGGCGGTGACGGCACTGCTCGCAGAGCGGTCTCCCTGCTCCTACCGCTTTTACCTCGACCGTTCACGGCGACGGTGGCAGCCCGCTTTCGGGTATCCCACCCCCCATTGGGTCGACCTGATGCTGGCCTGCCTGCTGAAGGCCACGACGGACCCCGACCACGCGCGTCGCGACTACCTCGACGCCCTGGCCGACGAACACGGCGACGCGTGGCTCCCCGCCCCGCAGGCAGGGGCCTTCTCACTCGCGTACGCGGCGCTCGCCGACCACGACACCGCAGCGGTCCAGGCCCGCCGCAGCCGCGGCGAGATCGGGCGCGCGGAGGTGCGCGCACGTCTTGCGGCGTATACCGCCTGCCTGCCGACCGATGCGGCGGCACCGCTCTTCGAGGGGTGGGACGACATCCTGCCCCTCTTCCACCGGCTGGCCTCCCTGCTCCTGCCCCCGCCGGCAGGCCCCGACATCCCCCGCGCCAAGGACCTGCTGGCCGAGGCACTCACCGCCGACGGCTGGCACCACGCCGTCCCGGTGCTCACGCACCTGGCCCCTGAAGCGCTCCTAGGGGCCGGTGAGATGGTCCTCGCGGAACTCAACGGCCATCGGCAGGACGCGGCAGAACCTCAAGCATGACTGAGGTAAAGCGCGTGATCTTTTACGACCAGGTCGTCACCGAGTGGTTGGAGCCATCGCGCCAGTCGATGGTCCCTGAGGTGGTCGGGGAGCGCCGGCCTTCGGGGTGGGGTGCTTGCGAAGGTGGGTGAGGGCGGGGCCCGATCCGGGGTGTACTGCATGCGCCGGACTGCGAGGAGCCGCCGCAGAGCGCGCCCCTGCTGGATGTGGAGCTCTCGTCGGACGTTGGGGAGAACCCGGGGACGCGACTGTGAACGCTGTGCGGGTGCGCTCAGGAGCCGGCACCGATCGTCAGGCTGGTGGTGGAAGTCGGCTGTCCCCCGCGACGCCTCCGGCCGGTGGCGCCACCCCGCACTCTGGCATCACATCCGCCCCGACATCTCCCCCACGACGGCGTTGCGCAGCAAGGGCCTCCCCTGGCTGGTTGGCTCGCCGCCAAACGCCCAAGGTCATCGCCCGGGCGTGGTGCGTGCCGTCCTCGACGGTTGAGAGGCGTCGGTGAGGTCCGCGCCGGTGGCCGCGTCCCGTTGGAAGTGGTCGGTGCCGTGCCAGTCCAGGCACATGACGGTCGCGTCGTCCTGCAGGTGGCCGTCGTGGGCCTCGACGATCGCCGCGATGAGGGTGCGGGCCGCCTCGCGGGGATGCAGCGCGCGGGTGCGCACGATCAGGTCGGACAGATCGAGGCTGCCTGCGTCGTGCTCCAGCATGCCGTCGGTCAGCATCACCAGCCGGTCGCCCGGCCGCAGGTCCAGCGACTGGACCTGGTAGCCGTGAGGGGCGTCGAAGCCGAACGGCATATCGACCGCCGGAGTGATCTCCCGCACCTGGCCGTCCCGCATCCGCAGCGGCCAGGGGTGCCCGGCGTTGACGAACTCGGTCTTGCCGTCGAGCAGGCTGATACGCAGGAGCTGACCGGTGACGTAACCCTTGTGGCCGTGCTCGCGCATCGCCTGGTCGGCCTGGCGGGCCTGCTCAGCGAGATCGGCACCGGCTCGCCGGGCCCGGCGCAGGGCGCCCACCGCAAGGGTGGCCAGCAGCGCGGCTTCGACATCGTGCCCCATGGCATCGGTGACGGAGAGCTGGACGGTGTCCCGGTCGATCGCGTAGTCGAAGGTGTCGCCCCCGACGTGGTCGGCCGGCTCCAGCGCCCCGGCCACCGCGAACTGAGCCGCCTCACACGCCAGCGACGCCGGGAGCAGCCGGTGCTGGATCTCCGCGGCCAGACTCAGCGGCTTGGTCCGGCGGCCCCACTGATACACGTCGGTGAAGGACCGGTTCGCGATGACGATGTACGCCAGCGCGTGCGCGGCCTCGCCGATCTCCCGCATCACTTCCGCGTCCGGCGCCGCGGGCAGGAACAGTTCGAGAAGCCCGATGGCGTCCCCGCGGTTGGTCACCGGGGCCACGATCCGCACCAGACCGTCCTCGCCCTCGCCCTCCACGCCCGGTCGCTGGGTACGGATCACATCGTCGTACAGGGTGCCCCGCAGCGTGATGCGCCGGGCGGGCTCATCGGTATCAACACTGCCTGCCGTCCCCAGCCGTACGACCGAACTGCCGGTGAAGTCGGTGATCAGGAACGACACCGATGCGGCCCCGAGGTGCTCCTGGAGCATGCTCGCGACCACGTCGAGCGACTCGACGGGCGCCGCGGCCTCCGCCGCCTCCAATGTCCCCGCCAACGTCATCGCCCCGCCCCGGCCACTCCCGCCCCGGGGAAGACGAACAACCCGCCCGCCCTCCGGCCCTCCTACGGTCACAGCGACTCCTCAATTGCTCGATGGCGCTCAGGACTTCGCCCAGAAGAACGCGGAAGACAGTACGAGCCCGGTAACCGGACAGGCCATATTGCACCACGGGGCCGGACCTCTGTCCGCCGACATCGTCAGGTGGCTGCAAGGAGGATGGCCGTGTAGTGCGCGGCGAAGGCGGCGATGGTCAGGACGTGGAAGACCTCGTGGAAGCCGAACCAGGCCGGTGAGGGGTCAGGACGCTTGAGTCCGTAGACGACGGCGCCCGCGGTGTAGAGCAGACCCCCGGTGATGATGAGCACGACGACCGCGATGCCGCCGGCGTGCGCGAAGTCGGGCAGATTGAAGACGGCTACCCAGCCCAGCGCGATGTAACACGGGGTGTACAGCCACCGGGGAGCCCCGATCCACAGGATGCGGAAGGCGATCCCGGCCAGCGCGCCCGCCCACACCACCGTCAGCAGCACCCTCTGCTGGCCTTCGGTCAGCAGCAGTACCGTCAGCGGGGTGTAGGTGCCCGCGATGATCAGGAAGATGTTCGCGTGGTCCAGCCGGCGCAGAACCGCCTCCCCGCGCGGACCCCACGTTCCCCGGTGGTAGACCGCGCTGGTCCCGAACAGCAGACAGGCCGACACCGCGTACACCGAGCAGGCCGCCACCGCCGCGCCCGTACGCGAAACGAAGATCAGGACGATCCCCCCGATGAGCGCCAGGGGGAACACTCCGGCGTGCAGCCAGCCGCGCATCCGTGGCTTCAGCACAGCCGCCGCCCGCTCCACCCCGCCCCCAGCGGCAGTCGGCCGGTCTGTTACGACGGGAGACGCATCGCTCGCCGGAGTACGCAGGGTGTCGGGCGAGTTGCCCTGGCCGGGCTGGGGCTCCCGTCCGTGGGGCGGCTGCTCAGTGTCTTCGGCGATCATGCGCTCATCTTCTTGAATTGGCGGAAGCGTGCGGTCGGGCGCGGCATCGCGGACCGCGTATCAGGTGACGGCTGTGTGCAGGGCTGCGCTACGGCGGTGTTCGGCGTTGATGCGCTGGGCTTCCTCGAGCTGGTCCTCGAGGGCGACGATGCGGCACGCTGCCTCGATCGGAGTTCCATGGTCGACGAGTTCCCGGGCGCGGGCGGCGATGCACAGCTGGTAGCGGGAGTAGCGGCGATGTCCGCCCGCGGAACGCAGCGGAGTGATCAGGCGGTGGTCGCCGATGGCGCGCAGGAAGCTCTGAGTGGTGCCGAGTATCTCGGCGGCCCGGCCCATGGTGTAGGCGGGGTAATCGTCGTCGTCGAGACGGCCGTACAAGTCGTCTGCTGTCATCTGACCTCTCTGTGGCACACGCGGAGGGCCCTGGCGCCGTACGGCGCCAGGGCCCGAAGGAACTGCTACACCATCTGCCGGCCCTGTTACTGCGCCGGCCTTCCATTTCCGCACACCCGGCCGAACTTCTGCCGGGAATGCTGGGATCGCAGTTGCTCGACCGGAGACCACCTCACTATCGATGTCCTGCGGTACCCGGACTCAACAAGCCGCCCGGGCGATCCTGATGGCGCCCAATTCCTCCGTTCATTCCCTCAATGGGTACTGCTCTACTGCGTACTACGGGTGATGCGACCTGCTCCGTGGCCTGTCACAGCGCCACTCTTTCGGCAGCCAGCCCCGTCGCCCGTCCTGCATCTGCTCTGGCTTGGAACCCCACTGCCGAACCTCCCGGTGCGCGCGTCCGCAGCCAACGCCTTCACCGAGGTACTGCTCACTGACTTCACTGCGGGGTACTGCTCACGGCGGCCCCTGATCACTGCGGGCCACCCGGTCCGGTCGTCAGTCCCGTCACCGTCCTGCACAACCCTGGCTTCGGAACTCCACCACCGCACCGTCCTGCGTACTGCAACTGCGGGTACTGCTGCCGGCAGTTCATCTCTGCCAGGCCTTGCTGTCTCTCTGTGCTACGAGAGAAACCATAACTACATCACCACCCAATGTCTACTCCAGCCAAGACAGATTTTCTGCGTGTCCGAAGGGGAGGTAATCGACCTCGATCAGGTGTCGCGGTCTCGTTGCACCGCGGGTCCCTGGCCGGACCCCAAGGGGGAGCCCAGTGTCGGCTACTGGGTGTGGCGACTGGTGGTGTGTCCACCGGGGCCGTCGGACAGGGCGATGCGGGCCGTAATGTGCTTGCCGACCGGCTCCTGCTCGGTGAACAGGGCTTCGGTTACAGCCTCGACGATCTCCAGGCCATGCTGACCGATCCGGTCCGGATCGGCGGCCCGGGCAGCGGGCACGGTGGGGTCGCTGTCCCAGACGACGACGTCCACGGCGCGGGCATTGATGCACAGCTCCAGCAGGACAGGACCGGGCGCGTACTTGCGGGCATTGGTGACCAGCTCGCTGACCACCAGCTGAGTGAGGTCCCTCGCGCGAGCGGGCACGGGCAGGTGATGATCGATCCGGGCCTTCTCGAGGAAGGCGGCAGCGTGATGGCGGGCTTCGGCGATGCAGCCGTCGTACCCGCTCAGGGCGTAGCCTGCGCGCATCAGGTATCCGTTCGCGGCCCTACAACCGTCACCGTCGCCATGAGATCCCACTGGCCTCGCCCTCATTCCCCGTATACGAGTGCGCGAGTACCCACCCTCCCTGCATACATGGCAGAGACACGTTCGATATGGGGCCAGTGGTGCACGGAGGCGAGGATCAAAGCACCCGCTCGTCGCGGCCCCCGCACGCGAAACTCCCCTCGCAGCCGCCCCCTCGAAGACATCGAGAAGCAGGGCCGCACCGGTCCCGTGTGGACACCGCTCGCTGGAGGTCGACCCCGCCCCTGGACCTAGCTATAGCCGCACCACAGCGTCTGTGCGCACCGACTGCCTGTCCGCCCCCGGCCCGCGGGCAGGGTTACGTCGAGGACCACTCCCCCGACTGGAACGACGGCCACCGATCCAGCGGCGGTTCCGTCAGCCGCAGCAGCGCCAAGTTCGAACGCATTCGCCGGGAGATGGGCGCCCCTCTCCGGCATCACCGCCAGCCCGACCAGGTTGCGCACTTTGCTGCCGCACCTGACCAAGACCCTCCATCCCGGCACCCACAACCGCTACTTCTCCCAGCGCTCCACCGCCGTCGGCGCCCACCGGCTCGCCAAGCAGGCCGCCCCCTGCCTCTGCTCAGGGTGTGCCCTCCCTGCCCAACGCCCGCCGCTCCAGCATTCACCTGCCCCGCCTGAGAAGCACCCGAACCCAAGCCCAGCGCCCGCTGGAGACCCCGGCGGTTCTCTGCGACATCCGGGCGGCCGCGCTCAGTCAGCGAACCCGACCACGCCATCGCCGAACCGTGTCCCGCGACCGAAGCCCAGCCCCGGACGGGCCCCACTGCCCAGAGATCGGGGCACGGCGAGCACCCGATCCACTACTCTTAGTGTTCGCACAATTACCTCAAGTGAACAGGGAGATGGGCGCATGCTTGACGCGATCATCGTGGGAGGCGGGCCTGCCGGCTTGTCGGCGGCTCTGGTGCTGGGGCGCTCCCGGCGGCATGTCGTGCTCTTGGACGCGGGACAGCCGGCGCCCGCGAGCGTGGTGGATCCCGTCTGGCACAACGTTTTCACCCGCGACGGCACTCCTGCGTCGCAGCTGCGCGCATACGGGCTGGAGCAGTTGGCCGCGTATCCGCACGTGCGGGCCCGTTCGGCAGAGGTGACCGATGCAGGGCGATGCGCCCAGGGCAGCGGATTCGAGGTCCGCCTCTCGGATGGCGGTGTGGAGCGGGCCCGGCGTCTGGTGCTGGCCACTGGACTTGAGTGCGTGCTTCCTGCAGTAGAGGGGGTGAAGGAACGCTGGGGAATCTCGGTCTTCCATTGCCCGTTGTGTTATGCCCGGAAGGCGGATGACAAACGGGTCGCGGTGATCGGGAAGGGCGCGGGTGCGCTTCGTACGGTCCGGCAGCTGGCTCGCTTTGCGGCCCAGGTGGTGTGGTGCCGTAGTGACCCGTCCGAAGCGGGAGAGCCTCTGGCTCAGCTGCCGGGTGTGGGGCCGGTCGTGGTGCGGGATGAGCCGGTACTGCGTGTCAAGGGTCCGGGTACCGAGGTCGAGGCGGTGACGTTCAGCGAGGGCGAGCCGGAGCAGTGTGAGGCGGTTTTCGTCCCGCAGGTGCTCCGTCAGCGAGCTGTTTTGCATGAGCAGTTGGGCTGTGCCGTGTGGCCTGACGAGACCGTACTGGTGAATGTGTTCGGTCAGACCACCGCTCGCGGCGTGTACGCCGTGGGGGAGATGGCGCGAACGGCAGCAGCGCCGTCTGCTCTGACCACGGTGATCACGTCGGCTGCCAGTGGAACGGTGGCCGGCAGTGCTCTCGATCAGGACCTGCTCACGGTCGACTGCGGCCTGCCGGACCCATTCGCAGGTATGGAGCCGACGATGTAATGCGTTGCCCAACGATTACTCATCCCATGAAAGAGCTGAACGGGTGAACATCTCGGGATGAAATTGCCGGTGGCATATCCTCCTGCCATGATCGTTACCTGTTAGGCGGGTGCACGTGTGAGCGCACATTGTTCAGTGCGCTCAGATTTCATCGGGGTGCGCTCGGGGCTTCTCAGCGGAGGGTTTTCTTTATGGCGGTCACTCAGGAAAACCTGGAAGAAAACCTCAAGCAGTTGGCTGAGGAATACCTGGTACCGGGGGCGTCGGCAGCGGTCCTGTGCGACGGACAGGTGACGGCAGCCGCCACCGGAGTTCTGGGGGTGCGCACGAACGTCACAGCGACCACGGACTCCCTGTTCCAGATCGGCTCCATCACCAAGACCTTCACCGCCACAGCCCTGATGCGTCTGGTGGACCGCGGCAAGGTCGATCTGGACACCAAGGTCGCTGACCTCCTGCCCGACCTACGCCCCCAAGGCGACGGGGCTGAGACGTTGACGTTGCGTCACCTGCTCAGTCACACCAGCGGGCTGCCCGGGGACAACATGCTCGACCTGGGGCACGGCGAAGATGTGCTCGAACGCTACGCCGCCGCCTGTTCCGGGCAGACGCTCGTCCACCCCGCGGGGGCGACCTGGTCCTACTGCAACGCCGGATATCTGCTACTGGGCCGCATCATCGAACTGCTCACCGGGTCCACCTGGGATGACGCGATGCGGGAGCTGCTCTTCGACCCGCTGGAACTCTCCCGGACCGTCACCCTGCCCGAGGACGCCCTGCTGCACCGGACCGCGATCGGGCACTTGATGCCCCAGGACGGGCCCGCCAGCAGCGTTGCCGATGCCCGTCCGGTCACCCGCTGGGCGCTGCCCCGGACACTGGGCCCGGCAGGAACCGTGTGCACCACGCCTACCGAACTGCTCACCCTGGTGCAGCTGCACCTCGCCGGCGGTGTGACTTCCAGCGGTCTGCGGATCCTCTCCGAGGACTCGGTGGTCGCCATGCGCACCCCGCAGACACAACTGCCCAGCCGCTGGGGCATGGCCACCCACTGGGGCCTGGGGCTGTCGCTCAGCAATGTCGATGGCGCCATGGTGTGCGGACACACCGGAAACGCCATGGGCCAAAGCGCCTTCCTCCAGTTCGTTCCGGAGCACGGTGTAGCCATCGCTTTGCTGGCCAACGGCGGCAGCGCTCAGCGCATGTACCGCGCCCTGGCCGGCCCCCTGCTGCAAGAACTGGCGGGTATTCAGCCCGCTGCTCCGCTCACTCCCCCCTCGCCACCCCTTGCTGCTGATCTTGGTCCGCATCTGGGTGTCTACCAGAACATCGGCATGCGCATCGAGGTGCAGCAAGACGATGCGGGCAACGCCGTCCTTGCCAGCCGCACCATCGGCTCACTCGCCGAAGTGGCCCAGCAGCCTCCGCAACAACTCCCCCTCATTGCGGTGAAGCCAGACGAAGGCCTTTATCTGGTCCACCAGCCACTCTTCGACGACTACATGACGGTGTACTTCTACCAGCTCGCCACCGGTGAGAAGTACCTGCACATGGGACTTCGCGCCCTTCCCAAAGTGGCGTGAGGAAAAAGAAGAACCGGCACAACGCCAAACATTCCTCCTTGACGGCCATCGGCCGCCAAGACACGAAACGGAGATCATTTTGGCGACTGCAATCCAGGAAAAGAAGTTCGGCAAGGCGTTCGATCTCATGGACGTCGACGGCAGCGGTGTAGTCACGTCCCAGGACGCCGAGGCCATCGCACGCCGCAAGATCGAGCAGGCGGGCCTGTCGATCGACGCCCCGCAGATGCGCGACCTGCGCGACGCCCTCACCGCATACTGGCGAGCGCTGGACACCAACGGCAACGGCCAGCTGACCCGGGACGAGTACATCGAATCCGTCTCGCGACTCGCGCAGGACCCGCAGCGGCTGGAAAGCATCCTCACTCCCGGCAACCGCGCCCTGATCAGCGCCTTCGACACCGACGGCGACGGACGGATCAGCCGCTCGGAGTACGAGCAGATGGAGCAGGAAAGCGGGCTCACCCCCGAGGACCGGGAGCGCGCCTGGCAGGTCCTGGACCGCGACAACAGCGGCTACGTCACCCTCGACGAGCTCAACCAGGCCAACATCGACTTCTTCGTCAACGACGACCACGGTCAGGGTGCCAACGAGATGCTCGGCCGCATCTGAGCCGGCGCCCCACCCCGACACCCCACCCCAGAACCGAAGGAGAAGACACATGAGTGCTGCACAGGAAAACGCTCTGCCCATGCCCGAGGACTTCCTCAGCGAGCTGCAGCTCAGCGACGACGTCGTCGCCGCGCTGATCGACGAGGCCGGCGGGATGGACCACCAGGGCGGCCAGGAGGCCCGCAACTGCTGCTGCTGCTGCGCCTCCAACGTGGTCCGCCCCACGACCACCGCGGTTGCTGCCGCTCTGTGACCCACCCCCTGCTGAATCGCCCGGCGACACACTGAGGAATCCGCTTTGAAGCTGCCCGCAGACCTGGTGCTGCTGAACTGGCGCTGTTCCCCCCACTGCCGGGCGTGCCCGTCCGGCGAGGACCTCCCGTCCTCGCCGGACGGCGTGGCGGCAGCCCTGCAGGAAAGGCAAGGGCGAACACCCCTCGTCTACCTGGGCATCGAGGCCCTCGCCGAGCCCGGCCTGCTGCCTGACCTGGTGGCCACCGCGGCCCGCCACGGCACCCACCCGATCCTGCTCACCCGCGGCGGCCCCGACCTGCCCCTGCAGGACATCGCCCGCACCCTGGCCACCCTCAAAAACCACGGCTCCTTCGAGATCGTCTGGGCCCTGGACCTCCCGCACTATCAGCAGCTTGACGACCATCACGTCAACGCTGTCCTGGAAACCCTTACCGGGCCCGGCACACCCGCCCTGCACCTGCTGTGCGTACTGCCCGAAGGCGCCGCGCCGCCCCTGGAGCTCCTCGCCAAGGACACCCTCAACCAGGGCTCACAGGTCGTCACCAGGCCAGGCCGGACCCTTGCCGACTACCTGAGTCGCTGCGCTCCAGGCGTGCTGGACCTTTCCCGCCCCGCCGCAGAATCTGTCCTCCCCCCGCAGCGCACCCCCTCGTCAGCAACCCGGGCCGACTACCCGCTGGCCTTCAACGCCCTCATCTTCGAGACCACCTACTTCTGCAACGCCAAGTGCACCCACTGCTACACCAGTTGCGGCCCCGACTCGCCACGCACCCGGCTCAGCGTCGCCGATGTCACCCGTGTCATCGACGAAACCGCCGACCTGCCCAACGTCGCCAGACGCTGCCACTTCGCCGGCGGCGAAGCCACCATTTACTGGCGCGAACTGATGGCGATGCTCCACCACTCGGCCCGGCACGGCTTCATCAACACCCTCACCACGAACGGCTTTTGGGGCAGCTCCCCCGAACGCGCCCAGCGCAAAATGGCCGACCTCGCCGACGCAGCCGTCCACACCGTCGAACTCAGCGCCGACGCCATGCACCAGGACTTCATCAAACCCGCCGTCCTGGGCAACATCATCCAAGCCGGGCGCGACCACAACATCGACATCGTCCTGCGCGTCTGCACCACCCGCGACAACCGCATCAGCGATGTCCTGCCCCTCATCGACCCAACGCTGCAGAACGACCTCGTCATCCTCGCCGAGCCAGCCATCGGAACGGGACGCGCCGCCACCGAAGTCCCCGAAGCCAAACGCTGGCAGATCCCCGGCCTCCCGCTGGGTGCCTGCGCCGACGTCCTCAACCTCGTCGTCACCCCCGACGGCGGCGTATTCCCCTGCTGCAGCGGCAGTGAACTGTGCCCCACCCTCACCCTCGGCAACATCCACGACCAGTCGCTGACGGCGATGATGCAGAACAGCCGCTCCAACGTGCTCCTGCGCACCCTCGTTCACGCGGGCCCCAGCTACTTCGCCCAGCTCATGGCCGACTCCCCGCTCGCTGAGCGACTCCGCCCTGCCTACGGAAGCTACTGCGAACTCTGTACGCAGATCTTCACGGACACGGACCTGACTGCATTCGTCCGTGACCACGTCCAGCGCAAGACCCGCGAGAAGCTCGCCGCACTCAAAAGGTGACGCACCAGCCGCCCCCGCCTCCACGACGACCAACGATTCCTGTCTGGCCTGCGGAGCGGGGACGTCCGCTCCCGCGGTGGGCCCGGGAGCGGACGGTGGGTCACCAGCAGAGGGAGCTGACGTTGCCCACCTCATTGCCCTTGAGCAGGCCACCCCAGATGTAGTTGCCGTCCAAGAGGTACACCCACTTGTTGTGGGTGTAGCCGTTGGCGGAGACCATGCCGCCCTTGAGCCAGCACACGCCGGTGAGATTCTGGTTCGCCCCGACGGTGTAGGCGATGGGGTGGTCGGTCGACGGCCCGGTCCGCACATTGCCCTGGACCCAGGTGGTGACCGTCTCGAACTCGGCGCTCACGTTCATTCGGTCGGCCTGCGGGGCTTGCGCCGCGGAGGCCGGAGCCGCCATACCGGCGGCGGCCATCACGCCTACCGCTGCCGTCATCATGACCTTGATCAGCGGGCGCGAACTCGTCCTGTACATCTTCTGATTCCCCCTGATGGATTCCGGGAGGCCCCGGGCCGGCGGCGTCCCTCGTGCGGCCAGCGTCGCCCGCAGTGGGGTGCCGTACAAGCCTTTCGAGAATCCCCGAAACGTCGCTGCGGCCGTTCGCCGCAGTGGCCGGAAACCGACGTCCGGGGAAGGACATCCGGCCGGACGGTGTTGTGCCGGTCGGAGCACGAACCACGCTTTACCTTCACCACGGGGGTTCCTGTTGACCGGCAGTCGTCTCTTACTGGGTCCGCTGGACGAGGTGCACGTGGAAGTGGCCAGGACCCCCGGCGCCACCCTCTTCCCCGTACTGCACGAGGTGCTGGGAGGTGCGCGGCACGGGGTGCCGGGGCGGTGGCGGGCCGCCGTCGAAGCCGCCCTGCCCGCCTCGGCCGACAGGATCCGCCCCCTGTTCGGGCCCGGACACCGCTGGCTGCCCGACGTACTGGCGCTGACCGGCGATGTGCGCGCCACCCGTATGGAGACCGTGCTGTCCCAGCTGCGGGAGGTCGACCCGGGTGACCTCGCGGCCGAGGTGACCGGGCAGTTCGGTCACGCGGTGCCTCGGAGCTGGCAGCGAGTGCTGGACGACCCCGCGCGCTTCCTCGCCGCGTACCACGAGGTGGCCGACGCGGCCTGGCGGCGCCTGGAGCCGCTGTGGGCGCGGACGGACGGACTGCTGGGCAAGGAGACCGAGCGGGTGGGTTCCGCCGTGGTCAGCCGGAACCTCGACGCGGTGCTGACCGGCCTGAGCCCTCGGGTGCGTTACGTGGACGGGGCGCTGGAGTTGCCGCAGTGCGCGAGGGAGGTCTTCGAACTCGCGGGCCGCCGGCTGGTGCTGGTTCCCGTGGTCTCCGCTACGGCCGCCTCGATGCACAGTCTCGACCGCGACGACGTGGTCTGGTTCAGCTACCCGCTGCCGGGGCTAGGGCGTCTTGGCCCACCGGAACGGCAGCCCGAGCGTGTGGACGGTCTCGCTCAGCTGCTGGGACCGGTCAGGGCGGGCGTGCTCCGCTCGGTGCAGCCCCCCGCCACGGTCAGTGAACTGGCCCGCGCGCTGAACATGGGGGTCAGCACCATCACTTACCACTGCGAACATCTGAAGGCGGCCGGTCTGCTTCAGCGCGAACGCTACGGCCGTGAGGTGCGTCAGCGGTTGACCGGCCGCGGGGCCGCGCTGGTGGAGCTGCTCACGCGTCCGGCCGGGTAGCCCCGACCGGGAGCCGCTGGAGCAGACCCCAGGTGGACCCCGCGACCACCTGACGCCGTATCCCCTGCCCGTCCGGCGCGGTGATCGCCTGTCCCCGCGGGTCGGTGCCGTGCCCTGGAGCGTTCGGGCGGGGGTGAAGGCGCGGGCGGCTTCGTCGACCGTGCAGGACCTCGGGGTGAGGTTATCGAGGGTGCGCAGGGCGGGCGGTGGCGGTGTCCAGGGTGCGGACCAGTCACTCATTCCATAGGGCACGGTTCTGGGCGAGGAGACTCTTCACACTGAGGCCGGGCCAGAGCAGGACCGGCCATTGCCAGACCTTGCAGTCCAGGTCACCGACGCGGCGGGCCGCGGTGATCGCAGCGCGGCTGAGTGGTCGCCGGGAGATTGTTCTCGGGAGGACGCCGGCAGCATGCCGGTATGCGCCGCTGTGCCTCTACTCCCCGCTGTCCTGATCGGTGTCGGTACCGTCCTTGATGCAGCGGGCGAAGTTGAGCTTCGGCACCTGGAACATCGCGGACGCCCTCACCCCGCAGCACGCTCTGGGTGGCCGGGTTGCATACTGCCCTCAAGCGGATGTTGGGCCAAGGGGGAGTTGTGAGGACGGTCTACGACGGTGCGATGAGGGTCAGTTATCGACAGTTCTACGTGGAAAGCCGCCTCGACTTTCCTGACGAGGAGGAAGTCGCGCCTTGCGCCGGCCAGAGCAACGGGCTGTGCGGTGCCGCGAATCCAGGCTACTTGTTCCTGACGACGGGTCTGCATACAGGACGTGTGGGCCTGACCGTGGAGGTCCACGAGGTCGAACCGCCGCTCGATGAGCGGTGGGAGGAGATCGTCGAGGTCTCTTTCCGTCCCGGCTCCACGCGGACCGCCGTCGTGCCATGGGGCGATGGCCCGATCTGCTTGCTCGATTTACCTATCGCCGACTACCGGGTCCGCTACTGCGGACAAGGCATGGACGTGACACCGGACGACGAGCTCTCCGTATTGGAGGGAGGCCCGCTGGTCGATCACTACCTGCTGCAGTTCTGGCCGGCAAAGCCCGCCCCTGACCGCGTGATCAAGCAGACCACGCAGAGCGCCGCGTACTGGCATGACCACGCGCGCACTCTGCCGCCCCCGCCCACTCCCGAGGAACGCGCCGAGGCCGAGCGCTGTAGCCGTGAGGCGCAAGAAAGGATCGTCCGCGAGGCGGAGTGGCAAGCCGAAGCAGGCGATTGGGGTGAGCGGCCGCCGAGTCCGACGCTGCGCGAGGTCGGCGGCAGAAAATTGGGCCTCATTCCCCTGGACCGGGACCTGATGGACGCCGTGCATACCGCCGACCCGGCCACTCAACGAGCTATCGCAAAGGCGGCCGTTGGCCAGGCCCTCGTCAAAGCTGAACTCCATACGTTCCAGGAGTTCGGGCGCGCTATCCAGGCGCTGCATGCCGGAGAGAAGCTGCCCACCCCTTCGACGACCAGAACAGGGCTTGGGAGTGGTTCTTCACGCAGAAAAGCCTTCCGCACACCTTCGTGCACACTCTGCACGGCTCTGAAGATGACCTGAGGCAGCAGGCCATGGCAATGCCGGCACTGTTCGCCGCCGTGCAGGAGGATCCGCTGCGCGCGGCGCTGGACGCCTTGTACGCGGCCGCCGCCACATACGGCAGTGCCTACACCGACCTCCTGGCAGAGGTACGCGACGCGTTCCCGGACCTGAACTGGCCATCCTGAGGCCGTGTCTGGGATGGTGCGACCCGACGTCTCCCCCATTGCCGGTCTGTTCGCGGAGTGGGCTGCCGGATGGGGAGAGTCACAGCCGCGCAGCATCCGGATGGTTGCGACGACGCACGAGGCGGCGACCCAGTGGCTCCACGGCCCTCGGGTCGGGTCGGGGGCGGACCGGATCTGCTTCGCGACGGTTCAGGGGACATTCCATAAGGGCGGGAGAGTGGGCAGCGTTGTTCGTTGACCCCGTCACCTTCCGGGTCGTGACGTACACGGTGCGAGCGCGGGATGAGGTCCCGAGCCGCTCACTCGAACAGCTCGGGACCGTCCATCAGCTTTGACGTCTACGGGCACGCCCCGCGCAGTTGGCACGTCAGCAGGCTTGCTGGCACATGCCGCTGATGTTGGCCCTGCACGGCGGGCGACCTTCACAGCATGATCGGTCGTGTCCTGTGATGCTCATCGTCGTTGCACGACTGAGTCGGGGCCCTCGCATCCCTGATGTCCGGCCATTGCCGGGGGGCTCGCGGCAGGTTGACGTTGAAGAAGACGGTGGGTGTGAAGGGCGGAGTGATGAGCGCGGTTGGTCCGGTGCTGGACGTGCGGGATGTACACAAGGGATACCGGCGACGTCCGGTATTGCGCGGAGTGTCGCTGGATCTCCGTCCGGGTCAACTGGTGGGCATCGTCGGCGAGAACGGGGTCGGCAAGAGCACTCTGCTGCGAATCCTGGCCGGGGACCTCCCTGCGGACAGGGGCGCCGTGGAGCGGGCGGGCCGGCTGGGCTGCTGTCCGCAGGAGACCGTGCTCCACCAGGCGTTCACCGTCGAGCAGCACCTGCAGTTCTTCCGGGCCGCTTATGGCATCGCACATCTGACCCGGGCCTACGAACTGCTGGAGGCGCTGAACTTCAGCGGCTACCGGCACGAGCGGGTGGAAACACTCAGTGGCGGCACACGCCAAAAGCTCAACCTGGTTCTTGCCTTGATGCATGATCCGCAGGTGCTGCTCCTGGACGAGCCGTACCAGGGATTCGACTGGGAGACCTATCTGCGGTTCTGGGACCTTGCGGCAGCTGTGCGGGCCCGGGGCTGCGCGGTACTGGTGGTCTCCCACCTCGCCTACGACGCCTCGCGTCTGGACACCCTGTACCGCCTGGACGGCGGGGTATTGCGGGAGACGGACCAGACCGACACGATCGCGGTGGCCTCGTGAAGCGCTGGCGGACCTGCTTCGGCACGGCGGTGCGGTTCGCGCTGGTCGAGCAGGCCCGTAACCGGCTGGCGCTGCTCATCGTGCTCCTGTTCGTTCCGCTGTGGACCACGTTGGCCTACGCCGTGGTCGCGCCGACAGCGCTGCGGTTCTACGTCCGGCCGGTCGGCCGTTTCGTGGTCATGGACGGCAATGTGCTGACCCAGGTCGTCGGGGCGTTGCAGGCCCTCACTCTGGTCGTCGCGTTCATGATGTTCGTCGCCACCGCTCGCTCCGCCGTCTTCGACCGGCGCCTGGTGCAGGCCGGGTTTCCGCGTTCCTGCCTGGCCCTGGCGAAGTGCACCTCACTCGTCCTGGTGGCGGCCGCGGTCGCCGTCTATGTCACCACGTGGACGCATCTGTTCTGGCGGCCGGAGCAGCCGGTCGTGTTCGCCGCCGGAATGTTCACCGGGGCGCTGATCTACGGCAGCATCGGCATCGTGCTCGCCGCCGCGGTGCGCAGTGAACTGGCCGGCATGTTCCTGGCCATCATGATCAGCTCGATCGATCTGCTGCTGCAGAACCCGCTGATCAACCCGGAATCCGACAGCGCCCTGGTGCGGTACCTGCCGGCCCACGGCGCGGTACAGACCGCGGTGACGGCCGCCGGCCTGCACGCGATGCCTTGGAGCTGTCTGCTGCTGGGCTTGGGGTGGGCGCTGGGCATGGCGGCAGTCGGTATGACCGCCTTCGCCCTGCGCACCCGCGCCACCCGGTCGGCACGAGCCTCCGTACCAGGAGTGCTGGAGACCGCTTCCGCGCCGTGACCAGGGCTGTTCGGTGTCGTTGTGCCGGTGGACGTCAACAGGTGTCGCGAGACAGGGGGCATGAGTGGCCGAGCAGCAGACCGCGGTGGTGCGGCAAGCACAGTCGGCTCTTCCTGCCCATGTCCGGGAAGCGTCCGGCATGCCGGCCCGGACCGACGCGCGCTGGGCGTGGCTCCTCAGCGACGGCTTCGAGCCGAGGAACTGGATGCTGGCCCTGGCGCCGCTGATCGGATGGCGCGCCGACGGCGTCACGGGAGCCGGATGGGGCCTGTTCGCGGCCCTGTTCACCAGCGTGCTGCCCTCGGTGCTCCTCCGTCTGGGCGAACGCCGCAGTTACTGGAGTGACCGGCATGTACGGCAGCGCCAGGATCGTCTGGTGGCCGGCCCCGTCGTCCTGGCCTCGGTCATCACCGGAACAGGGCTGCTGCACGGGTTGTCAGCCACACCTGCCGTCCGTGCACTGGTGACGGCGATGCTGGCCGTGCTGCTGGTACTGATGGTGATCACCTTCTTCTGGAAGG
The DNA here is from genome assembly GCF_053592195.1 of Streptomyces sp. NPDC002776. Taxonomy (NCBI): domain Bacteria; kingdom Bacillati; phylum Actinomycetota; class Actinomycetes; order Kitasatosporales; family Streptomycetaceae; genus Streptomyces; species Streptomyces sp. NPDC002776. Next base: position 52,892 of record NZ_JBSFVG010000026.1, on the reverse strand, counting down.
TGTCGGTGCATTCGGCGGTCGCGGCCGGTGCCCTAGCAGTACTCGCTCTGCTCTACGGGCCGTGGTGGGCCCTTTCCGCCCCGCTGGTGGCGTTGATCGGCTGGTCACGGGTGCGGCTGCGGTGCCACACCGTCGCCCAGGTGGCCGTCGGAGCGTGCGTGGGCGCGGTCGTCAGCAGCGCGGCATGCACTCTCCTGCGATGACACAGCCGACACAGATGCGAACATTCCTTCCCCCCAGCGCCGCCGATCTCTTCCTGCGCGACCTGGAACAACGCGCCGAGCACCCGGACGCCGCCTCGACCATCGGTGCGGTCCTGCATCTGTCCGGCACCGTTCCCGAGCTGAGTGACCTGCAGGAGTACGTGGCCGCGCGCCTGCCCCACCTTCCGTGCCTGACGCACCTCCTGCACGGGGACGGCCGACAGGCTCAGTGGGTACCTGTCGTTCCCGACCCCGTACATCACGTCGGCGCACGTCGCGTGCCCAGAGGGCCAGAAGCTCTCGAAGCGGCGGTGCAGGAGCTGATGGGCGTCCCTTGGCCCGAGGGCGTCCCGGCCTGGCGCCTGGTCCTGCTGCACGGACACGTCCCCGACGGGTTCGCGCTGCTGTACCTGACCCATCACGCCGTGCAGGACGGCGGCACCATCGTCGCCGTCTTGGAGTCCTTCTTTGGTCCGGATTCACCCGCCGAGCGGCCCGCTCCGGTAGCGCGGACACGGTCCGTCGAGCCCCGGCCCGGGATGCGGCAGCTATGGCGCAGCGCCGCCATTCTGCTGCGGCATGCCAGGAAGCACCATGTGTGGACCTCGCCCGCGCGGCCGCTTTCCAGCCGCCGTCGCATGTCGTGGGCGCACGTGCCTGTGACGTTGCTCAAGGCGGCGGCCCGTGCGGGCGGCGCCGGCATCAACGACGTCTACCTCACTGCCTTGGGCCACGCGATCGCCGGGTGGGCGAGCGCGGCCTGGCCGCGTGCCGCCCGGACTCCCATTCCCGTCATGGTTCCCGTCAGCCTGCGCACGGCGGACGAGTGGGCTGCCCCGGGCAATCGCCTCTTCCTGACGCGGGTCGACCTTCCGGGCGGCCTTCCTCCCCTCGCCCGGCGGCTCGCCGACACCAGCGCGGTCACCGCTGCTTTCAGGCTGCCCGGACACCGAGCCGTACTGCGCGCGGCCCTAACCCGCCTGCCGCCCGGGCTTCTCGGGCGCCTCGTGGCCGTGAGTACCGCTCCGGGCCGGCTCACCCTTGCTGCTTCCTTCCTGGTGATGCGCAAGCGTCTCCGTTATGGCGACGCGGCCGTGAACCGGATCGATCCCGTCATGTGCTGTCCGCCCGGGGCGCCCCTGGCGGTCGTCATGCTCGTCTACGCGGGTGAGGCAAGTCTGTGCTTCCGCATCGACGAAGCCCTCCCCGGCGCCGACACCCTGCCCGGACTGTGGCGGCAGGCCCTGGTAGAGCTGTCGACCGCCGGCCGGCCGATGATCAGCCCCGGAGCCGTTACGGCAGCAGGAGCCGCACCCGCCCCGGGGCGGTCTGTAGAGTGATCACAGAGCCCGTTCGACACTCCACAGCGGCAGGTGTTCGAAGAGGGCGACGGCCTCCTCACGCCAGCGCGGGCGCCAACCGGCCGCTTCGGCCGAAGCCAGTTCCGCATAACGGCGCATGTCCGCCCGCAGCTTCTGCTCGACCCCGTGGCTGGTGGCGATCTCCCGGACAGCGGCCACCGTCTCCGGCGTGCAGGAAGAGTCGCCGAGCGCGGCTTCCACCACCGCCCGCTCGGTGCCGCTCACGGCCGCCAGCAGGGCAGCGATGGTGTAGCTGCGCTTGCCGTCGCGCAGGTCACGACCGGTGGACTTACCCATGGTCTGCGCGTCGCCGAACAGGTCGAGGTAATCGTCCCGCATCGTCTCGTAGATTCCCACGAGCCGCGTGTAGCGGCGCAGCTCCGCCTCGAAGCGGGCCGGCTCCTCCCCTGCGGCCAGCAGGCCCAACTGCAAGGGGGCCAGAATCGAGTAATGGGCGGTCTTGTAGTCGGAAACGGCGTGCAGCAGTTCCTCGGACGGGATGTCGGTGAAGTCCCGCTCGATGTCGGTGATCTGGCCCACGATCGCGGCGGAAGCCGCCGCGGTCAGCACACCGACCATGGCATGACGGACCGACAGAGGAGCGGGCGAGTCGAGGACAACCTGCAGGGACAGGACCAGCGCGAGGTCGCCGGCGAGCACGGCAAGCCCGAGCGCTTCCTGCGGACGGTCGGGGAACCTCTCCCTGTAGGCGTAGTAGGTGGAAGGGCCGCCCCGGCGGACGAGGCCGTCGTCGATGATGTCGTCATGGATCAGCCCGTGCGTTTGCAGCAGTTCGATGCTCAGCGCGGCCTCCTCCAGACCGGGCACAGGATCGGACGTCACCAGCCGGGCCGCCTCGTAGATGAACGCCACCCGCAGCCGTTTTCCGCCCCGCACCGACACGTCCCGCAGAAGTTTGAGGCATTCAGGAGTGAAGCTGCTGGACGGCGGGGCATCGAAGCCTCCTGCGAGGTCACGGAAGTACTGCTCGAACCGTGCGTTGAAGCGGTGTTCGTAGGCGGCGAAGCGCTCTTTGACCTGGTCGGTGGGGAGGGCGGTGTCGGTCATGAGGAGGGTTCCGTCCGTGATGGCGGGCGCGCGCGAGACCGCGGCGCCAGGAGTGGGGTAGGGCTGGTGGGTTCAGGACGTGTACTGGGTGGCGGTGACAGCCAGTCCGCGCAGCGCCCGGGACGCAGTCGGCGGCAAAGGGGACGCATCCAACACCCGCATGACCTGCTCATAACGTGACGTGATCATGCGTTCGGTACGGTGCCGCGCGCCGGTTTGCTCCAGGATGGCCCGCACCTCGGCCGCCCCGTGCTCGTCGAGATCAGCCCGGCCTACCAGGCGGCGCAGGCGACGCTGTTGCGCCGGGGTGGCCGCACGCAGACCCGCAGCGAGGAGAACGGTGCGCTTGCCCTCCCGCAGGTCTCCCAGGCCAGGCGTACACGCGCCGTCCGTGCTGCCGAAGACATCCAGCAGGTCGTCCCTGAGCTGGAACGCCTCTCCCAGAGGCAGCCCCAGCGCGGTGCACAGGTCCAAGGTGGTGTCATCGGCGCCGGCGACGGCGGCTCCCAGCTGCAAGGGACGCTCGACCGTCGCAGTGGCGGTCTTGTAACGGACGATCCGCAGCGCCGCGTCAATGTCGTCATCGGGACCGGTGCCCATCACGTCCAGGTACTGGCCATACATCACCTCCTCCAGCATCGCGTCGTACAGCCCGTGCACCGCCCGGCGCCGCTGGACGGACAGTTCGGCGGAGTGCAGCAACTCCTGCGCCCAGATCAGAGCGAGGTTGCCGACCAGAAGGGCACCGCCCGCCCCGAGCCGCTCCGCCCGCGAGGACGAACCAAGGCGCGTACGCAGCGCACGGTGCACGGCGGGGCGGCCTCGACGGGTGGCGGAATCGTCCATGATGTCGTCGTGGATCAGGGCGAACGCCACGAACAGCTCCAGCGACGCCGCCACCTTCAGGACCGCAGCCCTGTCCTCGCTCCCGCCCGCGGCATGCCAACCCACCACACACAACAGGGCCCGGATACGCTTGCCGCCCGCGGCCAGGAAATCCCGCAGAGTGTCCGCGACCTCCGGCGGATGGCTCCTGCCGAGCGCCGCGCGCGCCTTGTCCTCCAGGAAGTCCTCCAGCACCGCATCGACCTGCTCCCGCACAGCACTCAGATCGATCTCCCGAACGTCAAGCACACCCGAAGTCACCGGCCGGCCCTCCCGGCAAGACGCACCGGCGAACGGCCATGACTCACGGGCAACGGGACAATGCCGCCATTTCGGACCGATAGGGGGCGGCTGTCTTCGGATCCCGTCCGGCCATGCGGCCGGACCACCCGTTTGATCTTCATGCCTGATCAACGACCAAGGCGGCCCCAGAGCACGCCCTGACCACCATGGACCGTTCTGGACATCGCAGACCCCGGCGAGATCCCGCTTGCCCTGAGCAACCGCTTGACGCAGCAGAGCAGCCGGGTGCCCCGAAAGCGGGTCGGCGTCCTTGTCGGACCCGGCGCGCTTCGGCTCGCACAGTGTCCAGTCCACCAGGGCCGGAAGGGAGTTGGCGGGCACGTCCAAGGCCTGGCCGCCGGGGCAGGACGCCAGCACGGCCCCGGCGGTGTCGATGTCGACGACCACGAGCGGCCGTTCTGCGATGTTTCGTACCGGCGCGGCTGCCTGGTCGAAACCGCGGTGGGAAGCGTACAGGGGAGGCGATGCGCGGATGCGGAGTGAGTTCCTCCAGTACGCGGGGGGCGTACCCCTCCCGACCTCGAATGGGGGATCGCGGGTCCGGCCTGAGGCCGGAAAGATCACTTTCGCGTTGCCTGGTCTGCGCGCCTTGCGCCGTCCGCCCCTGCCGGCGTCGCCCGGCAAGACAGTGTGTGGTGCCTGCCCGAACCCGGCGACGGAATGATGAGTCCCGCAAGCAAGAGGGAGTTGTGCTGTGCCGCTGACAGCCGCCAACGTCGTGACCGAGATGGAAGCCGCGAGCAAGGCCGGAGACCCGCCCGCCGACCAGCTGGTGTCCGAAATGATCGACAACAGGGAGGTCGACGGGGTCAACCACCTGTTCCGCACCATCAACAAACTGGGGCCGGACCAGGACCTGAGCGGGCTGCCCGAGCGGCTCGCCCAGTTCCTGCGCGAGGCGCAGGCTCCGCCGCCGGGCTGGAGCGAGGCCGATGTCCGGGCGGCGGAGGGCTTCTTCGCTCACCACCACGGGGAAGCGTCCATGCTCCAGGGCACGGTCGGCCTCATCGGCACCTACCTTTCTCCTACCGGAGCCTTCACCCTGCGCTCCACGGGACGGCTGGGCGGCGTAGAGGGACCGGGCCGCCGACTGTCGCAGTCCTCGCGGCTGTTCATCGACATGGGCAAGGAAAACGCCCTGCGGGACCGCAGCCTGGCCGCGACCGTCACGAAGGTGCGCCTGGTCCACGCCTCCGTACGACAGCTGCACAAGAAGAGCGGCGAGTGGGACTACGCCAAGTGGGGAGAGCCGGTCTCCCAGAAGTACACCACCGGCGCCGCCTGCGTCTTCAGCGCCCAGATCCTCCAGGGCATGCAGAACCTGGGCCTGCACGTCGCCAAGGACGACGCCCACGGCTTCATGTGCGCGTGGCACTACATCAACCACTACCTCGGCACCCCGGAGAAGTGGCTCCTGCCCAAGAACGCCGACGAGGTCGAAGCGATCTGGAACGCCCAGCGCGACAAGGAGTGGAAAAAGACCGACGACGGCGTCTACATGACCGCCCAGGCCATCAAGTTCTACCGGGACCTCATCGGCCCCGGGGCCAGTGACGCCTACATCGCCCTGACCCGCGTCGCGCTCACCGACAAGTACGCCGACATGGCCGGCGTCCCGAAAAGCCCCCTCGACCTCGCCGGCAAGCCTCTGGCCGCCGGACACGGCCTCGCCAGCCATGCGCTGGGCGGCCTGGCCGGCGGCACCGCCAAGAAGACCGTCGGCGTGAACCCGTACAAGGAGATCCTCGGAGTCGCGTCCAAGGCCTTCAACCAGGTGGAGCGCTACGCCCTCACCCACGGCGAGGACGACCAGCCGCAGATGCATCAGGAACTGAACGACAACCGATGACCATGGCTTGCGGCTGAACGTGCAGAACGGCGAGGGCCTGACCGCTCGTGGTCCAGGCCTCGCCGCTTCAACGACGCGCCTCGATCTGTTCGCGGGCCCGAGTGGCGGAGATGAGCCCGGCCAGGGAGGTGCGGGTTTCCGTGAGTGCGGAGATCCGGTCGTCCAGGCCTTCAAGGTGTTCTTGGAGGGTCTCCAGCTTGCATCCGGCGACCGTGCCGTCTTCCCGGATGCACGGCTGCAGGTCGCGGATGACGCGGCTCGGCAGGCCGGCATCCAGCAGCGCTCGGATGCGGCGGACCATGGCGGGGGCGTTGTCGCCGTAGCGGCGGTGGCCGCTGTCGAGGCGGTGGGACTCCAGGAGGCCCTGCTCCTCGTAGTAGCGCAAGAGGCGGACTGAGGTGCCCGTAATGGCGGCGAGCTCGCCGATCTTCATGTGGTGCTCCTCACATCCCCTTGAACCTCACACTGGTGTGAGATCTTAGCGTGAGGCCATGACGAACACAGATCGCCCCATAGCCCTCTACGGATTCCTGCGCCCCAAGCCGGAGCGCGCGGACGAGGTCCGGCGCATCCTCTCCTCTTTCGTGGAACCCACCCGGCAAGAGCCCGGCAACCTGCAGTACCACCTCCACGAGCAGGAGGACGGCCGCTTCTTCCTGTACGAGGTCTGGCGCTCCCAGGAAGACCTGGACCGGCACAACGCGACGCCCCCGCTGCGCGCCTTCCTGGAGAACCTGTCGACCTTCCTGGAGGAATCGCCGGAGGGCTACTTCGACACCATGCTCAGCCCGTACCCCGAGGCAGAACCGGTCCCCGCCTGACGAAGCATCATCAGGGCGACAGCCTCGGCCCGAGCAGGGCTGCGATGCGCTTGAGAGGCTCGGCATCGAGCAGTTCATGGTGACCGCACCTGATGTCGTGCGAGGTCACCGACCCGGTGCAGTACGGCTGCCAGGCCGCGGGATTCGCCCCGCCGTTCTCCTCTCCCGTGGCACGGAAGAACATGACCTCGGTGCCGCCCCCGAGAACGGGCGGTCGGCCGACCCGCAGGAGCTCCACCGCGGACGCTGCCGCCGCGCGCACACCGGTGACGACCGTGTCGCCGAGGACGGCCAGGGAGGCGGGAGGCTCCCCCGTGGAGGAGAAGCCCAGGGTCCGCAGGACTTCGCCCTCTTCCTCGCCGGGTGGGTCCCAACCGTCCGTCGGCAGGTAGGTGTCCAGGAGGGCGAGGAGTTCCACCCGTTCGCCTTCCTCGGTCAGGCGGGCGGCGATCGCGTGGGCGAGCTGTCCGCCGAGGGACCAGCCCAGCAGCCGGTAGGGGCCGTCCCGCTGGACGGAGCGCATCGACTCCACGTGCCGGCGCACCACTTCGTCCGGCTTGAAAGGCCCCGGCCCCGGCTCCGCGAGGTCGGCCGCCTGGAGCCCGTACACCGGTAGGCCGGGGTCGAGGTGCGGGAGCAGGCGGGCGTACGGCCAGGCGAGGCCGCTCACCGCGTGGACGCAGAACAGCGGCCGCCGGTCCGCCCCCTGCCGTAGTGGCAGGAGCGGGCCGAGTCCGGCGTCCGGATGGTCGTCGCCGAGCCGTCGGGCCAGGGCCGTCACGGACGGTGCCTCGAACAGCGCGCGGACGGACAGCGCCGCTCCCGTCATCGCCCGGACCCTGCCGATGAGCCGGGTCGCGAGCAGGGAGTCCCCGCCGAGGTCGAAGAAGGACGCCCCGGGGTCCGGCGCGGGCACGCCGAGCGTCTCCGCGAAGAGCCGGCTCAGCATCTCCTCGCGAGGGTCGAGGGGCACCGCAGTGGCCCGGGGCGGAGGCGGCGGCGCGGGCAGGGCGGCACGGTCGAGCTTGCCGCTCGGCGTCAGCGGGATCCGCTCGGTCTGCACGAACACGGACGGCACGAGATAGTCGGGCAGCAGGGCGCGCGCATGGCGCCGCAAGTCACGGTGATCCAGGGTGAGTTCGGGCCGTACGGCGACGACGTGGGCGACCAGCCCGCGGCCCCCGGCGCGGTCGTCGCACACCGTCACGACGGCCCGCGCCACCAGGGGATGGCGCAGCAGCGCGGCCTCCGCGTCGGCGGGCTCCACCCGGTGCCCCCGGATCTTCACCTGGTCGTCCAGCCGCCCCAGGAACTCGATCGCGCCGTCCGCCCGGTATCGCACGCGGTCGCCGGTGCGGTACATGCGCTCACCCGGCTCGCCGAACGGGCAGGCCACGAAGCGCTCCGCGGTCCAGCCCGGCCGGCGCAGATAGCCGCGGGCCACGCCGGCGCCGGCCAGGTGGAGTTCGCCGGGCACGCCGACGGGCACCGGGTTCAGCCGCTCGTCCAGCACGTAGGCCCTGGTGTTGCGGATGGGGCGGCCGACGGGAGGCTCGCCTTCGGCGCTCCCGTCGCCGGCCTGCCAGGTCAGGGCGAAGACGGTGGTCTCGGTGGGGCCGTACACATTGGTCACCGCGCAGCCGGGTATGTGGCGGTGAATCTCCCGCAGCAGGGCGCCGGACAGCGGTTCGCCGCCCAAGTGGACGCGCCGCACCGCCAGTTCGCCGGTCAGGGCGGGCAGGAGGCTCGCCAGGGCGGTGGGCACCGTGGTCAGGAGGGTGCCGCGCCAGCCGTCGCGTTCGACGAGCGCCAGCAGGTCGTCGACCAGTTCCACGCAGCCGCCGAGCGCGAGCGGCAGGACGGTGTCCTCGATGTGCGCGTCGAAGGCGAAGGAGATCGACCCGAGGACCCGGGCGACCGAGTCGACGCCGAACTCGGCCTCGTACGCGCCGATCAGGTTCACGACACCGGCGTGTTCGACGACCACGCCTTTGGGTGTGCCCGTGGTGCCCGAGGTGTGGATGACGTAGGCCGCGTGGTGCGGGAGGATCGGCCCGCCCCGCTCACGGTCCGCGATCCGGGCCTGGTCGCGTGCCGCGAGGTCGCGGGCGGTGGCCGGGTCGTCGACGACGATCAGGGGGGCGCCGGGCGGCAGCAGGGACCGTTCGGCGTCGGCGGTCACGACGAGGCGGGGCCGCGCCTCGGCGAGGACCCGGGCCAGCCGGTCGGCGGGCTGGCGAGGGTCGAGGGGCAGATAGGCGGCCCCGGTCTTGAGTACGGCGAACAGGGCGACCAGGGCGTCAGGGGTGCGCGGCAGGAGCAGCGCGACGGTCGACTCGGGGCCTGCCCCCGCGTCGAGCAGGAGGCGGGCCAACTGGTTGGCCGCGGCGTCGAGTTCGGCGTACGTCGTCGTGCGTCCCGCGTGGACGATCGCCGGGGCTCGCGGGTTCCGGTCGGCCTGGGCCTCGATCAGGGCGGGCAGTGCGGTCGCGGGGGCGGGGGCGGCGGTGTCGTTCCACTCGACGAGGAGCCTGTGGCGCTCCTCCTCGGGGAGGAACGCCTCGTCGGCGAGGTCGTCGGCGTCACGGTGCGGGTCGTGCGCGATCAGCGTGAGGAGTCGCGCGAACCAGTCCGCGATCCGCTCCGCCCGGTCGCGGGTGAAGTGGGCGGGCTGGAACTCCAGCCGCACGCCGAGGGTGTCACCGGGCGTGCAGACGACGGACAGAGGGTAGTGGGTGGCGTCGAATCCGTCCGCGACGGTGCAGCGCACGCCGGCGTCGAGTGCCGCGTCATGCTCCCCGCCGCCCGCCGGATAGTTCTCGAAGGCCGTGGTGGTGTCGAACAGCGCCTGGTGGCCGGTGAGTCGGTGGATCTCGGAGAGTCCGAGGTGATGGTGCTCGAAGAGTTCGATCTGATCGTCCTGGACGCGTTCCAGCAGCTCCGGCAGCGATTCCCCGGCGCGTACGACGACTCTGGCGGGCAGGGTGTTCACGAGCAGTCCGACCAGGCTCTCCACGCCTTCCACGTCCGCCGCCCGGCCGGAGACGGTCATGCCGAACAGCACGTCGTCCCGGCCGGTCAGCCGGCGCAGGACGAGGCCCCAGGCCACCAGCACCACGGTGTTGAGGGTGACGCCGCAGTCGCGGGCGACACCGGTGAGGGCGGCGGACGTGGCAGGGGTCAGGGTGCGCAGGACCCGCTCCGGTACCGTTACAGCCCGTCCGGCCGCCTCCGGCGCGACCAGGGTCGGCCCGTCGACGCCCGCCAGTGCGACGCTCCATGCCTCCCGCGCCTCGTCGAGCCCGGTGTCGGTGAGCCAGTCCAGGTAGGAGGTGTAGGAGGGCGCCGGCGGCAGTTGCTCGGAGGCGGCCTCTCCTGGCCCGTACAGCCGCCACAGTTCGTCGACGACGAGGGAGGTGGACCAGCCGTCGAGGACCAGGTGATGGCTGGTCAGCGTGAGGCGCCAGCGACGGTCGTCGAGGCGGAGCAGCAGAAAGCGGATCAGGGGCGGGCGGGCGAGGTCGAAGCGCCGGGCGCGCTCCTCGCGGACGGCGTCCGCGGCCGCGTCGCTCTTCGCGTCCGGCGGCAGTCCGGTCAGGTCGGACAGCCACCAGTCCAGGGGCGGATCGGGGCTGATCAACTGCACCGGCTCCCCGGACGGCGCGGCGCGGAACCCGGCGCGCAGTCCGTCGTGACGGCGCTGCAGCGCACGGCAGGCCTCGCGCAGTCGTACGGCGTCGAGTTCTCCGTCGACTTCGAGGGTCAGCTGGGTGGTGTAGATGTCCTGCCCGTCCGCGTCGTACGCGGTGTGGAAGTACAGGCCGCGCTGGAGCGGTGCCAGGGGGAGCGCGTCCGGGGTGCCGGTGGCGGAGTGCCCGCTCATGCCGTCTCCTCCAGGTTTCGCAGGGCGGCGAACCACGTGTCGGCGAGCTCTTCCCCTTGTTCCCGGGTCAGCAGGCGGCGCGGGAAGGTCCAGGTCACATGGAGTTCGGGTCCGGCGCTGCCGTCGAGCGCCGCGGCGGAGATCTCCAGCAGGTGCGTGAGTGGCATCTCCGGGTCGCCGCCTCCCGCGAGGGCGGGGGCGTCGGCGGCCAGCGTCCAGTCCGCGTCGGGTGAACGCTCGAAGCGGCCCAGGTAGTTGAAGATGACCTGGCGGCGAGGCAACCGCGCGAGGGCGGGCGCGGCGTCGGGGTGGAGGTGGCGCAGGATACCGAAGCCGAGGCCCTTGTCGGGCATCGCGTCGAGTCTGCGCTGTACGGCGCCGGGGGTGTCGTCCGGTTCCAGTCGCACGGGGAAGAGGCTGGTGAACCAGCCGACCGTGTGCGACAGGTCGAGGTCCTCGGCGATCTCCTCACGGCCGTGGCCCTCGACGTCGATCAGGAAGGGGGCTTCGGCCGCCGTCGCCGGGTCGTCGCCGAAGTGCGCCGTGCGCCAGGTGCGCAGGGCCCGGCCGAGGGTGCTGAGCAGCACCGAGTTGACGCCGGTGCCGCGCGCGGCGGGGGCCTTGGTGAGCACGGCGGCCGTGGGGCCGGCGGGCAGGACCCGGGTGACGGTGATACGGCTGCGCATCACGTCCCGTGCCGGGTCGAGCGCGGCGGAGCGCAGGATGTCGTCGGTGTCTCGGGCGGCGCCGGTCCACAGGGGAAGTTCGGCGGTCCGCCGGGCGGCCTGCTCCTGGAGCAGGGTGCCCCATCGGGCGTAGGAGATGCCGGTGGGCTCGTCGAGGAGGGCGCCGGTGGCGAGGGCCCGCAGGTCGTGCAGCAGGACGCGCCAGGAGACTCCGTCCACGACGAGGTGGTTGACGACGAGGAGGAGGTGGCCGGTCCGGGTGTCCCCGGCGTCGAACCAGACGGCTTCGAGCATGTGCCCGTCCCTGGGTGCCAGACGCCCCGCGGCCGCTTCGGCGGCCTGGGTCACGGCGGCCTCGCGCTGGTCGGCGTCGAGGTCTCGGACGTCGATGCGCCGGACGTGCTCGCTGCCCCGTACCGTCCCGCGGGGCAAGACGTCGAGTGTCCACTCCGGTGTGCGCCCGAGGCGGATGCGGAGTGAGTCGTGCCGGTCGAGCAGGGACTGTACGAGCCCGGCGACGAAGGGGAGGTCCAGCGCTGCGGGGACGCGCACCAGCACGGACTGGTGGAAGGCGTCGACCGGGCCGCCCCGGTCGCGCTGCCACTGGATGATCGGGGTGAGGGGTACGGAGGCCGGGGGCGTGCCGGTGTCGGGCCGGTGGGCGCCGTCACGGTCACGCGCCTGCGGTGCCGCCTCGGGCGCCGGGTGTGCGGAGGTGCCGGGCGTGCGTTCGCGGGCGTGCGGGGCGAGTCCGGCGACGGTCTTGTGCCGGAAGATGTCCCTGGCGGAGACGGTGAGACCTCGTTTACGGGCTCCGGCGACCAGTCGGATGGAGAGGATGCTGTCCCCGCCGAGGTCGAAGAAGGAGTCGTCCAGCCCGACCTCGGGCACGCCCAGGATCTGTGCGAAGAGCTCGCGGAGCACGCGCTCGACCTCGTTGGCGGGTTCGCGGCGGGCCGTGACGGCCGACTCGGCCTGGGGTGCGTGGAGGGCGGCACGGTCCAGCTTGCCGTTCGGCGTCAGCGGCAGACCGTCTTCGAGGATCATCACCACCGACGGAACCATGTAGTCCGGCAACAGCTCCACCGCCCGCTCCCGCACACGCTCCGCCAGCCGTTCCGTCGATCCCGGGGCCGGTACGACGTGAGCCAACAGGCGGCCGTCGCGCACCGAGGCGACCGCCTGCGCGACACCGTCACATCCCGCCACCACCCCCTCCAGCTCACCGAGTTCCACCCGGAACCCACGCACCTTCACCTGCTGATCCGCCCGCCCGACGAACTCCAGCCCTCCGCTCGCCGTCCACCGCACGAGATCCCCGGTGCGGTACATCCGCTCCCCCGCACCCCCGAACGGACACGCCACAAAACGCCCCGCCGTCACACCCGGCGCACCCAGATACCCCCGCGCCACCCCGACCCCCGACACATACAACTCCCCCACCACACCCACCGGCACCAACCGAAGACCGGCGTCCAGCACGAACGCGCGGTATCCGTCCAGAGGGCCGCCGATGGGCGGGCGTGCGTGGTTGTCGTCGTCGATGCGGGCCGCGAGCGACCAGACGGTGGTCTCCGTGGGGCCGTACACATTGGTGACCTCGGCGGCGAGCGAGTGCAGCCGGCCGGCCAGGGCGGCGGGCAGGGCTTCGCCTCCGACGAGGACGCGCAGACCCACGACGGCCTCCGGGACTTCGGACACGAGCCCGGTCCACAGCGACGGGGTGGCCTGCAGGGCCGTGACGCCGTGCTCCCGGATCAGGTGGGCGAGCGCCCGGGGATCGCGTACGTCGTCCTGACCGGCCAGGACTACGGCCGCACCGTGCAGCAGCGGGAGCAGCAGTTCGAGCTGGGCGATGTCGAAGGAGACGGTGGTCGGGGCGAGCAGTCGGTCGTCCGGGCCCAGCGGCAGATGGCGTTCCATGGCCGTCAGCAGCCGGGCGAGATTGCCGTGGCTGACCGCGACGCCCTTGGGACGGCCGGTGGAGCCCGAGGTGTGGATGACGTAGGCCAGGCGCTCGTCGGCGCGGGCGGCGGGCGCGAGTTCGGCGGCCGACAGGTCGGCCGAGGACAGGCCCGGCGAGCAGGTGGCGTCGGTGAGGACGGTGACCGGTGAGACCTCGGCGAGGATCGACTCGGTGCGGGCCCGCGGGTGCCGGGGGTCGAGGGGGAGGTAGGCGGCGCCCGTCTTCAGGACGGCCAGGAGTGCGACGACGAGGTCAGCGGAGCGTTCCATCACGATCGCGACCAGCTGCTCGGGCCCCGCACCCGCGGCCAGCAGGTGACGGGCCAACTGGTTGGCCCGCTGGTCGAGTTCCCGGTACGACAGGCTTGTGGCGCCGAAAACGACGGCCGTGGCGTCAGGAGTGGCCGCGGCTCGGGCTTCGAACCGGTCCGTCACGGAGGCGGGCTCCACCGTCAGTCGCCGCCCGGCGCCGCGGGCCAGGAGGGCCGCGCGCTCGGCCGGCCCGAGGAGGTCCATCGTGCTGAGCGGACGCCGTGGGTCCGCGGTCACCTCGGTGACGAGGTGTTCCAGGCACCCTGCGAGCCGTCGCGCCGTCGCCTCCTCGAAGAGGTCCCGCGCGAACAGCAGCCGCCCTTCCAGGCCGCCCGCCCGCTCATGGACGTCGAAGAGCAGGTCGAAGTCGATCCGGTCGTCGCCCTCGATTTCCAGCAACTCCGTGTCCAGACCGCGGAACTGCCCCTGGGCGACCGCGTTGTTCTGCAGGCTCAGCATCACCTGGAACAGCGGATGCCGCCCCGCCGAACGCACCGGATTGACCGCCTCCACCACCCGCTCGAACGGCACATCCTGATGCTCCAACGCCCCCAGCACACCCGACCGCACCCGCCCCAGCAACTCACCGAACGACGGATCCCCCGACACATCCGACCGCACCACCACCGTGTTCACGAAACACCCGACCAACTCCTCCAATCCCACATCCGAACGCCCCGCCACGGGACTACCGACCACCACGTCCTCCCCCGCACCCGTCCGCGACAACACACCCGCCACCACCGCATGCAGCACCATGAACAGACTGGACCCGTGGTCACGGGCGAGCCGTTCGAGGGCGGCGCACCGCTCGGGCGGGATGTGCAGGCGTACGGAGCCCGCGCGGCCGGAGGCCAAGGCGGGCCGGGGCCGGTCCAGGGGCAGGGCCAGCTCCTCGGGCAGGTTCCTCAACGTCTCTCGCCAGAAGTCGAGCTGACGCTTCTCCAGGCCGTCCGCTTGCAGAAGTTCGCTCTGCCAGAGCGTGAAGTCGCGGTACTGGACGGGCAGTTCGGCCCACTCGAGAGCGGTGTCGGCCGCGCGGGCCGCGTAAGCCGAGGCGAGGTCCCCTACGAAGGGAGCGGCCGACCAGCCGTCGAAGGCGATATGGTGCACCGCCACCACCAGCACGTGCTCCGTGGGTCCGACGGCCAGCAGTTTCGCGCGCAGGGGCACCTCGCGCGTCAGGTCGAAGCCCGTAGCAGCGAACTCGGCGATACGGGTGCTCACTTCGTCGTCAGACACGGATTCCAGCTCCATGGCGGTTACGTCACCAGCCTCCAGAACCTGCTGGTGCGCCACTCCGCCGGTCACGGGAAGGACCGTGCGCAGGCTCTCGTGGCGGTGGACCACATCCCGCAGGGCCGCCCGCAGTGCCGGCACGTCCAGCTCTCCGGACAGCCGCAGGGCGGTGGTGATCACGCGCGTGTCCGTGCCTCCCGTGCCCTCTTCGAGCTGACCCTGGAACCAGAAGCGCAGTTGCGATGGGGATAGGGGAGCCTGCTCGGAGGGGGGACGCCGGGTGAGCGGCGGGCGCGTCTCGGCCGGGCCACCGCAGCGGGCGGCCAGACCGGCCGGCGTGGGCGCCTCGAACACCTCACGCAGGTCGACCTCCGCGCCGAGGGTCGCGCGGATTCGGCTGACGAGGCGTACGGCGAGGAGCGACTGGCCGCCGAGGGCGAAGAAGGAGTCGTCGACCCCGACGTCCGGCACGCGGAGGATGTCGGCGAACATCTCGCACAGCGCCTGCTCGACCTCGTTGACGGGTTCGCGACGGGTGGTGGCGGCCGACTCGGCCCGGGGTACGGGGAGGGCGGCGCGGTCCAGCTTGCCGTTCGGCGTCAGCGGCAGACCGTCTTCAAGGACCATCACCACCGACGGAACCATGTAGTCCGGCAGCAGCTCCACCGCCCGCTCCAGCACGCGTTCCGCCAACCGCTCCCCGGTCTCCGGCTCAGGCACTACATAGGCGAGCAACCGGCCGTCCCGCACCGAGGCGACCGCCTGCGCGACACCGTCACACCCCGCCACCACCCCCTCCACCTCACCGAGTTCCACCCGGAACCCACGCACCTTCACCTGCTGATCCGCCCGCCCGACGAACTCCAGCCCTCCGCTCGCCGCCCACCGCACGAGATCCCCGGTGCGGTACATCCGCTCCCCCGCACCCCCGAACGGACACGCCACAAAACGCCCCGCCGTCACACCCGGCGCACCCACATATCCGCGCGCCACCCCGACCCCCGACACATACAACTCCCCCACCACACCCACCGGCACCAACCGAAGACCGGCGTCCAGCACGAACACTCGGGAGCCGTCCATCGGACCGCCGATGGACGGCTTCTCGCCCTGGCCGAAGGAGGCGGTGGTGAGGTGCTCGTACGTCGTGAAGGTGGTGTTCTCCGTCGGACCGTAGCCGTTGGTGACGGTGATGTGCGGGAAGAGCCGCAGCGCCTCGGCCACGGCGGGGCCCGAGGCCTGCTCGCCGCCGATCCAGACGTGTTTGAGGGTGCCGAGGACAGAACTTCGCTCCGCGATGAGGGAGTTGAAGAGCGAGGTGGTGAAGAAGGCCGCGCTCACACCGTGGGTGTCTACCGCGCGCTCCAGTGCGGCGGCCGAAGTGTCCCGCGGTGGTACGACGACGACCGTGCCTCCGTTGAGCAGCGGCACCCACAGTTCGTAGGTCGACGCGTCGAAGGAGTGCGCCGAGTGCGCGAGGACGCGGGAGTGGTCCTGAGTCGTCCAGCAGGTGTCCGCCGCGAAGCCCAGGATGTTGCCGTGGGTCACGGCAACGCCCTTGGGGCGTCCGGTGGAGCCGGAGGTGTACATCACGTACGCGACCTGGTCGGCTCCGGCCACTGGGGCGGCGTACGGCGTCTCGGGCGCGTCGTCGGCCGCCGCGCCGAGCCGGGGTTCGTCGGCTCGGATGACGGGGAGAGTCGGTGCCGTGTCGCGCAGGGCCGCGCGAGTGTGCGTCGCGGTGTCGACCACCATGACGCGGGGTTTCGACTCCTTGAGCACCGCGCCGAGCCGGGAGTCGGGGCTGCGCAGGTCGAGGGGGAGGTAGGCGGCGCCGGTCTTCAGGACGGCCAGGAGTGCGACGACGAGGTCAGCGGAGCGTTCCATCGCGATCGCGACCAGCTGCTCGGGCCCGGCGCCCGCGGCCAGCAGGTGACGGCCCAACTGGTCGGCTTGCTGGTCGAGTTCGCGGTATGACAGCTCCCGTGTGCCGCACACCAGTGCCGTGGCGTCGGGTGTGCGGGCCACCTGTGCCGTGAAGCGGTGCACCACCGACCGGTCGAGGGGTGCCTGCGCGGTGCCGGTGCCCCGGGCGAGGACGGTCTCGCGCTCGGCGTGCCCCAGCAGGTCCACGGCGTTCAGGCGGAGTTCGGGGTCAGCGGCCACTTGGTCCACGAACCGTACGAAGCGGTGGGCCAGTCCTCGCGCCGTTTCGTCGTCGAAGAGGTCCCGTGCGAAGAGGAGCCGTCCCTCGATCTCCTCGCCCACCTGGCGGAAGTCGAAGAGCAGGTCGAAGTCGGTGGTGTCGGCGGGTGCCGGGTACTCCCAGTGTGTGTCCAGGCCCGGGAACTGGCCCTGGGCGACCGCGTTGTTCTGCAGGCTCAGCATCACCTGGAACAGCGGATGCCGCCCCGCCGAACGCACCGGATTGACCGCCTCCACCACCCGGTCGAACGGCACGTCCTGATGCTCCAATGCCCCCAGTACCGCCGCTCGCACTCGGCCCAGCAACTCACCGAACGACGGATCCCCCGACACATCCGACCGCACCACCACCGTGTTCACGAAACACCCGACCAGCTCCTCCAATCCCGCATCCGAGCGCCCCGCCACGGGACTACCGACCACCACGTCCTCTCCCGCACCCGTCCGCGACAACACACCCGCCACCACCGCATGCAGCACCATGAACAGACTGGACCGGTTGTGGCGGGCGACTGCGGACAGGGCGTACAGGGTGGGGGATCCGATGGTGAACTCGATCAGCCCGGCGGGGTGGGTGCCGGCTGTCCGGCCGGGGCGGTCGAAGGGCAGGGGCAGTTCGTCGGGCAGGACCTGGAGCGTGGTGCGCCAGAAGTCGAGTTGCCGCTTCTCGAAGCCCTCCGAAGCCAGCAGTTCCCGCTGCCACAGGGTGAAGTCGGCGTACTGCACCGGCAGTTCGTCATGGACGGGCGCGGTGCCGCGCAGCCGTGCCGTATAGGCGGTCGCCAGGTCGCGTACGAAGGGGCCGACCGACCAGCCGTCGAAGGCGATGTGGTGGACCGCCACCACCAGCACATGCTCCACCGGTCCGACGGTCAGCAGCTTCGCGCGGACCGGCAGCTCGTACGACAGGTCGAAGCGGCCCCCGCACACCGCGGCGATCGCGTCCGGCAGTCCCTCCGGGGTGACATCCGCGCGGCCCAGTACCAGGTCGCACGACCGGTCGGGGCCGAGCACGCGCTGGTGAGGTACTCCGTCGGTCACCGGGAAGACGGTGCGCAGGCTCTCGTGCCGGGCCACCACGTCACGCAGGGCCGCTTCCAGGGCGGCCGTGTCCAGCTCACCGGACAGGCGCAGCAGCACGGGGGCGGCCGGTGACGCGTGACGGTCACCGCCGTGCTCCTCCTGGAACCAGAAGCGGGCCTGGGAGAAAGACAGGGGGATCATGCTGCGCTCGACCTCCGGACTCGGTGGGTGGCTGTGCCGGCGCCGGGCTGGTCGGCACTGGAAACCGCGCGGAGGTCGCCGATCCGGCGCAGTCCGGCGAGCACGGCCTTGGTGTCGACGCCGAAGTCGATCAGGCAGGCGATCTCGTCGACTCCCGCGGCGCGCACGGCGTCGACCGTGCGACGGGCGTCGTCGACGGTTCCGAACAGGCCCCGCTGGTCGAAGTACGTCTCGAAGGAACGGGTGAGGAGGAAGTCGATGTCCTCGTCGTCCAGGGAGTCCAGGTCGAAGTCGGGGTCGGCCTCGGTGAACGAACGGGTCACCAGGTGAATGGAGCTTCTGAGGTAGTCACGCAGGGGCTCGCGCACGGTGTCCCTGGCCTCGGCGCGGGTCTCGGCGAGGTAGGTGTGGAGCATCAGGACGACATGGCCGTCCCAGCCGTCGTGAGTGCGGCGGGCCGTCCGGCGGTACTCGGCGATCTTCTCGGCCAGCTCGTCGAGGCTCTGGTGGAGCAGATGCGTCACCACCCCGGCGCGGGCCCGGGCCGCGGCGCGGAAGGTGTCGACCTCGCCCGCACTCGTCACCCAGACCGGCAGCTCCGGCTGAACGGGCGGGGGAAAGACGCGGACGGTGGTGGGCGCTCCGTTGCCGTCGGTCACGTCGAGCGGTTCACCGCGCCACAGCCGTCGTACCTCTTCGAGGCGCTGCAGCAGCACCGTCTTGCGGTCGGCGTACGCGGCGTGGCCGAGGGCGAAGTCGGCGGGATGCCAGCCGGAGGCGAAGGAGACGCCCACGCGTCCGCCGGAGAGGTTGTCCACCACGGACCATTCCTCGGCGATACGGGCGGGGTGGTGGAGGGGCGCGACGACGCTTCCGGCGCGGATGGCGATGTGGTGCGTCGCGGTGGCGAGCGCGGCGCCCGTCACCGCCGGGTTGGGGTAGAGCCCGCCGAAGGGGTGGAAGTGGCGTTCGGGCGTCCATACGGCCGTGAAGCCGTTGCGGTCGGCGAACCGAGCTCCCTCCAGCAGCAGTTCGTACCGTCCGCGGGGGTCGCCGGTCGGCGTGCCGGCGCTGTCGTCGGCGAAGTAGAAGAGACTGAAGTCCATGGCGGGGGTCCCCTGTCGGTCGGTTGCGGTCCGGTTCACGCCGGGCGAGCCTCAGTCGGGGCGGCGCATGCGCCGCAGTGGTGGCCGGGAGGTGGGCGCGCCGTCCAGGTGCGGCGCGAGATCGGCCACCCTTGGCGCGTCGAACAGCGTGCCCACTGCGATGTCGATCCCCAGGTCGGCGCGGATGCGGCTGACCAGGCGGGTGGCGAGCAGCGAGTGGCCGCCGAGGTCGAAGAAGCTCTCGTCGGTGCCGACCTGGTCGAGGCCGAGCAGGTCCGCGTACATCGCGCACAGGGCCTTCTCGCGGTCCGTGCGCGGAGGGCGCGGGGCCGTCGGACCGTCGGGCCGCGCGGTGGGCGGGGCGGGCAGGGCCGCCCGGTCGGTCTTGCCGTGCGGGGTGAGCGGGAGCCGGTCCATGACCACCACGGCCGACGGCATCATGAAGTCCGGCAGGAACGCGGCGGCTTGGCGGCGTACCGACGCGCGCAGGCGGTGCTCGTCGGCCGCGGTGCGCGGTGTGCCGACGTACGCCGCGAGGTCGCCGTCCGCCGTGCCGCGCACCGGGGGTTCGGGGGTGGGGCCGCCCTCGGTGAACTCGGCGTCGAAGCAGGTGTCGTCCGTGGCGGAGGACCAGCGCAGCGCGACGCCGTAACCGAGATCCTCGCCGAGTCGGGCGAGGTGTTCGGGGTCGGCGGTGGCGCGGCGCGGGCGGCCCGGGTCGTGGACGAAGCCGGTCAGCCGGGCGTTGGGCACGCCGGTGACCGTGAAGCGCGTGGGCCGCCGGGTGCGCGCGAAGCGTGCGACGGCGTCCGGGGTGCGGGCGTCGACGCCCCAGCGCAGTACGGGTCCGGTGTCAGGTTGGTCCGGGGCCGCGCCCGTGCCCAGGACCACGTCGTACCGCAGAGCGGTCAGTTCGTTGATCCGCTCGCCGCGCTTCAGCCGCACGTCACAGGTGGTGAACCGGCCGGAGTGGGCTGCGTGGACGGCGAAGTAGTCGGGGTCGACGAGGAGTTCCGGTACGTCTTGTACGCCGCCGAGGCGGACGCGGTCGCGCAGGCGGAGGTTTCTGACGTCGCCGACGAAGAGCCGCCCGCCGGGGGCCAGGGCCTGCCCGGCCACGTCGAGCACGCGGGAGAGGTAGGCGCCGCTCGGGAAGTACTGCACCACGGAGTTGAGGACGACCACGCCGAAGTGGCCCGCGGGGATGCCCGTGGGGTCGTGCGCGGTCTGCTGCCGCAGCACCACCCGGCCCTCGGGCAGCCCGAGCCGGTCCACCCGTGGGCGCAGCCGTCGGATCGCCGCGGCGGAGAAGTCGAGTCCCCAGTACTCGGCGGTGTGCGGGGCGAGTTCGGTGAGGAGCAGACCGGCGCCGACGCCGATCTCCAGCACGCGTGTGGGGCGCAACTCCAGGAGGCGGCGGACGGTGGCGTCCCGCCACTCCCGCATGTCCTCGACCGGGAGGGGGGTGCCGTCACGGCTGTCGTGCCAGCCGGAGAAGTCGTCCTCGCCGGGGTCCGCGACGGGCCCCGCGTAAACGGCGTCGTGGACCTGACGCCAGTCCTCGACGCGTCCGCGCTCGCCGCTGTCCGGGCCGGCCGGGGTCTCGGGGACCACGTACGCCACGATCCGGCGCTCGCCCCGGCGGTCCTCGCGCAGCACGACCGCGGCCTGGGCCACCCCGTCGGTGGCGGCGACGCGGGCCTCGACCTCGCCCAACTCGACGCGGTGGCCGCGCAGTTTGACCTGGTCGTCGACGCGTCCGACGAACTCCAGCCGTCCGTCCGAGGTCCGGCGCGCCAGGTCTCCGGTGCGGTAGGCGCGGGTTCCCGGCGGTCCGAAGGGGTCGGCGACGAAGCGTTCCGCGGTCGGGCCGGGGCGGCCGCGGTAGCCGCGCGCGAGGCCGGCGCCGGCGATGTACAGCTCGCCGGTTTCGCCCGCAGGGACGGGCCGCAGCAGGTCGTCCAGGACGTGTACGCGTGTGCCGCGCACGGGGTCGCCGATGGGCGGGACGTTCCCGTCGGGGCGCAGTGCCTCGCTCATCGTGGCGCAGACGGTCGTCTCGGTGGGGCCGTAGCCGTTGATCAGTGTGCGGCCCCGCGACCAGCGTGCGGCGAGTTCAGCTCCGCAGGCCTCGCCCGCGACCACGAGGGTGGTGACGCCGGGCAGGGCCTCGGGCGACAGGGCGCCCAGGACGGCGGGTGGCACGGTCAGATGGCTGATCGCGTGCTCGTCGGCGAGCCGGGCCAGCTCGCGGCCGGGCAGCAACCGGGCCGCCGGGGCCAGGACGAGGGCGGCACCGGCCGTGAGGGTCATGCCCAGTTCCCAGAAGAAGGCGTCGAAGCCGGGCGAGGCGAACTGGAGGACCCGGCTGCCGCTGTCCACGTTCAGGGTGGCCGCCTGGTGGGCGACGAGGTTGGCGTACCCGGCCCGGGTGACGGCGACCGGTTTGGGGGTGCCCGTGGAGCCGGACGTGTAGATCACGTAGGCGAGATGGTCGGGGCGCGGGCGTCGTGCGGGGTAGGGGCCGGTGTCGGGGCGTGCGGGGGCTTCCCCGTCGTCGTTCTGGACGTCCATCCGGGACACCGACGGTGTGTCCGGCAGGCTGATGTGCGCGGCGGTCAGCAGCAGCGCCGGACGCGCGTCGGTGAGGATGTGGGCGATGCGGGCGGCGGGGTAGCGGGGGTCGACCGGCAGGAACGCGGCTCCGGTCTTCCACACCGCGAGCACCGCGACGATCAGTTCGGCGGACCTGTCCAGGGCAGCCGCGACGACGTCGTCGGGGCCGGTCCCGCGCGCGGCGAGGCGGCGGGCGAGCCGGTCGGCGCGGGTGTCGAGTTCGCCGTAGGTCATCCGCTGCCCCTCGAAGCGCAGGGCGATGGCGTCGGGGGCGACGAGCGCCCGTTCCTCGAACAGGTCGAGAGCGGGGCGGGGTTCGGGGAGCACGGGTGCCGCGGGGCGGTCCGGGTGGCGGCGGACGTCGTCCAGGAAGCGCGTCAACGTGTCGTCGGGCGGGCCGTCGGTCATCGGATTCCTCGCGTGGGCAGGGGGCGTCGCGTCCGGCCCGGGTGGGCCGTATGGCTCGTGTAGCGTGAACTCCTCTGTCTGCCAACGCAGTTGAGGGCGTTCCGCACACCATGACCGCTGAGGGAAGACCGCTCGTCGACGCAGCCGCGGGCACGGCAGGGCGCGGCCTGTTCGGCCATCGGGACTTCCGGCTGCTGCTGATCGGCGAGACGACCAGCAGGTTCGGCACGAGCGTCACGTCGGTGCTGCTTCCGCTCACCGCGGTCGTGACGCTGGACGCCTCTCCCGCCCTGGTCGGACTGCTGACGGCCGCGCCGTGGCTGCCGTGGCTGGTGGTCGGGCTGCCGGCCGGAGCCTGGGTGGACCAGTGGCCCCGGCGCCGGGTCATGCATGTGTGCAACCTGGTCTCGGCGGCGCTGTTCACGAGTGTCCCGGCCGCCTGGTGGCTGGACGCGCTCACCGTCTGGCAGCTGCTCGCGGTGGCCTTTCTCACCGGCACGGCCTCGGTGTTCTTCTCGACCGCGTACTCCAGCTACCTGCCGATTCTCGTGGGCAGGTCCCAACTCCTGGAGGGCAACGCGAAGTTGCAGGGCGGTGAGCATCTGGCCCGGATCGCCGGACCGGGTGCGGGCGGGCTGCTCGCGCAGCTGCTCGGCACGGTCCCGGGGCTGCTGCTGGACTCCGTCTCGTTCATCGTGTCGTCGTGGTGTCTGCGCGGCATACGGGCCGAGGAGCCGCGGCGTGCCGGTGGCCGGGCGCGGCTGCGCAAGGAGATGTCCGCGGGGCTGCGCTTCATCGGCCGTGATCCGCTGCTGCGGGCGGTCATCGGGTTCGGCGCGGCGGCCAATCTCGCCATGGCCGGTTACGAGGCAACGTACATCGTGTTCCTGGTCCGCTCGGTGGGGCTCGGTGCGGGCACGGTGGGGCTGCTCGGCTCCTGTGGCGCGGTCGGCGGGGTGCTCGGGGTGGTGTGCGCGCGCCGGATGGCGCGTGGGCTGGGCACGGCCCGCGCCCTCGTGGCCGCCCAACTCGGTTCCTCTGTCTTCGGGTTGCTGATCCCCCTCACGGCGCCGGGGCCGCGGCTCGCGCTGTTCGTGATCGGCTCGACGGTGACGATGGCCGGGCTCGTGGCCTGCAACGTGATCATCGTGAGCTTCCGCCAGTCGTACTGCCCGGAGGAGTTGCTCGGCCGTGTCACCTCCACGGCGCTGCTGATCAACTTCAGCACGATTCCGCTGGGGGCCGTCGCCGCCGGGGCGCTGAACTCCGCCGTGGGACCGCGTCCGACGATGTGGATCGTCGCCGGGGCTTTGGTGGCGGCGGTCCTTCCGCTGCTGTCGCGTCCCTTGCGCGGTCTGCGCGACCTGCCCGGGGCCGGGGCCGGTGCCGAGGCCCGCTGAGGGTCCTGCCATCGGTTCCATGGGCGTCGTTCACCTCCCGTCCCTGTCCGTGTATGCCGCTGCCGGGCGGACCCGGCGTGGACGGGCACCGGCAGTCGGGCCGTGTCCACGTCCGTGTCCTCCCTCAGGTGCTCTCGTCCCGTCGGCCGGCCGCGCTCACCGGGGCCGTGCGTTCGGCCACCGCGCCGGCCGATCCCCGGCCGACGGGGACGTCCGTGAGGAGCCAGGACCGGTCGGTGCCGGCGGGTTCGGTGCCGGTGCCGACATAGCAGGACGCCGGGGACTCGGCGAGGCCGACACCGAGTCCTTTGAGGTAGGCCTCCTTTCTGACCCAGGCCCGGGCGAAGGCGCGTGGGCGGGCGGTCGGGGGAAGCAGGGCGAGTTCGTCGCGTTCGCGCGGGTGCAGGGCCTCGGCGGCCTCGGCCACTGCGGCCGGTGAGGGCACGGCCTCGACGTCCACGCCGACCGGGACGGCCGCGAAGGCGAGCAGTCCGAGACCGCCGCTGTGGCTGAGCGAGTAGTGCAGCGGGTCCCCCACCACCCCGGGCCGCCCGTGCGGTCCGCCGCACAGCGGGCACGCCCACCGGGTCAGCGGCACGCGCGCCGGCTCCGCGCCCAGATAGGCGCCGAGCAGCAGGCGAAGCCCCAGGTGGGTGGCGAGGTAGCACTCCCGGTCCGTCGGCACGCGCAGGGCCGCGGCTCTGGCGCGTTCCTGCGCGTCGAGCACCTGGGGCGCCGCCCGCACGACCGCCGCACGGTGCCGTTCGGCGTGCAGCAGCCAGATGTGCGCGGGCCCGCCCGCCGCCGGCGGGGTGAGCCGCCGGCCGGTGACCGCCGCCGGGTCGAACGCGCGGACCTGTGTGGGGTCGCGCAGCGTGCCGGTGGCGTACGGCATGGCTCAGGCCGCAGCCGTCGCGGCGGTCCGGACGGTCTCCTCCATACGGCTGCCCTGGCGCATCCGGAAGCGCAGCCGCAGTCCCTCGCCGGTCCGCTCGGCCTTCACGGTGCGCTCGGCGGTCCAGCCGAGGGCGCGGAACTCGCCTTCGCCCAGGTGCACCAGCGCCGCCCTGGGCTCGTCGTCGACCTCCAGAACGAGTCGGCCGCCGTCGAGTTGGAGCCGGGCCTGCCGGTCGGGCCTACTGTCGTCGGCCAGTTCCTCGGGCTCGCCGTAGAGGAAGGCGTCGGGGATGGCGAACGTGCTGCGGAACTCGGCCAGTTCATCCTCGGTCAGCGGGATCTCGGGGCTGTTGAGCAGCACCTCGGACCAGCGGATCCGGTCGCGGAACTCGGCCGGGAACAGCTCCAGCAGTTCGGCGTTGACATAGGCGTCGATGACGAGGTGGACGCGGCGCTCGGAGCCGCCGTTGCGCACCGAGTGCAGGCGGGAGAAGTCACCGAACCACAAGGTGCCGGGCTGCCAGGTGTGGGGCTGCCCGTCGAGGGTGAGGACGGCTTCGGAGTTGGTGACGAACGGTATGTGCAGCCGCACCCAGCCGGCCGCGAGCCCGTACGGCTGGTCGCGGTGCTCGTCGACCTCGGCGCCCACGCCGAGCGACATCAGCCGTACGGCGCGCAGTTCGGTGGGCAGGCTGTCCAGGATGGACCGGATGTAGGGGGTCTTCTCCAGCCACGGGGTGGCGGCGTACTCGACGAGGCCGAGGCCGCCGGGGTCGGTGCGGTCGGCGCGGCCGTCGGGGCTGCGCAGCGGCAGCACCCGCCAGTCGAGGACGGTGTCCTCACTGGGTTCCAGGCTCTCGCCGTAGGTACGCTGGGCCGCCCACTGGGTGCGTTCCAGGACGGCGAGTTCCGCCAGCAGCCGCTCGACGTCGAAGTCACCCTTCAGGCGTGCGGCGCTCAGGTTGCCACTGCTCATGATGTGTCTCTTTCCTCTCGTGTTCTTCGGAGGTGTGCTCTTGCGCGGTGTGCTCTCGGGCGGTGGAAGGGACTGGCTCAGGGTGCGGGGACCTTGTGGTTGTCGGGCTCGGGGGTGACCGCGGGCGGTGGCCGGTCGTCGAGTTCGCGCCAGTGGGGGCGCAGGGCGGGCAGCACGGTGCTGCCGAGATAGAGGGCGGCGCAGCCGATCAGGACGGGGCCGAGGCCCGCCAGGGTGACGAGGAAACCGGCGAGGATGGGGCCGAGCGGAACGCCGGCGGAGCCGACGGAGTCGGTGAGCGCGGAGACCCGGCCCAGCAGGGGGCGCGGGATGCGCTCCATCATCACGGCGTTGAGGATCGGATTGACGAAGCCGATGGCCAGTCCGTCCACGACGGCTACGGCGAGGACCGTCCACAGCGGCAGGTCGAAGACCAGCACCAGGAAGCGGGGCGGCCCGGCGAGGAGGAAGGCGATGACGTACGTCGGCCGGCGTCGCAGCCGGTGCGCGAGCGCGGTGGCGAGTGCGGAGCCGCCGACCGCGGCGATGCCGAACACCGAGCCCAGGGCACCGATCGCGGCCGGGCCGCCGCCGGTCTCCTCCGCCCAGACCGGGATGAGCAGGGAGCCGTACGCCGCGTCGATGAGGTTGGTGACGCTCAGCATGACGGCGATGGACCGCAGCAGCCGGTCCTGGCGCAGGAACCGCAGCCCGGCGCGGAGCCGTTCGAGGTAGCTCTCCTCCTCGGGCGCCGTGTCGGTGGACTCCGCGGGCGCGGGGCCGCGGCCGGACCCGGTGGCGGCGATGATCAGGGCGGAGACCAGGAAGGTGACGGCGTTGACCGCGAGGGCCCACATCGGGTCGAAGAAGGCGACCACGGCGCCGCCGGCGGCGGGCCCGGCGGTGCCGGCGAGCCGTTCCAGGGTGCCCACCATGCCGCTCACCCGCTCCAGCGGCATACCGACCGCCTCGGCGGTCTCCGGGGTGAGGGTCCGCTTGGCCACGTCGCCGGGCCCGCGGGCCAGCCCGAGCAGAGTGGCCAGCGCCAGCAGCAGTCCGTACGGCAGGACGCCCAGCCAGTGGCAGAGCGGAACCGTCGCGACCACCGCGGCGCTGGCCAGGTCGGCGGCGACGCTGAACCTGCGCGCCCCGAACCGGTCGATCAAGGGCCCCGCCAGTGCCTTGCCCAGGACGAGCGGCACCGCCTCGGCGAAGACGACGAGTCCCGTCAGTGACGCGCTGCCGGAGGTGACGAGCACCAGCCAGGGCAGGGCGATCATGGTCAGCCGGGTGCCGAACAGCGAGACCGTGTAGGCGCTCAGCAGTCCGTACAGCGAGACTCGGGAGGCTGGGGATGTCCGCATCGGGGCGGGGCCTTTCCGGAAGGGGCTCAATGGGCGGCGGCGGTCAGTGGTCGCTGCGGTCCGCTATCGCGCGGGCGAGATCACGCAGCCGCGGATGCCGGTAGACCATGCGGGTGGGGATGACCACCCCGCGCCGCTTCTTCAGGTCGGCGATCACGCGCAGCGCGAGCAGCGAGTGCCCGCCGAGGGCGAAGAAGTCGTCGCTGGCCAGCACCCGTTCGCGGCCGAGGACGTCCTGCCAGGCACCGGCGATGAGGGTCTCCAGCTCACCCGCGGGCACGGCGTCGGCACCGTCCGGCCGGTGCTGCTCGGCCGGTTCGGGCAGGGCCGTGCGGTCGACCTTGCCGCCCACGCCCAGCGGGAGGCTGTCCAGGGCGGTCAGTGACAGCTGCGCCATATGGGCGGGCAGCCGGGAGCCCAGGTGGCGGCGCAGCGGCTCCGGGTCGGTGTCCGCGCCGGGCGCGGGGACCCAGTAGGCGGCCAGGGCGCGGCCCAGCCGGGCGTCCTCCCGTACGACGGCGACCGCGGCGGTGACCAACGGATGGTCCGTCAGGACGGCCTCGATCTCGCCGAGTTCGATGCGCAGTCCGTTCACCTTGACCTGGTGGTCGACCCGGCCGAGACAGGCGAGGCTGCCGTCCGGGCGGCGGCGGACCCGGTCGCCGGTGCGGTACATCCGGCTGCCGGGCGGGCCGAACGGCGAGGCGGTGAACCGCTCGGCCGTCAGGGCGGTGCGGCGCAGATAGCCGAGGGCGAGGGCGGGGCCGGTCAGGTACAGCTCGCCCTCGGTGGCGGGGCGCAGGGTGTCGTCGAGGACGTGGGCGCCGACGCCGGGCAGCGGCGGGCCGATGTGCGGCTCGGCGCCGTCCACGCGGCCGACGGTGGAGTCGACGGTGCACTCGGTCGGCCCGTACAGGTTGAGCGCGTGCACGATCCCCCGGGTACCGAGGTCGGCCAGGTCCTGCCACATGGGCGCGGCGATCGCCTCGCCCCCGACGAACAGCCGTATGCCGTCCGGGAGTTGCCCGGCCGTCTCGACGACCCGGTCGCGCAGGACGGACCAGTGGGAAGGGG
The DNA here is from genome assembly GCF_053592195.1 of Streptomyces sp. NPDC002776. Taxonomy (NCBI): domain Bacteria; kingdom Bacillati; phylum Actinomycetota; class Actinomycetes; order Kitasatosporales; family Streptomycetaceae; genus Streptomyces; species Streptomyces sp. NPDC002776. The sequence continues at coordinate 25,047 of NZ_JBSFVG010000026.1, read as the reverse complement.
TCACGTCGAGGTCGGTGACGCCCTCGTGGAGGAGATGCGCGGCGAATGCGGCCGGGTCGGCGCGCTGGTCCTCGGAGAGCAGCACTAGGGTGTCGCCGCGGCAGACGCGGGCCCACTGCTGCACGGAGGCGTCGAAGGACACGCTGGCGTTCCAGGCCACGCGGGCGGGGCGGCCGGTGTAGCAGCCGCTCTCCTCCAGGGTGGCGACCAGTCGGGCGGCCGCGCCACGGGTGACGGCGACGCCCTTGGGCCGGCCGGTCGAGCCGGAGGTGTAGATGACGTAGGCGGGGGCGTCGGCGGGTACCGGGACCTCGGGGACGGTGAACAGGGCGCTCGCATCGGCAGCGACGGTCCGCACCCCCTCCGGCCAGGTGCGGGCCGGGTCGGCGGACACGACGACCTGGATGCCGGCGTCCTCGACCATGTCGTCCAGGCGTGCCTGCGGGTGGGCCGGATCGAGGGGGACGTACGCGGCGCCGGCCCGCCAGACGGCGAGCAGGGCCACGACCAGGTCGGGCTCCCGGCCCAGGGCGACCCCGACGTGCTGTCCGGGCCGGACGCCGGCTCCGACGAGGGCGGCCGACAGCCGTCGTACCCGACCGTCGAGGGTGCTGAAGCCGACGGTGGTGCCGTCGGCCGCCACCACGGCGTCCCGCCACGGGTGCCGCGCGACGGCCTCCCGGAAGCGGTGCAGAAGGTCCCGGACGGGGGCGGACGCGGGCGTGGCGGGGGTGGACGTGGGCGTTGCGGCAGGGGTGGACGCGGGCCCCGGGCGGGTGCCGACGGCGACGGACGCCGACGTCCGTGGTGCGGCCGCCGTGGCCGTGCCGCGGGCCGGTGACGACCCGCCGGGCGGTGTTGCGGACATGGGTGGGCTCCTCTCGGGGGCTTTCGCGACACGCTTTAGGCGCGGCCGGCCAGAGCGGGTGCGCTGACGGGCAGGGAAGGTGCGCAGTCGGCGAGGGCCACCGGTTCGCCCATCGCGACGACGATCTTGCGGTCGCCGCGGAAGGGGTCACGGCCGTGCGCGGTGAGGATGTTGTCGACCAGGAGCAGATCGCCGGGCTGCCAGGCACGCCGTACGGTGGCGCGTGCGTAGGCCGCGTCGAGCGCGGCCACGTCCTCGGGGCTCAGCGGGGAGCCGTCGCCGAGCGCCGTGTTGAACGGCAGCCCGTCGCGGCCGAACTCGCCGACCAGCACGTCCCTGATGTCGGGGTCGAGCGCCCATTCGCTCCAGAACGCGACGTGGTTGAACCAGACCTCCTCGCCCGTGTGCGGGTGGCGGACGGTCGCCGAGCGCACCTGCCGGGTGCGCAGGGTGTCGTCGTCGCCCCAGGTCACGTCGATGGCGTTGGCGGCGCAGTAACGCTCCACGTCGGCGCGGGAGTCGGTGGCGAAGGCGGTCCGCCAGTCCAGCGAGATGTGCTCGGCGTAGTTGCGCGCCAGCGACCAGCCGTGCCGACGGAAGCGGTCGACGAGGTCGGCGGGCAGCTGGTCGAGGACGCGGCGGACGTCGGCGACCGGGGTCGCGCCGCCCTCCGCGGGGGCCGTCAGACAGCCGAACAGCAGCAGGCCGGGGAAGGTCAGCGTGTAGCTGTTCTCGTTGTGCATCCGGATGGCCTGCGCGGGCGGCAGGTCGGTGGAGGAGAACACGTCGTCGCCGAAGTCGCTGCGCGGGGTGGCCTTCTCCTGGTACTTGGCACGCGCGGCGAACAGGGCGTCCCGCACGAGCGCGAAGTCGGCGGCGGTGCGCACCGGAAGGCCGCGCAGATACAGCGCGCCGTGCCGGGTGAGCACGCTGCGCAGCTCGTCCCGGTAGGTGTCGATCCAGTCCGCGGCGGCGGCCGCGTCCGGCAGGCCGTCGACGACGGCGGTGACCGGCGCACCGGGTTCCTCCAGCCAGCGGGGTGTCATCGCAGGCCCTCCTGCAGGTCGGCGTCGGCGAAGTGGTCGGGCAGGGCCGCCCACACCGGCGGGGTGTAGAAGTGGCCGCCGGGCAGGGCGTCCACGCGGAGTCCGCCGGTGGCGCAGCGTGCCCACTGCTCGGCGACGGCCGGTTCGATGACCTCGTCGTCCTCGCCGTACAGCACATGCACGGGCACGGAGGTGGTGACGCCGGGCCGGGGCCGGTAGGAGTCGCGGACGGTGATGTCGGCGCGCATCAGCTCGATCGCCATCTCCCGCAGGTCGGGGTCGTCGAGCGCGTAGTCGGGCAGCAGCCCGATGGTCCGCATCCACTCAAGGAGGCGCCCTTCGGCGTCCTCCAGACGCGGGAAGCGGTCGCGTTCGGTGACGCCGCGGTCGGGCGCGTTGCACGAGGAGACGATCAGGCGCTCGGGCAGCGGGGCGCCGCGCTCGGCGAGCCGTACGGTGACGTCGAAGGCCATCCAGCCGCCCATGCTGTGGCCGAACAGGCGGTAGGGGCGGTCCGGCGCGGCGGCCGCGGCGCGGGCCACGGCGTCGGCGGTGTCCTCGGCGAGGGTGTCCCAGTCCGGGGCGAACTCCTCGGCGAAGCGGCCCTCGCGGCCCGGGTAGCAGACGAGGGCCAGGTCGGTGGCCTCGCCCAGCGACGGCAGCCAGGCCCGGTAGGAGCCGGTGCCGCCGCCGCAGAAGCCGAGGCAGACGAGGGAGCGGGTGGCGTCCGGCCGGGGTACGGGCCGGACCACCGTGGTGTCCTGGAGCAGATGGCCGGTCATCGTCAGCCGGCCATCCGGTCCATGGCCCGGCGCAGGCTCGCCGGGCGGATGTCGGTCCAGTGGGTCTCGATGTACTCCAGGCACGCGGCGCGGCTGTCGACGCCGTGGACGGTGCGCCAGCCGGCCGGTACGGCGATCTGGGCGGGCCACAGCGAGTGCTGCTCCTCGTCGTTGGCGAGGACCAGGTACTGTCCGTTCTCGTTCTCGAAGGGGTTCGGCATCGGGCTGTCCCGTCTGTCGTGGGTCGGACGGCTGGTCGGTGCGGACTGCGTCGATCGTAGGAACGTCCCGGCCGCCCAAGAGGCAGTTGACCAGGCAGGTAGCGGGAAGTTTCGCTTCCGGCCGAGGAGTTGATCAGGACGACGCGTCCGAGTCGCGTGGCCGGTCAGGGTACTCGCGCTGCCGCAGGCACAGGCTGGGGTGCCATGTACGAACTGTCCGGGTGCCAAAGGTCGTCGGGGTCCAGGTCGCGGGGGTGGTACTTGCCCAACGCGCTGACGATCAGCTGCAGTTCGAGGGCGAGGGCCGCCACCAGGCGGTCGAGTCCCGCTTCGGGGTCCTCGTCCACGGCGAGCAGCGCGGCTCGGCCCAGACCCACGGCGCGCGCCCCGGCGGCCAGTGCCTTGGCGGCGCGGGCGCCTTCCCACATCCGGCCGCTGACGAGCAGGCACTCCTCGGGTCCCGGCCGCACCCGGCGCAGGCACTCCGCGAGGGGCAGGCCCACGTCGTCGAGGAAGGCGAGCGGGGCCCAGCCGGAGCCGCCCTCGGCGCCGTCGACGGTGACCGAGTCGGCGCCGGCCGCCCAGGCGGTGGCGGCCGCGGCCCCCACGTCGCGGGCGGGAGGCAGCTTCACCCAGATCCTGGCCCGGGGGAAGTTGTTGCGCATCAGGCGGACCTGGTGGGCGAGGATCTCCTCGGTGAAGGTGCCGGGGCTGCCGCTGCGCAGCACTCGGGAGGTGCCGTCACCGAGCACGGGCTCGACGGCGTACTGCTCCTCCAGCCGCTCGGCGTCGGCCGCGTCGACGACGGTCATGCCGCCGAGCCCCGGTTTGGCGCCCTGCCCCACCTTCAGCTCGAAGGCGAGCCGCCCGGCGTCCAGCAGCGGCCGCACGGAGGGGTCGCTGTAGACGAGGTTCCAGATCTCGGCGTCGGCGTCCTCGGTCGACTGCTGTACGGCCACACCGCCGGCGCCCTCCAGGGCGTCCTGGTAGGCGGCGATACGGCCGAGCAGGGTGCGGCCCTCGCGTTCGCCGAGCCGTCCCGTGCCGTTGACGGGGCCGATGTTCTCGCCGACGACGATGGGGATGCCGAGCCGGGCCGCCTGCCGGGCGGCGGCCACGCCCAGGTCGCGGCTGGCGACCTGGGTGGAGCCGAACGCGGAGATGTACAGAGGCAGTTGGGCTGGGAAGCCGCCGATGTCGGTGGCCGTGTCCACGTCCCGGTACAGGGGTTCGCGGGCCAGCTCGATCAGTTTCTCCAGCCGCCGCGGCATGAAGGCCGGCGGCACCAGCCGGGTCCGGTCCAGGACGTCGTCGCCGCCGCGCCCGACGGCGCCGAACAGTTCGCTGCCGTAGGCGGACGCGGGCGGGAAGACGCGGGCCGCGCCCTGCCGGGCCCTGGCCCGTATCTCGTCCTCCGGAAAGCCGGAGGCGTGCAGTGCTCTCATGACGTGTCGCTCCCTCGCATAGGTGGGCTGCTGTGGTGCGTCGGCTCGTGGGCCGGTCTCATGAGCGGGCCCGCGCGGGCTCGCGGTGCGGGCCGGTCGTGGTGAGTTCGCCGAGGTCGAGGCGGGTCTCGACGAAGTGCAGCGCGTCGAGGAGGCCGCTCGAGGTGAGGGCGGCGGCCGGGCGGGCCTTGACGACCTGCCCGATCGGCATGGAGCCGACGGAGCTCCAGCCCAGCCGGCCCCGCTCGTCGATGAATCCGGCGCTGCGCCCGGCGTTGTCGGGGTGCAGGCAGTACGGCACGTCGAGCCAGCCCCGGCCGAACGCCGTGAGCAGTCCGCGGCCGATGTCGGGGCCGAGACCCAGCACCGCCTCCACCAGGGCGCGGGCCTCGGCGTACACCTGGCTGTCCCGGTCGCCGCCGTCCGGCGCGGACGGGCCGCCCGGGCGGACGGTGCGGGCGGTGTGCGCCGAGGTCTCCAGGGCCGCGACGTTCTCGGCGACGGTGGGGATACGGCGCGCCTCGACCGTGGTCTTCACGATGAGCCGCTGCGCACCGGCCCGCACCGCGAGCCGTACCGCCCGGTCCTGGAGCGCCCGGGCGCCGGCCGGGGTGCGCGGATAGACGCCCATGTAGGTGTAGACGACGATGTGCCAGTCCACGCCGGGCAGCAGGTCGGCGGCGAGCGCGCGCAACGCCCGTACCGCCTCTTCGTCCTGGTGCGGGTCGGTCTGCTGCGCGTAGCTCAGGGAGATGCTGCGCAGCCCGTGCCGGACGAAGAACATCCCTTCCAGCAGGGACAGCGCGACGAGCAGTCCGGGCGGACACAGCTGGCCCATCATGCAGCCGCCGAAGGACTCCAGATGCGGTTCGACACCCGGCCGGCGGGCCTCGGCGAGCTGTTCGCAGGCCCGGGTCCAGTTGTCCACGGCCTCGGCCAGCGGGGTGCGGCTGTAGGGCAGGCAGTAGGAGACGGGGCCGCCCTCGGTGGCGTGCAGTCCGGCCGCGAGCAGGCCGCGCACGATGCTCTGCGGGGCGGCGGACCCGTGCCGCACCTGGACGGGGAACCCGGGGCCGTCGATCCCGTCGAGCATGCGGCGGGTGGCGGCCGGGCCGTGGGTGAGCAGCGGGTAGCCGTTGAGGTCGGTGCCCTCGGTGACGGCACGCCGGGCGGCGTCGAGGTCGCCGACCCTGGTGTAGCTGTCGAGGGTGAGCGTGCCGACCGCGGTGGCGTCCGCGTCGCGGGTGGCGAGCAGGCCCCGGCGCATCCGCTCCGGTGAGCCGAAGCCCATGCGGGGCTGGACGACGAGTTCGCGCGCGTTACGGACGAACGCGCCGAACCCGGTGGTGGTCGGGGCGTCCATCAGCGGCACACCCCGGCCGTGAGCGTGTCGAGGTAGCGGCGAAAGGGCGCGGCCCCGGCGCTCTCCTCGAACACCTCCGCGAACCCGGCGGTCCGCAGCCGGGGCAGCCAGGCCCGGGTGGTTGCCTCTGCGGTGCCGAGCTTGCCGCCGATCACCACCGGGAGCGCGGCGAGCCGCGGTTCGGCGCGGAACCGCGCGATCAGCCGCAGTCCGTCGGCGGCACCGTGGCCGTTGACGCTGCTGACCACGACGAGGTCGGGGCGGTGGGCCAGCGCCTCGGTGGCGACGAGTGTGTCGGGGGCACAGGCCCCGAGGTTGGTCACCCGGTGTCCCCACTCGGTGAGGAGGAGTTCGAGGTAGATCAGGTTCCAGGTGTGCGCGTCGGACGAGGTGCCGGTCACCACGATGTCGAGCCCGGTGGCCGGGGCGCCCCGGGCAGGGCCCGCGGCGCCGCGGGTGGTGGTCTGCATGCGGACTGCTCCCCCGTCCGGTCAGTGCCCGGCCCGTACGGCGGTGCCGTACGCGGACGTCGTGGCACCGGCGGTCTCCCCGCCGTCGATCACGAGCTCCTGCCCGGTGAGGAAGCCGGCCTCGGCCGAGGCCAGATAGCAGAAGGCCGCGGCGATCTCGGCGGGGTCGGCGTGCCGTCCGGCGGGGATGCGCGCGTTGGTGTCGGCGAGCATCTCCTCGGTGTACTCGGCGAGTTGCATGGGCGTGAGCACACCGCCGGGGCTGACACAGGCGGTGCGCACCAGCGGGCTGAGCTCCAGCGCGAAGGTCTGGGTCAGGGCGACGATGCCGGCCTTGGTGGCGTTGTAGTCGGCGTAATAGGGGTATCCCCGGCGGCCGTTGACGGATGCCGTGGCCAGCAGGACGCCGTGGCCCTGGTCGATCATGAGGCGGGCGGCGGCCTGCCAGACGCCCAGGACGCCGAGGAGGTTGACGTCGGTGATGCGGCGGGCGTCCTTCTCCTGGATGTCGAGGACGCCGTGCCGGACGCTGATCCCGGCGTTGGCGATGACCACGTCGAGGCGTCCGGTGTCGCGGTGGACGTCAGCGAGGGCCTCCCCTACGGCGTTCCAGTCGGCGGTGTCGGCCCGTATCCACCGTCCGGCCGGGCGACCGTCCGGTTCGGGTGCCTTGATGTCCAGGTTGACCACATGGTCGCCCGCCTCGGTGAAGCGCAGGGCGGTGGCGCGGCCGATGCCGCTGGACGCGCCGGTGATGACGACGGTGCGCATGTCTGACTCCTAGGTGGCACGTGCGGGTCGGAAAGAGAAAGGGGCAGCGGGCGGCCGGGGTCAGAACAGCACCCGGTGGCGCGTCATCCGGCTCACCGGGGCCGCCTTGCGCAGATCGCGGCTGACGATCATCCGCTTCAGCCAGCGGTCGCTGCCGTCGTAGCGCACCGGGTAGGACTTGCGGCCGTGCACCGCCAGGTAGTTGTCGACGATCAGCAGGCTGCCCTGCTCCACGACGACCGTGTGCTGCACCCGCTCCAGCTCGGCCATCAGGGTGTACACGGCCCGTTCGGCCGCCGGCTCGTCCGACGCACAGCGCATGAAGGGCAGGTCGATACGGAGATAGGGCCGGTCGGGGTCGCCGAACAGGACGGGCACGGCCTCCGGGGAGTGCAGCATCTGCTCCATGCGGGTGAGCGCCGGGTGGTCGGGGTGCCGCAGCTGCAACTGCCGGATGTGCTCGTCGTCGGGGAGGATGTGGAACAGCGGACGCATCAGCAGGGCCAGATCCTCGCGGCTGAGCTTGACGTCCCGGACGGAGGCCAGGATGGTCGGCACCTGGTCGTGGTTGCGGATCCCGAACAGCAGCAGATAGTCGCAGCGGCCGGGGTGGAAGCCGTCCTCGGTGTGGAACTCCAGCAGGGTGGCGCTGCCGTGGCCGCTCTGGCGCTCCTCGTCGCCGCGGATCGGCAGGATGTTCTGGATCATGCGGCCGAGTTGCAGGGTGGACCAGGTGAAGGGGTCGCCGAGCGCGGTCGCGCACATGGCCAGGAACAGCTCCTGTTCCAGGGTGGCCGCCGGATCCGTGGCCTGGTCCCAGTGGCCGGGGGTCGGTCCGACGGCGCTGTCGTCGACGGGGAAGCCGTGGATCAGCAGACCGGCGGCGGACTCGGTGCGCCGGAAGCTCTCCAGGAAGCCCTTCAGGCGCGGCGGCAGTCCGGCGTCGGCGAAGCGGTTGTCGGCGTAGCGGGCCGGGTCGGCCGGGTCGGGCAGGGAGGCGGCGAGTCCGGCCACCTCCTCCCGTATCCGGGACACCTCGGCGTCGGACAACTCGTACTGCAGGACGGTCTCTTCGATCATGGATCGGCTCTTTCCTCGGTGTCAGTCCCGGTGCAGGGTGTGGACCAGGAGGGCGGCGATCTCGGCAAGGGGCTGCGGCCGCGTCATGTCCAGGTGGGCACAGGCGACGGCGTGGCCGTGGATCCGGCCGGCGACGTGCGGCTGCCAGTCGTCCGCCACGGGGGCGGCGGGGTCACGGTCCTCGGTGGCCGTGAAGTGGAGCAGATCGCCGTCGAAGACTCCCGGCTCTGCCGCCTCGGCCAGGGCGACGGTGTGCGCGGCGGCGGCCGCCAGCGACGCCACGAACGGCTCGTCGAACCCGGCGTCGAGACCGGCGTCGGCGGTGCCCTCCCGGCGGAGGAACGCGGCGATGTCGTCGGGGTCGAACCGGGTGTCGAGGGCCGGCCCGCGCAGCGGGTAGGAGTCCATCAGGGCGAGCAGTGCCACCTCCTCGCCCTCGGCGCGCAGCCGGCAGGCCAGGGCGTGCGCGATGTTCCCGCCTAGGGACCAGCCGAGCAGGTGGTACGGCCCCTGCGGCTGTACCTCGCGGAGGCGGCCCAGGTAGTCGTCGACCAGGGTCTCCCAGCGGGCGGGCAGGGCCCGTTCGTCGGCGCCGGGCCGACGCGTCTGCAGGCCGTACACGGGCCGGTCGTCCAGGGCGGCGGCCAGTCCCGCGTAGCACCAGGCGAGCCCCGTGACGGGGTGGACGCAGAACAGCGGCGCCCCGGTGCCGGACGTGCTCAGCGGCAGCAGCAGGTCGGATCCGGCGGTGTCCCGGCCGTCGGCGCGGGCGGCGAGGGCGGCAACCGTGGGGGTGCGGAAGAACCCGGGCAGGGTCAGGTCCCCCAGGACGTCGGGCAGCAGGGCGCGGATGCGGGCGACCACCCGGGCGGCCAGGAAGGAGTGCCCGCCGAGGTCGAAGAAGCTGTCGTCCACGCCGGTGCCGCGCACATCGAGGACGTCCTCGAACAGGGCGGCCAGGGACCGCTCCACCTCGTTTCCGGGCGCCCGTCCGAGTCCGCCGTACTCGGGCGCGGGCAGGGCACGCCGGTCGAGCTTGCCGTTGCCGGTGACGGGCAGCGCGTCGAGGACGACGAAAGCGGCGGGCACCATGTACTCGGGAAGCGTGCCGGCGAGGAACGCGCGCAGCCCGGAGGGGTCGGGCGTGCGGCCGGGCACGGGCACGGCGTAGGCCACGAGCCGCCGGTCGCCCGGCCGGTCCTCGCGGAGCACGACGGCACCGTGGGCGATGTCCGGGTGACGCCCGAGCGCGGCCTCGATCTCGCCGGGCTCGATCCGGAAGCCGCGCACCTTCACCTGGTCGTCGGCTCGCCCGCAGAACTCCAGGCTGCCGTCGGCCCGCCAGCGCGCCAGGTCGCCCGACCGGTACATGCGCGCCCCGTCCGCGAACGGGCTGGCGACGAACCGCTCCGCGGTCGCTCCGGGCCGCCCGGCGTAGCCGCGGGCGAGACCGCGCCCGGCGATGTACAGCTCTCCGGTGACACCGGGCGGCACGGGCCGCAGCGCCTCGTCGAGGACGTACACCCGGGCGCCCTCCAGGGGCCGTCCCACGATGGGCGTCGAGGTGCCGCGCAGGGGTGTGGTCAGCGTTTCGACGGTGCACTCGGTGGGGCCGTAGAAGTTGTGGGCGGTCACGTCCGGTTCGGCGAGCAGCCTGCGCCACAGCGGCTCGGGGATGGCCTCGCCGCCGAAGGTCAGGGTGCGGGGGGTGAGTTCGGGGGTGCCGAGCAGCCCGTGCTCCAGCATCTCCAGGCCGTACGTCGGTGTGGTGTCGAGGAAGTCGACGCCGTGCCGTCCGACGTAGCCGACCATGGCCGCCGGGTCGCGCCGGGTGGCGTCGTCGAGGAGGTGCAGCTCGTGCCCGGCGAACAGGGCGAGCAGTCCCATCCAGGAGGCGTCGAAGGTGAGCGGCGCGGTGACGGCCACCCGGGCGGCGGGCCGGCCGGTGGCCCGTACATGCGCGGTGAACAGGGTCGACTCGTGGCTGTGCAGCAGGTTGACCAGGGCCCGGTGCTCCACGACCACACCCTTGGGGCGCCCGGTGGATCCGGAGGTGTACAGCATGTAGGCGGGGTGCGCCGGATGCAGCGCGGGGACGTCCGGGTCGTGCCCGGGGCCGTCCGGCGCGCACCGGTCGACGTGCAGCACGGGCACCGTGTCAGGGGCGAGCGTGCCTGCCAGTTCGGCCGTGGTGATGACCAGTCGGACGTCGGCGTCCTTCAGGACGTGGGCGATGCGTTCGGCCGGATGCCCGGTGTCCAGGGGCAGGTACACGGCTCCCGCCTTGAGCACGGCGAGCAGGGCCACGACCGACTCGACGGACCGGTCGAGCAGGACGGCGACCCGGTCCTCGGGTCCCGCGCCGCGCCGGATCAGTTCGTGCGCGAGCGTGTTGGCGAGCGTGTTGAGCTCGCCGAACGTCAGCGTCCGCTCGTTCAGGACGAGCGCCGCGGCGTCGGGCCGGGCGGCGGCCTGCTCCTCGAAGTACCGGTGCACGGGGCGTTCGGCCGGCGGTGCGGCAGGGTCCTCACCGCTCCAGGCGCCCAGGACGAGGTCCCGTTCCGCGGCGGACAGCACGTCGGCCTGGCCGACAGGGGCGTCCGGGTCCCCGGCGAACGCGGCGAGCAGCCTCACCAGCCGGTCCGTCAGGGTCCGCATCGTGCCGTGGTCGAAGAGTTCGGTGGCGTACTCGACCGTCCAGCGCAGCCCCGCCGGGTCGCCGTCGGCCGTGTGGGCCTCCTCGACGCCGAACAGCAGGTCGAACTCGGCGACATGAACGTCGACAGGGTGTTCCGAGGCTGTGGTACCGGCCAGGTCCAGTCCGCCGCCCGATCCGTTCTTCAGGAGCAGCATCGTCTGGAAGAGGGGGTGGCGGGCGGTGGAGCGGGTGGGGTTGACCGCCTCGACGACCCGCTCGAACGGCAGATCCTGATGCGCATACGCCTCCAGATCGGCGGCCCGCACCCGACCCAGCAGCTCACGGAACGTCGGATCACCCGACACATCCGTACGCAACACCAGCGTGTTGACGAAGAACCCCACCAGGTCGTCAAGGCTGTCGTCGGTGCGCCCGGCGACCGCCGTGCCGAGCGGGACATCGGTGCCCGCGCCCAGCCTGCTCAACAGCGCCGCCACCGCGGCCTGCAACACCATGAACAGCGTCGCCCCGCTCTCCCGCGCCAACCGCACCAGATCCGCGTGCAGTTCGGCGGGAACGCCGGCCGTGATGGCTCCGGCGTCATGGCTGGGCACGGGCGGCCGGGGCCGGTCGGTCGGCAGGGCGAGCTCCTCGGGCAGCCCGGCCAACGCCTGTCGCCAATAGGCGAGTTGGACAGCGGAAAGGCTCTCGGGGTCGTCCTCGTCACCGAGCAGGTCCCGCTGCCACAGCGCGTAGTCGGCGTACTGGATCGGCAGCGGGGCCCAGTCCGGGGCCCGCCCGGCCAGGCGCGCCTCGTAGGCGGTGCTCAGGTCGCGGGTGAGCGGGGCCATGGACCAGCCGTCACCGGCGATGTGGTGCAGAACCAGCATGAGTACGTGGTCGTCGGCGCCGAGCGTGAACAGCGTGGCACGCAGGGGCAGTTCGGTCGCCAGGTCGAAGGCGTGCCGGGCGGCGCGCCGGACGTGCCCGGCCAGCTCCACCGGAGGGCAGAGGGAGGCGGACAGGGGGACGCGGGCGTCAGCTGTGATGTGCTGGTATGGCTGCCCCTCCACGGCCGCGAAGAGCGTGCGCAACGACTCGTGCCGCAGCGCCACATCGTCCAGCGCCGCCTGAAGCGCACCCTTGTCCACCGGCCCGCGCAACCGCACCGCCAGCGGAATGTTGTACGTCGAACCGCCCTCCTCCCATTCCCGCAGGAACCACAACCGCTGCTGGGCGTACGACAACGGCAGCAGCTCGGGCCGCACCGCCATCACGGCCGGCCTGGGCCGGGTGGTGTCCTCGGCGCGCAGATGCGCGGCGAGCTGTGCGACCGTCGGGTTGCCGAACAGGGCCCTGATGCCCACCTCGACGCCCAGCACGGTGCGGATGCGGCTGATCAGCCCGGTGGCCAGGAGCGAGTAGCCGCCGAGGGCGAAGAAGTTGTCGTCGACACCGACGTGCGCCGCTCCCAGGGTCTCGGCGAAGAGGGCGCACAGGACTTCCTCTTCGGGGGTGCGCGGACGGCGGGCGGGGGCGGGCTCGTCCTGGTCTACGGGGTCCGGCCGCTCGGGCAGCCGGATGTCCAGCCGGCCGTCGGGGCGCCAGCGGGCCTGCCTGCCGGTGCGGTACATCACGGTGCCGGATCCGCCGTGCGGGTCGGCGACGAACCTGTCGCCCGCGGGGGCGGCGGGGCCGGGCACGGTGAGGTAGAGGTCGCCACTGACTCCGGCCGGCACCGGCCTCAGGTGGTCGTCGAGGAGGTAGGCCGCGGCCCGGTCGGGTGCGGACACGCCCGCCAGTTCGCGCCACATCTCGGCCGGGACGGTGGCGCTCCACTCGTCGAGAACGCGGTGCAGCTCGTCGGCCGTGAGCAGTTCCGCCTGACCGACGGGCGTATCCGGCTCGGCGGTCACCGCCTCCAGGAGCCGGAGGAAGCGCCGGGCCAGGTCGTCCACGGTGGCGCGGTCGAACAGGTCGGTGGCGTACTCGAACTCGGCCCTGATGCCCGCCTGCCGGCCGGCCTCGTCGAAGGTCTCCTCCACGCCGATGCTCAGGTCGAACTTGGCGGCACGGTGGTTCAAGGGCTCGGCGGAGGTGCGGAGTCCGGCGAAGCCGTACGCGCCGTCGTCGGTGTTCTGGAGGACGAGCATGGTCTGGAAGAGGGGGTGGCGGGCGGTGGAGCGGACGGGGTTGACCGCCTCGACGACCCGCTCGAACGGCAGATCCTGGTGCGCATACGCCTCCAAGTCGGCGGCCCGCACCCGGGTCAGCAGTTCCCGGAAGGTCGGATCACCCGACACATCCGTACGCAGCACCAGCGTGTTGACGAAGAAGCCAACCAGGTCGTCCAGACTGTCGTCGGTGCGCCCGGCGACAGCCGTCCCCAGCGGAATGTCCGTCCCCGCACCCAACCTGCTTAGCAGCGCAGCCACCGCCGCCTGCAACACCATGAACAGCGTCGTCCCGGTCTCGCGGGCCAGGCCGCCGATACGGGCCTGGAGTTCGGCGGGCACGAAGAGGTCGATCGCCTCGGCCCGGTGGCTGGGTGTGGCGGGCCGGGGCCGGTCGGCGGGCAGGGTGAGCTCTTCGGGCAGGTCGGCCAAGGCCTCCTGCCAGTAGGCGAGGTGGCGGGCCGCGAGACTGTCCACGTCGCGCTCGTCGCCGAGCAGGTCCCGCTGCCACAGCGTGTAGTCGGCGTACTGGATCGGCAGCGGGCCCCAGTCCGGGGCGCCGCCAGTTACGCGTGCCGAGTAGGCGGTGCTCAGGTCACGGGCCAGGGGCGCCATCGACCAGCCGTCACCGGCAATGTGGTGCAAGACCAGCACCAGTACGTGCTCCTGCTCGCCGATCTCGAACAGAGCCGCGCGCAGGGGGAGTTCACCCTCCAGGTCGAAGTCGTGCGCCGCCTCCTCGGCCAGGCGTGAGGGCAGTTCCGCCTCGGTCACGGCCCGCGTGGACAGCGGGACGCGGGCGTCGGCGGTGATGTGCTGGTACGGCTGCCCTGCCACCGCCGGGAAGAGCGTGCGCAACGACTCGTGCCGCAGCGCCACATCGTCCAGCGCCGCCTGGAGCGCACCGGTGTCGACCGGCCCGCGCAACCGCACCGCCAGCGGAATGTTGTACGTCGAACCGCCCTCCTCCCACTCCCGCAGGAACCACAACCGCTGCTGGGCGTACGACAACGGCAGCAGCTCGGGCCGCACCGCTACCACGGCCGGCCTGGGCCGGGAGGTGCCATGGCCGAGGCGGGCCGTGAGCGCGGCAGGGGTGGGGGCGGCGAAGAGGTCACCGATGCCCAGTTCGGCGCCGAGGGTGCTGCGGATGCGGCTGATCAGGCGGGTGGCCGTGAGCGAGTGGCCGCCGATGGTGAAGAAGTTCTCGTCGGCGCCTACGCGGGAGATGCCCAGGATCTCGGCGAAGAGTCCGCAGAGGACTTCTTCTTCCGGGGTGCGGGGGGCGCGGCCTTCGGCGTCACCACCGACCAGGGGCTCGGGCAGGGCCTTGCGGTCGAGCTTGCCGTTCGTGGTCAACGGCAGCGCATCGAGTACGACACAGGAGGCCGGAACCATGTACTCAGGTAGTGACCCGCCGATGAACCGGCGTACTTCCTCCGTGTCGAGACGGCTGCCCTCAGCGGGAACGACGTAGGCGACAAGGCGTTTGTCACCCGGCCGGTCCTCACGCACCACCACCGCACACTGCACGATCCGCTCATGCCGCGTCAGAACCGCCTCGATCTCCCGCGGCTCGATCCGGAACCCCCGCACCTTCACCTGATCATCCGCACGGCGCAAAAACTCCAGCGCACCATCCGAACGCCACCGCCCCAGATCCCCCGTCCGGTACATACGCTCACCCGCCCCACCGAACGGACACGCGACAAACCGCTCCCCCGTCAGACCCGCACGCCCCACATACCCATGCGCCAGACCCGAACCCGCCACATACAACTCCCCCGGCACCCCCACCGGCACCGGCCGCAAACCCCCATCCAGAACAAACACCCGCTTGCCGGCCAACGGCACCCCGATCGGCACCGAAGCCGCACCCTCCACCACCCCAGCCACCACATGACTGGTGGTGAACCCCATCGACTCCACCGGCCCATAACCATTCAGCACCCGAAGCCCCGGATGACGCTCACACACCCGCGCCACATGCGACACCGACGCGGCCTCCCCCGCCGTCATCACCGTCCGCAACCCCGCGAACAACCCCGGATAGTCATCCACCAGCACGTTGAACAAACTCGCCGACAACTGCAACACCGTCACACCACACCCGGCCACCAGCCCCGCGATCTCATCCAGATCCGTCCGAGACCCCACCGGCAACACCGTCCGCCCCCCATGGAACAGCGCCGAGAACACCTCCAACGCAAACGCATCCCACGACACCGGCGACGACTGCAAATACACATCATCCGCCCGGAACTCCAGATAATCCGGACCCACAAACGTCGACACCAACGCCCGATGCGGAGCCACCACACCCTTTGGCCGCCCCGTCGAACCCGACGTGAACATCACACACGCCGCATCCCACCCACCACACACCACAGCCGGATCGGAGTCGTCCCGTGCCGCTATCAGTGCGGCGTCCCGGTCGAGCAGGACACGGCTCAGCCCGGACTCGGGCAGCGGGCGAGCGAGATCATCGCGGGTCACGAGAACGTGAACGCCGGCGTCGGTGACGACAGTGGCCAAACGCTCCGCCGGGAAGGCCGGATCCAGCAGCGTGTAAGCCGCCCCCGCCTTCAGCACACCCAGCAACGACACAATCAACTCAGGCCCACGCTCAAGATGAACCCCGACCACATCACCCGCCGCCACACCCACATCGACGAGATGACGAGCCAGCCGATTCGCCCGAGCATTCACCTCCCCATACGTCAGCTCCACCCCACCCTGAACCAACGCCACCACATCCGGCACATCCCGCACCCGCGCCTCAAACACCCCAGGCACCGACCGCTCATCCACCACACCGGACCCGGCACTACCACTCCACTGCTCCAGAGCACGCTCCTCCTCCACGCCGAGCAGCGGTACTGAAGTGAGGGGCATGTCGGCGTCAGCGACGACGGCCTCCATGAGCCGGGCGAGTCGGTCGACCATGGCCGCGACCGTGCTCTCGTCGTACAGGTCGGTCGCGTACTCCACGTCCCAGCTCAGCCCGGCCGGGCGACCGTCGTCCCCGGCGATCTCCTCCACGAAGAAGGTCAGGTCGAACTTCGCCGCCGGGTGCTCCAGGGGTTGCGTGGCAGCCTGGGCGCCGGCGAACCGGTAGACCCCGTCGATGTTGTTCTGGAGGACGAGCATGGTCTGGAAGAGGGGGTGACGGGCGGTGGAGCGGGCCGGGTTGACCGCCTCGACGACCCGCTCGAACGGCAGATCCTGATGCGCATACGCCTCCAGATCAGCGGCCCGCACCCGACCCAGCAGCTCACGGAACGTCGGATCACCCGACACATCCGTCCGCAGCACCAGCGTATTGACGAAGAAGCCGACCAGGTCATCCAGACTGTCATCCGTGCGCCCGGCGACCGCCGTCCCCAGCGGAATGTCCGTCCCCGCACCCAGCCTGCTCAGCAGCGCAGCCACCGCCGCCTGCAACACCATGAACAGCGTCGTCCCGCTCTCCCGCGCCAACCCCACCAGACCCGCATGCAGCTCCGCACCCGAACGCACCCGCACCATCGCACCCCGATGCGACGCCACCGGCGGACGCGCCCGGTCCACCGGCAACTCCAGCTCCTCCGGGAGGTCGGCCAACGCCGCTTGCCAGTAGGCGAGTTGGCGGGCGGCGAGACTGTCCCCGTCGCGCTCGTCGCCGAGCAGGTCCCGCTGCCACAGCGTGTAGTCGGCGTACTGGATCGGCAGCGGGCTCCAGTCCGGGGCTCCGCCGGTCACGCGTGCCGAGTAGGCGGTGCTCAGGTCACGGGCCAGGGGCGCCATGGACCAGCCGTCACCGGCGATGTGATGCAGTACCAGCACCAGCACGTGCTCCTGCTCACCGAGCTCGAACAGGTCCGCGCGCAGCGGAAGTTCGGTCGCGAGGTCGAAGACGTGACCGGCGGCGTCGGTGAGCAGGGCGGGCAGCCGGTCCTCGGTCGCGGGGGTGGCGCGCAGGGTGAGGCCGGGCGTGGTGAGGATGTGCTGACGCGGTTCGCCGTCGACAGCCGGGAACAGGGTGCGCAGGGCTTCGTGGCGCAGGGCCACGTCGTTGAGGGCGGCTTCGAGGGCGGTGAGGTCGAGGGGGCCGCGCAGTCGGACGGCGAGCGGGATGTTGTACGTCGAACCGCCGTCCTCCCACTCCCGCAGGAACCACAGGCGCAGCTGGGCGAAGGACAGCGGGACCGGGTCGGGGCGCTGTTCGGCGACCGTGAGCTGGGGCCGGCGCTCGCCGCTGTCGCGCAGGACGGCGGCGAGTTCGGCGACGGTGGGCGCGGCGAACAGCGTGGGGAAGGTGATCTCGGCCCCGAGGGCGCTGCGGATGCGGCTGATCAGCCGGGAGCCGAGCAGTGAGTGGCCGCCGAGGCGGAAGAAGCTCTGGTCGACGCCGACTCGTTCGAGGCCCAGGATCTGGGCGAAGAGCTGGCAGAGGACTTCCTCGTCGGGTGTGCGGGGCGGCCGTATGCCATCCGTTCGGGCGGCGGGGGCGGGCAGGGCCTTGCGGTCGACCTTGCCGTTGGAGTTGAGCGGGAGCGAGTCCAGCACCACGAACGCGGTGGGCACCATGTACGGGGGCAGTTCCTCGGCGGCCCGCTCGGCGAGGTCGTCGGGGTCGGGGGTGCCGGACTCGCCCGGGACGACGTAGGCGACCAGGCGCTTGTCGCCCGGCCGGTCCTCGCGGACGACGACGATGCGCCGGCCGACGCCCGGGAGGCGGCCCAGAACGGCCTCTATCTCACCGAGTTCGATACGGAAGCCGCGGATCTTCACCTGGGCGTCGGCCCGGTTCACGAACTCGATCACGCCGTCGGGGAGCAGGCGTACCAGGTCGCCCGTGCGGTACATGCGCTCGCCGGGGCGGTCCGGGCAGGCGACGAACCGTTCCGCCGTCAGTCCGGGCCGGGCTATGTAGCCGCGGGCCACGCCGGCGCCCGCGAGGTACAGCTCACCCGTCGCCCCTTCGGGCACCTGGCGCAGGGAGTCGTCCAGGACGTGGGCGGCCATGCCGTCCATGACGCGTCCGACGGGGACGGTCGCTCCCACGCGGTGGGGCGGGCGCAGCGCGAGGAAGGTGGCGAATGTGGTGGTCTCGGTGGGGCCGTAGACATGGACGAACTCGGTGTGCGGGCAGCGGTCGAGGACGCGCTGGATCGCCTCGGGCGAGCATGCCTCGCCGCCGCTCCATACCTGCCGCACCAGGTCGAAGACCTCGGGGTCCTCCTCGGCGACGAGGTTGAACAGGGCGGTGGTCAGGAACAGGCTGGTGACGCCGTGCTGTTCGGTGACGCGGCGCAGGGTGCGCGGGTCGAGCTGGCCGGGCGGGGCGAGCACGGCCTGGTGGCCGGCGAGGAGCGGCACCCACAGTTCGTAGGTGGCCGCGTCGAAGGCGTGCGAGGAGTGGACGAGGACACGGCGCTGTGCCTCGCCGTCCCAGCAGTGATCGGCGGCGAGGGCGAGGATGTCCCGGTGGGTCACGGCGACGCCCTTGGGCGCGCCCGTGGAGCCGGAGGTGAACATGACGTAGGCCAGCCCGAGCGGGTCGATGACCGTGCCGGGGTCGGTGTCGGGGCAGCCGGCGAGGGCGCTGTCGTCGTCCACGGCGAGCGTGGTCACCAGGTCGTCGAAGAGGTCGCCCGGGTGGGTGGCGCGGTCGCTGAGCAGCACGGCGGCGCCGGTCTGCTCGATGACCGCGCGCATGCGGGCGGCGGGGTAGGAGGGGTGCAGCGGCACATAGGCGGCGCCCGCTTTGAGAACCGCGAGCAGGGCCACCACCAGGTCGGCGGAACGTTCCATCAGTACGGCCACGGCGCTCTCGGGGCGGTCGCCCACCCCGAGCCCGGCCAGCCGGTGCGCCAACCGGTTGGCCGCGCGGTCGAGTTCGCCGTAGGTGAGGAGCGTGCCGTCACCGCGCAGGGCCACGGCGTCGGGGGCCCGCCGGACCTGTGCGGTGAACGCGGCCACGACATGGCCGAAGCGGTCCGGGCCGGTACGGCCGTTGTCGTCGCCCACCGCTCCGCTGCCCTGCCGGGCCTCGGCTCCGGTCGACGGGATACCGTCGTAGGGCATGTCCGCGTCACGATGGGTCGGCATGGCTTTCCACTCCACCTTGTCTGGGGTTGATGGATCTCACGAACGGGAAATGCGGGGGCCGGCGGGCCGGGGCTCAGGCCGAGTAGACGCCGGGGAGTTTCGGGTAGGCGCTGGCCTGCCACACGGAGTCGACCCCCGCGATATAGCGGGTGAGCCGTTCCAGGCCGATACCGAATCCGGAGCTGGCGGGGATTCCGGCGCGGGCCATGTCCAGATACCAGCCGTACTTGGCGGGGTTCTCCCCGGTCTCCCGCATACGGGTCACGATCCGCTGGTATTCGTGTTCGCGTTCGCTGCCGCTGGCTATCTCGCCGTATCCCTCGGGTAGCAGCAGATCGAAGTTGCGCAGCACACCCGGGTTTTCGCGGCTCTCACGGTCGTAGAAACCGCGCGAGCCCTTCGGGTAGTCGGTGACGAAGAAGGGGCGGGCGGTCTCTCGCGAGATCCGCGCCTCGTCGGCCCAGGCGATCTCGGCATGCGGGTCGCCGCCCACCCGGGCGACGGCGTCGGCGTGCGACATCACGTCGAAGGGGCCGGCCAGCACGTCCTGGAACCGGCTGATGTCCCGGCCGAGCCGCGTCAGCTCCTCCCCCATGGTGGCGGCGGCCTCGCGGACCGCGGTGACCACGATGCCCTGGGCGACCCGCATGATCTCCTCGCGGGAGTGGCCGGCGGCCTCGACGTCGATCTGGTGGAACTCGGCCAGATGGCGGCCGGTGTCGGCGGTCTCCGGGGGCTCCAGACGGACGTTGGGCGCGATGCAGAAGATCTTGTCGAAGGCGTGCAGCGAGGCCTGCTTGTAGAGGATCGCGCTCGTCATCAGCTTGTAGCGGCGGCCGTAGTAGTCGATGTCGACCTGCTTGGCGCCGCGCACTCCGGGGTCGGTGACGGGACCGATGATCGGCGCGCGCAGTTCCACGAAACCGGCCTCGTCGAGGTGTCTGCGTATCGCCATCAGAATGCGGTGCTGAATACGCAGGACATCACGGGTGACCGGGTCGGAGAGATGTTCCTGCGGGGATTGCGGCGGGCGTTTCCGATGAAGTGACGGCGTTTCCTTCAGGACCACTGACATGTGAGGTCTCGATTCTCTGAAGAGGGCGTGCCAACCGGGCCGATCGGGTCCGGCCGACAGCGGCTCCGGCTGATTTCAGCAGGAGATTAGTAGGCGGTCTTTCGGTCAATCGGCAGTTGAGTACGGCAGATTCGCGGAACTTCGTGCGGCGGCCCCTGAACGGGTGCGTGCGGCAAAGGGCGCGGCGACGAAGCACGGCGAAGGGGCGGCCGGTCCCTAACCGACGAGCCGACGTTCCAGGAACGCCACGCCCTGATCGACGGCCAGGAGCCGCCAGGCCTGCTTGGCCATGTCGTTGAGGGCGCTCTCCCAGGTGCCGTCACCGGCGTCGGGAGCCAGGGAGGCGAGAAGGATGGTCGCGTACTCGTATCCGGTGCGCGAGGAAACGGCGGCCCACTCGGGGGCGCCGACGCGGTCCGGAGGGACGCCGCGGGCGGCTTGGGCGAAGGCGTCGCGGCTCTCCTCATCCAGCCGCAAGGCGTCCGCCAGGAGGCGTACGGTGTCCTGCCTCGGCCGGTCCACACGCCCGTGTTCGAGGTCGCGGATGGCGCGGACGCTCAGTGCCGAGAAGTCGGCCAGCTGCTGCTGGGTGTAGCCCTCCCGGATCCGGTGGAACTGAAGCAGGGATCCGAAGGGGCTGTTCTGGGTCAGCGTGGTCACGGTTCCTGTCCCCCGTCTCGGTGTGATGGGTGCGAACGGTCACTGCCGACCGGTGGTGTCCCTGCCGACCGTCGGGTCGGCGGTGGGGACGGTGACGAGCACGAGGCGGGCAGCGAAATCGGCAGCACTGTCGGGCACAGCGGACATCAAACGGTCTCCTGACTGAAGGTGCGGGTGCTGTTTCGGTGGGTTCGAGCCGGGAGCCGCGGGTGCGCTCCCCCGGCGTCCGGTGGCGTGCCCCCCGGTCGGGGTCCAGCGCCTGCCGGTGCAACCACTCTCGGCCAGGCGCCGCGCGAATGTCAGCTCTCGGCCGTGTCCTCATCCGGCAGCCGCATAGTCCGTCCATCCCCACTCGACCGTTCCAGGAGGCCGTCGAAGTACGCCCCGACGATCGCCACCGAGCAACCGGTGATCCTGCTCCGACGCAGGGCGGGCACCCGCGCGACGGCGCGCCGCGAGACCGCGAGCGCGGCCTGCTCCGCCATCACGAGCGACTCGGCCACGACGTAGAGCCCCACGGTCAGCGCCTGTCCGGCGCCCGGGTGGACGCTCACATGCTCGACGCCCTCCACGGAGGTCGCCTGCGCGATGAACTGTGCGGCCAGGTCTTCCGGCACCCGGAAGTCACAAGGCATGTGCAGGCGCACATGGATGAGATGCATGCCTCGATCCTCGGGAAGCCATCGAGGACCAGCAAGCAGGAAAGTTGAACGCTTTCTGCCAGGGCCTGAAAGGGCCACTCGCCGGGGCATTGAAGCCGTCACGATTTTCCCGGGAACTGGTGACGCCCGGGAATGCGTGCTTGGATGGCCCCCGTCTTCGGACAGCCACCGGCCCGGGGAGAGTATGGTTTTGGCTGAGCTCGGTTTTGATCACACCTGTGAATCGGTCTATCGCGCACTGCTGGCCCGCCCGCAGCTGGGCCTGGATGAACTGCGGGAAGACCTCGGCCTTTCGGACGCCGATCTGCGCAGGGCACTGGACAAGCTCAGCGAACTGGCGCTGGTCCGGACGTCGTTCGACGCCTCCTCACTCGTTCAGGACCGTCGATCCGGAGATGGGCGTCCAGGCGCTCATCGCCCGTCAGCAGGAACGTTTGGCCTGTGAGCAGCAGCGCATCGCGCAACGCCGCGTCGCCGCCACGTATGTGACGGCGGAGTTCTCGCCGGCCGGCCGCGGCACATCCGCAGGACCTCGAACTGCTGGAACGCGGGGCCCTGGGGATGCGGACCTCCTGATGATCCTCGACCACCGCACGGCCATCGTGCCGACGGGCCAAGAGGACAGCGAGACTTGGGCGCTGGTGTTGACCGCGCGCGGCGCCCTCACCGTTCTGAGGAGCAGCAACGAGCGTGGTCTGACGCCCCAGGAGCGGAGACGCTACGGCTGTTGAGCCATGGGCTCACCGACCAAGTGGGCACCAATAGGCTCGGTCCGCCCGGTGCGCCGGAACTGCCGGACGGGGAACTTCCAGGACCGTAATACCGAGCGGTTTTTCATCCTGCCGGGAATTCCAGCAGGACAGGGAAGAATTCAGCCATTCCAGCACCCGCGGGGACTTCCACCGCAGCGTGGATCCGGTCGACTGCCAGTCAACCGCCGCCCCCACTGCAGCCCGCCGCAGGGCCGGAACATGGCCTGCTGCATTCGTAAGCGTCTGCGAATCCGAGCTCCGACCACGGGCCATGTGTCCCCAGCAGAGGGAGCCCTCATGACGAACTCGCAGACCGAGGGAACCGCACATCCTGATCGTCAGCTCGCCTCGCTTCTACGACCCGAAGGGCGCCCGGCGGCCCCAGGCCGCGTCCGTTTCGGTGATGAGTGCGTCGAGGTAGTCGCGTGCGGGGCGCGGCCGGGTGAGCGCTGCTGCTTGTCCCGACCACAGGTTGACGTAGTCGGTCAGCCCTCGTTCCGCGGCCGCTGTGCGCAGAGGGCGGGTGAGAGTGTATTGGAGCGGGTAGGGGGCGAGTTCGCTCTCGTGGGCCAGGGCCTCGCGCGTGAATCGGTTGGGGATGGCCCTGGCGAGCCGTCCCGAGAAGGCCCTGGTCAACACGGTCGTACGCGCATCAGGGCCGTGCAGCGCGGTTCGATGGACGGTGCTCGCGCCGGACTCCTCGGTTGCCAGGAAACCGGTGCCGACCTGTACTCCGTCCGCTCCGAGCATCAGCGCGGCAGCGATGCCCCGGCCGTCGGCGATGCCGCCGGCTGCCACGACGGGGACAGAGACTGCTTGTGCGATCTGGGGAACAAGGGAGAAGGTCCCGACGAGGGATTCGTTGACGGGGCGGAGGAAGGAGCCGCGGTGACCGCCGGCG
This sequence comes from Streptomyces sp. NPDC002776, assembly GCF_053592195.1. NCBI lineage: Bacteria > Bacillati > Actinomycetota > Actinomycetes > Kitasatosporales > Streptomycetaceae > Streptomyces > Streptomyces sp. NPDC002776. Next base: position 2,046 of record NZ_JBSFVG010000026.1, on the reverse strand, counting down.
TCACTGCCCGAGGCAACGACGGCGTCCATGCCCGCCGCCTCGATCGCGAGGGCTTCCTCGACGGTGGTCGCCGTACCGATCGTCCGAATGCCCCTGCGTCGGGCTTCGGCGACCACCCGCGCCTCGGGAACGCCCATCACGAAGCTGATCACCGGCGGTTCCGCCGCGAGCAGTGCGTCGATCTGCTCCGTGAAGTCCGGTGCCTGCGGCGGGTCCTCCAACTGGGCTGTCGGCAGTCCGAGTTCCTCGAACCAGGGACGCAGCAGCCGCGTGTACCGGGCCATCTCATCCCGATCGGGCGGTGCCGCGCCTTCCTCGGGGTGCGGCACCCAGAGATTGACCGCGAAGGGCCGGGCGGTGGCCTTCCGCAACTGGCCTACGAGTTCCCCGATCCCGTCCGGAGCGAGGATGTGGCCTCCGTAAGATCCGAGCCCGCCGCCGTCCGAGACGGCGGAGGCAAGGGCTATGGAGGACAGGCCTCCGCCGAACGGACCCTGCACGATGGGGACGTCGAGGCCCAGTAGCTCGGTGAGCCGGCCTCGGGCCCAGGCTCGTTCTCCGTTGATCATGTCGGGATTCCTTCCAGGACGTACAGGGCTCTGGGAGCGTTCATGGGAGTTGAGGGAACTCACAGCGCGTGGGTGAGCGCCGTACGACCCGACACCTGCTCGAGTGCGGTGGTGGCCACCCGGCGCCCGAGGTGTTCTGCGGTTCTCAGATCCGCCCCGGACGGTGCGTCGTTCGGACCGAGGTCCGAGGGCGACTGGGCCATCGCACCGAGGAAGCCGCCGAGACGGTTCAAGTCGTCGGGTGTTCCGCTGGTGGAGTACTCACCGCCGGGCGGCAGGCCCAGCGAGATCCAGTTCATGCCGTGCTGCGCGGCGAAAAGCGCCAGGGAGACCAGGACGTTCAGTTTGTCGCCGTTGACCCCGGCGGAGTTGGTGAAGCCCGCGGCAAGCTTTCCCGACCAGCGCTGCTCCATCCAGACCGGGGCGCTGGCCTCGGCGAATGCCTGGAAGACGGCAGACTGGCTGCCCATGTAAGTGGGGGTGCCGAAGATGATCGCATCGGCGGTGGCGAGGGTGTCCCAGAGCTGATCGTCAGCGGCGGCCACGTCGCACAGTTCGGCTCGTGCTCCGGGCACGGACCCGGCACCGGCAGCGACCGCACGAGCCTGGCGGGCGGTGTGGCCGTAGCCGCTGTGAAACGCGACCGCGATCTTGACGTTTTCCGGCATGTTGGAGTCCTTACTGGTCAGGAGGGACCGACGGGACTTTCGGCCCCTGCCAAAAATAGTAGACGACCGGTCAACTAAAAGCCAGCCGGATAGTTGACCACCCGTATACTCATCGGTATGGGACGGACGAGCACGGCAAGAGAACGACTGCTGGACGCGACCCGCGGCCTCATGCTGAGCCGTGGTTACGGCACGATCGGTGTGGCCGAGATCTGTGCCCGCGCGGACGTCAAGAAGGGGAGTTTCTATCACTTCTTCGAGTCGAAGCAGGCCCTCACGATCGAAACGATCAACACCCACTGGGCGTCCCAACGGCCAGGCTGGGTGTCCGTCCTCCGCGACGACAGTCCGGCAATGGAGCGACTGGAACGGTTCTTCCTCGACCAAGCCGCCGCCCAGCACACGGCGAAGACAGAGGACGGAGCGGTCAACGGCTGCTTGTTCGGCAACCTGGCACTGGGACTGAGCACTCAGGACGAACTCGTCCAGGCCCGGGTGTCGGAGATCTTCGAGGAGCAGATCGACCTGGTCCACGCAACGCTGACGGACGCGGCACAGCAAGGTGCGATCCCCGCAACGGCCGCGACCCGCGACACCGCCCGCGCCCTGCTCGCCCAACTGGAAGGCATGGTCATGTTCGCGAAGCTCGCAAACGACCCGTCCGTCCTCAACGGACTGTGGAAGCAGACCTCGCGACTCTTGCTCGACTAAAGGCAATGCCGTTGTTTTAGTCTGCGGGCGTACGCTGCTGCGTAGTGCTTCCCGGGGGTGGTGCGGGTGTCTGCGGATGTCGGCGAGTTATCGGGGCT